>CAJTXP010000043.1 GCA_910583615.1 uncultured Lachnospiraceae bacterium | reverse complement strand
TTGAGGACTTGTATCTTTGGTATTTTCCGCAGGAAAATCTGGAAGGGGAGGGAAATTAATATGCGATTATTCCGATTAGAAATAAAACGGATTATGAAGTCACGCCGTACTTTGACATTGCTTGCTGCTGCACTTTTAATGTCTATCGTAATGGCATATCTGCCAATCAGCTTTGAATCAATTAACCGTCCGGGAGAAGATGGGAAAATCATAGAATTAGATGGATTACCGGCAATCCAGTTTAAGAGGGATTACTATGAAAAAACAGCAGGTAACATTACTCCGCAAAAGCTGGCGGAAGCCCTGCGGACATATCAATCCTATGTAAAAGAATACGGTACACTTAATGATGTCCCACTGGACATTTATATTGAAAATATTATGGCTATCCGCCCTATGCTCAGGGGATTAATAGAAGCCTTTGCTGATCCAAAAACTGGCATTGGTGCAGACTTGATGGATATTGATCCTGATGAGGTGGAACAGTATTTTTATGAAAAATGTGTTTCTCATTTGGACGATACCATGAATCTTGAGCAGAAAGAATATGAGGCAGCCAGACAGTTTGCAGCAGGCAGGTATGCAGACGTGGATCAGCCATTTTACCTGTACCCCGGTATGAGCAGGGACGCATTTGATTATACAACATTGTATATTTTGGTTTTATCAATCCTTTGTGTTGCCATTGCTTCTCCTGCTTTTGCCAATGAATATCAGACCGGCAGTGACAGTATTTTGCGCTGTACTAAATACGGACGCATGAAATTAGCTGTTACACGGATTTTGTCGGTCTGTTGCATATTCATAGTTATTTTCATTTTGGGAATGTCAATTCATCTGTTAATCCTGAATCTTGCATTTGGCACAGACTGCCTGAAGACTTCGTTTCAGATGCTGTTTTCAGTTATAAATCTGCCAAATATAAATCTGGGGCAGCTGCAGGTTATTTTGGCGCTTGCAGGACTTTTCTCAGTACTGGCAACCGTCAGCTTCACATTGTTCTTATCTGCCGGATGCAGGGATTCCATGACCATGCTGTTGATTTCCATAGTGGTACTGTTTCTGCCTGTATTTGCGTATGGGGCTTTGGATGATACCTGGATTGGAGGAGTTTTGCCGTCAGCGGGCATAGGTATGAAAAATAATTTTCTCTATCAGCTTTGTGATTTTCATTTCCTGCATATAGGGGAGATGAGTTTTTGGACGCCATATGTCATTTTGGCATCAGCCGCAGTTGAAATTCCGCTGTTTCTGTTTTTAGCAGTCCGTTCTTATTGTAAACATCAAGTTGTGTAAAAAATGAAATATCTGTAATACAAAGATAAAAGTTAACCGCCGCTATGGTAAACAGCCATATGCGGCGGTTAGCTTAATATCAGAAAACTACTTTCAAGAACGGGATGGAGGCTCCGACAAAACCTGCCGGGAAATGCAGATTGTAATTCACGGAAATATGAAAAATGTTGTGTCTGGAAAGCAGAATACAATGGGATTCCGAATGCAGTCAGAAGTATCAGGAGCCATGAGACAGAGTATTTGACAATTGCAGCAAACAGCAATACAATCAAGGATAAAGAAGATTTTGCCCGAAAGGTTATCCGGATGTATTTGGATAATTCTTTAACAGTACCGATGAAAATACAGAATGGAGGAATCGGATCATGAATTCGAACAGGGATGACAGGCAGAACCGGGTGGTGGTTCCGCTGCATCTGGTCTGCAGCGGGATGCAGGCGCCGGACGCCGGTGGGGATCAGGAAAATCTGGTCTGGCAGGAGGTCCGTACGGAGCATATCGTGCAGGACCGGTGGATCGATTTTCGGAGGACGGCGTACCGTCTGCCGGATGGAAAAGTATATGAGCCGTTTTATAATTACAGCCGCCGGGATTATGTGGTGATTGTCGCGTCGGATGAAAAAGGGGATTACCTCTGTGTCAGGCAGTTCCGACAGGGGATCAAAAAGGTGACGACGGAATTTCCGGCAGGCGGCGTGGAACGGACGGACGGCAGGGAATATGGGGCCGACAGTGACAGGGCGGCGACCGAAGACGTGCTTCAGGCGGCGAAAAGGGAACTGCTGGAGGAGACCGGATATGTATCGGACCACTGGACGTATCTGTTTTCCGTTCCGTCCAACGCGACGATCGCGGACAATTACGCCCACATTTTCAAGGCGGAAAACTGCAAAAGATCCGGGGAGCAGAAGCTGGATGAGACGGAATTTCTGAACGTACGGAAGTATTCGGCGGCGGAGCTGGAGGAGCTAATTCATCAGGGAAAATTTCAGCAGGCAGTCCATATTATGGCGTGGCTGCTGGCGCAGAGAACATAGAAGTTATATCAGACAATATGGCGGAAAGGCAGGGGCAGGAAGTATGGGCGGTTATGTGATCTCGGAGGAGGAGCGGGCGTATCTCTCAGCATATGACATTTCCCGGTTTGACCGGCCGTCCGTGGCGGCGGACATGGCGGTCTTCTCGATTATGGGAACGGAGAAAACGGACAAAGAGGAAGAAAATTATCGGAAGGACCCGGAAAAAAGGCTGAAGCTTCTGCTGATCCGGAGAGGGTCTTTTCCATATAAAGACCACTGGGCGCTGCCGGGCGGGTTCTGCAGGCCGGGGGAACGCGTGGAGGATACGGCCAGAAGGGAGCTTCAGGAGGAGACCGGCGTGGAGAAAGCGTATCTGAAGCATTTTGAACTTTTCAGCGATCCGGACCGGGATCCCAGAGGGTGGATCATATCCCACGGGTTTCTTGCCCTGATCGATGGAACGCGGTATCAGGTCCGGGGCGGGTCCGACGCGTGGGAAGCCGGGTGGTTCGGCATTTCCCTTGAGAAAACACAGGTAAAAAAAGAAGTTCAGGAAACATCCGCAGAGGTTGAGCATGTGTATGAGCTTTATCTTGAGAAGGAAGAGGAAATTCCTGTAAAGCTGAAGGCGGTGGTCCGGGAGCGAAAGCGGTTTCATGACTATCACGAGACCGTGGACTATGAGATTCTGGAGACGGAAGGGCTGGCGTTTGATCATGCCCGGATCATTCTGTGCGCATACCTTGCGCTTCAGAGGGAGGCGGGAGACACGGGACGGATCGTATTTGACCTGATGCCGGAGCGGTTCACGCTGACGAGCCTTCAGAAAGCCTATGAGACCATACAGGGGAAGCCGCTGCTGACTCCGAATTTCCGCAGGAAGATCGCCGGATATGTGACAGAGACAGAACATATATTCGATGGAGCGGGACACCGGCCGGCAAAGTTGTACCGGCGCAATCTGGAAGCTTTTTATCAGGAGTGAGAAGATGAAACTGTTGATTGTGGAAGACGACCGCGCGCTGAACGACGGGATTGCCCTGTCGCTGAAAGCGGATGCGGATACATTCTGGAGGGGATCGATGAATGAGGTGGGAGGCGCTCTGAGCCTGGTCATCGGCATGATCGGCGTCCTGAATTTCATCAATTTCATGCTGACTGGCATCCTCACCCGGCGCAGGGAATTTGCCATGTTCCAGTCCATGGGTATGACCAGAAGGCAGCTTTCGCAGATGCTGATGGCGGCGGATTAAGGACGAAAACAGGTATTGTGCGGATAATGTCAGACAATATGCAGAATCAACACTTCCGGGGCGGAGCTCCGGACGTGTTGTACGTATGTTATCTTTTGCCTTTGTCTTTCTCTTCCATTATTTCTATTATTTTCTATCATCTTCCCTTGAATATGCTATAATCAATGTAATGGAAAATGCACAGCAATACATGGAAAGAACGGGTGAAGAAATGAAGGGTTCAGAAGCAAAAATGGCAGAGTTAAGTTTCACCCGGTCAGAACTGCAGAAAAAGCCCGCGGCAGGAGGAGAAATGAAAATGGGAACGGATATGGAGAAACTGAAAAAGAAGTTTGAGGCGGAGATGGTTCAGATCTATACAACGGCGAAGGAAGAGTGCGGATACAACGCAACCCGTTTTCTACAGATGATTGGTGAAAAGGGAGGGCTTGCAGCGGCAAAGACGTTGATCGGCAGGCAGGGAGGAACAGACGGATTCGCGAGACTCTGGGAATGTCATCGTCTGGACCTGTCTGTGGAGGCGCATGTCCTGAAGCCGGAATATGAAACGCTTTTTACAGAGGAAGAACGGAAACTGTGCCGGGACCGGCTGGAACAGTTTGGTTATAAGACTGCAAAAGAATAGGAGTTATAATCATGCCGTTTTTACTGATCAGAAACGATATTACAAAGGTACAGGCGGACGCCATCGTGAACACTGCCAATACGAAACTTCTGGAGGGCAGCGGCGTCAGCCGCGCGATCTATCTGGCGGCGGGGGAGGAGAAGCTTCAAAAGGCCTGCCGGAGGATCGGCCGCTGCGATCCGGGAAAGGCGGTCATTACGAAGGGTTTCGGGCTTCCGGCCCGGTACATCATCCATGCGGTGGGCCCGGTCTGGCAGGACGGCGCTTCCGGGGAGGAGGAGATCCTGTACAGCGCCTATATGGAATCCATGAAGCTGGCGAAGAGACGGAGGCTTACGTCCATCGCGTTTCCTCTGATCTCATCGGGATATTACGGCTATCCGAAGGAGCGGGCGCTGAAGACCGCCGTATCGGCCATCCGTGATTTCCTTAAGGAACATGAGATGCTGGTCTGGCTGGTGATCTATGACGACGCTTCCTTTGCAGTCAGCCAGAAGCTGTTTGCATCCATAGAGGAATACATTGACGGGCATTATGTGGAGGAGCACCGAGAAGAGGAGGTGTTCCGGAATGACAGGCGGACGGAACTCCACGCGGCTCCGGCCATGCGGATGCCGGAAGTTCCGCCGCCCGCACCGGATGCCGAATCGTCCGTACCGGACAGCAGACTGACCGAACCGGCTGCAGGATCGCCCGCGCCGGGATTGGCGGCGAAAGCCGGGGGTCCGGAAAAGCCCGGGAGCCCGCCCGCGCCTGCCTGCGCCGCGCCGCTTCCCGCGGCGGCAAAACGGAGCAGGAGCCCCCTTTCCGCAGAGGAAAAGACGAGGCAGCTGGATGATATTATGCAGCATCTGGGAGAAACCTTTTCCCAGATGCTGCTCCGGCTCATCGACGAGCGGGGACTGACGGACCCGGAGGTATACCACAGAGCCAATATCGACCGGAAGCTTTTCTCCAAGATCCGGAATAACCGCAGGTATTCGCCCAACAAGAAAACCGTTCTGGCCTTTGCCGTCGCACTGGAGCTTTCGCTGGATGAGACGGTGGACCTTCTGCGGACCGCGGGCTATTCCCTGTCGGAGAGCTCCCGCTTTGATGTGATCCTGAGCTTCTTTCTGGAAAAGAAAATCTATGATATCTTTGAGATCAACGAGATGCTGTTCTATTATGGACAGCCCATTCTGGGAGGCTGACGCCTGGTACAGGAGGTCCTGGGTGCGTTTCGGCGGCCGGGCGCGGCGGAAGCTTTGGGAAAGCCGGGGGGCCTGACGCGCATTTGTCGCCTGAGAAGCGACCACAGGCCCGGTCAAAACCGTTATACTTCGTTTATCACTTGAAAACAGAGCATGTTTCATTAAGAGAAGACGGAGGAAGAGAAGATGAGAAAAGGTTTGACAGAACTGGTGTTTATTCTGGACCGGAGCGGTTCCATGAGAGGGCTGGAGCATGATACCATCGGCGGATTCAACGGGATGCTGGACCGGCAGAGGGAGCAGGAGGGGAAAGCGAACGTCACGACGGTGCTGTTCGACGACCGGTATGAGAAGATCCATGACCGGGTTTCCCTGGATCGGGTGAAGGCGCTTACAAAAAAGGAATACTATGTAAGAGGGTGCACCGCCCTTCTGGACGCCATGGGCAGGACGATCCACGAGATGGCGCTGATCCAGAAGCATCTGCCGGCGGAAGAGAAGGCGGAAAAGGTCATTTTCGTCATTACTACGGACGGACTGGAGAATGCCAGCCATCAGTACAGCCGGGAGCAGGTCAGAAGGATGGTGGAGCACGAGAAAAAAAGATACGGCTGGGAATTCCTGTTTCTGGGGGCGAATATGGACGCGGTGGCGGAAGCCGGAAGCTTTGGGATCGGCGCGGACCGCTCGGTTACGTTCCAGAATGACAGCCAGGGGATCGCGGCAAATTACGAGGCGGTGGGAGAGGTGCTCTTCCAGATGCGCAGTGCCGCGCCCGCCGCGGCGCCCATTGGGGCGGAGTGGAAGGAAAAAATCGAGAAGGATTATAAAAAAAGAGGGAAGAGCCTGTTCGGCAGGAGATGATGCGGACGGCTTGTTATTTTTCCGGTTACATGGTAAGGTAGAAGTACAAATCCGGGGAGGCGGGGACGATGGGAAATTATCTGAATCCGGGAAACAGCGGTTTTACAGGGATTAGAAATGACATTTATATTGATAAGAGCGGAATGATCAGCAGGATCAACGAAACGATCGGGACTCCCAGGCGTCTGACCTGCGTCAGCCGTCCCCGCCGGTTTGGAAAATCTTTTGCGGCACAGATGCTGTGCGCCTATTATGACAGAAGCTGCGACTCGTCAGCGTTGTTTGAAGATCTGGCCATTGCAAAAGACCCGAAGTATTCCGATTCTTACCGCAGGCATCGGAACCAGTATGATGTGATTTATCTGGATATGGCGGCAGTGATCGGTGCGGTGGATCACAAAGAGGATATCGTGCCCTTTGTGATTCGCAACGTCACCAGGGAACTGGTGGAGGCTTATCCTCAGCTGAAAGTTGCAGAGGCGTTTCATGACACTCTGGCAAACGCCGCGGACATTGCAGGGACAAAATTTATCATGATCATCGATGAGTGGGACGCGCCGGTCCGGGAGACCGGGGACGCGCCGAAGGCGCAGCGGATATATCTGGAATTCCTCCGTTCGCTGTTTAAAAACAGCGGAATTACGGCCAGAACCTTCGCAGCAGTCTATATGACGGGAATTTTACCGATCAAAAAAGACGGCTCCCAGTCGGCGATCTCGGATTTCCAGGAATATTCGATTGTCTATCCCATGGGATTTGCAGAATATGTGGGATTTACGGAGGAAGAGGTAAAGTCGCTCTGTACGGAATACGGCGTAGATTTTGACCTGATGAAAATGTGGTATGATGGTTATACCATGGAACATGTGGGTTCCATTTACAATCCCAATTCCGTGATGAAGGCGGTCCGGAATCATAAATTTCATTCCTACTGGACAGAGTCTTCCGCTTCCAGGAGCCTGATGGAGTATATCAGCCTGGATTTTGACGGCATGTCGAAAACCGTTGCCGAGCTTCTCGGCGGGATCGAGCTGCCGGTCGATACAGGCAGCTTTGCCAACGATCTGGTTACGTTCCAGAACCGGGACGATGTGCTGACGCTGCTGCTGCATCTGGGATATCTTGCGTGGCGGGAGGAGACGGGCATGGTCCGTATTCCAAATGAAGAGATTCGGCTGGAATTTGCCAGATCCATCCGTGAGGTGAAGCGGGATGAGACCATCCGGCGTGTGCGGGAAAGCGACCAGCTGATCCTGGATACGGTTCAGGGGAATGCGGAGGCGGTGGCTGCCCGGATCGAGAAAATTCATGGAGAAGAGGCAGCGCCGCTGTTTTATCATAATGAACAGGCGCTGCTCAGTGTGATCAAACTGGCGTATTTCAGCTATAAAGATCACTATCTGAAATTCGAAGAACTGCCGTCCGGCGACGGATATGCGGATATTGTATATTTTCCCAAAAAGTTTTCGCCCCTGCCGGCGCTGGTGGTGGAATTAAAGTGGAACCAGTCGGCAGAAGGGGCGATCGAGCAGATCAGAAAGAAAAGGTATCCGGAAGTTTTGTCCGGATACGGTGGGAAAATCCTTCTGGTGGGTATTTCCTATGAGAAAGATGCAAAGGACAGAAGCAGGAAACATACCTGTGTGATCGAGCAGGTCTGACAGGATTCGTAGCCGACGGAAAGGAGCGGTTTTATGGACGAACGGACGGGAGAAAATAAGCCCCCAAAGCTGAATAAACAGATTTGTGCGGGCCTGCTGGCCCATGTGGACGCAGGGAAGACCACGCTGTCGGAGCGGCTGCTGTATGCGGGCGGCGCGATCCGGCAGACGGGCAGGGTGGACAACGGGGACACGTTTCTGGACAACCATGAGCTGGAGCGCGCCAGAGGAATTACCATTTTTTCCAAGCAGGCTGTGTTTACGCTGGGGGATAAGCGGTTTACGCTTCTGGACACGCCCGGGCATGTGGATTTTTCCGCGGAAATGGAGCGGACGCTGCAGATACTGGATTACGCGGTGCTGATCGTCAGCGGCGCGGACGGAGTGCAGGGCCATACGGAGACGCTGTGGAAGCTGCTGAGACGGTATGAGATTCCGGTATTTCTGTTTGTCAATAAAATGGATCAGGCGGGAACGGATCAGGAACGGCTGATGGAAGAGCTGAAGCAGCGACTGGATGACCGGTGTGTGGATTTTCACACAGACCGGTCGTCGGTATGTTTTCAGGAAAATATCGCCGTGTGCGGGGAGGACGTGCTGGAACAGTATCTGGAGACCGGAAGGGTGGAGCAGGCGCAGATCTGCCGCCTGATCCGGGAGCGGAAGGTATTTCCGTGCTATTTTGGCTCCGCACTGAAGGATGAGGACGGGACCGGCTCCGGCCTTTCCGATTTTCTGCAGGGGATGGTGGACTATATGGCCTGCCCGGAGTACGGCGGGGCGTTCGGCGCCCGTGTCTATAAGATCAGCCGGGACGCGCAGGGGCAGCGGCTGACCTGGCTGAAGGTGACCGGCGGGACGCTGAAGGTCAAAGACCTGCTGTCCGGCGGGGAAGGAGAGGAAGGCTGGGAGGAGAAGGTGAACCAGATCCGGCTGTATTCCGGCTCCCGGTATGAGACGGCGGCGGAAGCGGAAGCGGGGACGGTATGCGCCGTCACCGGCCTGACCAGGACCCGGCCGGGGGAAGGGCTGGGAGCGGAGCGGGAGTTTTCCGTACCGATTCTGGAGCCGGTGCTGACGTATGAGATCCGGCTTCCGAAAGGGTGTGACCCGAGGCAGATGCTGAAGAATCTGCGGACGCTGGAGGAGGAAGAGCCGCAGCTTCATATCCGCTGGGACGAGCAGCTGCAGGAGATAGAGGCGCAGCTGATGGGAGAGGTGCAGACGGAGGTTCTGAAGGTCCTGATCCGGGAGCGGTTCGGCGTGTCGGTGGATTTCGGAGAAGGGAAGATCGTATATAAGGAGACCATTGCTGATCCGGTGGAGGGCGTGGGGCATTTTGAACCGCTTCGCCACTATGCGGAGGTCCATCTTCTGCTGGAGCCGGGGGAACCGGGCAGCGGCCTTTCTTATGCGGCGGACTGCAGTGAAGATGTGCTGAGCCGGAACTGGCAGCGCCTGATTCTGACCCATCTGGAAGAGAGACGTCATAAAGGGGTGCTGACCGGGTCGGAGATCACGGATATGAAGATCACGCTGGTGTCGGGAAAGGCCCACCTGAAGCATACGGAGGGCGGCGATTTCCGGCAGGCGACCTACCGGGCGGTCCGCCAGGGGCTGATGCAGGCAGAGAGCGTGCTTCTGGAGCCCTGGTATGATTTCCGGCTGGAGCTTCCGCAGGATATGGTCGGCCGGGCCATGACGGACGTGGAGAAGATGCACGGCGTCTTTGGGCCGCCGGAACAGGAAGGGGAGAGGGCGGTGCTGACCGGGTCGGCGCCGGTGGCTTTCATAAGGAATTACCAGCAGGAGGTCACCGCCTATACAAAAGGAAGAGGGCGCCTGTTCTGCAGCCTGAGGGGCTATGGGCCCTGTCAGAATCCGGAGGAAGTGTTGTCGGAGTGTACGTATGATCCGGAGCTCGATCCGGAGAACACGCCGGATTCGGTCTTCTGTTATCATGGAGCCGGGACCATCGTCCCCTGGTATGAGGTGCCGAAGCATATGCATCTGGAAAGCTGCATGCAGAACATACGTTCTGATTCTCGGGGAGATTCCGGAGAAGAGATGCGGGGAAGACGGGAGCCGGCTGCCGGGAGAGGACGGGTCCTGCCTGGTACGGCGGCGGAGGAAAAGGAACTGGAGGAGATTTTCAACCGGACCTTCGGGGCGCCGAAGCGGCGGATGGGAGGCGGGGAAGCCCGAAGGGAAGCGTTCGGGGAGACGAAGGCGGCGGAAAAGCCCCGTCCGTACCGGCCGAAAGAAAAGCTGCCGGAATATCTGCTGGTGGACGGCTACAATATTATCTTCGCCTGGGAGGAGCTGAGCGATCTGGCAAAGGTCAATATCAGCAGCGCCAGAGACCGGCTGATGGACATCCTGTGCAATTATCAGGGCTTCCGGAAATGCAGCCTGATCCTGGTCTTTGACGCGTACCGGCTGGAAGGACACCCGGAGGAGGTGATCCGGCATCACAACATCCATGTGGTGTATACGAAGGAAGCGGAGACCGCGGATCAGTATATCGAACGGACGGCCCATGAGATCGGGCGGAAATATCAGGTGACGGTGGCTACGTCGGACGGGCTGGAACAGATCATCATCCGGGGGCAGGGCTGCATCATGATGTCGGCGCGGGAGCTGAGAGAGGAGATCGACCGGATCAACCGGGAGATCCGGGAAGAGTACGTGGAGCAGTTTCCCGGAAGCAAAAATTATCTGTTTGACTATCTGCCGGAGGATCTGGCGGCAAAGCTGAACGAGGTGCGGCTGGGCCGCGGGGATCTGGAAGAAAAAGAGGAAAGAGCCGAAAACGGCTCACAGGTACGGCGATGAGAAGAGGAGTAGAGGATGGAACGGTATATTGACATGGACCAGGTGTCGGACGGACGGCTGTATACGGCAAATGATCTGGTAAAGGCGGACTGCCACGGCTGCCGGGGCTGTTCTGCCTGCTGCGAGGGGATGGGAAGTTCCATCGTGCTGGACCCGCTGGATGTGTTCTGGCTGTGCCGCGGGCAGCATATCGGCTTTGAGGCGCTGCTTTCGGACCGGATCGAATTGAATATCGCGGACCGGCTGATCCTGCCGAACCTTCGGATGGCAGGAGAGCGGGAGGCGTGCACGTATCTGGACTCGGCGGGCCGCTGCAGCATCCACAGCTTCCGGCCGGGCATGTGCCGGCTGTTTCCGCTGGGAAGGTTTTATGAAGAGCGGGGATTCCGGTATTTTCTGCAGGTGCACGAATGTCCGAAACCGGACAAAGGGAAGATCAAGATCCGAAAATGGCTGGATCTGCCGGATCTGAAGCGGTACGAGCAGTTTGTCTGCGGCTGGCACGATTATCTGAAAGAACAGAAGAAAAAGGTGGAGGCGGACCCGGAGCAGATCAAGCCGGTCAGCATGGAGCTCCTGCGCCGGTTTTATATGGCTCCTTATAACCTGGACGAGGATTTTTATGAACAGTTTTACAACAGGCTGAAAAACTTCTGAAAACCAATTTCGGCAGTTGCCATTTCCGGACATCTGTGATATGATACACACGTAATCACGTGGGGATTTAAGGGGAACAGGTATTTTATAAGATGACAATGGAGATGTCGCAGGAATTAAAACGTATGTTGTCCGTGGGAGATCTGCCTCTGTTTGAACGTGCAGCTGTTTTTGCAGCAGTGGCACACCGGGGAATGACACGGAAAGGGAATCGGATTCCCTATCTTGCTCATCCGATGGAAGCGGCGGCGATCGTGGCAGACATGACGGATGACCAGGAGCTGATTGCGGCGGCGGTACTGCATGATGTGGCGGAAGACACGGAAGTGACGCTTGCGGAGATTCAGGAATATTTTGGAGAACGCATCGCATATTATGTAGCCTGTGAGACGGAGGATAAGAAACCGGGATTTCCGCCGGAAAACACATGGGAACTGCGTAAGCAGGAAGCAATTGAGTTTTTAAAGACCAGAGCGGACAGAAATGCGAAGATACTGGCGCTGGCGGACAAGCTTTCCAATATGCGTTCTGTCGCAAGAGATGAAGCCGTTCTGGGAGATCGTCTCTGGGAGCGGTTTCACCAGAAGGACAAGTTTATGCATGGCTGGATGTACCGGAAGGTTGCGGAAGCGCTGGCGGATCTTGGAGATTATCCGGCATGGCGGGAGTATGACTGGCTGGTCAGAAAAGTATTTGAAGAAGGGTAATGATCGGGGGACTGTAGATGCTTACAGTCTCCTGTTATCTGTTTATACAAACGGAATATGAAGGAGGACATTGAATGATGACACCATATTGTGAACTTGGAAAAGAAGAACTGCTTTCCTTAAGAGAACAGTTCCGGATTCAATATGAAGATGCAAAAGCGAAGGGGCTGAAGCTCGACATGTCCAGAGGAAAACCTGCGGCAGAACAGCTTGACATGACGATGCCCATGATGGATATTTTCAATCGGAATTTTGACATGCGGGATGAGCAGGGAGTGGATGTGAGGAACTACGGTTATCTGGAAGGGATCGTCGGCGCCCGCAGGCTGCTCGGCAGCATGCTGGGAGTAGATCCGGAGCACGTCATCGTATTCGGCACGGCCAGTCTGAGCGTTATGTACGACACGGTTTCCCGTTCCGTGACACACGGCGTGATGGGCAGCACTCCATGGTGTAAGCTTGACAAGGTGAAATTCCTGTGTCCGGCGCCGGGATACGACCGTCATTTTGCAATTACAGAGCATTTTGGCATTGAAATGATCACGATTCCGATGAACGAAGACGGACCCGATATGGATCTGGTGGAAGAATATGTAAAAGATCCTGCGGTAAAGGGAATCTGGTGCGTGCCCATGTATACGAATCCGCTGGGAATCACTTATTCCGGGGAAGTCTGTAAAAGAATGGCGGATCTGAATCCGGCTGCAGAAGATTTTCGTATTTACTGGGATAATGCATACTGTGTGCATCATCTGTATGAGGACAGGCAGGACACTCTGCCGGAGATCCTTTCCATGTGCAGGGAGAATGGAAAAGAGGATATGGTTCTGATCTTTGCATCCACTTCCAAGATCAGTTTTGCAGGAGCCGGCATCAGTTGTATTGCGGCCTCTTTGGGCAACTTGGAATGGGTGAAGAAATCCATGACGATTCAGATCATCAGCCATGATAAGATCAATCAGCTTCGTCATGTGCTGTATTTTAAAGACCTGGACGGCATCAAAGCACATATGAGAAAGCATGCGGCGATCATGCGTCCGAAGTTCGAACTGGTTCTGGAAATTCTGGAGAGAGAGCTGGGCGGACTGGGAATCGGAACCTGGACCAGGCCGCTTGGGGGGTACTTTATCTCTTTTGATTCTCTGGACGGCTGCGCAAAATCGATTGTGGAGAAATGTAAGGAAGCCGGTGTGACGATGACCGGAGCAGGAGCAACCTATCCTTATAAAAAGGATCCTCATGACAGCAATATTCGGATCGCTCCCTCCTATCCGACGCTGGAAGAACTGAAGATTACAGGGGAGCTGTTCGCGCTCTGTGTAAAACTGGTCAGCGTGGAAAAACTTCTGGAAGAAAAATAAAAATCTGGGACGGAACTGCTGCAGGGACATCCTGCAGCAGTTTTTTACACCCCGTCGCTGGGGAGGCTTGATGGGGACAGACAAGTCTTCCAGACACCGCTTGCGCTTAATGAAGGGACGCAGCGGTACTAAGGGTGCAAAATACGCACCCTTAGTACCGGCGCCCTTCAATGGGTCTTCCAGATTTGTCTGTCCCCACCAGGCCTCCCCAGCGACGGGGCGTAAAAAACAGCGGTTTTTGCGTTTTTCACGCCGACAGAAAAATTTATTGCACGAGTCCCGGAGGACATGATACAATAAGACTTAATTCGTGTTCAGAGGAGGGAGTCATATGTTGCAAATAATAGAACAGGTGAATTCGGCAGTTAATGATTTTGTCTGGGGAGTTCCGGCCATGATCTGCATCATCGGGGTGGGGCTTCTTCTGAGTATCAGGACCGGTTTCCTGCAGATTCGGGAATTTCCGTATATGCTGCGGGTGACGATCGGCAAAATGTTTCATAAAAAAGAAGCCAGAGAAGGCGCCATGACGCCGTTTCAGGCAGTCTGTACGGCGCTGGCGGCAACCGTTGGAACCGGAAATATTGCGGGTGTGGCAGGCGCCATTGCCATTGGCGGGCCGGGCGCCGTGTTCTGGATGTGGGTGTCGGCGCTTCTTGGCATGTGCACCAAATTTTCTGAGGTGACTCTGGCGGTACACTATCGGGAGAAGAATGAAAAGGGCGATTATGTAGGCGGCCCCATGTATTATATGAAAAACGGACTTGGGAAGAATTTCATGTGGCTCGCCCTCCTTTACTCGGCGCTCGGGATTCTGACGGTGTTCGGAACCGGAAACGCCACACAGGTAAACACGATTACAGCGGCTGTGAATTCTGCCCTTTTGAATTACGGAATCATCAGTGAAGGCATGAAAAGTGCCGTGAATCTGGGAGTCGGAATTCTGATCACTGTGGTGGTTCTTCTGGTTCTGGTGGGAGGTATCCGGAGGATCGGGATGGTGACAGAGCGTCTGGTGCCGTTTATGGCGGTACTCTATGTAGTGCTGGGGCTGGGAGTAATGGTTTTGAATGCCGGGAAGGTTCCCGGAGTTTTTGCGGCGATTGTGCAGAGCGCTTTTTCACCGGCAGCCTTCACCGGCGGAGTTGTGGGAAGCATGTTTACCAGTATGAAGCGGGGAGTGTCCAGAGGTATTTTTTCCAATGAAGCGGGGCTTGGCACCGGTTCTATTGCTCATGCGGCTGCAGATACGAAGGAACCGGTGCGTCAGGGTTACTGGGGAATTTTTGAAGTTTTTGCGGATACGATCGTGATCTGTACACTGACCGCCATGGTAATCCTGTGCAGCGGCGTGGAGATTGGCTATGGAGCGGCGGCAGGCGCTGAACTGACTATCAGCGGATTTACCAGCGTATATGGAAGCTGGGTTTCGATCTTTACTGCAATTGCCATGTGCTGCTTTGCGTTTTCCACGATCATTGGCTGGGGGCTTTATGGAACCCGATGCTGTGAGTTCCTGTTCGGAACAAGATACAACAAGGTATTTATGGTAATCTACTCGCTTATGGCGATCGTAGGGGCGACCATGGATCTGGGGCTGCTTTGGAGTCTTGCGGATACCTTTAACGGGCTTATGGCGATTCCCAACCTGGTTGCGCTGTTCCTCCTGTCAGGAACCGTAGTGAAGCTGGTGAAAGAATACTATTCAAAACGTTAAAACGCAGAATGAACAGGTATGGTTATTCGGCTTTTCCCGCCATGTAATTGATGAACTGCTGTGCCGTTCTTCCGGAGACGCCGCCGTGGCTCAGCTCCCATTTGTTTGCTTCGGCACACAGTTCATCATCAGAACAGGTGATCGACGGATAACGTTTCCGAAGTTCTTTTACAATTGTAAAGTATTCTTTTGGAGACGGCTTTCCGTAATAGATCGTCACGCCGAACCGTGCAACCAGAGAAAGCTTTTCCTGCATGGTATCCGAACGGTGCATGCCGTTGTCGACTTCCATGTCATCCCGGTCGTTCCAGGTCTCCTTAATCAGGTGACGGCGGTTGGAAGTGGCATAAATCAGCACGTTGTCCGGCTTCGTCTCCATGCCGCCTTCAATGACGGCTTTCAGATATTTGTATTCTATCTCGAATTCCTCGAAAGACAGGTCATCCATATAGATAATAAAGCGATAGTTCCGGTTTTTGACCTGCGCAATGATGCTGGACAGATCCTGGAACTGGTGTTTGTAGATCTCGATCATACGCAGGCCCTGGCCGTAGTATTCGTTCAGAAGGGCCTTGATGCTTGTGGACTTGCCGGTTCCGGCATCTCCGCAGAGAAGCACGTTGTTGCAGGGAAGTCCGTGAATGAATGCCTCTGTATTGTCAATCAGTTTTTTCTTCTGGATCTCATATCCGATCAGATCGTTCAGCACTACCCGTTCTGTATTATTGATGGGAAGGAATTCCACCCCGTTTTCCAGATGCCGGATGCGGAAAGCACGGTTTAAACCGAACATGCCAACTCCGTATGCCGCATAAAAATCAGTTACAATATGGAAAATTTCCTCTTCATCCGCTGCCTGTTCCAGCTGTTCACTGACCATCCGGACCTTTTCACTGACGTTCTTATTATACATCCGTTCTTTTTTCTGAATGGAACGATAATGACAGACAGTGGAAAAACAGTCAATGCCAAGCGCTTTCTCAATCGGCTCAAAATCAAAATCAAACAGTTTTTTGAAAATGGCAAAATCCCCTTTGGCAAAATGATTGACGGTTCCGTCGTTGGCGCCGACTTTCTCGCTGGTCATACTGAAGGAATTTTCATTGGTCAGGAGAATGAAAGTCAGATAGTTGTGCCACAGATTTTTGTCAAATCCGTACTGAGTGGCAAGATCCAGAAGCGCTTTCATCTGCTCATAGATACGTGTGGTAAGCTCTGCATTCGTTCCGCGGTTCTGGTCAAAATCTTCAAAGATTCCGGAGAGCTTCAGCAGGATGCTGTCTTCGCCCAGATCCCGGTAGAGAATGAGTTTTGCGATATCTCTGTACATAAAAGTTGTTATTCCTTTCTTTTGAAAAGAGCTGTTGCAATGTTATTTCATAAACATAAAATAGAATAAAACAAGGACGCCCAGAATAATGCGGTAATATCCAAAAGGTTTAAAATCGTTCCGTTTGATATAACTCATCAGGAACTTGATGGCAAGAACGGAGACCAGAAAAGCCACTGCCATGCCGGTCAGAAGAAGGACGATCTCAGCGCCGGAGAAAGCAAATCCGAATTTTACAAGCTTTAACAGGCTGGCTCCGAACATGACCGGGATGCCGAGGAAAAAACTGAATTCAGCGGCGACGCTTCTGGAAGCGCCTAACAGGATCGCGCCAAGGATCGTTGCGCCGGAACGGGAAGTTCCGGGAATCAGCGCAAGAACCTGAAAGACGCCGATGCCGACGGCAAGGGACCAGGTGATGCCTTCCAGAGAAGTGACGCGGGGACGTTTCTTTTTATTATAGTTTTCCACGAGAATAAACAGGATGCCATAGACGATTAAAGTAACGGCGACTGTCTGGTAGTTGTAAAAAAGCGCATCCAGCGTGTCGTCGAACGGAATGCCGATCACTGCGGCAGGAAGCACTGCTGCAAAGACCTTGAACCATAAAACCCAAGTGTCCCTGCGGATCCATCCGTTTTTGGGGGAGCAGAAGGGCCACAGCTTTGGAAAATACAGAAGGACCACTGCAAGAATGGCGCCAAGCTGTATGACAACCCGGAACATCTCCATAAATTCAGCAGATACCTGGAGCTGTATGAACTCTTCCACGAGGATCATGTGTCCGGTACTGGAGATGGGGAGCCACTCAGTGATACCCTCCACGATGCCCAGTAAAAAGACTTTTAAAAATTCTGACATTGTAAATACTCCTTTTAAAAAGATTAACTTACATTTTACTCACGAAGCAGGCAAAAGTCAATTGTAACCTGTGATAGTGTATTAACAAAAACGACAAAATATGCTATGATAATAAATAGTCGGAAACGGAAATTTATAAGGGAGAGAATTATGAGACAGCAGCTGGTGGACAAATTTCTGGAAATTTATGGAGAAGGAGACGAGGTCGGCGTCTATTTTGCCCCGGGGCGGATCAACCTGATCGGGGAGCATACAGACTATAACGGCGGCCATGTGTTCCCGTGTGCGATCACAGTCGGAACCTATGCGGCGGCGAGGAGAAGAACAGACACGGATATCCGGCTCTATTCCCTGAATTATCCGGAAACCGGGATGGTGAAGGCATCGCTCGGGGATCTTGACTATCGTCAGAAAGATGGCTGGGGGAACTATCCGAAAGGAGTAATTCAGACATTTATAAGCAAAGGATGCAGGATTTCATATGGTCTGGACATTCTTTATTATGGAGATATTCCCAAAGGACTTGGAATTGGCTCCTCTGCGTCGATCGAAGTGGTGACCGGACTTATTCTGAAGGAACTGGAGGAGCTTTCGGACATCAATATGGTTGATATCGCTCTGTTCAGCCAGCTTTCGGAAAATGAATATATCGGGGCGGGCAGCGGAATCATGGATCCGTTTACGATTGCCATGGGGAAAAAGGACCATGCCATATTTCTGGATACAAGCGATCTGTCTTATATTTATGCGCCGCTTCATCTTCCTCATCAAAAAATAATCATTACAAACAGCCAAAAGGTACGGCTTGCTGTGGACGAACGATATCAGGAAAGGCGTTCCCAGTGCAGGCAGGCTTTGAAAGAGCTTCAGCGTGTGGTTGCGATCCGGGATCTTGGAGAACTGACCGCAGAAGTGTTTGAACAGGTGCAGGAGATGATTACAAGTCCGGTTCGCCTCCGGCGGGCGCGACATGCCGTAACGGAAAATCAGCGGACCATTCAGGCGGTGGAAGCGCTGAAGCGAGGGGATATAGAAGAATTCGGGCAGCTTATGAATGCTTCGCATCTGTCTCTGAAAGAGGATTATGAGGTATCCTGTGAGGAGCTGGATATTCTGGTAGAGGAAGCGTGGGAGATAGAAGGCGTGCTGGGTTCGCGTATGATGGGCGCCGGCTTTGGAGGCTGTACGGTCAGCATTGTGGAAAACAACGCAGTTAATGAGTTTATCAGCAAAATCGGACAGAATTATGAGAAGCGGACGGGGCTTCGGGCAGAATTTTATGTGGTGGAGACTGGAAATGGGGCTACAGTGTTGTAGCCCCTGTTTAATTCTTAAGAAATCTTAATTGTGGGCGGGAATACTCGTAAGAACGAATGGGACATGTTACACTGAGGTCAGGAAGAGAGAACAGGATGGAGGAAATGCATGCAGGACAGGCAAAGAATACTGGTGGCAGATGATGAACCGGAGATCAGGGAAGTGCTTCGGATGATGCTTGGAAGCGAGGGATATGAGGTTCTGGAAGCGGTAAATGCCGGGGAAGCGGTTGAACGGTCAGATGGAGTGGATCTTGTGATCCTGGATATTATGATGCCGGGGGAATCCGGGATCCAGGCATGTACAAGGATCAGGGAAAGGACGAATGTTCCGATTCTTTTTCTGACGGCAAAATCAGGGGAACATGACAAGGTGCTGGGATTCTCGGCGGGCGGTGACGATTATCTGGTAAAGCCGTTTTCCTATATGGAACTGTTATCCCGGGTGAAGGCTCTGATCCGGCGTTACCGTGTCTATCAGAAAACGGAGGAGAAAACGGAGAAGCTTATTTTTTATCGTGATCTTACTGTGGATCAGGAACTGCAGACGGTACAGATTCATGGGCAGGATGTAACTTTGACGGAGATGGAGTATCAGATTCTGCTGCTTCTGATCTCGAATCCAAGAAAGGTTTTTTCCGTGAAAGAGATTTATGAGACGATCTGGAAAGAGATGTTTTTTCCAAATTCCGGGAATACGGTGATGGTCCATATTCGGAATATCCGGAGAAAACTGGAGAAGAACGGAGAATCCTATATACAGAACATATGGGGAAGAGGCTATTGTGTTAATTAAAAAAAGAAGACGCAGACTTACGCTGGAACTGATCATGATGACGCTGATATCCCTGATTGCGGGAGTTTTGACCGCGCAGATTCTGGAAGATGCGGGACTTCAGTATATGCTGGATAAGATAGCGGACGACGACTATTACGAACATCAGACGCAGGACTGCCTGGACAGGCTTCAGGATTTTATCCGGACGAATCAGGTGACGGAAGACAATATTGAACTGCTTGCTTCTTGGGCTCAGAAGGAAAAAAATGTATACGTGGTGTTTTACCAGGATGTAGATGCGCTGTTTAGCAGCAATATGATCCTTGAGGAAAGCGAAGACGCCGAGATCCCGTTAAACGGAAGAGGACTTCCGTATTATGATGTGACGCTGGCAGACGGGATGGTGATTAAAGCAGAACTTGAATGTTACATGGATCCGCAGATGTTTTATGTGGTGGACATTGCCGGTTATACGGCGGGAGGCATGGTTTTCATCATTCTTCTGTTTCTGCTGATTCATCGGAAGATCCGGTATATCAACCGGCTGGATTATGAATTGAAGATCCTGGGAAGCGGGAATCTGGAATATCCCATGACCATACGGGGAAACGATGAAATCACCGGACTGGCAGAAGGGATTGAGAGCCTGAAAAATGGAATTCTGGACCAGCAGCTTATGAAGGATGAGGCTGAGAAAGCCAATATGGAACTGGTGACTGCCATGTCTCATGACCTGCGGACGCCGCTGACATCCCTGATCGGATATCTGGAGCTTCTCACCATGGAGCGCTATGAGGATGAAGCACAGATGCAGAAGTATCTGGGACACTGCCGGGAGAAGGCGTTTCAGCTGAAGAGAATGTCGGACCGTCTGTTTGAATATTTTCTGGTATATGGGAAACGGGATTATCAGTATCAGTTTCAGGAACTCTCCTGTGAAAACCTTCTGGAGGACCTGTGCAACAGCCAGTTTTTTGACTGGCAGGAGCAGGGCGGGAGTCTGGAATGCAGGATCGGGAAACTGTCAGGAAGGATTCAGGTAGACAGCGAATACCTGCAGAGGGTGATTGACAATCTGATTTCCAATCTGAAAAAATACGGAGATGTATGCGCGCCGCTGGAGATCCAGGCATCTGAAAAAGAGGGAATGCTGTATATTTGTATTCGAAACCGGATAAAGCCAGGAAAAAACAGCCGGGAAAGTACGCAGATCGGGCTTAGAACCTGCCGAAGGATCCTGGAGGAACACAGAGGTGTTTTTTCCTGGTATCAGGAGAAAGAATATTTTCATGTGGAAATGGAGCTTCCTCTGATTCCCGCGATTAAGAAATAAAGGGACTGCTGCAAAAAACGCCCCTGCCTGAGAACTCAGGCAGGGGCGTTTTGCAACAGTCTCTTTTTAATGGAATAATTTCTGAAAGCGTTCCATTGCTTCCAGGGTCTTTTCATAAGTGCCAAAGGCGGTCAGGCGGAAATAGTTCTTTCCATTTTCACCAAAACCGGCTCCCGGGGTTCCGACTACCTGGATGTTTTCCAGAAGATAGTCAAAGCAGCTCCAGGAATCCATGCCGTTCGGACATTCAAACCAGATATAGGGAGAGTTGATGCCGCCGAAAAAGCGGATGCCAAGTGCGGTAAGCGTATCTGCAATTACTTTTGCATTTCTTTTGTAATAGGTAATGTTTTCCTGACATTCCCTGATACCTTCCTCAGAGAAAACCACTTCAGCGCCCTTCTGTACGATATAGGAGGTCCCGTTGAATTTGGTGCACTGACGCCGGTTCCACATGGCATTCAGAGACATCACAGCGCCTGTGGAAGCGGTAAACTTCAGTTCTTTGGGAACAACAGTATATCCGCAGCGGGTTCCGGTAAAGCCTGCCGTTTTGGACAGGGAGCAGAATTCGATGGCGCATTTCCCGGCGCCTTCAATGGCAAAGATGCTTCTGGGAAGTTCGGGATCTGAAACAAATGCCTCATAGGCGGCGTCAAACAGGATGACCGCATCATTTGCAAGGGCATACTCCACCCATTCCGTTAACTGCGTCTTATTATAACATGCCCCGGTAGGGTTGTTGGGAGAACACAGATAAATGATGTCTGCATGCTGGTTTTTATCCGGCATCGGGAGGAAATCATTGTCAGCATTCCCGGACAGATAAGTCACTTCATTGCCGCGCATGATGTTGGTATCCACATAGACCGGATAGACCGGATCCGGGATCAGAATCACATTGCCGGGTCCGAAGAGGTCCGTGATGTTTCCGGTATCGCTCTTGGCGCCGTCTGAGATAAAGATGGCTTCCGGATCTATTGAGACGCCGTTTTTCCTGTAATAGGCGGATATGGCATTGCGGGTTGCCTCATAGCCCTGTTCCGGTCCATAGCCTTTAAAGGTTTCCGCGGACGCCATGGCGTCTACTCCTTCGTGCAGGGCGTTCAGTACCGTCTTTCCCAGAGGCCTTGTCACGTCTCCAATACCGAGCCGGATGATCTGTGCGCCCTTCTCTGGATTCTTCTCCGCATAAGAAGAAGTCCGGTGGGCGATCTCCGAGAACAGATAGCTTTCCTTCAGATTCAGATAGTTTTCGTTGAGTCTGGGCATTTATATCATTCCTTTGCTTTTTATAGTGTGGAATTTTCTTCCGGAGACATTTTAGCAAATGCGGGACCGGAGTGTCAACAAACGGCGGAATATCCATAAAATTTTCTGGCCTGTAAATTACTTTTTACAGATTCTTTTTCTGGTAGACAAAATACAGTCCTGCAGTTGTGAATATGGATAGATATGCAAACAGTATCAGAATGCCATGAAAAGAACAGGGTTCTCCAAAGGCGATGCTGCGGATCATACGGCTGGTCTGAGAGAGCGGAAGTGCTGCGATAACTTCCCTGGCTCCGTGAGGAATATTGTCGGTGGCAAAGAAAGTATTGCACAAATATGCCATCGGCATGATAAAATAGTTGGAAAACCGCGGTACGTCCGCATGGTTTCTGGCGAGAAACGAAACTACGATTCCGATAGAGGAAAATACGGCTCCATTCAAAAAAAGGATCAGAAAGGACAGGGCATTGAACACAAGCCCGGTTTTCACAGGAAGAATCAGAAAAAGGATAATCCCTCCGGCATATAATCCGCGCAGTGCTCCGGCCAGGATCTGCCCGGCTATGAACTGCCAGAGCGGCGTGGGAGAGATGATAACCTGATCGAAGGCCTTTTCATACAGGCGCTGAACGTTCAGATTCTGAGCGATCGCGTTGAAACTGCCGTTCATAGTGGTCAGGGATACGACGCCCGGTATCAGAAAATACAGATAGGGCTGCCCGTTCATGGTGGTCCGGATTCCCCAGCCGAATACGATCAGATACATCAGAGGCGCTACCATTGCGGCAAGTGTGATCCGGGAAAAGTCCCGGATGAATTCCCGCCATTTTTCCCATAAAATTGTTATGATTCCCATAATTCAGATACTCCATAAATCATTCCCCGGCTGTTTTCAGGACAGCCGCTTTCCAGCCTGTTCCACAAATACGTCTTCCAGCGTCGTGTCTCTCAAGGTACACTGTCCCTGAAGGCCGGACAGATACAAGATCGCCTGTTCCCTGTCCGGAAAATATCTGCTGTGAATTCCGTCAGACCGGTGCTCGTCAACGGCATATGCACCGAGCTTGTCGATGAGGTGAGCCGGGGTATCCACATCATTGAGCTTTCCGCCGTTCATAAGCGCTACCCGGTGACAGAGAGCCTGCGCTTCTTCTATATAATGAGTGGTCAGAAGAATGGTAAGCCCCTGTTCGTTCAGCTGGCGCAGCAGGTTCCACATCTGTCGTCTGGATATGGCATCCATGCCTGCCGTCGGTTCATCCAGCAGAAGGATCTCCGGTTCTGTCAAAAGCGCCCGGCAGACCATCAGTTTTCGTTTCATGCCGCCGGAAAGTTTTCGAATGGTCTTCCAGCGGTGTTCCGTCAATCCGGCAAAGCGGAAAAGTTCTTCTGTGCGGGTGCGGATCTGCTTTACAGGGATAAAATACAGACGTCCCTGATATTCCATGATCTCATCCATATCCATGTCCTGCCGCATGGAATATTCCTGTGTGATTACACTGACTTTCCGTTTGATGTCCTTTCTCTTTCGCGTGAGAATCTCTCCGTCGATGCGGATCTCTCCGCGGGTGGGCAGAAGCAGGGTGGAGAGCATGCCGATGGTCGTGGTTTTCCCTGCGCCGTTTGGCCCCAGGAGTCCGAAAAACTCTCCGGATTCAATCCGGAGGTTCAGTGAATCTACGGCGGTAAAGGCATCAAAAGTTTTTGTCAGGTCTTTCAGTTCAATCATGGGCAGTACAGATTTCCTTTGCGATAATCAGAGAATAGTATCCGGCATCATCCGGAATTTCATCTACGCTTCGATAGATATGTTCATTTTCCATTCCGCAGTTTTCCACCATGACGACGTTTCTGCCGCTTGCGGCAAGAATTTCCTTGACCTGATTCATCTTTTTGCCGGATTTCATCAGTACATAGTTTCCCGGCTGCTCCAGCCTGCTGTCAAGACGGTGAACGGCAGGAAGGATGTGAAGCTGTTCATTCCATTCTGCCAGCGGGGTGCCGGTTCGGGCGGCAGCTGCGCAGAAGGAAGTGATGCCGCTGACAAGGCGTGTCTCGTAGCCGCGGGCTGCGATTCTTTTCTGTACATACAGATAAGTAGAGTAGATAGTTGGATCGCCAAGAGTCAGAAAGATAACGTTCTGTCCCTTTTTCAGATATTTTTCCAGGAGGTCAGCAGCCTTGTCATGCTCCTGGTTCATCCGTTCCTGATCGTGGGTCATGGGCATTTCGACGGGAATCAGAGTCTTGTCTGCCAGCTCCGGAACTGCCTGTACGGCAATCTGGTAGGCAACGGTTTCCTTTGCCACAGGTCCGGGAAGTGCGATGATTTCGTTCTCTCTGATCAGACGTACGGCTTTCAGAGTCATGAGCTCCGGGTCTCCGGGGCCTACACCTGCGCCATATAATATTCCTGCCATAGTATCTTTGTCTCCTTTGTGTTTAATATCAATGTCTTTATTATACTGACTTGAGAAAAAATTTCAATATAAAAGTAACCAAAGAGGTATCAGTGAAACTATTTGCGCGTCGATATTTGTAGAAAGAGAGAATAAATTATGGTATTATATATTTGTATCTGAAAATTGCAGGAATAAATGGCATATGGGCCGAAGTTTTATGAGTTCAGGAATTTAATGCTGTTTATGACAGATACCGTATTGCGGGGAGGTGAAGACAATATATATGAAACTGAAGTTTTTCCTTACAAAAGTGCTTTCGAGCATGATTTTGTCTTATATAATTCCAATAATAAATATTGTCATTATTGTGTTATTAAGCAATGGAGTGAGCAATGATAAAATTGTGGTGATGAACGGCATCAATATTTTAACAGCCAATAATGCATGTTACATAGCAAGCATCTCCAGCTACTATAAGATAAATGAAAAATATAATATGATATCCGGATACATAAAGACGCTGGGGCTGGTTATAAGTGCTGTTGCATTTGCAATTTCCACGTATGAACTGCAAAGAAATAATTTTGGTATTTCAGTTATCGTCTATGAAATCTGTGCAGCTGTTACGAGCATTCTGTGTATCATACTTACGGTTTTTGTACAACTGGAAAACGTTGAAATAGATAAACGAATTGAAAAAAGCCAGCTGGAAAGAGCAAAAGACATTATTTCCAGGAGCGGGGAAAAAGCGTCATTTGATCTGGACGGCGATCATTTTCAGGTGTAGAGGAGGTGCGTGGATGTCCGGTATAACATTGAAAGTTCTTAAGGTCAGTCAGCCGATTGGATTTATGTATATAACGAAGATTGCTGGAAACGTATTATGTGAACTGGCCAGGGCGGATATCAGAAAATTATATAAAAATGAAGATTACATAGGAATTCAAAGAGAACTTGATCCGGAAAGAGTCAAAAATATAAAAAAATATATAGCGACTTCAGATGCTTCGTTTCCCAATTCGATTATTCTTAATCTGGCTTCGGAACACATAATTGAAGAGGGAGAGGATTATATAGTGATCGAAAAAAATGATAAAGTTTTTTCGATTATTGACGGGCAGCACAGACTGTCCGGGTTTGAGAATAATAAGGTGTTTTTTGAAGTCATAGTTACAATATTTATAGATTTGGATGATGAGAAACAGGCAGTTTTGTTTAAAACCATCAATTCCGAACAAAAGAAAGTAAACCCTTCCTTCAAATACGATCTGGAGTCGTACAGCACGGTGAAAACTCCGGAAAAGATGGTCAGGGAACTTACCCTTGCTTTTGCCATAGATGAAAAGTCGCCATGGCATGAACGCATTAAAATGAGCGGCAAAAAAGATGCACTGTCAGTCAGAGGCATTATATCGCAGAAAGCATTTGCCGATCCGATCGTGAAATTTATATATGATGAAAATGACAGGTACGAATTGAGAGATGAGCTGAAAAAATACAAAGAAAAATACCATATGGAAGACGATTTTGATGTCCGGAATGTTTTCAGGAAAAACAGATATGATAATAGAAAGTTTATTTTCTGGCAGTTTTATGTTACAGACAGAGAAGAGCTGCTGTACAGAATACTGTTGAATTATTTTTGCGCGGTGCATGAAATACTGGAAGAAGACTGGGAATCCAGGTATCAGAGCGTATTATTAAAAACGACAGGATACAATGCGCTGATGAAGCTGTTTGCGGATGTATATGCTGTTTTGTACGCAGAGAAAAATTTTACTTTAGACAGATTTCTGGAGGCACTTGAGCCATTACATCGGTTGTCAGGCAGGATCACCGCTGAGAGATACGGTGCGTCAGGAGCAAGTTCAACGAATAAGCTGTACAGGGACTTTAATAAACTGATCATGGAGTGATTTCAGAGCTTTTTTATGATAAGATAAAAGGGAAAGTAGAAAGGAGAATGACAGCATGGGACATCTGACAACGAGAGACGCCTATCAGAATCTGGAGGAGCGGATCAACTGGTTCACGCAGGGGGCGCCGCCTTCCGATACGTTATATAAAATCCTGCAGGTACTTTATACAGAGAAAGAAGCTAAATGGGTGGCGCTGCTTCCGGTACGCCCGTTTACGCTGAAGAAGGCGGCGAAGATCTGGGGGACCACGGAGGCGAAGGCGGAGAAGCTTCTGGATCATCTGTGCGAAAAAGCCCTTCTGGTAGATTCGGAATACAAAGGGCAGAGACAGTTCGTCATGCCGCCGCCCATGGCAGGATTTATTGAATTTGCCCTTATGAGGACGCGGGGGGACATCGATCAGAAATATTTAAGCGAGCTCTACTGGCAGTACATGAATGTAGAGGAGGATTTTGTCAAAGATCTTTTCTTTGCCACGGAGACCAGGCTCGGAAGGGTCTTTGTGCAGGAGCCGGTGCTGACCAATGACAAGACGAACCATATCCTGGACTATGAACGGGCCACGCATATTGTGGAGGAGGCCGGTTACATCGGCCTTGGGACCTGTTACTGCCGCCATAAGGCATACCATGCGGGGCATCCCTGTGAGATTGACGCTCCCTGGGATGTGTGTCTCACCTTTGACAATGTGGCGCGTTCCCTGTCGGAGCATGGAGAGTATGCAAGGCTGATCTCCAAAGAAGAGGCGAAGGATGTGCTGGAGCGCTCTTACGAAAGCAATCTGGTACAGATTGGAGAAAATGTACGGGAGCACCCGGCCTTCATCTGCAACTGCTGCGGGTGCTGCTGCGAGGCGCTGCAGGCGGCCAGAAGGTTCAGCCCCATGCAGCCGGTGGCGACGACGAATTATATTCCGGAGGTGTCTCTGGAAACCTGTATCGGCTGCGGGAAATGTGCGAAAGTCTGTCCGATCCTGGCCATTGCCATGGAGGAGGCGAAGGAGCAGCCCGACGGTACGAAGACGAAGAAACATCCGGAGATCGACCGGGAGATCTGCCTGGGCTGCGGCGTCTGCGCGAGAAACTGCCCCACGAAGGCCATCGAACTGAAACGCCGCCCGGTTCAGGTGATCACGCCGGTCAACAGCACGCACCGGTTCGTGCTCCAGGCCATCGAGAAGGGGACGCTGCAGAACCTGGTCTTTGACAATCAGGCGTTCGCCAACCACAGAGCCATGGCCGCGGTGTTCGGGACGATTCTGAAGCTGCCGCCTCTGAAGCAGGCGCTTGCCAGTAAACAGTTTAAATCAGTCTATCTGGACAGGCTTTTGTCCATGCAGAAGAAGCGGAAATAACTGTCAGAAGCCTGTATGGGAAGGGGGCTGGGACGAAGAACCTACCCACCCTGTGAACAGCAACAGCGCTTTTAGGGAAAGGGGGGGATGGCGCGCCTTGCGTTGTGTCCGGGAATGGACCATGCAGACAGCGCCGGATCAAATGAAATTACAGAAAAAAACATGGAAGCCTGCAGTCTACGCACTTGTGTTAGTGGCCGTTGTATTCGTCCTGTTTTACATCTATACGATACAGAACAGAGCGCGTATTCAGGAACAGAACCGGATCTATGCGGAGGACTGTGCCAGACAGACGGCAGGCCGTATTGAGAGTGAACTGGATCACGCGCTGCAACGTATCCAGAACAGCGCCTATCTGGTCAGTACAGAGGAAAGCAATCCGGAAGTCAACGTCCGGGTACTGAAGGATCTGGAAGAGAATACGATATTTGATGCCATTCGTTTCACAAATGCAGATGGTGTAAATCTCGCTTCCAGCGGAGAAACAAACGACAGTTCAGACCGGGATTATTTTGCCAGGGGAATGAGGGGAGAGAGCGGCCTTGAAACTGTGGAGGAGTCCAGGATCACCGGGAAACCCATGATGGTTTTTTATGCCCCCATATATCATGGGAAAGAGATAAGCGGAATGTTTCTGGGGCTTTATTTTGCGGAGGACTATCTGCGGGATACACTTGCGGCCAGCTACTTCGGAGAAGCTGCAGACGTGTTTCTGTGCACGCGGGAAGGAAAAGTGATTGCCAGTTCGGGCGGCGGAAACTATGGGGATGATCTGCTGTCGTCCCTGGTCGGATCAGAGATCATTGATGCCCGGACTGCCGACAGGGCCAGGATCATGTTCGCAGATGGAAGCGAGGGGGCGCTTTTGTGCAGCAAAGACAGTGAAACGGACAATCTCTGCGTCACACATCTGTCCGGATATGATTTTGTTCTCGTACAGACATTTCCGAAGAATATTACACAGGCAATGGTAAACAGGGCAAATATGGCAGGAGTGAGACTGGAAATCAGTCTGCTTGTTCTGTTTGTGATAAACCTTGCTTTTCTTGCGGTCCGTGCAGGAAGACAGAGAAAGAAGCTGGAAGAAGAAAATAAGATAATCAACGATGTGCTTCGCGGCATGAATATTATCTTTTCCTCCCGCTATCTGATGGCAGATCTGGAAAAGGATCATTATTCCTACATAGCGGGAATCGGACCGCTGAACACAAGCATTCCCATGGAAGGCGCTTACAGTGAAATGATGAAAATTCAGGCCGAGGATGTTGTTGGGGAGGAGGAGAAAGAAGCATTTCTGCATTTTTGCCGGCTCGATACGATTAGAGAGAATCTCAGAAATGAGGATTCCGCCGTCCATGAATGCCATGTATCCCGTCAGGGGAAGGAGGACTGGGAGCACCTGATCGCCATATGCCTGGAGCGAAAAGAAGGAAAGCCGGTCAGAGTCCTGTACGTGCGCCAGAATGTCACCGAGCTGAAACTGAAGGAACAGAAGGAGCAGCGGGAGCGGGCGGTGCTGAACAGAAAGGAACGACAGTACCGGATTGCCATCATGTCCGGTTCCTTCAGTGCTTTTGAATGTAATCTGACAGAGGACCGGATCGAGCAGGATATCACCCGGACGAAGGACGGACAGGAGATCTCCCTGCTGAAAGAGGTGGGACTGTCGGCTCCCTGCCGGGCGTCTGAATGCTTTGAACGATGGAAGCGGTTTGTCCTGGCGGAATCGCGGGAGATCTATGATGCGTTTATCAATGTGGATTACCTGAAGGACCAGTTCGAACAGGGCAATATGGAGGTGGATGTGGATTACTGGGGCGAGACGGGCCATGGAGAGCCCATGTGCGTCCGCCAGTCCTTCATCATGACCACGGACGGGGACACGGGCGATCTGATCGCCATGGTAGTATCAAAAGACATTACGGAGCAGGTCAGGAAGCAGCGGGAGCAGACACAGGCGCTGCAGGATGCTCTGATGCAGGCACAGCATGCCAATCAGGCAAAGACCACGTTCCTGTCCAATATGAGCCACGACATACGTACGCCCATGAACGCCATCATCGGCTTTGCCACCATCGCCGCCAGCCATATGGATCGGACAGATCAGGTGCGGGACTGCCTGCATAAAATCCTTTCTTCCAGCAATCATCTGCTGGGACTGATCAATGATATTCTGGACATGAGCAGGATCGAGAGCGGAAAGCTGCAGATCCACAATCAGGAATGCAATATTCCGGAGCTGATGCATAATCTGGTCAATATCATCCAGCCCCAGGTGAAGTCCAAGCAGCTGGAGATGTTCATCGATACCTTCGAGGTGGTCAATGAAGACGTGATTGCGGATCCACTGAAGCTGAACCAGATCTTTATCAATTTGATGGGAAATGCCGTCAAATACACGCCGGCGGGCGGGACGGTGTCCTTCCGCATCACGCAGCATACCACTTTTAAGCATGGATGGGGCGATTATGTATTTGCCATTCGGGACAATGGAATCGGTATGTCGCAGGAATTTGTGGAGCATATATTTGAGCCGTTTGAACGGGAATCCACCGCCACCAGAAGCGGTATTCAGGGCACCGGGCTGGGCATGGCGATTACGAAAAACATCGTGGATATGATGGGCGGAGAGATTACGGTGGAAAGCGAGGTCGGAAAAGGAAGCACTTTCACGGTGAAGCTTTCCCTGCAGCTTCAGGACCTGGAAAAGAACGCGGAGCAGATCCGGGAACTGGAGGGCCTGCGTTCTCTGGTGGTGGACGACGATCTGAATGTCTGCGACAGTGTAAGCAGGATGCTGAAGAGCATCGGCATGCGTTCGGAGTGGACGACTTCGGGACGGGAAGCGGCATATCGCGCCAGATCGGCCTGCGAGGAGGGAGATCCTTATCACACATACATCATTGACTGGCAGATGCCGGAGATGAGCGGGATTGAGACGGCAAGGAAGATCCGCAGCGCCGTGGGGCAGGACGCGCCCATTATCATCCTCACCGCCTACGACTGGGCGGATATTGAAGATGAGGCCAGGGAGGCAGGCGTCACCGCATTCTGTGCCAAACCGTTGTTCATGTCTGACCTGAAAGCGGCGCTGCTGGCGGCGAATCAGATCGGAGATGCAAAGTCTGCAGACGGAAAAGCTTCCTGGACACAGGCTGATTTTGGAGGAAAGAGGATTCTTCTGGTGGAGGACAATGAACTGAACCGGGAAATTGCCAGCGTCATTCTGGAGGAAGCCGGTTTCGTGATCGAATGCGCGCCGGATGGAACGGATGCGGTTTCCATGGTCGGACGCTCAGAGGAGGGCTATTATGACGCGGTGCTCATGGATGTGCAGATGCCGGTCATGAACGGATACGAGGCTACAAAGGAGATCCGGGCCATGAGCCGGAAGGATCTGAAGACGCTGCCCATCATCGCCATGACGGCGAATGCCATGGAGGACGACAAGGAAGCGGCTCTGAAAAGCGGCATGAATGCGCATGTTGCAAAGCCGCTGGATGTAGATCTGCTTATGGAAGTGCTGCATCGTTTTCTGTGCTGACCTGGCTGACGAACCGGCAGGCAGCTGTTGCAAATGAGGTGCGGGAGGCCTGTGCATGACCTTTGGAGAGATTGTCTGCATCAATCTGTGCAGCATTGGCTTTGAGATTTTATTTATACTCGGTACGGTCCGGATCCTTCTCGGACGGATACCGAGAACAGACGTTCGGTATCGGGCAGTGCATATGATGCAGGGACTGTTCTGGTGCCTGCTCCTGTCGGTGACGGGAGCCGTCTGCTATCGAATCGGATTCTGGGAACTTCCGCTGAATGCGGGACAGATTCTGTGGGAATATTTTGTTCTTGTCGGATGGGTACTTTTTGTGCGCCTGTTGTATGGTGTTCCTTACAGGACCTGTTGGACCACGGTTTTTCTGGGGGCGATTCTCGTTTCCTATGGGGAGCTTTTGGCAAATACCCTGGTTCAGGGGAGAGTTTTTGACCTGTCGGTATGGAAAGAGCAGAGAGAGTATCTGTTCTGGCTTCTGGTACTGGTGCCGTCGTGCCGTTTTCTGTGCCTGTTTTTTGTACGGCGGGCAGGCAGAAGCTATCGGCAGTGGGTGGAGAGGGAGGACCAGAAGAAAAGCGTCCTGCTTCTCATCGGCCTGTACCCGGTTCTTTCCCGGATGCTTCTTCGGCTTGTATCTCTGTGCGAGGGAAAGAGCGGCGAGAATCCGCTGATCTCTCTGAGCTTCCTGCTGGTGATCCATCTGATCCTGGTCCATGTGGGAAGAGAAGAGCAGCAGAAGGAACGCATCCTCCAGCAGCAGGTCGGTCTCCAGCAGCAGAGTGCGTATATAGAAAAAATGGAGCAGATCCAGGCGGAGGTGCGGCGGTTCCGCCATGATCTTAACAATATGATGGCGGGGGTGTATCTGCAGGCAAAAGAGGGCGACCTCACAGCGGTGCAGGCGTTTATCAGGGATGTGACGGAGGATTTTGACCGGCAGACCGGCAGCCAGATCCGGCTTTTGAACCAGCTGGCCAATGTCCATATGACGGAAGTAAAAGGGCTTCTTCTGGAAAAGCTGGCGCGGATGCAGAGAGAAAAGATTTCCTGCGAGCTGGAAGTGCTCCGTCCCCTGGATTGTACACGAATCCGAAGCGTGGACCTGTGCCGGTGTCTGGGGATCCTTCTGGACAATGCGGTGGAAGAAGTATGCGGCAGGAAAGACGGGTACATTCATGTGATGATCAGCAGCCAGGAGTACTGTACGACTTTCCGGGTTAAAAATACTCTGTATGGCATGGTGGACCTTGGACGTCTGGGGATGGAAGGCTATTCCACCAAAGGGACCGGACGCGGCATCGGACTGTCCAGTTATCGCCATGTGCTGGAAAAGTATGATTTCGTACTGTCTGCCACGGCAGTGGAGGATGGATATTTCATACAGGAATTAAAGATTCAGGAGATGTAAACGTCAGGCGCTTTCCGGCGCCTGCGGGACATGAAATATGAGGTGATGATGTTGCTTTCCGTTTTTATCTGTGAGGATGAAGAACCAATCCGGGCGGCAGAGCGGGAATATCTGGAAAAGCAGATTCTGATGGAAGGATATGATATGGAGATTGTATGCTGCACCGGGCGCCCGGAGGAGGTTCTGCAGAAATTGTCCGGAGGCGGAGGCAGAGGGATCTACTTTCTGGATGTGGAGCTGAAGGGGGCTTCCATGGATGGCTTTGAACTGGGGAAGGAGATCCGGAAGCGGGATGCCAGGGGGTTCTTGATATATGTGACGGCGTTTCGGGATCTGGCATTTGAGACATTCCGGTATCATCTGGAGGCGCTGGACTATATCTGCAAGGAAGATCGGACGCAGATGTTCGCAGGGATAGCCGGATGCCTGCGTGCAGTCACAGAACGGATGTGCGGGGAAAGAGGGCATGAACAGGAATATTTTACGGTGAAGGTGCTGGATGTGGTACGGCATATTCCGGTGGATGAGATTCTGTATTTTGAGACTTCCGGACGCACGCACCGGATCGAGCTGCATGCCGAGCGGGAAAGGCTGGACTTTCTCGGCAGTATGCAGGAGCTGGAGCAGCAGCTTGGCCGGGATTTTCTGCGGGTTCACAGATCGTGCCTGGTGAATGTGCATCAGATTGCAGAAGTCGATCTGAAAAAGAAGGAGCTTCTTCTGAAAAACAAAGAACGCTGTGTATTTTCAAGAAAGATGAAAAACCGCATTCTGGAACAGGTGTCTGTTCAGGCAGTAAAATGAACGATTCAGGCAGTCGCCGCTCAAAGATAAAAACCATGTGATATAATGTCACCAACTGGAGCGAAGCAGAGGTTGATGACCTGCGCGAGCATCAGCGAGCTACCGCATAATGTCACCAACTGGAGCGAAGCGGAAGTTGATGACCTGCGCGAGCATCAGCGAGCTACCGCATAATGTCACCAACTGGAGC
>CAJTXP010000042.1 GCA_910583615.1 uncultured Lachnospiraceae bacterium | reverse complement strand
GAAATCTGTGAGGATTTACTGGCTTCTTAAGCATATAAACTTTTTACTCTCAAGTCTCTTTGATAAGAATATCGAAATAACAATATTCTTTATTGGAAATAATATACCAGATACGTTTCAGTTTTTCTTTAAAAGACATATTCCCCTTTTTTGCATAAAATAGAAATTATCACTGACCATCTGCAACGACACTTCATTCTCTCCGCGTTCAGCCTTTAAAATAATTCCATTACCGCAACCGCATTTGCAAAATGGCTGTTTGCCCAAACCTTTATTTTTTCGTTTTGGCCGGCGTAATTGCTTATTAGAATTTAAAATCAATGCCGCTTTGCTTAAGGATTGCATTTGCGGTATGTCGTGATTTGATTTTAGTATCAACTGTGACATGTCGGTTTGTAATCGGGCTGAACCAAATATCATGATCTCCCTTGCCGTGTCGTTTGAAAATACAATTATTTTTTAAAAGAATTTCACGCACTTTCTTTTCATATTCAGCCATTATACAGTCATCCTTTCATGGCGTTCTGATACAAATGAAATGGAAAGCGGCTTTGAAGAAGTATTAAGTGCAAGAAGTTCTGGTATGGCAATGCGCGTGCGTTCCAGCAGGGCGTCAAAAGAACCGGACTCAAGTACAAGTCCCGGAATGTCGGTACTTGTGGCAATCCAGACACAGGCTTCATTGTCCCAATTAAAATTGACAGTATATTCCATATATAAATACCTCCTGAATATAGGGCCATAACTCTGATTTTCTCTTTTCCACATCATAGCACATCACAAAGTCTGATTCAATGAATTTTTCAAATCTTCCTGTTCACGGGGTGTAGACCACCCACCTCAAGAAATGTGATGATGAAGCAACAGAAATTTTTTTGAATATCAGGTTGGATTGATATTATATGGAACCTGTGGTATAATAGAACAGAAAAATGTGAAAAATTACAAAAATCTTTCCTGAAGGAGGAGCCATATGGAAATTCAGAGGGACTTTTATCTCCATAAACTGATCAAAAGAAAAGAGAACGGACTTATAAAGGTCATAACCGGAATTCGCAGATGCGGGAAGTCCTATTTGCTGAATACGATTTTTTATCAGTATCTTCTGGAAAGCGGGGTGGAGGAAGATCATATCATTCGTTTTGCTTTTGATTCTGCAGATGATCTTTATCTGATCGGAGAGAGTCTTATCAAAATTCAAAAAGAAAAAAGAGGCGTTGATCCTGAAAAATTTATGGAATATATTCGTTCAGAGATTACGGATAAAGGAATGTATTATCTTCTGCTGGATGAAGTTCAGATGATGGACTGTTTTGAGTCTGTACTGAATGGGTATCTTCGAAAGGATTATATGGATGTCTATGTGACCGGGAGCAATGCGAAATTTTTATCCCGAGATATTATTACCGAGTTCGCAGGGCGCGGTGATGAAATCCATATGTATCCGCTGAGCTTTTCAGAGTTCATGTCTGCTTATCCAGGAGACAGGTATGAAGGATTGGCAGAATATATGCTCTACGGTGGAATTCCGCCTGTTGTCTTTCTGGACGACGCTGCAGATAAAGCTGCTGCACTGGAGAAGCTGTTCAGTGAAATATACATCCGGGATATACAAAAAAGAAACAGAATCAGAAATCAGGGTGAGCTGGAAGATCTGCTGAATATTCTTTCCTCAGCCATTGGTTCTCTCACAAATCCGGAAAAACTCAAAAACACGTTTAGGAGTGTGAAAAAATCCAGAATTACTTCCAACACGATCCGAAAATATCTCGATTATCTTGAAGATTCATTTTTGATTGAATCCGCGCAAAGATATGATATTAAAGGAAAGGCATATATTGAAACGCCAAAAAAATATTATTTTTCAGATCCGGGTCTTCGAAATGCGCGGATTAATTTCCGTCAGTTCGAGCAGACGCATTCGATGGAAAATGTGATCTACAATGAACTTCGCATGCGGGGGTATCGGGTTGACGTGGGCGTTGTGCCGATCATGGAAAAAGACAAAAACGGAAAAGGGATCCGTAAACAGCTGGAAGTGGATTTTGTATGCAATAGGGGTTCTCTAAGGTATTATATCCAGTCGGTCTATGCGCTCCCGGATGAAGAAAAAAGAAACCAGGAGATCCGACCGTTCAGGAAAATCGACGATTCGTTTAAAAAGATCATTATAACAAAGGACCTGGTTCCTGCCCACTATGATGAATACGGGATCCTGACGTTGAACATATATGATTTTCTGCTTGCACCTGACAGTATGGAAAAATAAGATTGCGGTCCGGACCGTTATCAATGGGAAAATAAAACTCGGCCCAGTCTGTTCTCGCTTTTCAGCAGAACCTTTTATACCGCAAACGAAGTACAAAAAAGGGCAAAATATGTAATTTGCATTGATTTTTTTGTTGTCATATGTAAAAATTGTCAAAAGTTTTTACGCTGTGACAACAATATGATGCAGTCGGCGGGAAAGGATAATATGTGGGATATAGACAGTGGTGATTTAATTCAAATAGAATGTGGTTCGAATGTAATAAAAAAGTATACTCCGGCAGATACTCGTGATCTGTTTGATATTTTGTTCGGTGCAGACGCACCGGAGGAAGGGAAACTGTTCATTGAAAATGCCGCATTTTTAAGACAGAAACTGGAACAACAGAGTATTTATATGCCGTCCGTTAAATTCAGAGACTCCAATGAGCTTTCCCCTGACCAATTCCGTATCTATATCGGAATCGAAAACTTTTTGGGAAATATTACAGAATATGATCTTTATGAAGCATTACAATGTTTGATATTGAAAAATCAGATCGAGGTTTCTTCTCCGGAAAAAGTTGCTGAGATATTTCAGGATAGTGTCAAAGCGTTTCAGGGAAGGAGATTTGAAAAGGCTGTAAAAGGGTTTGTTAAAACATATTATTGGTCAACCATTTTGGACTGCAAAGAAGAACTGGTTAATGCTACGATTAATTGCGGAGGCATCGCTTTAATAAACAATAATATCGATAGTGCTCTGCTTACAGCACGGCGCGCCTGTAAACTTGCAGAAGAGCCGGAGTTCTGTAATCCGTATCTGAAATATCATGCTCATAATTTCCTGGCGAATATGTATTGGTTGTCGAATAATCGAGAACTGGCAATTGATAATTATTTCAGGGCAATGAAGGATGTTCAATATCTGAATGATTTATACCTTTATGTATTCGCCATATGGAATGCTGCCAATACATGCATGTGGACAGGAAACTATCCGGAATGTATTGATTTACTGGATGCGATATTCAAATTGATTTTACGGGATGACAATTACCCGCGGGAAACGATTGAAACGCTTTACCTCTACCGGGCTGCGGCAAGCGATCAGAGAATATCCGAATTACAGAAACAGAATGAAGAATTGATGGAAATAAATCGGAAATTATCGTCCTCATTTCTAATCAGTATAAAAGAAGATGTAACAAATATCATAAAAAAGTATGGCCCTATGGCTATGAGTAATTTTTTCGGGGTATTGACAGGAAAGTCCAGCAGGACAGAATTAAATATAAATTCTAAAAATGAAACAACGTATTTTTTGAACAAATGAAAGGATCGTTCATGGAACTGAATATAAATTCTAAAAATTCAAATGCAGTTTTTATTAACAGATCGCCATATACGGGTGACGTGACCGAATATAAAAAATACGGGAGCGTTTTTATTGTGCATGGACATGATGATCTGGCAAAAGAGCAGGCTGCGCGTTTTGTTGAAAAGCTGGGTTATGAAGCAGTCATTTTGCATGAGCAGCCAAACGGCGGAAGAATGATTATGGAAAAAATCGAAGAATATTCAGATGTTTCTTTTGCTGTTGTGCTGTATACTCCCTGCGATTTGGGGCGCGATAAAAATACAAAAGAAGAAAAATGTCGTGCCAGACAAAATGTCGTTTTTGAACATGGTTACCTGATTGGCAAACTAGGCAGAAATGCTGTCTGTGCACTGGTAAAAAAGGGGGTAGAACTACCGGGCGACATTTCAGGAATCGTGTACATAGATATGGATAACAATGCCGCGTGGAAAATGCATCTGGCCAGAGAAATGAAAAATGCCGGCTTGCAGATTGATTATGATAAGATTGTCTAAAATGCCCGGAGGGCATCCCCATGCCGTATACGGGGAAGAGTGCTTTAAGATGATTCACGAGAATTACAACGTAACGGACCAGGCTTACAGTTGACGATGATGTTATGACGCTTGTAAATGTCAACACGGATTAAAACAGCTTTGTACAAATCATCCAGAATCAAAAGGCTGTAATCGTTAAAGTTGGAAATGAAAGTTGCCAGATTCTCGGCAAACATCTTAGCCAGCCGGTTCAGAATAAGGGGATATTCGTCATAAGGACCGGTATGCCTTGGTCGAGCAGGGCATTGGCGAGTCATTCATATGGAATGTATCGGACAAAAGAACCGGCCCAGCCTGTCCCATTCGGACTTGAAAAGTTCGAATGGGACAGGCTGGGCCGGCTTTTTTATCCGATACAATTTGCACAGTGTTGCTGCGCATACAGGAAGGAGTGTTTTGCAGCTTCCTTTTCATTAAATGGATTGTCGTTTGATGGATCTCACAGATCCGTAACGGCTGTCAGGGTGCGGAGTTCACCGGTACTAAAAGAGCAATCGCTGCTCTGATGGCGGCGGTCTTCTGGTCGACTTCTTCCTGCGTGTATTCCGGCATATAGTATGCTTCCAAAAATGCGTTTTCAAACTTCGTATAACTCTCTGAAGTATAGTCGTCTGGATCAATATCGTCAGTAGAACTGATTGCTTCATATAGTTCATCTCTATTAGGAGGCGCTACAGGTGGTGCGTCGGGGTCGACTACCAGCAGAGCAAGTGCTGCGTTGATGGCGGCGGTTTTCTGGTCAACTTCCTCCTGTGTATCTTCCGGCATCTGTTTTGCTTTTTCATAAGCAGTGCGGAAATCGGTGTAGCTCTCAGAGGTCCAGTCAGATTCTCTAAGAGCGTCTGCAACTTGAACTGCCTGGTCCAGATCACTTTTGTCGATCACATCGCCCGGGTCCGGAGTCTCTCTCTCCAGAAGGGCAAGCGCTGCTTTGATGGCGTCCGCTTTTTCGTTAATGGTCTGCTGCCTGCTTTCCGATATGCCTGATGCCGTGTGATAAGCGGAACGGAAGGCCTCGAAATTTTCTGCCGTATATTTTGAAGGATTTTTCAGGGCTTCCTCTGCCAGTGCAGTCACCCGATTCAGCTCGGTTTTATCGAGAGGGCCGGTATCGAAGCTGACCTTGATCGTGACCAGGATCCCCTTCACGATCTGATAGTTTTCCGTATCGTCAGGCGTGTAGCTTACCGTAAAATTGTTGTTGTCGTCTTCACGGCCGACGGACGTATCGGGAGGATCCTCGAAAGCAAATCCCTTCCCCAGCTGCGGCGCGATGTCTGCCAGCGTCTGTCCTTCGAAAGCGGTCAACCCGACAGGTTTCGTATACGACGGCAGGGCCTTAAGAATATTGATGGTGGTTTCCATGAATGCCGGGCTTACAGCGCCGTATCTGTCTTTCCACTCGGGCTTAATGCGGAATTCTACCCGGGCCGTCTGCTTTCCCGCCCGGCTTCTGGTATGGTTCGTATAAACGGCTTCTACCATGTGGTCGGGCAGATTTGTAACTTCGGCCGTATAAACCTTTGACGGATCATAAGTTTCTAAAACACCAGGGAACGTGACATTGGATGGAAGAACAAGGACACCAGCCACATGGATCGTAACTTTGATGCCGGATACCGTCTTGTAGTTGCCTGAGCCAGGATCATAGGTTACGGTGAATTCGTGGTCTCCCAAATCTCCCACCGGTGTGTCCAGAGCCGCTTCAAAGCGGAAGCCGGAGGGAAGCTGTCCTGCGACGTCGGCCAGCGTCTGTCCTGTGCCGGCGGTTAATCCGGTCGGAACGGTATAGACCGGATCTGCCGGATGGATCGTGAGGGTGGCAGTCCGGGTGCTGGGTCCTTCGATGCCGGAATAGCGTTCCAGTCCTCTGTCGCTCAGCCTGAATTCTGCGGTTGCGGTCTGGGATCCGGCGTCTGTCCGGGTGTTGTTTGTGTACAGGACCGTCAGTTCCGGAGGCACATGCTCGGCGGTGACCGTATAAACGTTTCCGGTATAGGTTTCTGTGCGGTTGTTAAATACGACATCTGCCGGAATGGTGTATTTTGGCTTTGCCGGATCGGGTCTTTTTGTCACATGGATCGTAACCTTGATTCCCTTTACGGTTTTATAATTGTTGGAACCGGGTACATAAGTCAGTGTGAATTCATGGTCGCCGGGAGTTCCGATGGAGGTCGTAAGCGGGTCCTCGAAGGAGAAACCGGTACTGAGCTGGCTGTTGACGTCGCGCAGAGTCTGGCCTTCTGAAGCGGTTAACCCGGTTGGAACCGTATAGTCCGGCGTTGCCGGATGGACGGTCAATACGGCCGTCATGGACTCCGGCTCCACGCCGGAATAGTTCTGCGCAAGTGCATCGCTGAGCGAGAATACAACAGTGGCAGTCTGGGTACCTGCGTCGATTCTTTCTGCATTGCTGTAGGATACAAGGACGCCTTCCGGCACATGTTCGGCAGTGACCGTATAAGCGTTTCCGGTATAGGTTTCCGTGCGGTTGCTGAAAGTAACTGTGTCAGGAAGCCTGTATACCGGCTTTTGAGATTCCGGATTTTTACTGGTAACATTTATAGTAATGTTGATCCCGGTGACAGTTTCATAATTTCTGGTGTCATCCGGCGTGTAGGTTGCTTTGAATACATGAGCGCCGGCTGTGCCTACGGGAGTCTCAGGGGATTTTTCGAAAGAAAATCCCTTCGGCAGCTGTATGTCCGCCAGCGTCTGTCCCGTTCTGGCGGTTAAGCCGGTCGGAACCGTGTATGTGGGCGCTGCCCGGCGGATGGTCAGGGCCGCCGTCATGCCGGACGGCTCTACCGATGAATATTTTTCCTGTAAACGGCTGCTTAATCTATAAGTGACGGATGCGTTGTACTGTCCTGCATTCGTGCCGGTGTTGCCGCGGTAGACTGCAGTGATTCCATCGGGAAGGTTGACTGCAGTGATGCTGTGTGTTTTTCCGTCATAGGTCACAGATCGGTTTTGAAAAGCAACATTGGACGGAAGTATGTACACTTCTTTTTCTGAATCGGTTTTTTTATGGCTGCCGCCTTTTTTTCCGGAGCCGGGATCGGATGTACCGGTCGGAGTCGGGGATACCGGCGGAGTGGCAGCGGAATTGGAAGAGCCGGAACTGTTATTCCCGGCTGCCGTTTTCACTGCGCTGTTTCTGGCATCCGCAGTGTTTTTGACGTCCGGAGTATTCCTGCTGTCAATGGCGTCTCCCGGGGCAGCGGGATCTTCGGTGTCAGCAGGCTCTAAGCCGTTTGTGTCCGTATGTATGGGGGGGGTATTGCCTTCCTGGAGTTTCAGGACTTCGATCGTCCGTTCCAGTGTCTGGTCGGCGTATTGATAGGTAATAGAGTATTTACCCGGCACGGATGAGTCGAACTGATCAAGGCCGGTGATGGTCAGTTCCTCTTTCAGTTTCGCCTGCTCTTTGTCGGATACGGCGTTGCCATTTTCATCAAGGAAAATAACGCCGGGATCGGTAAACGGTTCGTTGAGACTGATCTCCAGCGAACGGTCGCCGTTCAGCGCCATATGGTAACTGCTGTCGGCGGAGCAGCTGCACAGAAAAAGGCTCAGCAGGATGACAGCGGTCACAAGGGGATTTTTTGTCCATCTTGTGATGCGGCTGTCCATTCGCTTTCTGGTGTTGGTTGCAGCATTCATATTGATGCCTCCTGCTATTGTCTGGCTGTTGTTAATGAGGTCCAGTCCGGGCTGGTCTTCATGGGACAGCCGGACGATTTTATTATAGCCTGAACACAATGCCCGGTCAAGGAAGTTTTATGCGGAGCGTCCTTTTTACGTTGCTGGCCACGGTGGGTGGAGCCTGCGGACAATAACAGGTATTATTCATCAAAATGCAATATAAGAAATGAATATGACAATATAGAATAGTGCATTTTGACGAGAAAATAGATAATATAGTATTGTAAAAAGCAGAAAAAAGGAGGAATAACGATGAAGCTGGTAAACAAGACAACGCCATATTATGATGACGCGCTGGAAGCCGCAGAGTACGTGAAAGCAGGCGAAACGGTCCGGTTTGACGCTCCGGACTGTTGGGGGAACCGGCTGACGGCGGATATCACGAAGGGCGATCTGTATGCCATGGGACTGGAAATGAATCCCTGCTGTGGGCCGGTATGGGTGGAAGACGCCATGCCCGGCGATACGTTGAAGATCACGGTGGAGGATATTCAGGTAAAGGATGGGCATCTGGCAGTTTATCGGGAAGAATTCGGAGTACTGGGCAGCTATCTGGACCGGAATGAGACGATGGAAGTGCCGATTGCAGACGGGACCGCGCTGCTGCACGACGGAAAGTTCCGGCTCCCGATCCGGCCGATGCTGGGAGTGCTTGCGGTCACTCCGCCGGGCGAGAGACGAAGCACGCTGCTTTCCGGAACCTACGGAGGCAACATGGACTGCAATCTGATCGGGAAAGGGGCGGTTGTCTATCTGCCGGTACAGGTTCCCGGAGCAAAAGTCATCACGGGGGATGTACATGCGCTTCAGGGTGACGGCGAGGTGCTGGCATCTCTGGAAACGCCGGCAGAGATTACGCTGAAGATCGAACTGCTCAAAGGACGCGCGGAGCAGTGGCCGGTGCTGGAGACCGATAATGCATGGTATGTGATTACTTCCGCGCTGACCAGCAGCGACGCCAATACGCTGGCGCTTTCGGCCATGGCGGATTTTCTGACCAGACGGAAGCAGTACAGCAGTCTGGAATGGCTGACGCTCATGGGACTTGTGGGAAATGCTCAGAACTGTAAAGTGGTTGATACCTATAAGACTTCCCGGTTTATGATGCCCAAATCCGTGACCGGGGGTCTGAGTTTTTAGAGAAGGGAAGCGGGTATGGAAAACGGATATATACTGGAAATGCATCACATATCCAAGTCATTTCCGGGTGTGAAGGCGCTTAATGATGTGGATCTGTGCATCCGCCCCGGAACGGTTCACATGATGATGGGAGAGAACGGAGCCGGGAAATCGACGCTGATGAAGATTTTAAACGGGCTTTATACAAAGGATCAGGGAGAGCTGATTTACAAAGGAAATGCAGTGGAATTCCGAAATCCGCAGCAGGCGCTGGATGCAGGGATTGCCATGATCCATCAGGAGCTGAGCGTTGTTCCGGAGCTTACGGTGGCGGAAAACATCTACCTTGGCCGGGAGCCGAGGAGGGGAATGCTGATCGATTATGAGAAAATGTATCAGGATGCGCAGGAGCTTCTTTATGCCATGCACATTCCTTATGATCCGCATGCAAAAGAAGGAAGCCTGTCGGTATCCGGCATGCAGCAGATCGAGATTGCGAAAGCGGTTTCCCGCAATGCCTCCATCGTGGTTATGGACGAGCCGACTTCATCACTGACGGACCCGGAGGTGGAAGTCCTGTTTGAGCAGATCGCCCGTATGAAGGCGGAAGGAGTGGCGGTGATCTATATCACGCACAAGATGGATGAGATCTTCCGGATCGGCGATATAGTCTCAGTTATGCGCGACGGCAGGATGATCGGGACCAAAACGATTACGGAACTTGACGCCGCCGGGATCATCCATATGATGATCGGGCGTGAGCTGAACGATATTTATCCCAAGGTGGAAGTATCCATCGGGGATGTGGTGCTGGAAGCGTTGCATCTGTCGGGAGGGAATCGGTTTCGGGATGTCTCTTTGAACGTACACGCAGGAGAGATCGTCGGACTTGCGGGACTGGTCGGAGCCGGCCGGTCAGAGGTCTGTCGGGCAGTCTTTGGCCTGGATCCCCTGGATGAGGGAGAAGTGAGGGTTGACGGAAAGGTCATACCGTTGAAATGTGTGCGCGACGGGATAAATGCGGGGATTGCTTATGTGCCGGAGGACAGGAAAGATGTGGGTCTGGTGATCGGACAGAGCATTCTGCATAACGTGTCATTGCCGCATCTTGGACATTACAGGAAATATGGATTTTTAAGAAAGAAAAAAGAGTGGCGGGAGGTGGAGGAGATCTGCCGGAAGATGTCGGTGAAAGCCGCCGGCCTGAAGTATGCGGTAAGTACGCTGAGCGGCGGCAATCAGCAGAAGGTCGTGCTTTCCAAATGGCTTCTGCAGGATGTGAAGGTCCTGATCCTGGACGAGCCGACCCGGGGGATCGACGTGGGAGCGAAGGCGGAGATCCACCGTCAAATGTGTGAACTGGCGGCGGAGGGAGTGGCGATCATCATGATTTCTTCGGAGCTGCCGGAAATCCTTGGAATGAGCGACCGCGTCTATGTGATGCATGAAGGAACGGTCACCGGCGAACTGGAACGAAAGGATGCGACGCAGGAGGCGATCATGAAGGCTGCGATCGGGGAGGGAAAAAAATGAAAAGTACAGAAGTAAAGAAACAGATGAGCCCGGTGGAGATTTACAAACGGTATGGGCTTGTCATCATCCTGGCGGTGATCTGCGCGATTGCGTCCATTGTCTCGGATGTATTTCTGACATCGGGAAATATCTTAAGCGTACTCCGCCAGATTGCGGTGATCACGATCATCTGCTGCGGTGAGCAGATCGTTCTGGTGCAGGGAGATACGGATTTGAGCGCCGGTTCCTGCGTTGCCCTGTGCGGCTGCGTTTCGGCGACTTTAATTAATATGGGCGCAGGCTGGCTTCCGGCTCTTCTGGGCGGTCTGGCCATGGGAGCGCTGACGGGCTTTGTCAACGGGATGATCATCGCGCATTTCCGGATCCCGTCCTTTATCATGACGCTGGGAATGATGGAGATCGCCAGGGGAGCGGTGCTTGCGCATACCGGATCGGCGATCATACCGGGGATGGGAGCATTGAAGGTTCTGGGAGCAGGAAAGCTCTTCGGGTTCTTTCCGGTTCCGGTGCTGGTAACAGCGGTCTGCGTCCTGATTACCTGGGTGATCTTGAGCAAAATGCCTTTTGGACGTTATCTGTATGCGCTGGGCGGGAATCAGGACGCGGCAGTGGCGGCGGGAATCGATGTGCGCCGTACGCGTACGATCGCCTTTATGATCAACGGAACCCTGATCGGACTGGCGGGCATCGTGCTTGCCGCCCGCCTGGATTCCGGCTATCCGGCGGCCGGAGACGGTTATGAGTTTGACGCGATCACGGCCTGTATCATCGGCGGCACCTCTTTCAGCGGAGGAACCGGCACGATCTGGGGAGCAGTGCTTGGTTCGCTGATCATCGGCGTAATCAACAACTGCCTGAACCTGTGCAACGTGCCCTCTACTTACCAGCAGATTACAAAAGGTCTTTTGATCGTCATTGCGGTCATCATCGACGTACAGTCGAAGAAACGCAGGGACTGATCCGCAGATAAAACAGAAAATACAGGAGGAAAATTTGATGAAGAGAAAGATTGCAGTTTTATGGATGGCCATGGTGATGCTTGGCGTGACCGCCTGCGGGAATGAGGCGGATCAGGCGCCGGACACCTCGGAGCAGACCGTGCAGGAGGGCGCTCAGGGAACGGAAGAGGAAACTTTGGCGGAAGAAGAAGTGGCAGACAGCGCAGGGACACCGGCTGCATCCGGCGACGCGCTCGGGGAGCCGGTGGAGATTACCGGAGAATATACGATCGGGCTTGTGATCGATAATAATTCCGATCAATTTAACCATGAAGAAGGGGAAGCGCTGAAAGCGCTGGCGGAGGCGTACGCCAGTGCGGATATCACGGTTGCGGTGGCGGACGGAGGCGGAGACGTCATGCAGCAGAATCAGTGTGTGGAGGATTTTATCAACAAGAGAGTTGACCTGATCATGATCATTCCCATTGACGCAACCGGAAACATCCCGGCGGCCAGGGAAGCCATCGAGGCGGGGATTCCGGTCGTTACGCTGGATGCCACGATCGATCTGGAGGATGATCTGATGTACTACGTCGGCGCGTCGGATTACAATGCGGGAAAGGCGCAGGCGGAATATCTGGCCGGGGTTTTGCCGGAGAATGCGCAGGTTCTGGTCATTCCTGGACAGGAGGGGATGAGCAATGCGCAGAACCGGCGCGATGGCGCCGTAGAGACTCTGACGGAACTGCGCCCGGATGTGAAATTCCTGGCGGAGCAGCCCGGCGACTGGGACGAGGCAAAATGCATGGACATCGTGGAGGACTGGTGCCAGGCTTATCCGGAGTTTGACGCGGTCATCTGCGGCGGAGATTCCATGGCGCTGGGAGCTGCGGAGGCGCTGGAGCAGGCCGGACGGCTGGACGGCGTGTATATCACGGGCGTGGACTGCATTGATACCGTCGTCGAATGGATGAAGGAGGGAAAGATCTCCATGTCTGCGCAGCATACGGCGGCCATGTGTGCGGAAAAAGGCTTCAACTACGGTCTGCATGTGCTGGCAGGAGAGAACCCGGAGGATTATATCTGGGAGTATGTGGCGGTAAATAAGGAAAATGTAAATGAGTTTTATCCGGACTGATCCGGAAGACCACAGAGAGACGGGGCGTGTTCTGCAGTGATCCCGTCTCTTGTGAATTGATGTACAGCAAAAAAAGAAATGTGCTGTACAAAATTATGGATTGTGTATTTATGGGAAATTTGCTAGAATCAGGATAGTCAGGAAAATAAAATAATAACAAGAAAGGAACGATGTATATGAAAATTGTAATATTGGACGGATATACGGAGAACCCGGGGGATTTAAGCTGGGGACCGCTTGAGAAGTTCGGAGAAGTGACGGTCTATGACCGGACGTCTTATGAGGAATCGCCGCTGATCGCGGAGCGGATCGGCGACGCGGAGATCGTGATTATAAACAAGACGCCGATCTCGAAAGAGACGCTGGACAAGTGTCCGAACGTAAAACTGATCGCGGTGCTGGCGACCGGTTACAACGTAGTGGATTATGAATACGCGAAGGAAAAGGAAATTCCGGTGGTAAATGTGCCCACCTACGGGACACAGATTGTAGGACAGTATGCGGTGGGACTGCTTCTGGAGATCTGCTCCCATTATGGACACCACGCACAGACCGTCAGCGAAGGCAGGTGGGAGCACAACGCGGACTGGTGCTACTGGGACTATCCGATGATCGAGCTGTACGGCAAGACGGCGGGCGTGATCGGCCTTGGCCGGATCGGGCAGGCGACGGCGAAAATCCTGAATTCCATGGAGATGAAGGTCCTGGCTTACGACGCGCACCAGAGCGAAGCGGGAAAGCAGCTGGCGGAGTATGTGGAGCTTGACGAGCTTCTGGCAAGGTCGGATGTAATCTTCCTGCACTGCCCGCTGTTCCCGTCCACAGAAGGGATGATCAATAAGGAAAATATCGCGAAGATGAAAGACGGCGTGATCCTGATCAACAACAGCCGCGGACAGCTCATAGTAGAGCAGGATCTGGCGGACGCTCTGAACTGCGGCAAAGTGTATGCCGCCGGTCTGGACGTGGTATCCACAGAGCCGATCAAAGGCGACAATCCGCTTCTGAAAGCGAAAAACTGCCTGATTACCCCGCACATTTCCTGGGCGGCGCAGGCGTCCAGACAGAGGATCATGGATATTACGGCGGCGAACCTGGAAGCATTTATATCCGGTCATCCGGTTAACGTAGTCAATCAATAACAGCGCCGTTTCTGTGCGGCGGAGAAAGAGGGGGAAACAGATGAAGAAGATCATCATTTCCGAGTGGGTTCCGGAGAAATGCCTGGAACCGTACAGAGGAGAGTTTGAGTTTACGCTTCCGGATGAGAAGAAGCATGCGTTTACTTATGAAGAACTGCTTGCGCAGATCCCGGTATATGACGGCTGTCTGATCCTGGACAACGACGGAGACAGACGGCTGATCGACGCGGCGAAGAATTTGAAGGTGATCGCGAATTTCGGCGTGGGTTATGACAATATCGACTGGAAATACGCCACGGAGAAAGGGCTTCCGGTAGTAAATACGCCGACGCAGGTGACGGAGGCGACGGCGGAGCACACGGCGACGCTGATCGTATCCGTTATGAGAGGGATCGCCCGCTATGACCGCGAAGTGCGCGCAGGGGTCTGGAAAAGTCCTAATTTCGACGACTGCAATACGCAGGTGGAGGGAGCGACGCTGGGCATTCTGGGCTTTGGACGCATTGGAAAAAGGGTCTGCCGGAAAGCGCAGGGCTTCGGGATGAATGTGATCTATTATGATAAATTCCGGGCGGCTGCGGAAGTGGAGGCGGAATACGGCGTGACCTATATGGAGTTTGACGGGGTTCTGCGGCAGGCCGACTGCATTTCCCTGCACATGCCGTACATTCCGGAGAATCATCATCTGTTCAACGAAGAGGCGTTCCGGAAGATGAAAAAGGACGCTTATTTCGTAAACTGCGCCAGAGGAAAGATCGTGGATGAACAGGCGCTGGCACAGGCGCTGAAGGACGGCGTGATCAAGGGTGCGGGACTGGATGTCTTCGAGGAAGAGCCGAAAGTACATCCGGAGCTTTTAAAGCTTGACAATGTGACGCTGACGCCGCATATCGCCAGTCTGACCATGAAGGCCAGAGTGGGTATGTGCAGCGAGGCGCTGGCCGGGATCGCGGGCGTATTAAAGGGCGAAAAGCCTGCAAATGTGGTAAATAAGGAAGTGCTGGGCTGAATCCGGTTTTACAGCGCATGAAAACGGGCCGGGACCGTCCTTCTGAAGGGATGGTTCCGGCTCTTTCTCTTTGGTTTTAATGACAAAATAAGAAATGTACAGGGCAAACGGCTGAATCGACTTTTTTACCTTCCATATTTATAATATTTACAGATGGTTGAGAGAACCATAACCGGTATTTGAGGCGATGGATCGTCCGCCGGGAGGAACAAAATAAACGATCTGATCAATGATGATGGAGGTAAAAAATGCTGGAAAAACTGATCGTCATGCTGACACACAACGATGTAACGGTGAAGAACGCAAAGGAACTCTTTGAAGGGAACAGAGATCTTCCGGTCGTGCACTGGGGCTTCAAGGACGTAGGTCTGGAGCCGGAGAAGATGAAAGAGCTCTGCCGGATGATGAAGGCGGCGGGCAAGACGACGTATTTGGAAGTGGTGACGTATTCCGAGGAGGAGTGCATGAGAGGCGCAAAGCTGGCGGTAGAGTGCGGTTTTGACTGTCTGCTGGGTACAATCTTCTATGAATCCGTAGCCGCCTATGTGAAAACGACGAACCTGAAATATTATCCGTTCGTGGGTAAGGTATCTCAGAGCCCGTCCATTCTGGAGGGTTCCTGCGATTACATGCTGGAGCAGACGAAGAAATATCAGGAAGCCGGCGCCTGCGGCGTGGATCTGCTTGGCTACCGCTATGTGGAAGGCGATCCCAACGTATTGTCCGCTGCCTATATCAAAGCCGGCTCTCTTCCGACGGTACTGGCGGGAAGCATCGGCAGCGAGGAGCGCATGCTTCTGGTGAAGCAGATGGATCCGGCTTACTTTACCATGGGATCGGCGCTGTTCACGAAGAATTTTGTCAAAGACGGTTCCTTCCGCGACAATCTGAAGGCAGTCGTGGAATTTCTTGAGAAACAGTAAACATGGGGAGGTAAAAACATGAGTCAGAAGGCAAAGACAGGGCTTGCGGTTGTGGCGAGCCACTATGAAAGCGGCGGACAGCGGGCGGAGGAACTGGTCCGGGCGGCAGAAGAGGCACTGAAGGCGAAAGGGGTCGAGCCGGTTGTTGGATCGAAGACCATATGGGATGCGGCGGACGCCATCGATGTGTGCCGGGAATTGAAAAGTCAGGAGGTAGATTCCCTGACGGTTATCTTAAGTACCTGGGTGACGGATTCTCTTCTGTATGTGCTGGTACAGCAGATGCAGCTTCCGGTGGTGTTCTGGGCGGTGCCGTATACGGAGACGTTCTCCATCGGCTGCGTGCAGCATTTTGGCAGCGCGCTGACGACGCATGGGATTCCGTATGAATATGTGTATGGCATGACGGATGACGAAGCGGCGGCGGACAAGGTGGCAAAGATCGCAGAGGCCGGGCGGATCATCCGGTCCGTGAAACAGATGAAGCTGGCGCTGATCGGTCCCAGACAGACCTGGCGCGTGGCAGGTCCGCAGGATACGACAAATGAGGAATGGGAATTTTCCGCAAAATTCGGTGTGACGATTGTCCATATCGAGATGGAAGAGATCATGGCAGCGGCGGACGCTGTGAGCGACGAGGAGGCAGAGAGAGTTTACGCAGGCCTGAAGGTGCGCACCGGAAAGGTTCTGGCAGAGGAAGCGTCCATGCTTCATCTGACCAAAGTATATCTGGCGGTCAAGGATGCGGTGAAGCGTTATTCACTGGATGCTCTGGCTGCGGAATGCTATCCGTTCTACAGCGGAGAGATGAATCTTCCCTCCAGCTGGCTGGCGGATGAGGGGATCATCCTCGATACGGAGGGCGACATCGGACACACGATGGTTATGTATATGCTGAATCTGGCGGCCGGGGGCGGCGCGACAGCCCTTGGAGAGGTGGGAAGCATGGACGAACAGCGTCAGATTCTGGCGCTGGCCCACGAAGGAAGCACGGCGCATTCGCTGGCGGCGTCTCTGGAACAGGTGCAGATCTCGCCCAGCGGCGACCGGGGCTGTTTTGTAGGGCTTCCGCTGAAACCCATGGAGACCGTAACGATCTCCAGCATCCAGGGCAACGGACGCGACGGTTATCAGATGCTGGTGGAATCCGGCAGTGTGAAGGAAGTGTCCAGGCAGGAATGGATCGACGGCGGCGAGAAGCTGCTGGTCAATCTCTGCATCGGCAGAAACCCCATCGATGCAGTCGATCGTCTGATGCAGGCCGGCCTTGACCATCATCTGCTGGTCAAAGAGGGGGACCATACGCAGGTCCTGTCCCTGATGTGCAGATATCTGAACATCAAAAAAGTGACATTTTAGAAAATTTTGATAAAACTCCCATAAGTTGAATGCCGGAACCCCCGAAAGCGGCGGAAAACCATCGTTTTCCTGCCGTTTTCGGGGGTTCCGGCGTGTGCGGGCCAGTGCTGTTTTCCTCTGTGCGCAGGGAATTCCAGGCCTGCAGTTCTATAACGGCGTCGGATTTCTGCGTGCTGCCTGATATTCAGCAGGTCCGCAGCCCATGAATTTTTTAAAGGTTTTGTAGAAATAGCTGTAGTTGTTGAAACCGACCTGTTCCGCGACCTGGTTGACAGAATCACAGCTTCGGAGCAGCCAGGCGGCCTGTTCGATCCGTTTCTCCTGGATGTAGCCGGTCAGCGTCTTGCCGGTGATCCGTTTGAAGATCCGGCAGACGTAGTATTCACTGTAGCTGACGGTAGCAGCCAGATCGGAAAGGGGCATTTCCTCGCTCAGATGTGCGTCGATATAATCGAGCAGCTCTGCGATGATCCGCATATGCTGGCTTTCCGTCTCTTCTACCGGTTCCGGAAAATAACAATCGTTATAGGCGTAGGCCAGAAGCTGGTGAATCAGCGCCTTTTCCAGAATATCCTGTCCTTTGTTCAGCTGAAGCTTCTGGTATTCTTCCAGAAGCAGGATATAGCGTGAAAACTGATCTTCTTCCAGATGATGAACCGGGTGCCGGCTGCAGCGCCGGAAGACGTCCAGCAGATTGGAATGAGGCGTGCTGAAGGCGATCACCAGCTTTAAATCCACGTTGATGCTGAAACGCTGGTAGGAACTGATTTTATGATGCAGAAGCATGTGAGGTTTGAAGATGTCGATCAGGACCAGATCGCCCCGCTGGACGGAATATTCCTTCTCGTCGATATGAAAGACGCCTGCGTCCCCCAGATAAATGCAGAATTCGTAGAAATCGTGGTAGTGCAGTCCGTGGTTAAATTCATTGGAGGGATCTCTCATGATGCCGAGATAATCACCCTCATAGATGCTTTTCTTGGATAGAAATTCTGCATTTGCCATAGTTGTCTCCTTTGTCCGGCGTTTTCGGCTGGAAGTTTTGTATATGCCGCATGAGAACCCGCCGAGTCCGTCTTCCCGGGTGTTTTTTCTTACATTTTAGCAGAAAGTTCTGCGCTGTCAATATGAAATATCTGAAAATGACAAAAGCAAAATAGGAAATGCCGCAGACAATCGTGAGAATGGTCTTTTGCCGGGGCGGATGGTAGAATGCTGTTATCAGAAAAAACACAGTCTGAAGAGGAAGAAAACAAAAATAAGGAAAGAAGGAGACAAATATGCAGAATTATGCAGTGGATGCCGGACACTTACAGGCCTATGAGCAGAAGCTCTTTGAAGCCGTCGGACTGACTTCGACGGATGCATCTGCCGTGGCAGAGCTTCTGGTCCATGCGGATCTGAGGAATGTCCGCAGCCATGGGGTATTGCGTACGGTTCCGTACGTGGAGAAGATCCGGCAGGGCGGCGCGTCGAAGACCGCTTCCTACCCGGTGGTATCCGAGACGGCGAATACGGCAGTGATCGATGCCCAGGGCGGGCTCGGCGCGCTGGCCGGAGAGAAAGCGGTGGCGCTGGCGCGCAAGAAGGCGGCGAACGGCCTGATCGGCATGGTAGTGGTCCGCAACAGCAATCACTTTGGTATGGGCGGGCACTGGGCGCTGAAGCTGGCGGGAGAGGATATGATCGGGTTTGCCTGCTCCAATACGGATCTGACCATGGGGCCTCCCGGATGCAGAGAACCATTCATGGGCAATAATCCCTTTGCTTTTGCGTTCAGCGCAGGAGAAGCGTACCCGGAAGTGTGCGTGGATATGGCGACCAGCGGCGTAGCATTCGGGAAATGTAAGGATCTGGCGAAGAGAGGTCAGGCGATCCCTCACGGCTGGATGCTGGATAAGGACGGCAACGATACTACGGAGCTTTCGGAGTGCTTTATGATGGTTCCCATGGCGGGCCACAAGGGATTCGGCATTGCGTTTATCGTGGAGCTTTTCGCCGCGCTTCTGTCGGGAGGCGTGTTGTCTCCGGATATCAACAATCAGGATCTGGCGGATACGCCGGAGCTTTCCAGCCAGTGCTTTGCCTGCTTTAATATTCAGGCATTCCGGGATCTGAAAGAATTCCAGGACAGTGCAGCGGCATACATAGACCGGCTTCACCAACTGCCGATGAAGGAGGGCGCAGGAGCGGCGAAATATCCCGGAGAGATTGAGTACGGGTGCAAGCAGCAGAACCAAAGAGAAGGCGTGGTCCTTCCGGAGACGCTGGCAGATGAGCTGACCGCGCTTGGAAGAGAACTGGGTGCAGACGGCGGTTTCTTAAAAGAACGCCCGACGGATCGCAGATGAAAGCGGCAGGAATACAAAAAAACGAAAAGCAGAATGAAAACAGCAGAAATGATATGCATATGCAGCCGGAAGCTCCGGCGCATACCGGCATTTTCATAGAAAAAAGGTAAAAGAAAAGGAGAATCAGAATGGCAATGAGAGAAAACAGGATTCGCAGACTTTTGAAGGAAGGAAAAGCAACGGTCAATACCAGGATCTGGAGCACCTGGGGGACGACGGCGGAGGCGGCGGCAGCCAGCGGAAGCTTCGACTATCTGGAATTTCTGGCGGAATATGCGCCGTTTACGCTTCCGGAGCTGGAGAATTTTGTAAGAGCATGCGAGCTTCATGACTGCGGCTCCATGATCAAAGTCGATTATCAGAACCGTTTTTATGTGGCGCAGAAAGCGATCGCCATGGGCTTCCAGGCAGTGCTTTTCACCGACCATCAGACGCCGGAGCAGGTAAGAGAGACGCTCTGTGCAGTAACTCCGGAGGCGCCCCAGTACGGCGGACGTTTCGGTTATCCCAACGCAAGATGGCTTGGATACAATCCGGAACCGTCGCAGATGGAATACGCGGCAATGAACGCAAGCTCTGTGAAGGCATTCATGATCGAGAAAAAAGAGGCGGTGGATCATATAGAAGAGATCTGCTCTGTCCCCGGCGTGGACATGGTGCAGTTCGGGCCGTCCGACTACTGCATGAGCCTTGGATGGAACAGCAGCGAGCATAAGACGGACTGGAAAGCAGCGGAGAAGCATGTAATCGAGACGGCGCTGGCGCACGGCGTACAGCCCCGCGTGGAGCTCTACGATCCGGCGGATGCAGAAGAGTACATTCAGATGGGCGTCAGACATTTCTGCATCGGCGATGAGTTCGACATCCTGAAGGACTACTGGAGCAACGTGGGCGGCAAGATGAAGAACATGGTGAAATAAATGGGCGTACTGATCGGACTTGACATAGGCACGACCGCTTTGAAGGCGGCTGTGTTCGATACCGCAGGCGGACTGCTTGCGGTGTCGACACAGGAATATACACTGATCACTCCACAGGTGAACTATGTGGAAGAATCCGGAGAAGTGTATTGGAAGGCATTGAAAGACGCAGTCACAGATCTGAACCGACAGTATCCGCTGGCCGGGGAAGAGGAAGCGGCGCTGGCGATCTCCGCCCAGGGCGAGACGCTTTTCTTCCTGGACCGGGACGGGAAGCTTCTGCGCAACGCCATCGTCTGGATGGACAACCGCGCGCAGGAGGAAGCGCTGTTTCTGAAGGAAACGTTCGGCGACGAGACCTGTTTTCGGGTCACCGGGCAGGTGAGCTTTGAGCCCTGCTGGCCGGCGTCCAAGATCCTCTGGGTAAAAAACCATGAGCCGGAGATTTTCGAAAAAACAGATAAGTTCCTGCTGATTGAGGATTACTTTATCTACCGGCTGACCGGACTGCTGGCGACGGAAGGGTCTCTGGTGTGTTCATCCACCTGGTGGGACATCAGCCGGAAGACGTACTGGACAGAAATGCTGGATGTGCTTGGAATAAAGGAATCGCAGCTCGCTCCGGTCCGGGAGTCAGGAGAGGCAGTTGGAAGGATCCTGCCGGAGATGGCAGAGGAACTGGGACTTCCGGCGAATCTGACGGTATGCACCGGAGCGCTGGATCAGGCGGCGGGAGCGATCGGGGCCGGCAACTACAGAGAAGGAATGTTCTCCGAGACCATCGGGGCGGCGCTGGCCGTCTGTGCGCCGGTATCCCGCCCGGTGTTCGATCCCAACCGCAGGATGCCGCTGCACTATTTTGCCGTGCCGGATACCTACATGATCCATACCTTTACCAACGGCGGCATGACGCTTCGATGGTTCAGGGACCGGTTCTGTCCGGTGGAGCTGCAGGCGCAGGAGCTGGGCATCGACGACGCCTACAATCTGATCAGCCGGGAAGTCGATAAGATTCCGGCAGGAAGCGACGGGCTTGTGATGCTGCCGCATCTGGCGGGTTCCAATGCGCCGGATGTGAATGCGAAGGCGAAGGGCGTATGGTTCGGATTCACGCTGCAGCATACGAGAAGGCATTTTATGCGGGCGGTTATGGAATCTCTGGGCTATATCGTCCGGCGCAACATTGACGCCATGGCGGATATGGGGATCGAGGTAAAGGAGATCCGGAGTCTGGGCGGCGGTTCCAAAAGCGAGGTCTGGAATCAGATCAAATCGGATATCTGCCAGATTCCCCTGGAAACGGTGAATTCGGTGGAAGCGGCGTCTCTGGGCGCGGCGATCCTGGCTGGAAAAGCAACCGGTGTTTTTGAAGATGTGGGCGCGGCGGTGGACCGTATGGTGAAAGTAAAGAAACGCACGGAACCGGATCCAGAGAAGAAAGAGGTCTATGATGCGGGCTACCGGATGTATCAGGATCTGTTCCGGGATCTGGAAGGCTGTTTTGAGAAAACCATATGAGAGACAATATAGATGAGCAACAGGAAACAGGAGAAAACATACAGAAAAGGGAAGGGTGAAAAAATGAGGAAAAAGAAAATCGCGGCGTGGTTTGTGACAGCGGCAATGGCCGGAGTACTGACCGCATGCGGAGGTTCTTCCGCAGGAAACGATTCGCAGCAGACAGGCGGCAGCCAGAGCGCTGCTTCCGGGACCGTGACGATCAAACTGTGTCATACGGATCCGTCCGGCAGCGCAATCACAGAGGCAATTCAGAAATTTGCATCGAATGTGACCGAAGCCTCCGGGGGACGGCTGAAGATCGAAGAATATGCGGACGGCATTATGGGTGACGATGATGAGATTATCGAGCAGATCTACAATGGCGCCAATATGATGAATTACATCGATCCGGCCATGCTGGAGCCGTACTATCCGAATTATTCCATTTTGTTCAGTCCGTATTTCTTTGAATCTTATGAGGAGATCGGGGCGTTCGCAGAGACAGAATTTTCCAAAAAGATGCAGCAGGAGTGTAAGGAGGCCGGAATTATGGCCCTGGACGGCATGAGCAGCTACTTTGGCTCCCGGCAGATCATGTCCAACAAACCCATCAGCACGCCGGCGGACCTGAAGGGACTGAATTTCCGCATGCCGAACCAGGCGACACAGCTGGAACTTGCGTCCGCATGGGGCGCGAATCCGGTGACCGTATCGTTCTCGGAGACCTACAGTGCGCTTCAGCAGGGCGTTGTGGACTGCGTGGAGAATCCCATCGGTTCTCTGTATGCCAATTCCATCCAGGAGGTGTGCGATTATGTAAATATCACCAGTCATTTCTACGGCGTGAACGGGCTGGTCATGAGCAGTAAAGTGTTTGACAGCCTGGATGCCGATCTTCAGGAACTGCTTCTGGACGAGGCGAAAAAATTCGCGCAGTACAGCACCGAGATGACCGTTGCGGAGGAAGAAGAGCTTCTTAAAAAAATGGAAGAAGAAGGCACAATTGTCAATCGGGATGTGGATGTGGAAGCCATGAAAGAGGCGGCGCAGAAGGTCTTTGAGGTACACGGCTGGCCGCAGGAACTGCTGGACGGAGCGTCTGCGGCTCTGGAGGAGATCCGCAGCAACTGATCGGGGGGATAACATGCAGAAAGTAAGAAGGCTTTTCGTGAATTTTGAAGAGATGGTGGCCGGGATTTCCCTGTCTTTGATGGCGGCGTGCGTCTTTATCAATGTTTTTGGGCGTATCGTTTTCCACAAGAGCTTCGCGGCGCTGGATGAGCTGTCCTATCTTCTCTACGCTTATGTAATTTTTATGGGTTCCAGCTCGCTGTTTAAACGGTACGGCCACGGGGTCATTGACCTGATCGTGAAGATGCTTCCGAAGAAGCTGCAGGCGGTGATCAGCTGCGGCGTCTCCATCCTGCTGGTGTTTACGTCCGGCCTGGTATTCGTGCTGAGTACCGGTTACTGCATTCAGGCATGGACCAGGAGAACGCAGACGCTGCATATACCGTATTCGTTCACTGCGTTTGCGCTGGTTCTGGGATTCTTCTGTATGACTGTTCATGCTCTGTTTTTCCTGAAAAACGTGATCGCAGAGAAAGATTATTTTCATGAAATTCCGATCTACGAAGGAATTTTTATTGTAGATTCCGTAGAGGACATGGTGGCGGACAGCAGATTGCAGGAGGCGGAGAGAACGGAGAAAAAGGGAGGTGAAGCGTCGTGAATCTATGGCCGGTTCTGATCGTATTTGTACTGTTTTTCCTGGGAGTGCCGGTGGCGTTTGCCATGATTATTGCAAGCTTTATTTATTTTACCTTTATGTGCGAGGGCGTGACGCTCTTTTCCATGGTGTCGGCGCTTCTGGATCAGTCTTCATCCTTCACGATGATGGCGGTTCCGTTCTTTATCATGGCCGGTTCAGTGATGGGGTACGGCGGCGTGTCCACTTCCCTGATGGATTTCTGCGATATGCTGACCGGGCGCATGCGCGGAGGTCTGGGGGCGACCAATACGCTTTTATCCACCTTTATGGGCGGCATGTCCGGTTCTTCTTGTGCGGATGCGGCGTTCGAAGCAAGGATGCTGGTGCCGGAGATGACAAAGCGGGGATTTTCTCTGGGTTATTCCGCAGCGATCACGGCGGCTACCAGCTGCATCACGCCGATCATTCCACCGGGGATCGCCATGGTCATCTATGCGACGGCGGCAAGCTGCTCTGTCGGGGATATGTTCCTGGGCGGCTATGTGCCGGGGATTCTGATCTGCGTGGTACTGCTGATCATGAATTACGTAATTTCCAGACGGCGGGGTTATGAACCCACCAGGAACACGAAAGTGACGCGGGGGGAGATCGTGCATCAGATCATGAATTCCATATGGGCGCTGCTGCTTCCGATCTTTATCATCATCGGACTGCGTATGGGATATTTTACAGCGACGGAGTGTGCGGCCGTGATCGTGGTCTATTCCGGGATCATCGGGGTGCTGGTATACAAAAGGCTGAAGAGAGAGCATGTGAAGAAGATTCTGGTAGAATCGGTCCACAGCACCGCCAGCGTGCTTCTGATCCTGTCTGCGGCAAGCCTTTTTTCCAGATATATGCTGTGGGAAAATATCCCGCAGCGCGTGGCAGAAGGGCTTGCAGCTGTTGCGACGACGCCGACGGTCTTCATGCTGATTGTGGTATTGATCATGTTCGTCATGGGGATGTTCCTTGATACGGCGGCTGCGCTGGTCATTCTTCCGCCGCTTTTGATCCCGGTGGCGAATTCACTGGGGATCTCTCCGATCCATCTGGGAATCACCATGGTGCTGATGGATACGCTGGGAGGGATCACGCCTCCCTTCGGAGTCATGATGTTTACGGTCATGGGAGTTACAAAAGTAAAGATGAGCGATTATTTCAAAGAGGGCTGGCCGCTGATCCTGGCGGTGCTGATCGTATGCGTACTGATTGCGGTCTGGCCGATTGAGATGGTCGTAGTAAACTTTTTCAGTTAGGAGTGGAGAGAATATGGAGAAAGAGATGATCGCAAAGGCGATGAACACGATCACCCATGGAGTCTATGTGCTCGGCGTGCATACAGAAGAGAAGGATGATCTGATGACGGCGGCATGGCTGTGTCAGGTATCCTCCTCTCCTGCGGTCCTGGCAGTGGCCGTGAGCGCCGGACACCTGACAGCGGAGCTGATTCCGAAAGCAGGCCGTTTTACCGTCAGCGTACTTGGGAGCGGGCAGCGCAAAGAGGCGCTTGCCTGCGGTCGGGTATCCGGGCGGAAGGCGGATAAGACAAAACTTGTGGAGACCGTGTATACTGAAGACGGGATTCCCATGGTGGCAGGGGCGGCGGCCCGGATGGAATGCAGGGTGCTGGATGCCAATGGAGCGACGAACCATCTGCTGTTTCTGGCGGAAGTAGAGCGCGCGTCTTATGATTCGGATGAGGTGCTGATCTATCATAAGAAGGATTTCTTCTAAAAACAGAGGAATGTACAGAGCTTCAAAACAGCATCCGTCGGAGAAGGCCCGGAAGGATCGCAGGACGCGCAGGCGTCATGGGATGCTTCCAGACAAAGGGGCATTTTCCGACGGATGCGGAACTTTAAAACAGCATCCGTCGGAGAAGGCCCGGAAGGATCGCAGGACGCGCAGGCGTCATGGGATGCTTCCAGACAAAGGGGCATTTTCCGACAGATGCGGAACTTTAAATAAAGAGGATACAGGTATGAGAGTGATTCACCAGTCGGATGCACAGTTTTTTATGGATGGTCCGGAAGTATGCAGGCAGTATATCGCGACGGAGAAGATCACGTTCGGAACGTCGACACTGCTGCCGGGGCAGACAGGAGGAACGGATCCGGGGCATAAAGAAGGGCATGAGATCTTCTTCTGCAGCCGCGGATGTGTGGCAGTTTATAATGAAAAGAATGATACATATTATGAAATGGAAGAGGGGGATATCCTTCTGATCGAAGAAGGAGAGCCTCATCGGATATCGAATATCGGGACGAAGACAGCTGTGGTGGCATGGAGCTGTGCGCCTCACGCCTGAAGGAAGGCTGATATCGACTGATATGGTTACTTTTTACGGGGTGGGTGGTCTGCGCCCTGGACCGCTGTGGTCTGCGCTCGTATGGAATGTATCGGACACCGAAGCCGCTTTGTCCGTCCCATTCGGACCGGTGCCGGTTCGCCTGTGACGGACAAAACGACTCCGCTGTCCGCTCCAGTCCACACAGCGCTGCAGAGCACAGCGGTCCAGGGCGCAGACCGTCCACCTCGTGAAGCAGTAACCTGACGTGTGAAAAGTAACTGACATGTGAATGATGAACCAGAATGAACAGAGATTTTCTTGCGGGATATAGAAGAAAACATTATAATGAGAAGCAGGAGGAAACGAAGATGCTCGATTTTGAAGAACAGAAAAAGAGAATCCTGTCAGGTCAGATGTACAATGATCTGACAGCGGAGCTGGTGGAGGCCAGAAGAATTGCGGTGGAACTTGCCAATGAATACAATGCGACTTACGGACAGCCGCCGGAAAAGAGAGAGCCGCTTCTTAGAAAGCTTCTGGGAGAGATGGGTGAAGACGTGTTTTTTGAACCCTCTTTCCGCTGTGAATTCGGCTACAATATTAAGATCGGCAGTCATTTCTATGCCAATTTTGACTGTGTGATGCTGGACGGGGGCGGGATCGAGATCGGAGATCACGTGCTGTTCGGGCCGCGTGTCAGCATCTATACATCCCGTCATGCGTTCGATCCGGAAGAGCGGGCGGCAGGCGCCTGTTTTGCAAAGAAGGTGAAGATCGGGAACAATGTGTGGGTGGGCGGCGGCGTCCATATGGATTACGGGATCACCATCGGCGATAATTCTGTGATTGGCGCCGGCAGCGTGATCACCCGGGATATTCCTGCGAACGTGGTGGCGGCAGGCGCGCCCTGCCGGGTGATTCGGAATATCACGGAAGAAGAAAAGACAGATTATTTTCAGGTGCTGAAGGAGCTGTATTCATGAAAGACAGAGAGAAAATGGCAAAGATCGTTATTGCGGTGGATTCCTTTAAGGGCAGCATGGAGTCCCTGGAAGCCGGACATGCTGTGAAGCGGGGAATTGAGCGGGTATGCGGAGAAGAGATGCAGATTGTAGTAAAACCGGTGGCTGACGGCGGAGAGGGAACCATGCGTGCAGTGACAGAAGGACTTCATGGAGCGTATGTTTCTGTCAATGTAACAGGCCCGTTTGGAACAGAGGTGCAGGCAGCCTACGGGATTGTTAAGGCGAAAAAGCTGGCGGTGATGGAGATGGCGGAAGCGGCGGGCATTACGCTGGTGGACCGATCCATGCTGAACCCGGCGTCCGCAACTACATATGGAGTCGGAGAGATGATTCTGGATGCGGTGAAGCGGGGCTGCAGAGATTTTATCCTCGGGATAGGAGGAAGCGCCACGACGGACGGCGGCGTCGGGATGCTGTCGGCTCTTGGGTATGAATTTCTTGACCGCATGGGGAAACCGGTGCTGCCGGGCGCTTTTTCCCTGGATCAGATTGAGACGATCCGTTCTGACAGAGTGCCGGCAGAGTTGCGGGAGTGCCGGTTTCGCGTGGCATGTGATGTGAAAAACCCTTTGCTGGGGGAACAGGGAGCCGTTTATGTGTATGGTCCGCAGAAAGGCGTGAAAGAGGAAGAACGGGAGCTTTATGACCGGAAGATGGCTCATTATGCAGAGAAGGTCATTGTTTTTACCGGAAAAGACATGCGGACGCAAGAGGGAGCCGGAGCTGCAGGCGGTCTTGGTTTTGCGCTCTTAAGCTGTCTGAACGCGGTATTGGAGCCGGGGATCTCGCTGGTGCTCGGAGTTCTTGGACTGGAGGAAGAGTTTCGAACGGCGGATCTGGTGATTACCGGAGAGGGACGGATGGATGCACAGACAGCCATGGGAAAGGTGCCGGTAGGAATTGCGAAGCTTGCAAAGAAATACGGCTGCGGCGTTCTGGCATTCGCCGGAGGAGTGACCAGAGATGCCACAGCCTGCAATGAAGCGGGGATTGATGCATTCTTTCCCATTGTCCGGGGCGTGACTACGCTGGACGAGGCCATGCAGAAAGAGAATGCCGTGGCAAACATGGAAGATACGGCAGAGCAGGTGTTCCGGGCGCTTTCCATGGAAAATGCGCTGAAGTAGGTATATGCTGTCGGCAGGCGTTTCCTTTTGACCAGAAACAGGAAATCAAAAAGAACTGTCAGGAAATGCGGATGGAGATACATTTCCTGACAGTTTTTTATGACTGCAGTTCAGGCGGCCTGTGCAGGCGGCAAATTCATTTATTTCTGCTTTGGATACACCATCTGTTCTTCCGTGATGTGATAAAGCACCTCATTCAGGTAGCGGTTGGACCACCACTTGCACATGGGCAGGCTGGAATCCAGATAGTTGCCGCAGTCCTCGGGCTTTGCGCCGGGGATCTCTCCCTCAAAATCACGCATGAATTCAAAGGTTTCGATCAGCACGCCGACGATGTCCTTCGGCTCATAATCCCCGTTCAGAAGCAGGTAACAGCCGGTTCGGCAGCCCATGGGCCCGAAGTAGACGATTTTCGGTCCGAATACCGGATGACTCCGAAGAAAGGTCGCTGCCAGATGCTCCATGGCATGGAGTTCCGCAGTGTTCATGACCGGTTCGTCGTTGGGGCTGGTGATGCGGATGTCGAAGGTGGTGACGATAGTGCCGCCAACCGGGTCTTTGCGGGATACATAGACCCCTGGAACCAGCTTGATGTGGTCGATGGTGAAGCTTGCGATTTTTTCCATAAAACAGATCCTCCTTGCATTTTGACGATTCGTTATCATCATAACAAAGTTCTCAGGTAAAGGCAAGAGTAACCATATGGAATGTATGCAGAACCGAAGTTCGCAAAGTTTGTTGACAAAGGAGCGGAAGAAAGATAAAATTGAGTAAGAGACAACGGAGAGTCCGGAGCAGATGACCCGGGCTCTCGATTTTTGGGGAAACGGAGGGATGTGCAGTGGAACAATATGATCTGGAAGAATTACTGCAGTTTGTTGAGGAACACCGTTTCCGATCCCTCCGGTCCCGGCTGGCGGAGATGAATGAGGCGGATATTGCGGAGTTCATGGAAGAACTGGATGACAACCGGAAGGTTCTGATTTTCCGAATGCTTCCCAAAGGGCTGGCGGCGGATGTGTTTGCCTGCCTGGAGACGGATATTCAGGAGCATATCATCAACAGCATTACTGATGCGGAGATTCACAAGATCGTAGAAGACCTTTTTGTGGATGATGCGGTGGATATGCTGGAGGAACTTCCGGCGACTGTGGTCAAAAGGGTCATGCGCAATACGACGCCGGAGACCCGGAAGATTATCAACCAGTTTCTGCAGTATCCTGACAACAGTGCCGGTAGTATCATGACCGCCGAGTATATCGGACTGAAGAAATATATGAACGTGGAGCAGGCATTTTCCTATATCCGCGCTCATGGAGTGGACAAGGAGACCATCTACACCTGTTTTGTCATGGACGGCGGACGGCATCTGGAGGGAGTCGTGACCATCAAGGATCTTCTGATGAATCCGTATGAGACAAAGATTCAGGATATCATGGACACCAATATTATCAAGACGGTGACTACGGAGGATCAGGAGGAAGTCATCGAGCTGTTCAACAAATATGATCTGCTCTGCCTTCCGGTAGTGGACCATGAAGAACGGCTGGTAGGCATCGTTACAGTGGATGATATCGTGGATGTCATGGAAGAAGAGGCGACGGAGGATTTTGAGAAGATGGCAGCCATGCTGCCCAGCGATAAGCCCTATCTTAAGACAAGCATTCTGGAGCTGGCGAAAAACCGTATCGTCTGGCTGACGGTACTGATGCTCAGTTCCATGATTACAGGCAGTATCCTGACGCATTATGAGGAAGCGTTTGCGGCTTTGCCGCTGCTGGTCAGTTTCGTACCCATGCTGACCGGAACCGGGGGCAATGCCGGCAGTCAGTCCAGCACCATGATTATCCGCTGCATGGCCATCGGCGAGGTGGAGCCAAAGGACACGCTGCGTGTGATCTGGAAGGAGATCCGGGTGGCGCTTCTGGTGGGCGTGATTCTGGGAGCGCTGAATTATATCCGTCTTATGCTCATGTATCCGGGGCAGCCCCTGGTGTGCCTGACGGTGGTGCTGAGCCTCTATATCACGATTATCATGGCGAAGGGTATCGGCTGTACGCTGCCGATTGCGGCAAAGCTTCTGAATCTGGATCCGGCAATCATGGCGGCGCCTCTGATCTCGACCATCGTGGATGCATGCAGTCTCATCATCTATTTCAGAATTGCATGTAATCTGCTGAGTATTTAGTGGATCAGCATATAGAAGGTGATAACAACGGCAGTTTCTACAGCTGTATACGATTATAATAAAGGAGTTAAAAAGATATGATAAACGGTAAGAAAGTATTGTTCAGCGGCATGCAGGCAACCGGTAATCTGACGCTTGGCAATTATCTGGGAGCACTGAAGAACTGGGTGAACCTGTGCGATGAATATGAGTGTTTTTACAGCGTGGTGGATCTGCATTCCATCACTGTACGGCAGGATCCCACGGTACTTCGGCAACGCGCCCGCAATCTTCTGATGATCTACATTGCGGCGGGGATTGATCCGGAGAAGAACTGCCTCTACTACCAGTCTCATGTGTCCGGCCATGCAGAGCTGGCATGGATCCTGAACTGTTTTACCTATATGGGCGAACTGAACCGTATGACGCAGTTCAAGGATAAATCGGCGAAGCATGCGGACAATATCAATGCAGGGCTTTTTACGTATCCGGTGCTGATGGCGGCAGACATTCTGCTGTATCAGGCGGACGTGGTTCCTGTAGGCATCGATCAGATGCAGCATCTGGAGCTGACCAGGGATGTGGCTCAGCGGTTCAACGGAGTATACGGAGAGGTCTTTACCATTCCGGAGGCGTACATTGGAAAAGTAGGAGCCAGGATCATGAGCCTGCAGGATCCTTCGAAGAAAATGTCCAAATCCGATGAGAATCCCAATGCATCCATTTATCTAATGGATGATCCGGATACGATCATGCGCAAATGCAGGCGTGCGGTGACGGATTCGGAAGCACAGATTCTGTACCGGGAGGAGCAGCCCGGCATCCGGAATCTGATCGACATTTACAGCGCCTGTACCGGAAAGACCCCGGAGGAAGTGGTCAGGGAATTTGACGGAAAAGGCTACAGTGAATTTAAGACGGCAGTGGGAGAGGCAGTCGTCAGCGTATTAAAGCCCCTGCAGGACCGTTATGCAGAACTTGCCAAAGACAAGGCGTATATCGACAGGATTATAAAGGAAAATGCGGAGAAAGCAGGATACACGGCGGCAAAGACCCTTCGAAAGGTTCAGAGGAAGGTGGGATTCCCGGACCGGATCCGGTAATGAACGGCTGCCGGAGAGAAAGGAGACAGGAAAAATGAAATTTCAGATGATTCACGAAAATTATAATGTGGCGGATCTTGAAAGATCCCTGGATTTTTATGAAAAAGCGCTGGGCCTTAAGGAGTGCCGCAGAAAGGATGCCGCAGACTGCTCCTTTATCATCGTGTACCTGAAAAACGAGGAAAGTGATTTTGAACTGGAACTGACCTGGCTTCGGGATATGGACCGTCCGTATAATCTGGGGGACTGTGAGTTCCATCTGGCGTTCCGGGTAGACGATTACGATGCAGCGTATGCGCATCACAAAGAGATGGGCTGCATCTGCTTTGAGAATCCGTCCATGGGCATCTATTTTATCCAGGATCCCGACGGCTACTGGCTGGAGATCATTCCGGCAAAATAAGACGGGAGGAACTGACCGCGCCTGGATGCGCCGTTTCAGTAAGCCGCATCCGGGTGCCGTTCCCGCAGAGAGTAGACACATCCGCAGTAATCCTGCCGGTACATGCCATATTCCCGGGCCAGTTCTGTAGAGCGTTTGTAGCCGTCTTTCTTTTTGAAATCGTTGGGAAGCCACCGGACCTGATATTCCCGGGCCAGCTGTTCTCCGATTTCATTGAGTTTTTCCGCGTTTTTCAGCGGACTGATGGACAGGGTTGAGGCAAAGTAGCTGCAGCCCTTTTCTTTTGCTGTTTTTGCGGCTTCCTCAAGACGAAGGCGATAGCAGGCAAAGCAGCGTTCGCCGCCTTCCGGAAGCTGTTCCATGCCTCTGGCACAGCGGTAGAAATCTGCCGGAACGTAGGCGCCTTCTGTAAAATTCACCGGATATCTGGTGGGAAGGGCGGCGATCAGACGTCTCTGTTCTTCCGCCCTGACGCCATATTCGGATTCCGGATAAATATTCGGGTTATAGTAGAGCACTGTGATCCGGAAATATGCGGACAGATACTCCAGCACATAGCTGCTGCAGGGGGCGCAGCAGGAGTGGAGCAGAAGGGTTGGCGCTTCTGCTTCCGGGTCAAGGCCAAGAATCAGCTGTTCCAGTTCTTTTTGATAATTTCTTCTGTTCATATGGTTATACCTCGTGATTCGTGTTTGTCTGTCTGAACATGCATCCTCCCTTCCTATCATATCGTCCGGGCTGAAAAATGCAAGGTTTTTTACGAAAGAGTTGAAACCTTTTCAGGATATAGTATAATAGACAGAACAACGGATCTGCTGTCATGAAATGCAGGAAAGAGCAGTATAATTTAGGGCATTCATTTTTTGTATGGAGGAAGTGCCATGTTTTCTGAAGTGAACAGTCTGATCTTTCTGCTTATTTTTCTGGTATATTTTCTGATAAGCGTCGCTGTGTGCAGAAGAAAGACTGGTTTGTATGACTGCAGAGATGCGGGTCTGGCGCTGGTGAAAGGACTTTTATTCTGCATGGTTACTGCCATGCTCCTTACTGTGATTACCATCTATCTCTGGTTTCTGGTTCTCCTCCTGACAGCGATTGTGATAAAATATGTGTGGGGACTCAGCCTGACAAAAAGCAAAAAGATTATGATTACAGTGCTTCTTGCTTTGTGGATGGCTCTGGTTGGAACAGCAGGCCTGCAGCTCATGTGGAATATGGAGTGCGAAGAAGAGGATGATGACGCGCTGGAAATTCAGGAACCGGAAGAGTCGATCATGTTGAATGGAGACAGAAGAAAAGAGAGGAAGAATAATTATGGAGAAAAAAGAAAGGCTGGAACGGGTTCTGGCATTGATAAGGGAACGGGGATGGACGTTTAAGCGGTGCATGGAAGACGACTGTGAAAGCATAGATTTTGAATATCGGGGAGTTTCTTATCATATATGGGAATTTCACGATGAGGAGTGGGGCGTAGAGACGAATGTGCGGCATGGAGGGGGCATGGAAGAGATGACGGGAGATTATGAGACAGAACTCCTTGAAATTATGAAGGACTGGAAATAATGCCGGATTGTGCTGATTTGTTACGGATGGAGTCGAAAGCATTGAAAAAAGGAGGGGATTTATTGTAGTATTTATTTCAGATCAGAGTGATCTGAAATAAAAGACTGGAGGAATATGGATATGAATGTGGACAAACGCTTTAAGACATTGACGGAGGCGGACTGCAGGAAGCGTTTTCCGAAAGGATACTTTGCGGCTGCGGAAAAGACGTCCAAAGGCGCTGGAATTGTGCTGATGGTGATTGGTGTGCTTTTTGCGCCAGTCGGGTTTTGGCTTCTGTTTCTGATGGGAAAATCCCTTGTAACAGAAGGGTTCAGCAATTCGGCGCCGATGACAGGAGGAGATATTCTGGGGGCGCTGTTCCTCTTCCTGATTCCGTTTCTTATGTTTCTGTTTGGAGTTTTCTGCCTGTGGCTCGGAATCAAAAGATTCAGGTGCAGCGGTGATGAGTGGTTTCGGCGCATGGTGGAACAAAGCGGCTATACAGAGAGCGAGATCCGGGAATTTGACCGGCAGATCTCCAACCCGGGCAGTATTGCAGTCACACTCTCGGAAAAAGGACAGCCGGGAGCTCTGCTGACAGAAACATATTTTGTGCTTGAACCCGGCGTGCCGATGAAATACAGTGATATCAAGGGAGCCTATCTGATAGATTATCCGGAGGCGTTTTATACAGGAAAGACCATGAAGACGGTTCTGCGGAGGAATCTGGCAGTTTTTTCCGAACACTGGAACTTCAGCCGCGCGTATGCAAAACCGGAAGTCGCACAGCGGGTACAGGCCATGCTTCTGGAACGGAATCCCGGGATCGATACGGCAGACGGCAGAGTTCTGTCAGACCGGGAATATGATGCCATGGAACATGAATACATAGAAAAGCAGAACAGCAGGAAAAATATTTCCTGAAAGATATGTACAGAAAGGAAACATGGAAATGAAGCTGCAGGAAATACTCATAGGGATCTATGTGTTTGGTCCGGTGATCTTTCTTGTTATATTTTTTATGGCTAAAAGATGCCAGTTTGGTAACCGCTCCAATGCAGGGGCGATGTTTTTTGAGGATAATTGTCTGGTGTTGAATACAGGGATACCATATTCCATTCCGTTTCATGAGATTGAGTGTGTGGAACTGCACTGCAGTTCGTGGGAACTGGAACATAAATGGTCATATAATCTGTATATAAAGGTGATTAAGAAAAACGGACATTCAAAACGGGTATTTTATAAAGGATACCGGACGGCAAAGCTGGCGTTGCCGTCCGACATGGAGGCTGCTTTGAAAGAAAAGGGAATCCGCTGCGTTATGATAGATGAGTAAATTTACAGCTGATCTGTGAAAAACGCGGAGCCTGTTAAAGGCTCCGCGTTTTTCGAATCTGGTGCTCCAGCTTCTGAATTCCCTGATAGAGACAGAATGCAATGATGCACAGGATGATCAGCGCCGTGATCAGATAGTTGAGCTTGAAGATCTGGCTTGCATAGATAATGAGATAGCCAAGGCCCTCCCGTGCGGCAAGAAATTCTCCGATGATGACGCCTACCAGGCAGAGGCCGATGTTAACCTTCAGAATACTGATGATGGAAGGAAGACTGGAAGGGATCACCACATCTTTAAGTACCTGCAGGCGGCTGCCGCCAAGGGTGTAGATCAGCTTGATCTTTTCTTCATCCGTGTCCCGGAAGGCGGTGTACATGCTGATAATGCTGCCAAAGACGGCGACGGACATGCCGGCGACGATGATGGTCCGGGTGTTGGCGCCCAGCCAGACGATCAAAAGAGGTGCAAGGGCGGATTTTGGAAGACTGTTCAGGATGACCAGCCAGGGTTCCAGGACCTCGGAGAGCGTGCCGGAAAACCACAGGAGAGTAGCGGTCAGAAAGCTGACCAGTACGACCAGTGCAAAGCTCAGCAGCGTCTCGTACAGGGTGATGCCCGTATGACGGAAGATGGAGTAGTCTTTGCTCATGTCCAGGATGGTCTGAAGGATCCGGCTGGGACTGCTGAAGATAAAGGCGTCGATCCAGTGCAGGTTCGTGCTCACTTCCCACAGTACGAGGAAGAGAAAAAAGGCGAGGAAGCGGAAGAGGGCCACCAGATGATGATGCCGTCTGTGGCTTTTGATATATTCCTCCTGACGGGGAGATACGTGTTCGTTATCCATGTTCATTAAGCTCCTTCCAGATTTCATTAAAATAGTTCTTGAATTCCGGCGCCTGTCTGCGCTGCATGGGAGTCAGTCCTGGATCAGTAAAGGAAACCGGCAGGATCCTGCAGATCCGGGCAGGCCTTCTGGACAGGATCAGAATCCGATCCGCCATGCTGATGGCCTCTGAGAGGTCGTGGGTGACCAGTATGGCGGTCTTTTTTTCTTTCTTGATGATGGAATATACGTCATCACATACATGGAGCCTTGTCTGATAGTCCAGAGCGGAGAAGGGTTCATCCAGCAGCAGCAGCTCCGGATTCAGAGCAAGAGTCCTTATCAGGGCTGCGCGCTGCCGCATGCCGCCGGACAGCTCAGAAGGCCTGGCATTCTTAAACGAAGTCAGTCCGTAATCCTGGAGCAGCTTTTCTACATGCGCCAGATTTTCCGGCGTTTCCTTTTTCTGTATTTCCAGTCCCAGCAGGACGTTGCGGTAGACGGTCCTCCATTCAAAGAGGTGATCTTTCTGGAGCATGTATCCGATGTTGGTTCGATGTTCGCCGGAAGGGGTCCTGTTGAAACGGATCGTTCCCTCTTCCGTCGGAATCAGTCCGGAGATCAGGGACAAAAGCGTGCTTTTGCCGCAGCCGCTGGGGCCGACGATGACGAGAAATTCGCCTTCATCGACGGAAAAAGTAAGGTCTGACAGCGCCAGAGTCTCACCGGAGAGCGTGTGGTAAGAGTAACAGACATGGCTGACCTCAAGCAGTGGAGTCATGTGTATTCCTCCTTCTATAGATAAGTGACGGCAATCGACCTGTCACGATCATTGATTCTGATAATAAGATATGGAATATGCGGAAATATGTGTTGGTTGCTATTCACGGGGTGAGTGGTCTGCGTCCTGGACCTCTGTACTCTGCAGCGCTGTGTGGAATGTATCGGACACCGGAGCCGTTTTGTCCGTCACAGGCGAACAGACCTGTCCGAATGGGACGGA
>CAJTXP010000041.1 GCA_910583615.1 uncultured Lachnospiraceae bacterium | reverse complement strand
TGCAGTAAAGGTTAAACGCCATCCTGACTACTTTTAAGCTCCCGCTGGTCTGCCATCCTTCATGCAGGCACTCCGTTTTCACGCAGCCTGTCTTAAAATCATAGATACTGTAAATGTTCCTTCTCGTGTCATCGCTGATACCAAGACAATATACAAGTGCTTTATGGTACACGTCCTGATACCTGACCTCTTTCAATTTCTCGTAGTAGAATTTTTCATGTGCATCGCTGATAAAAATAATCGCTTTCTCTTTTTCTGCTCCTAACGCTGTATTTGCCATAATTAATCTCCTTAAATTTTTAATATTTATGAAGGATTTGAGAAAATGAGTTTTAAGGGATTACGATAATTGAGTAAACTTCGCCGAAGATTGTGAGTATCCAATTTACTCAACAAAGCTGTTGAGTAATACTCAATTTGAAGTGATTTTAGACGGTTTTTAACGGTAAAAGACGGCATTTCCATCTTGACCTTTTTTTGAACAGAAAAAGGCTCCGAATCCCTCATAATCACTTGAAAATGCGTGATTACAAGGCATTCAGAGCCTTATAATTTTTATACAGTTATTTCAAATGCAAACTTCGCTTACATACCCATCTGCTTCGCCACTTCAGCCGCAAAGTCCTCATTTTTCTTCTCCAGGCCTTCGCCGGTCTCATAACGTACGAAACCTTTGATGGTAATGTCTGCGCTGTTTGCCTTTGCGACCTGAGCCACGTAAGCGGACACCAGCTGCTTGCCATCCTCTGCTTTTACGTAGACCTGATCCATCAGGCAGATCTCCTTGAGCTGCTTGTTCAGACGGCCCATAACAGCGCCGTTGATCACCTTCTCCGGCTTTCCTGCCATCTTCGGATCGTTCTCGATCTGTGCCTTGATGATCTCCAGCTCATGAGCCTTGTACTCCTCGTCCACCTCACTGCTGTTGGTGTAAACCGGCTTCAGTGCTGCGATCTGCATGGCAATGTTCTTTGCCATCTCTTTAATCTCATCGCTGACCACATTCGTTTCCACATCAACCAGAACGCCGATCTTGCCGCCTGCATGGATGTAGGACGCAACAAAGCCATTCTCCTCGTTTACCTGCTGGAAACGACGGATGTTCATGTTCTCGCCGATCACGGCGATCTGAGCTGCCAGAGCTTCCTTCACGGTCTTGCTGCTGTCGGATGCCCAGCTCTCTTCCATAAATGCATCGATATCTGCCGCCGTCGTGTTCAGCGCCTGTGTGGCAACCTCTGCCACGTAGCCCTGGAATTTCTCATTTTTCGCCACGAAGTCCGTCTCCGCATTCACTTCCACAACAACTGCTTTCTTCGCATCGTCGGTCAGGGCAGTCGCTACGATACCCTCTGCAGCGATACGTCCTGCTTTTTTCTGTGCAGTCGCAAGACCCTTCTCCCTCAGAAAGTCCACTGCAGCCTCCATATTGCCTTCGGTAGCCGCCAGAGCCTTCTTACAGTCCATCATGCCTGCACCGGTCATCTCTCTTAACTCTTTTACCATTGCTGCTGTAATAGCCATGAATTTATTCCTCCTCTGCCTGATCTGTATCCTCGTATCCTTCTTCTACGTCTTCCGCCTCGCCCTGTCTTGCTTCCACAACGGCGTCGGCCATCTTGGATACGATCAGTTTTACTGCGCGGATCGCATCGTCATTGCCCGGGATCACATAATCCAGCTCCTCCGGATCACAGTTGGTATCACAGATACCAATCAGCGGAATGCCAAGCGTATGCGCTTCCTGTACACAGATTCTCTCTTTCTTCGGGTCTACGACAAAGATCGCATCCGGAATTCTCTTCATCTCCTTGATTCCGCCAAGGTTCTTCTGAAGCTTCTCCATCTCTTTTCTAAGAGCGATGACTTCCTTCTTCGGCAGAACATCAAATGTTCCGTCTTCTTCCATGGTCTCGATCTCTTTTAATCTGTTGATACGTCCCTGGATCGTCTTGAAGTTGGTCAGCATGCCGCCCAGCCATCTCTCATTGACATAGAACATTCCGCAGCGCTCCGCCTCTGCAGCGATGGCATCCTGCGCCTGCTTCTTCGTTCCCACAAAGAGAATGCTTCCGCCGTCTGCAGCGATATCAGCCACTGCCTTGTAAGCCTCGTCTACTTTGCCCACCGACTTCTGCAGGTCGATGATGTAGATGCTGTTTCTCTCCGTGTAGATGTACTCTGCCATCTTCGGGTTCCATCTTCTGGTCTGATGGCCGAAATGTACACCTGCTTCCAGTAACTGTTTCATTGAAATTACGCTCATTTTTCTTCCTCCGTTTTGGTTTCTCTTCCGTCAGACGTTTTCTTCCAGGAGAACCACATGGGCACCACTCCTGCGAATCTGTCCGCGTGATTATTTGCGTAAGCCTGTCTGGCAGGATCTGCCTGCGCAAACAGCCTTATATACTGTATCACAGCCCTCTTTACCTGTCAAGTCAAAAACATGACAAACCAGAGTTGTTTTCTGATATTTCAGTCATTCCCCGTTATACAGGCAGACTGGAAAATCAAATATATAAATACTTGTGAAACTCATAAATGGGAGAAAAAGCGCCAGAGATAAATTTTTCGTTACTTTTCAATAAAATCGACGATCTGCATGAAATGTGTTATAATATTTAAAACGGACCTGTTGGTTACATGCCGGTAAAACAGATCCCTGCTTAAAATATGAAAGGGAGATGATATTATGTACATCAAAAAAATAAGTTTCATAAGGATACCTTCACTCCTTCTGACCGCCTCATTCCTTCTCATCGGCTGTGCCAGGAAGAGCCCTGAAACTCCGAACGCCACCCTTCCACCGGTTGATTCGTCTTCGGAAGAACTGTTTCAGGAAATGATTAATGATCTGTTTTATGACACGGTCACCAGCTCCGGACTGACCATGCATTCCATGCTGACGGATCCAACAGCGTATGGAATCACTGAATACCCGGATACGCTGGGAGACTACAGCATTCCGTCACTTCAGGAAAATTATACAGAGCTACATGAAGATTACGAAAAACTTCTTTCCATTGACCGCAGTTCACTGTCTTTAGATCTTCAGACGGACTATGACATTTTGCTGGAATATATGGAAACTGAACAGGAAGGAGAAAAGTTTTTACTCTATGACTATCCTTTTTCTGCTCTCAGCGGCGTTCAGGTAGAACTTCCCATTGTCCTTGCCGAGTACAGTTTCCGGACGCCGGAAGATGTGAATCACTATCTGAATCTGCTCTCCGACATTGATGAATATTATGAACAGCTTCTGGAATATGTCAGGGCACAGGAAGAGGTCGGTATTTTTCTGTCTGACCAGACAATCAACGACGTGCTTGATTCCTGTCAGGTCTATCTGGATACTCCGGAAAACGGCATGATGTCAGAAACTTTTCTTTCACGGCTTGACAGCCTTACAGAACTTTCTTCGGATGAACGGGACGCTTTTATTCTGAGAAATGAAGAGATACTGAAAAATGACTTTACTAACGCCTATGTAACTCTGACGGATGGACTCGAAGAACTGAAAGGACATGCAGAGCTTCCTTCCGGCATTTCTTCCCTTCCAAATGGAGCAGAATACTATGAATATCTGCTGAAATCTTCTACCTATACTTCATATCGGAATCCAAAAGCATTAAAGGATGCAATTACAGAACGAATGTTTAAAGAACTGGACCGCGCCCATGAACTGATGAATCAGGATACAGGACTGATACATGAACTTTATCAATTTGACTTCTCTGTACAGGATCCACATGATGCATTGGATGATCTGCAGAAAAAGCTGCCTGCTGATTTTCCGGAAGTTCCCGCATATGCATATGAAGTCCGGACACTTCCAGAAGCGCTGGAACCGTACACAAGCCCCGCCTTTTATCTGTCTCCTCCAATCGACACGCAGAATGAAAATTTTATCTATATTAACCAGTCCTCAGTCGCTGCGCGCAATGACATCTATACGGTGATGGCACATGAAGGCTATCCGGGGCACCTGTATCAGTGTAATTATTTCAATACCGTAAATCACAGTCTTCTTCGTTCACTGATGAGCTTTTCCTGTTATGTAGAGGGTTGGGCTACCTATGTCCAGTATCTTGCTTATCAGTGGGATGATCAGGCCCGTCCGGAGCTGGCGGAGGTTCTTGCCATTAACGAATCTGCATATCTGGCCCTGTATGCACTTGTGGATTATCAGGTCAATTATGAAGGCATGACCATGAAAGAACTTGGACAGTTCATGAAGGATCTGTTCGGCATTGACAATCCGGAAGCCGCGGAATCTCTCTACCAGATTGTCTGCGAAGATCCGGCAAACTATATGAAATACTATGTAGGATATCTGGAAATCTCAGAAATGAGAGAAGAAGCAGAAGACGTTCTGGGAGACGCTTTTAATGCCAAAGCGTTTCACACCTTCCTTCTGGATTTTGGGCCTGCACCGTTTACCCTGATTCGAAAACACTTTCATGAATGGCTGCTCTCACAAAAATAATGCCGAAACCTTTTTTCAACCAGTACACTGCTTCGGAGATGGATTTCCATCTCCGAAGCAGTGTACATTTGCCTGAACTTTCTTCCCTTTGTTAAAGCAGTTTTCCATACGGATAAAACGCAAAACTGTCTTTTCCTGTTCTGCAGAAGCGCTTACAACATGGAAGCTCTCAGTTCCTCCCCGCTCTTCGGGCTTAAATACGCCGGCGCGATGTCAAAGACGGTTCTGCATCCGCTCTGCCCTTCCGCCGCCAGGCGGTACGCCGCCCGCGCATATGCCACGATGACGCTGGAGGTGAATTCCGGGTTGGAATCCAGCTTCAGGCGGTATTCGATCAGATGGCGGTGCTCCTTCTCCCATCCGGTCACGCCGCTTCGCAGAACGAAGCCGCCGTGTGGAATTCCGCTGTGATCTCTCTTCAGCTCCTCCTCACTGATAAAATGTACGGTCGTGTCATAATCTGCGAAATAGTTGGGCATGGTTTTGATCTCCTGCTCCACCTTCGCCGCATCCGCGCCCTCTTCCAGCACCACAAAGCACTCCCTCGTATGCTTCTGACGAGTGGTCAGTTCCGGATCTTCTCCGTTTCTGACTGCTTCCAGTGCGGAATCCACCGGGATCGTATACTGCTTTCCGTCCCTGACTCCTTCGATCCGGCGGATGGCGTCGGAATGCCCCTGGCTCACGCCTTTGCCCCAGAACGTATAGTCTTTTCCTTCCGGCAGGATCGCATTGGCATACATACGGTTCAGGGAAAACATACCCGGATCCCAGCCCACTGAGATGAGCGCCACCTTCCCTGCCGCCTTTGCCGCCGCATCCACCGCCGCGTAATGCTCCGGTATCTTTGCATGGGTGTCAAAGCTGTCCACCACATGAAACAGCTTCGCGTATTCCGGCGTCTGTTTCGGAAGGTCCGTGGCGCTTCCGCCGCAGAGGATCAGTACGTCGATCCGGTCCTTCCACTGTTCTGCCTCACCGGCCCTCACCACCTGGGCCGTCTCTGTCAGGACCTTCACATCCTTCGGGTCCCTTCTGGTAAACACTGCCACAAGCTCCATATCCGGATTCTGGCGGACGGCGCATTCCACGCCCCGGCCCAGATTTCCATAACCTGCTATTCCGATTCTAATGCTCATCTTCTCTTAACCTCCTGTGAAAACTTTCTTTGCTTCCTGTTTCATCCAAGCACTGCCGCCAGCAGCTTCTGCAGGCAGAAATCCTCTTCTTCCGCCGCCATGCATTCCAGCGCGTCCATATTGGGGTCCGAATGCTCCGTCTCCCGGGCGTAACGGTGCGTCAGCTCCACCTGGTCCGCAAAGGACAGCTCCTTCCCCCGCTCCAGCCAGGCCGCCAGATTAAGCTCCCGGATCAGCAGCGTGTTTACAACCGCCAGCTTTATCTTACTGAACAGATCCCCGTCGTATACCGCGCCGCACAGATTGCAGAACACATAGTACATCAGAAGCTGTTCGTATTCATACTCCCGGTCCTTATAGTATTCCGCAAACTCCGCACCGGCTTCCCCGTATGCTTCCAGAGACAGCTCCTCATACAGGCGGCGCTCCTGACGCTTCAGATACTCCCTCCAGCCCGGACGCAGCACCTCCAGACGGTAGAGCTTCTGCCACAGCTTTCTGCGGCGCGCGCGTCTCTCTTCGCCGTGGTTTTGGAACGCTGCAAATTTTTTCTCCGCCGTCTTTAAAAATGCCGGACGCCTGTAGCGCTTCAGCAGGTCATCCACCTCATGGAGCTGCTCCCGGCGGACCCGCTCCTGAAGGTCGTGGGCCGTAGCGAGCAGCAGCGCCATCCGGAATTCCACCGACAGCTCCCGGTTCTGGATCACCTCGTAGTAATAGTCCCGGATCTCATTCAATTTGGTAAACAGGAAAAAGTCGAACTGCTCGTACTCTTCCTCCGGCGTCTCCCGGTATTCATTCAAAAAAGCCGTCTTTTTCTCTCCGAGGATCAGCTTCACCGCCGCCGGACAGGAAAGGGACAGGGAGATCTCCCGCAGATTCTCATATTCTTCGTAATGTCTGGGATAACGGGTACAGGTCTTGCACAGCATATCCTCCCCCGCCTCTTTATAAATATCGCACAGATTGTCTTCATTCAGAAACGCACAGCGCCCGTTGTACTGCTCGAAGGCTTCCTTCTCCCAGTCTATGGAATTTCTCAGACGGTTTCCGAAAAAGCCCGGATATTTCCGGTATTTTTTCAGAGATACCGAATCAATGGCGATCCCCCAGCCTTCACAGCACGTATCGCTGCACGCGGACGCCTCGCACTGAAAATCATACAAATATTCCGGATACGTATACTCCATCTGTCATTCTCCTTTCCGTACCGTTCCCTGTCCGCCCTGCTTCTACCAGGACATGAGCTCATAGCCGTCTTCCGTCACGGCCACGGTGACCTCCCACTGGGCGGAAGGCATCCCGTCCTCCGTATAGACCGTCCAGCCGTTGGAATCGTCCACATAGAAATCCGGCGATCCCATATTGATCATCGGCTCGATGGTAAAGACCATGCCCGGCACCAGGATCTCTCCGCTTCCTCTGGGGGCCACGTAGCTGACCCAGGGATCCTCATGGAACTGAAGCCCAACTCCATGTCCGCCGATGTCCTCCACCACCGAATAGCCCTGGCTTCCCACATACATATGGATGGCGTGGCCCATATCCCCGATGGGCTTCCACGGCTTCACCTCCAGAAGGCCCACCCGGACCGCTTCCCTCGCCACCCGGACCAGGCGCTTCTTGTCCGCGCTGACCTCCCCGATGCAGAACGTCCGGGAGGCGTCTGAATAATATCCCTGATAGACCGTTGATACATCTACATTGATAATATCACCCTCCTTCAGAACCTCCTTCTCACTGGGAATGCCGTGGCAGACCACGCTGTTCCTGGAAGTACACACGCTTTTGGGAAATCCTTCAAAGTTCAGAGGAGCCGGCACCGCTCCCAGATCCGTCGTCGTCTTATGGACCCACCGGTCGATCTCTTCTGTGGAGATGCCCGCACGGATATGCTGCTCCACATAGTCAAGCACCGCCGTATTGATCTTCCCGCTCTCCCTGATCCCGTCCAGCTGGCTTTGGCTCTTCACCAGCACTCCGCCCACCTTCAGGATCTTCTTTCTTCTTCGTCTCATATTCCAGTAAACTCCTCTTTTTCTCTCTGTCTCCCATCATACCACAAATACGCGGGAAGAACATCTGAATTTTTATAAAGATGTCACCCTGCGGGCAAAGATTGTCCCAATAGTCTCCCGATAGATCCCATGGTATTCCTCATATGTCACAGTTTCTCCATCAGTCAGAACTTCCATGGGCACCTGAAACACACAGACCTTAAGCCCGGTCTCCACCATACCGTTTTTCAGATAAAACTGTTTTCTCCTGATCCGTTCCTCCCGGTTCGGCGCCTCCTCATCCGGCAGCTCGATCTCCAGAATCAGCCGTTTTCCCTGATATCGTTCCTTTAAAAGTGACAACGCCGCAGAACCGCAGCGCTGTCCCCGGTACGCCCGATGTATGGCAAAATAGTCCAGAAGCACCAGATCCCGGTACAGGACCGTGATAGCAAGTCCCACCGGACGTCCTTTCTCAAGGATCACCAGGAATTCCATCACTCCCTGCCTTACCTTCAGTTTCATCAGTCCAAAAGGTTTCCGCTCAGACTTTGGAAACGAATCCAGATACGTTTTCTTCATCCACCGCTGCTCCCTGCCCTTCGCCTTTCTGATCTCCATCTCTTCTCACCTTTCCTGTATCCGCAGCGCTTCTTCCTGCCGTCCTTTTTTGTATCATCTCCACAAGCTCCGGGATGCCCGCCCCGGTCTTCGCCGACATGTAGATCCGGTCCTCCCGGATCACCGGGAGCTGCTCCGCCTCCATGCAGCGGTCCGCCTTGTTGAAAATATAGATCACCGGGATATCTCCCGCTCCCAGATCCCGCAGCGTCTCCTCCGTCACTTCCCTCTGCTTCCGGTACGATTCGTCGGAATAATCCAGCACATGCAGCAGAAGATCCGCTTCCTTCGCCTCCTCCAGCGTGGAACGGAACGCCTTGATCAGGTCCGCCGGAAGCTGATGGATGAACCCCACCGTATCGGACAGCAGAAATTCCTGCCCGGGACCGGTACTGATCCTGCGCACCGTCGTATCCAGCGTAGCGAACAGCATATCCTTTTCCAGCACCTTTTTGGAAGCGTCCCGCGTATACTGATCCAGCATCCGGTTCATCAGCGTAGACTTTCCGGCATTCGTATAGCCCACCAGCGCTACTCTCGGCACCTGGCTGCCCTGCCGCCTTTTTCTCTGGGTTTCCCGCTCCCGTACGATCTTTTTCAACTCTTTGCGAAGCTCCGACATCCGTTTCTCGATCCGCCGGCGGTCCAGCTCCAGCTTCTTCTCTCCGGCGCCCTTGTTGGCAAGCCCGCTGCCGCCGCCCTGGCGGCTCAGCGCCTTATGCATGCCGGTCAGGCGGGGCAGCACATACTGAAGCCTGGCGTATTCCACCTGAAGCTTCGCCTCCCTCGTCTTTGCCCGTACCGCAAAAATCTCAAGGATCAGCGTCGTCCGGTCCAGGATCGGGCAGCCCAGCAGGTTCTGCAGGTTCCGAAGCTGGGTCGGCGTCAGGGACCGGTCGAAGATCAGCAGGTCGACCTCCTCCGCCTCCACGTACTCCCTGATCTCCAGAAGCTTTCCCTTCCCCATATAAAGCGCCTGATAGGGCTTTGGCAGGTTCTGCACGATCTGTCCCACCGGCTCCATGTCACAGGCCTCTGCCAGATTCCATAGTTCCTGCATGGAACGCTCAAAATCCTCTCCGTCGTGCAGGTCCACGCCCAGAAGAAGCGCCCGTTCCTTTTTCTCTGTCTCCATATTTCAATGTCCTCTCATGCCTGTCCTGTGTCAAAAATCTCTTCAGTCTTTCTGCATATGATCTGCCGCAAATGTTTTCAGGAATTCATAGATCTCTTTCTCCGTGGGCGGGCACCCTTTCAGACTGTACTCAAACCCCCTGGTACAGTTTCCGACGCCAAGCTTCCCTGTCTTTCCCTTATATCCCTGACCAATGCAGATCTTCTCCGGAAAATCTGTAAGGAGTCCTTCCTGATCCAGCATGTCAAGAGCCGGTATCAGATATCCGTAACAGGCGCTGCAGGAATCCACATCCTCAACCACTTCTGCCAGTTTCATAACTTTATTCCGGTCCGGAAGTTCCAAAGACCTGCCCGGCAGATTCAGTTCCCGTATAACTGCCTGATTCAGATCCGCGCTTCCGGCTCCCAGCGCTTCGGCAATACCGATATAGGGTACTTCCCCTGTCCGATATTGAAGAAGCCGGCATACACAGGCATCGCAGAGCACTGGATCCCAGGCGGCAAAGATCCGGTTCATCACCGTGGGATTTCCTCCGTCCTCAAAGCTTAAGTCTCCGCATATGCTGTCCACCAGAATAAAATCCTGCCTGATTCCCACTGCCAGATGTCCGATTGGCTTATGCAGCCCCATGGAATGGAACCTTCTCTTTTCTGCATTGGGCAAAAGCCCCTTCATATTCTTGAGCGCACAGGTAATATGCGTCTGGCAATGCCCCTTCATCACCGGCACGTTAATCATATAATCTACATCCAGCGCACATGCACAAAGATGCAGCTTCACTCCTGCGCAGTCCACCGTCACCGGTCTCTCCTTCTGCGCATCTATCAGTTCCACACCGTACTTCTTTGCCAGTTCTTTATATCCGCATACGGAAAATGCATCCTCTGTCCTGGCTCCCACCCAGGAACCCTCCATAATCGCCAGATTCCAAAAGCCATGATCCTGCAGGTACCTGAGAAGTCCTTCTACTACCTCCGGATGGGTCGTAGCCCCTTCCGACGGCAGAACCGGCGAAACCAGATTTGGTTTGATCCCAATCCGTTTTTTCCTGTCCCCGATCTGCTCCGCCAGATTCGCTTCCTCCAGAAGCCGACAGGTCATCTTCTCGTATTCCTCTCCATAAATCACGAGAATTTCACGGTTTCTTTCGGATCTGCTCTTCTCTTTGTGAGTTTCTGCACAAATTTCGTCTTTCACTGTCATCCTGTATTTTCCTCCACCCGCTTCTGAAACTTCCTTTGTTGTTTCAAATATCATATGATCAGTATATCTGTCCTTTCTGAAATTATCAACGCCTCTTTTGGGCTGACAAACAGCTTTTGCATTACTGTTCACATCTGCGTCGTCAGGGACGCCTGGTGCAGACATCGACGAACGTATAAACAGCAGCCCTGTATCCCGAACAAAGCCGTATGGAGGAAAGCGGTCAAAAGGACCGGCATGGTCTTCCTCAGGCGAACTTAAGATGTCCGAATGGAGAAGACAATGCCGGTCCTTTCAGCCGATAATTCCATACAGATACTGAAACTACCGGCAGAAGAGGTTTACAACCCTCCTACTGAAGCAGTGCGTCTGCCAGCGCATTCAGTTCTTCCAGGTTCTTTTCACTCATGGTGGATCTGATTGTCACAACGTCTCCCACCAGTTCGATGTTCTTCATTCCTTCCAGATAAGCCTTCATATGCTTTCCTGCCATGGGCGCCCAGGTTCCGTTCTCCACAACAGCCGCCTTACGGTTCTGGAAATTCTTGATCTTCAGATGATACAGGAAGTCTTCCATGCACGGGAACAGACTTGCATCATAAGTCGCACCTGCGAGCACCAGCCGGTCGTAACGATATGCACAGGAAACCGCCTCCGCCATATCGTCTCTTGCCAGATCGAAGAATACTACGTTCTCTGCTCCTTTTTCCTTCAGAATCTCCACAAATCTCTGCATCGCTCTCTTCGTATTGCCATGAATTGAAGCGCATGCTATCACAATTCCCTTTTCTTCCGGCTCATAAGAAGACCAGGTCAGATATTTTCCAATATAATATCCCAGATTTTCCTTCAGAATCGGTCCATGCAGCGGACAGATCATTGCAATATCCAGTGTTGCCGCCTTCTTGAGAAGAGCCTGCACCTGCGCACCGTATTTTCCCACAATATTGATGAAATAGCGTCTTGCCTCATCCACCCATTCTTCTTCTGCATCAAGCGCGCCGAATTTTCCAAACCCGTCTGCAGAAAACAGCACCTTTTCAGACTGCTCATAAGTGACCATGGCCTCCGGCCAGTGCACCATGGGCGCCAGGAAAAACTGCAGCGTATGGCTTCCAAGAGAAAGAGTATCCCCCTCTTTTACCACAACTGTACGGTCCGTCAGGTCAAAATCAAAAAACTGCGGCAGCATGGTAAATACCTTTGCATTGCTGACCAGCTTCATCTTCGGATATTTCTCCGCAATCTTCTGAATATTTCCCGCGTGGTCCGGCTCCATGTGATTGATGACCAGATAATCAGGCTCCTTTCCCTCCAGCGCCTTTTCCACGTTGGACAGCCATTTCTCTGTCACCCTCGGATCCGTCGTATCCATGACTGCGATCTTCTCATCCATAATCACATAAGAGTTATAGGATACTCCGTTCGGCACATGATACTGACTCTCGAACAGATCGATGTCCCTGTCATCACAGCCCACGTAAAGAATTGATTCTGTAACCGTCGTGTCTTTCATCACTCATCCTCCATAATCTTTTCTAGTTCTTCCATATGATCGATCCAGACCGTTTTTCCTTCGATCCGGATTACTCCCTGATGTCTCAGCTCCGCCATGCTTCTGGACAGAGACGGCCTGGTCACACCCAGATAATCCGCCAGCTCTTCCCGGTTCATATCCATGACCACCTTATTCCCGCCATGGCTCATATCCATCAGCCAGAGGGCAAGTTTCTGCTTCAGCGTCGTATTGGTAACGATATGGAGCTTCTTCGTCATCTGAAGATTGTTCCCTGCCTGAATGTCCAGAAGATTCCGGATTACCATCTTATGATGTTCGCACGCCTTATGACATACCCCGTAAATAAAATGACCGGGCAGAACCAGCACGCGGGACGGCTTTACCGCCAGCGCCTCATACCAGTAATATTCATATTCTGCAGAAGAAAAATGCCCGCCAAACACTTCCAGCTCCCTTACCTGAAATAAAAGGTTCCGTTTTCCCGAAGGCAGATGTTTGGCGATCTGCACCTTTCCATCTACCAGAAGATACAGATACTTCGGTCTGTCGTTTTCCCCGAAGACCAGGCTGCCGGAAGGATAGTCCCGGAACTGCGCGCCGGAACAGGCCAGCATACGTTTCGCCTCGTCTCTGGATATCCGTCCGAACAGCGGACTCTGTAAATAATCATTCATATGTATTCCCGCTTTTCCAACATAGAAACCGGAAAACGGGAATGTCTGACGACATTCCCTGTCTTCTTACGCCTCTTCAAAGTCTTCCTTGCCAACTCCGCAGATCGGGCATACCCAGTCTTCCGGAAGATCTTCAAAAGCAGTTCCCGGAGCAATCCCGTTATCCGGATCGCCTGCCTCCGGATCGTACTCATAGCCGCATGGGCCGCATACATATTTTTTCATGTCATACCTCCTGTGTTTTTCTTTATATAGGATATCCTTTCCCAATACATTATACCGTAACATATGTTACTTGTCAAAAATTTCCCTGAACATTTTTCCGTCCAAAGCCTGCGCAGTTACTTTTCATACGTCGGTCAGTGTTCAGCCTGGTGGGGGCGTCCGGATGACGTGGGTGTGAACAGTAACCGGCACCTATATATTCCCCTCTTCAATCATGTTGCGGATCTCCTGCATCCGGACGTCTACCTTACTGATTGTATCCGCACATTTACGAAGTTCCTCCACGATCAGTTCCGGATTTTTCACATTTTTTTTATACTTCAGCTTATGATCCAGGCTTGCCCAGAAATCCATGGCAATGGTCCGAAACTGTACTTCCACCCGCATGTATTTTTTCTCGCTGGACAAAAAGATCGGTATCTGAATGATCAGATGAAGGCTCCGGTATCCATTTTTCTTCGGGCGCTTAATATAATCCTTTACCTTCAGAACCTCCAGATCATCCTGTGCGGACAGCATGGATGCAAGATAATAGATATCCTCCACAAATGAACAGATAACCCTTACCCCTGCCACGTCATTTAATTTTTCTTCGATCTGCTTCACAGACAGCTCATAACCCTTGCGTTTCATTTTCTCAAGGATGCTTGCCGGTTCTTTCACACGGCTCTCGATCAGCTCAATCGGGTTGCGCTCGTGCTCCAGTGAAAATTCTTCGTTCAGCACATGCAGCTTCGTCTCGATCTCCCGGATCGCACATCGATACTGCATAAGCAGTGTTGTAAAAGGCCGTATTCTTTTGGAAAGTTCGACCGGCTCGTCTCCCGTCATCTGCCTGAGCAGCGCCACGGTCTCCGCTTCATCTATACCGATCAGTTCATTTTTTTCTTTCATAATTCATGTCTCTTCCTGTAGTCTCTGATATAATATCTCCCTCCGGTCCTCTTTCACCGGAAAACATTCTCTGTATCTGTATACATCATTCTGGAGATCATAGACCATCACCCGTTCCTCCGTACAGCATTCCGGAAGACGGACCGTCTCTTTCTTCAGCTTCGTCCCATCCGGCGCATACAGCCGCGAATCTCCTGAATAAAACAGCTTCCCCATCTCCCCTGCGCAGTTAATGCCTGCCACATATACCATATTTTCTATGGCGCGGGCTTTCAGAAGACTTTTCCAGTGTCCACTCCTTGCAGCCGGCCAGTTCGCAGGCACCAGAATAAGATCCGCTTTCTTCGACAATATCTGAAACGGCTCCGGAAACCGCAGATCATAGCAGATCTGTACTCCCATGCAGAACCCGCCGAAATCGCAGACCGGAAGTGCGTCCCCGCCACGAAAATATTCTGCCTCGCCGCCGAAACGAAACGGATGCAGCTTTGTATAATCCAGTATCTTTCCCTCCGGCGCTACAATCGAATAGTGATTCTCGCAGAGTTCTCCCCCGTCCTTGACCCATCCGATTCCTACAGCCATACGGTACTTTTCTGCCAGCCCCTGTATCCATTCCACCGTTTCTTTCCGGCCTTCCTTTATCTGTTCCGTACGCATGGAAAACCCTGTCAGACTCATCTCGGGAAGAAGAAACAGATCCACTCTTCTCTCTGACAACAGTTCCAGGTATGCCTCTACTTTCTTAAGATTCTCCTGTTTATTTTCCCAATGTATCTGTAATTGTCCAATTGCCGCCTTCATTTTCCAAACCTCCTTCTTTATTTTACATGAAAAATTGTCATTTGTCGATTTTTTAACACAAATTTCCCAAAATTCTGGATGGGACATGTTACTTTTCACACGGCGACCGGTTTTCAGCCTGGTGGGGGCATCCGGACGGCGTGGGTGTGAAAAGTAACTGAGACATTATTTTGCAAAAACGCTCCTGGTGTGCTATACTGGGAAAGGTTAAGCCGCAGAAGCCTTTTTAAACCGCTGCGAAACCTGAACAGGAGGAAATAACATGGAACATCTATACATACCAGAAGGCTATCATTCAGAACTTTCTCTTTATGATACGCAGATTGCCATCAAGACGGTCAAAGACTTTTTCCAGCAGACGCTGGCAGAACAGCTCTATCTGCTGCGTGTTTCTGCACCGCTGTTTGTAAAACCGGAATCCGGTCTGAACGACAATCTGAACGGCGTGGAACGCCCGGTTTCCTTCGGAATCAAAGAGCAGGAAGACCAGCCCGTAGAGATCGTCCACTCCCTTGCAAAATGGAAACGAAACGCACTGAAACAGTACGGTTTTCATGTAGGCGAAGGACTGTATACCGATATGAACGCAATCCGCAGAGACGAAGATACAGACAACGTCCATTCCATTTACGTGGACCAGTGGGACTGGGAAAAGATCATTCTGAAACAGGACCGGAACATGGATTATCTGAAAGAGACTGTCCGAAAAATCTACAAAGCGCTGAAAAAGACAGAGAAATACATGGCAATCCGCTATGACTATATCGAAGAAATCCTTCCAAAAGATATCTTTTTCATCACTACGCAGGAGCTGCTGGATCTCTATCCCGATCTGACGCCCAAAGAACGGGAAGACCGGATTGCCAGGGAAAAAGGCGCCGTTTTCCTGATGCAGATCGGAGAACGGTTAAGCAATGGAGAACCTCACGACGGGAGAGCGCCGGATTATGATGACTGGAGCTTAAACGGAGACATCATCGTCTGGTATCCGGTTCTTGGACACGCGCTGGAGCTGTCTTCCATGGGAATCCGCGTCGATGAAGAGGCGCTGGAAGAGCAGCTGAAGATTTCCGGGTGCGAAGCAAGAGCGGAGCTTCCGTTCCAAAAGGCAATTCTGGAGAAAAAACTGCCCTACACCGTTGGCGGCGGTATCGGCCAGTCCCGGATCTGTATGTTTTACCTCCGGAAAGCCCATATCGGAGAAGTACAGGCGTCGATCTGGCCGGACGATATCCGTGAGACTGCGCTGCAGCACGGAATCGTTTTACTCTGATCGATTTCATCCAGGGAAAGGCAGGAAATATCCAGTATGAAAGAAAAACTGACCAGAAAAGACGTGGAAAAAATCCAGGCGGAGATCGACCACCGCAAACTGGTCCTTCGTCCTCAGATCCTGGACGCGGTCCGGGAAGCCCGCGCCCAGGGAGATCTGAGTGAAAATTTTGAATATTATGCCGCAAAACGGGAAAACGGAACAAATAACAGCAGGATCCGTTATCTGGAACGCATGCTGAAAAATGCAGTCATCATAGAGGATCATTCTTCCTCCGATGAAGTCGGGCTGAACAAAACAGTTACCGTCTATATTGAGGAAGACGATGAATATGAAACCTACAAAATCGTTACCAGTATCCGCGGCAACTCCATGAAAAACCTGATCAGTATTGAATCTCCGCTTGGAAAAGCGCTGCTGCATCATCGCGTGGGAGACACGGTAACCATTCCGGTGAACGAGACTTACAGCTACGACGTGAACATCCGGGAGATTCAGGACGCAGATGGAGAAGACAATGACAATATCCGGGCATTTTAATCTGCAAAATACCGGAACCCTCTTTTCTTTTTCTGTTATTTTCGGTACAATATAGAGAAAGAAATTATCATAAAAGAATCGGAGGCATATCCCATGAAAGCTTATGATGTTATCGCCCTTGGCGAACTGCTGATCGACTTTACTCAGAATGGTCTCAGCGAACAGGGCAACGGGCTGTTTGAGGCAAATCCCGGCGGAGCTCCATGCAACGTTCTGTCCATGCTGAACAATCTTGGCAAAAAAACTTCTTTTATCGGCAAAGTCGGCAGGGACCAGTTCGGTATGACATTGAAAAAATCCCTTGAAGACCTGAACATCGGCACGGAAAATCTGATGATGGATGAGGAAGTCCACACAACACTGGCGCTGGTACATACTTTTGAAGACGGAGACCGTGATTTTTCCTTTTACCGCAATCCCGGCGCAGATATGATGCTCCGTGCAGACGAAGTAAAGGAAGAGCTTCTTAAGAACACCCGGCTTTTCCACTTTGGAACCCTTTCCATGACACATGAAGGAGTACGGGAAGCAACTGTAAAGGCTGTCACTCTGGCAAAAGAAGCAGGCGCTCTTGTAAGCTTTGATCCCAATCTCCGGGAACCGCTGTGGGATACGCTGGAGCATGCAAAAGAAGAAGTTCGCTGGGGACTTGGAAAATGCGATATTCTGAAGATTTCCGATAATGAAATCCAGTGGCTGACCGGCAAGGACGACTTCACGGAAGGAGTGGCCAGGATCCGCAGCGAATTCCCGATTCAGCTGATCCTCGTCTCCATGGGAAAAGACGGAAGCCGGGCATACTATAAAGAAGGCTATGTGGAAATGGCCCCGTTCCTTCAGAAGAACACGATCGAAACCACCGGCGCCGGAGATACCTTCTGTGCATGTGTAATCAACTATGTTCTGGAGCACGGGCTTGATGATCTTACAGAGGCACAGCTTCTTGAAATGCTGAAATTCGCCAATGCTGCCGCTTCCATTATCACCACAAGAAAAGGAGCCCTTCGTGTCATGCCGTCCAGACAGGAAGTCCTGGATTTCCTCGACGCACAGGCCCGCTGAAAAAGGTTAACAGGAGGAAATGAAACATGGAATTATTTGATAAGGTAAATGAAATCGCCAAATCGGCAGTTTCCAAAACGGGTGAAGTTCTGGAAGATACCCGCCTGAAAACACAGATCCTGAATGATGAAAAATCCATCCGGGAGCTGCAGGCAAAGATCGGAGCTTTCTATTACAAAAAATTTGCGGCCGGCGAAGCGGTGGAAGACGAAGTAACCGAGTTCTGCACTGCCATTTCTGTACATCTGGCAAACATTGATGAAAAAAAAGCGGCGCTGAACTCCGGAAAACGCAGCGTTTCTGAAAAAGAAACCTCTAAAAAAGAAGACATCTTCGATGTAGAGGACGAAAAGGATGAATTGCCATATTAAGCTCTGAAAACTGAAAATGGATGTTCGAAAAACAGCCCCTGTCTGTGTGCACAGCACACAGACAGGGGCATGTTCTGCAACAGTTCTGCACTTTGCAGCAATCTCTTCTTATAGCAGGATTGCCGCACCGATCACTCCCGCTTTGTTCCCAAGCGCCCCAATCTCGATCTCCGGATATTCACTGTCTTCCCCGCCAAAGCATCCTTCTTTCATCATCTCCCGAAGAGAAGGAAGCAGCGTTTCTGCCTGCGGTGAAAGCTCGCCGCCCAGAAGGACAAGCTGCGGCCGGAAAATGTTCACGATATTCACGAGCCCAGTCCCAAGCCTTCTGGTATAACGGTCCACAATCTCTTTCAGACGGATATCGCCTGCCGCCGCGCCGGCAAATACCTCCTTCGGCGTCATCTCCTGCCCGGTAGCCGCCCGTGCATCACGGATCAGCGCGCCTGACGACACACAGGCCTCCAGACATCCCCTTCTTCCGCAGGTACACCGTTCTCCGTCTTCCACAATGACCATATGGCCCAGTTCATTTCCGCCGACGTTTTTTCCCGCACAGATCTCTCCGTCCAGAATCACTCCGCCGCCGACTCCGACCCCGAGCGTAACCATAACCACATCCTGGCAGTCTCTGCCCGCGCCTGCCGCCGCTTCGCCCAGCGCCGCACAGTCCGCATCGTTGGCAACCCGGACCGGGATCGGCAGATATTCGCTCATCATCTTTACAAGCTCCACCTGTTTCCATCGGATATTATTGGAATAACGAACCACGCCCTTCCGGCTGTCCACCGTCCCCGGCACGCTGATCCCGGCGCTGACGCACTGATCCATGGGAATTCCCTGCTTTTCCAGAAGCGAAAGCGTCCGCTGCCCGATTCTCTGGACCACTTCTTCTGCCGGACGGTCCGCATCGGTTTTCATCGTTTCACAGATCAGCAGATTCTGATGCACATCCACCAGGCCTATCTGGGTATCCCTGACCCCGATGTTAATGCCGATCCGGACGGAAGCCGCCTTCCTGCGGATGGTCGTAATCAGCGCGTCGCAGGAGCCTTCCACCGTGTACTTTCCGCTTCCTGCCGGCAGGAAGAAGCTGTCTCCTTTTCTGAACACCGCCGTCTCTTCTCCGCTGATAATCGTTCCTTCTCCATCCAGCATCAGGATGCTGGCAAACGAAGCATCCGAGACATATCCTTCCATCTTCTTCATGACCCTGCCGTCCAGGTTCAGTTTATCCACTGTAAAATAATCACAGTCCGCAATGTGAGGATAACTGCTCTTATCCCTGACGATCGGGACGCGTCTGGTAACCGCCAACGCCTTTTCGATATGCAGGTCGCGCTTCTTTCCATCCTTTCCCACTCTTCCATAGTCATAGACCCGGTAAGTCACATTGGAATTCTGCTGGATCTCCGCAATCAGAATATCCTTTCCGATTGCATGGATCGTTCCGGACTCAATGAACAGAACGTCTCCCTTCTGTACCGGAACCGCATGCAGCACTTCCAGAAGCGTATCCTTCTCGATGCGCTCCTCGAATTCTTCCACGCTCACTTCCCGTTTAAATCCGTAATACAGAAACGCTTCCTTTCCGGCGTCCATCACATACCACATTTCGGTCTTACCGTACTGTCCCTCATTCTTCAGGGCATACCGGTTGTCCGGATGCACCTGAATGGAAAGATTGTCTCTGGCGTCAATAAATTTGGTCAGAATCGGAAAATCCCGAAACCGCCTGCAGTTTGTACCCAGAACTTCCTTTCCCTCAGCATCTATATACTGCTGAAGCGTTTTTCCCGCATACGATCCGTTTACAATCTCAGACGGTCCATCCGGATGGCAGGAAAGTTCCCAGGTCTCCGCCAGTACCTCCCCGTCATATTTCTTTCCGTATTCTTCAATCAGTCTGCGTCCTCCCCACAGATAATCCTTGCAGGCAGGTTTTAATTTCAATACGCCCATGCTGGCCTCCATTCTTTCAGACTACAGGTTCTTCTGCTTATCCGCCGCCGTTTTTGCGTCGATTCCCAGCTTCAGGGCGCCGAGAATCCCCTGATTATCATTCAGGGAAGGACAGATGATACAGGAATCCATATCGGAGAGCTCTTTTGTCTGTATATAGCCTCCCAGCATCTCCTTTACTTTTGCACGCACCTGCGGCATCAACTGTTCCTGATGCATCACGCCTCCGCCAAGGATGATCCTCTGCGGGGACAGAATCATGATATAGTTGGTAATGGCATATGCCAGATAGTACGCTTCCAGTTCCCATACCTCCGGACGATCCGCAAGCCTTTCCGCCTTCTCGCCCCAGCGCGCCTCGATCGCCGGCCCTGCCGCCAGCCCTTCCAGACAGGTTCCGTGATACGGACACTTCCCTTCATAGGCGTCATCCGCCCTTCTGGCAAGCAGCATGTGCCCGCCTTCCGGATGCTGCATCCCATGAAGCAGCCGGCCCCCGGCAAGCACGCCCACTCCAACGCCGGTACCGACTGTGATATAGATCGCCGTATCAAGCCCTTTTGCACAACCCCATGTAGCTTCTCCCAGCATGGAACCGTTTACATCCGTATCAAACCCGATGGGAACCTTAAGATTCTCCCGAAAACAGCCGCAGATATCATAATTGATCCACGAAAGCTTTGACGTCGTCGTGATATACCCCCAGGTTTCGGAAGACGGATTCAGGTCCACCGGGCCAAAGCAGCCGATCCCCAGGGCATCGATCTCTCTGTCCCGAAAATACTCCAAAAGTTTCGGCATCGTTCTCTCCGGCGTCTCTGTCGGAATCGATACCCGATCCAGAATCTTCCCTGTCTCATCGCCAATGGCACAGACCATCTTTGTCCCGCCTGCTTCCAGTGCTCCAAATCTCATACGTTACCTCCTGTTAAAACTTCATACCCGGATTTCAAAGGGCTGCTGCCGAACACGCCTGCAGCAGCCCTTCTCCTGTGGCCTTTATTTTTTCCGGTATAGTTCGATGATCTCTCCTGCCATAACCTTCGCCATCTCCGTACTCGCCATCTGATCTTCCGCATGCATCAGGATCAGAGCAAATTCCACCTTTTCTCCGGACGCCTCCTGCGCCAGCAGACTGCCGTGAACGCCGTGCGCCTCTGCGAAATACCGGTCTCCTTCCTCCATCAGGCCTTCTGCGCCGTCAAAATCCCCTTCCTTTGCTTTCTGAATCGCTTCAATATAGCTGGATTTTGCGCTGCCGCTGTTGGTAATCATCTGCATACAGATCAGTTCAAATTCTTCCGTCATCAGCCAATTACCTCCAGTGCATGCGTCAGAACCTTCTCGCCGTTCATCATGCCGTAATCTCTCATATCGATAGCTTCTACCGGAACGTTTCCCGCAACCTTCTTTACATTGTTCAGCTCATAACGGATCTGCGGTCCAAGAAGCACAATATCTACTGTGGAAATCTCTGCTTTTGCCTCTGAAAGGGATTTTGCCTCAATGCTTACATCCATGCTCTTCGCCTCAGCCGCCTTTTTCATCTTTGCCACCAGCATACTGGTGGACATTCCTGCATTACACACTAACAGAATCTTTTTCATGTTCTTCTCCTTTTCTATTATACATGTTTTTTATTCTGACGCCATGGTTTTTTCCATGACAATATCATTTATTTTTACAAACGGTATGTAGATCAGCACACCCAGCACCAGGATCAGCGCCTGTACGATGATCGCCCTCCAGTCGCCTGCAGTTGCCAGATATCCGCTCAGAAGAGGCGGCGTTGTCCATGGAATGTATACCACGCACCGGTTCATGAAATTCAGCGATGTTGCAATATACGCAATGATAATTCCCATTGCCGGAGTCAGTACGAACGGAATCAGCATGGAGACATTGTACACAATCGGATAACCGAAGATAACCGGTTCATTGATATTGAAAATTCCTGGTACAAGCGCCATCTTCGACACATTTTTCGTCGCAGCATTGCGTCCCACAAGAAACGTCGCAATCAAAGACAGATGGTGGAGCCTGACCCTCCAAGCAGGCCGAAGGCCGGAACGAACGCCACGTTGATGATGTTGGGAATCGCCTCTCCCGCCGCATAGGCCGCCATGTTCAGCGTCATATTCACAATCAGCAGCGGCTCCAGGATGGAACTGTAGATGACCGACTGATGAATCCCCAGAAGCCACAGGAAATTGCCGAGACTGTACAAAAGCACGCATCCTGCCAGACCGGTAGTCGCTGTGCGGAGCGGCTCCTGAATGATGGTCGTGATGATCTGCACCAGGTCCGTATGAAAGACGTTGTTTAAAACCGTACTGACAACCGCAAAGGAAGACATAACAAGAATAAACGGAATCAGCACGTTAAAAGATTTGCCCACTGCAGGCGGAATGCTGTCGCCCAGATTGATTTTCAGTCTCTCGATGCTGCTGATCCAGACGAAGATCTCTGTTGCCACGATTCCGATAATAACGCCTGCAAACATGGCGCCGGTTCCCACGTTTCCAAAGGTCAGAGCGCCCTGTACCAGCACTCCTTCTTCTGCGCCCACCGGCGTGACTGTAACTGCATTCGGCATCATCACCACCAGAGTCGCCAGAGAAATCACCGCCGCCGCCAGCGGATTCTCATAACCCTTGTTCTGAGAAAGCATATAGCCGATCACCGGCGCGATCAAAAGCGAACTGATGTTCAGGGTCCCGTTGACGATCAAAGTCCCCCAATACTGCGCGCCGACCAGTGTATCTCCCGACAGAAGCCACTGAAATACCGTATTGTTGATGAGCACCGCAAGTCCCGCCAGAATGTACAGCGGCATAATCGTTGCAAATGCATCCCGCAGAGACCTTAGATGGATCTCGTTACCAAGTCTGGAAGCAAACATGGTAAATTTGTCTACCAGTTTTGAATTGCCCATTGTTTTTCCTCCTTATTTCATTCTTTTACTGGTTGTAAAGTTTACAGAGCTGTCCCTGTTTTATTTTTCCCTCGACTGAATCACCTCCTGTAACCACTTTGCGGACTTCTTCGGCTTTCTCTGATAATTGTCCATCAGATCCACTTCCACCATCCCATAGCGGTTTTTATAAGCATTATTCCAGGACCAGTTGTCAATGAGCCCCCAGTAATGGTATCCCATACCAACAATTCCTTCCTTAAGAACTGCCTCGTCTCCGGGTCTGATCTCCGGCTCCAGCCCGGCTTCCCCAAGCGTCTTAAGAACGTCTCCCGGCAGTTCTCCCTTCGTTACGAGATCCAGCCACCAGCGGTTATTAAGTCCGTCTTCCATGCGGAGCGCCTCCAGATCCTCCGGAGACGGATCCTCTCTTGTATAAGGCGGCGCAAAACAGTTGATCAGACCGATCTGTGCATCCGGCAGAAGATATCCCTCTTCCTTTGCCTTCCGGAATTCCCGAACCGCAAGGCAGTGGGCCAGAGAAATGTGATATTGTACGTTCATGCCTCTCTTCGCATCCTTCACAAACGGATACCAGATCCCGGTTCTGTATCTTTGATCCGGTTCCACAATGGCTTCGTTGAAGGTAAACCAGTACCGGATCTCCTTTCCGAACTCCCTGAATGCCCTGCCTGCATAACGGGCATACGCTTCTACCACTTCCCGGTTTTCCCATCCGCCTCTTCGGAACAGATACGTGGGCATGTCAAAATGATACAGATTCATAAACAGATCGATCTGATTCTCCTTCGCACAGGCGCACACCCGATGGTAAAAATCCGCTCCTTCTCTGTTCACTTCTCCATTCTCATCCAGAAACCGGCTCCACTGAATGGAGGTCCGGAAGGAATCCAGCCCCAGGCTTTTCAACAGCCGGATATCCTCTTCATACTTCTCATAGAAATTGTTTCCCACATAACTGCCGACCTTGTTATAAAAATCAGAAATCGCCAGATCCGACCAGGTATCCCAGATATTCTCCAGCTTTCCGCCCGTCCGATACGCGCCTTCCGTCTGCGGGCCGGACAGAGCCGCGCCCATAAAGAAACCGGCAGGTAAACGCAGTTCCATATTCATTCCCCTTTCTCCTTGACTGTTCAGGTTTCAGAATCCGTCTCATGTAAATTCTGTTCCTTGTTCTTATATTGTTATGGTTTTATATATATTTGTCATAACATATTTTTATTATATTATATCTTTTAAATTTGTCAATACTTTTTTGCATATTTTTTCAAAAAAAAGATATTTTCACGAAAAAAGAAGAGCCATGACCGGACAGATGTACAATCTGCCGCTGCATGACTCTTTTCTCTTCCTCATTCCCATATGTTTTTTAAACAATCTGCCTCGTCAGTGAATGCTGACTGTATGCAGTTCAAAGCAGTCCGCCCTGTGGCGCGCCTTTGAATATTCGAATATTCTGCCGTCATCCAGGTATCCGGTCTGCTCCACCTCCAGAATCGGCATGTCCTCCTGCCCGATCGCCAGCCATATCCGCTCCTCCTCCGTGGGCATATCCGCCCGCACCGTCCGGTGCGCGCTCTTGATCTTCAGCTTCAACGTCTGCTCAATATACCCGTAAATGGAACCTTTTACCACATCTTCTGTGATCCCCGGAATAAAATCCGTGGGCATATAGGTATATTCCACCACATGCGGTTTCCGGTCCACCAGACGGGTCCTGCAGATATAACAGACAAACGCCGCCTGCGGTACCTGAAGACGCTCCGCCACATGCTTCGGAGCGCGAAGAAGCGTAAACTGCTGAACCTCCGTCGTCACGTCCCGCCCCCGCATATCGCTGGTAAGTCCCCCGAACTGCTGGGATCTGGCAAACTTTTCCGTATCAGACGCTTCCCCGGCAATCGCTTTCACATAAGTCCCGGCTCCTCTCCTTCTGGTAATCAGCCCTCTGTTTACCAGCAGATCCAGCGCCTCCCGGATCGTGATTCTGGACGCGTCGTACTGCCTGCAAAGTTCCATCTCCTGCGGAAGCTTCTCATCCGCACGGTATTCCCCGGACTGAATCCTGCTCTGGATTTCTTCTGCAATCGTCTCATATTTGAACATGTTTTTCCTGCCTGTCTTTCTTTTTTATTTCCTGTTTGTTATAGATTTTATCCATAAATGTTATATCATTTTACAGATAAAAAGTCAAAGAAAACAGCCGGAAAACACGTCATTTGATCTTTTCCGCCATATGGTAGAGACGGTGATAGATCCCTCCCAGTCTCAAAAGCGCTTCATGGTTTCCCTCTTCCACGATCCCGTCCTCCGTCAGCACCAGAATGCGGTCCGAGCTGCGGATACTGGACAGCCGATGGGCAATGGTCAGCGTCGTCCGTCCCTCCGACAGCCGTCCAAGAGATTCCGCCACTGCATATTCACTCTCATTATCCAGCGCTGAGGTCGCCTCATCCAGTATAATAACGGGCGGATTTTTCAGAAAAACGCGTGCAATGCTGATCCGCTGCTTCTGCCCGCCGGACAGCTTGACGCCCCGCTCTCCGATATAGGTATCATAGCCATCCTTCAGATTCATGATAAATTCATGAGCGCCCGCTTCCTTTGCAGCTTCTGTCACATCTTCCCTGCAGGCATCCAGACGGCCGTAGGCGATGTTTTCATAGACCGTGCCGGAAAACAGATAGACCTCCTGCTGTACGATACCGATATTTTTCCGAAGGCTCTTTAACGTATACTGCTTAATATCCCTGCCGTCCAGAAGGATCCTGCCCTCTGTCACGTCGTAAAACCGCGGGATCAGATTGCAGAGCGTCGTCTTGCCGCCGCCGGAAGGACCCACGATCGCCACCTTCTCTCCCGGATGGATCGAAAGGTTCAGATGGTGGAACACCTCATTATGATCGTCGGAATACTCAAAAGTCACATCTTCAAACGCAATACCGCCTTTTACCGTCTCCAGCGAAACTGCCCCCGGCTCATCAAAGATCTCGATGTCCGCATCCATAATCTGCAGAAAACGCTCGATCCCCGTCATTCCTCTCTGGAACTGCTCGGCGAATTCGATGATCCGGCGGATCGTCGCAATCAGCGTAGACACGTACATGGTATATGCCACCAGATCCCCGGGCGCAATCCTGCCCTTTACGAGAAACATGCCTCCCGCCAGGATGACCGTCAGATACATCAGACCGTCAAAGCTTCTGGTCGTCGTCTGAAACGCCCCCATATAACGGTATCCGATCTTTTTGAGACGGAAAAATTCCTGATTATCCGCCTCAAACTTCTCTTCCTCCCTCGATTCGTTGGTAAACGCCTTTACGACTTTGTGTCCCAGCAGGCTGTCCTCAATGCGGGCATTCAGTTCCCCGATCTGCTGCCGCTGTCTCCGGAAAGCCGCTTTCACCTTCATATTCAGGGAAGTGCAGACTGCCAGCATGAGCGGAATGCAGCCAAAGACAATCAGCGTCAGCGCCAGACTGGTCTGTGCAAGGATCAGAAAAGACACCAGAATCTTAATCCCTGCAATAAAAAATTCTTCCGGACAGTGGTGGGCGAACTCCGTCACATCAAACAGGTCATTGGTAATCCGCCCCATGATCTGTCCGACCTTGGTATTGTTATAGTAGGTATTGGACAGTTTCTGCAGATGATGATACGCCGCTCTGCGCATATCCGTCTCAATATGAGTACCCATCACATGGCCGGTGTACGCCATATAGAAATTGGCCAGACTGTCCACAATCCGCAGTGCAAAATACAGGAAAGACAGCTTCAGAACCAGCTCCGCCGTTAACGCCGCCAGATTGCTGCTCCCCGTATTGGTAATATAGCGGATGATCAGAGGAAGCACCATCTCACACACAGTTGTCAGGGCCGCACAGCCCAGATCCTTCAGCAAAACCGGAAGATACGGTCTGTAATAAGGAAGAAAACGTTTTAGAAGTTCTTTGCTTTCATATTCTCTCTCATTCACCTTTTTTCTCTGCCTGCTCCTTTTTTCGTATTTTCCTCCATTGTATCACGCAATGATAAAATTATCACCATGTACTCTGTATATTCCCCCGGCAATCTGTACTTGCGAACGCTATATTCCATATTCGATTTTTGTTTGTATTTACTGCAAATCTAAAGGTAGTAGAAATATTCCGCATTATGAAATACCCTCCTTACTGCCAGTTTAAAATAATCACAGCAATACATAAAGAAACGCCGTACAGGGAACATCCTATACGGCGGCAATCGTTTCGCTGTCAGGCCGGTTAAGCCTTGCGTGGAGGCCCTGCTAATGTATTTTTGAATCCTCCCGAGTTCTGTTCAATTCGTTTATACCCACTTACTTCTCCACCTTTAATAACTGCGCCCAGTATTTTTCCATAATACGAAAAGAAGTGTCTGCACTCGCAAGGAGTTTCTCCTTAATATACTGATTATTACTGCCTCCGGTCGCATAATTCAGCATTGCATTCCGGATCTCCTCCCAGATATCATTCTGCTGTTCAGGAGAGGCCTTGCTTAACTGCCCATACAGCTGATGAAGATCGTTTGTAAATGACTGCGTCTCCTCCTCTGTGTGAGTAGTAGTGCCCATAACTCTGTAATAATTCGCAAGATCCGTATTTGCATACGCACCGCCCCCATATGTAAACAAGTTCGCCCAGCCTTTTTCCAATTCCTCATGAATATCGGTATATTCACCCAGTACTTCCAGATTATGTGCATAGTAATCGTCAATCAAACTGCTGAATCTGCTCCGCAGCTCCTCATCCTTGATATAATTTTCAGCAAAATAGTGAAGCGCCGTCACAGATGTTTCCAAACTCATTCTTGCCTCATATGACCGGGGAGACCAGCCACCCTTCTCCTTGATGCCACTTGCTTCTTCTATATCACTATACACATCTTTCCAATAGTACGTACTGAAGTCAGGACTGCTCATCCATGGTAAAGTAGAACATTCACAGGAGATTCCACTCATCCAATCCATGGCATATGTAATACTCGCCAACAATACATCTGACTCTTTTACTTCCTCATCAGACATACCATCATAGAATCCGCTCTTGTATAATTCTTCACTGAATACAAGATGCTGATGTCCGGTATACCTCCAAAAGGGATCGTCAGATTCTACAACTCTTGAGTCAACAGTCCATCTACCATCCTCTGTAAAATCTATGATTCCCATGCTAAGGTAACCTTCTTCTGTCCATTCGGCATATGGAAAAGCAATCACTTCCTCTGAAACGGTAAAAGAATCATAATCTCCTCTGATCGGCTTTACATTTGCAAACGTTTTTTTAACTACTTCCGCATGAGCAGCTTTCTGCTCTTCACTAAGTGGAGCCGGCTTTCCCGTACCATACTGTTTCTTTTTCTCTGCGTATGCCCCATAATAATTCCAGAAGCCATAGGGATTGAATCTGGTTACTGACATGATAAATCCTCCTCTTTTTTACTGTTGCTTTCTATGACACTTCAGAGGGGATGAAGTCTTTGCTTTTATCCCCTCTGAACTTTCCATTAATTATTAACTATTTTTATACACCAGAATTATACTTACTCTTTAAAAAGAAAAAAGCCGAATCGCTTCATAAGCAGGCTTGCCTTCTGCTCCCATAATATAATAATAGTTCAGCGGGCTGTAAAAATCAATGGATTTTCCCGTATTTAAATCATAGATCAGTACATGTTCAAGATCCAGATCGTCAAAATCATCCGCTTCAAGCACCCGCGGCGTAAGTTTCCCCAATGTATCTATGCGTGATATTTTATGTGTAGAACCCGACTCATAAAAAGATTCCATGTATGCAAAGCAGGTGCCGATATCACAATAAACGAACATTACAGCATCTGACTGTGCATACTGCGCACTGTAGGAATAGGGGCCTTCTACTTTTTGTATATGCACGTTATATACATCATGGTCTCTATGTCTGTATCCGCCGCTCCAATTGGTAGTTAATTCTCTGTGCCAGTCCATCTGAGAATTCGCCTGATCCTGGTTCATATCCTTTGGATTATAAAAAAAGCTTCCATCAAAATATACATCGCCGTTTGAATAGGTAGCCATCATCCTGAAACCCTCATAAAATTCTCTGTCAGTCAGAGTTCCAGACGGATTTGCAGAATTGACCGACAGTGTATAGGAGTCACCTGCCGTTCCATCTGTCGAAAAAACAGCCAGCGCATAATCGCCTGTCGGCAGACCATTCAGCCCGGTTATGTGATCTGCCATTCCGCTTATGGCAGTTGGCGTAGCGGTACCGGCATCATAATCAATAATATATAACTGGACGGCATAGTTTTTATTATTGGATTGCAGATATGCAATCATAAATTTATCGGACGTCACAGTGAAAAAATGTAAGTCCATTGTATTATCGGCGGTTAACTCTCCGGAGATAACCGCTCTTGGATTATCAGACAACAAACTGACAGATCTCTGGTTTAACCTGTCAGAAACATCAAGTACTTCTCCCTGATCGTCAACCGTTAACTCCGAGATCTCTTCCATCTGTGCCAGCTCTGCGTTCTTTTCGGATTCAGATAAAGAATCACCGGATAAATCCGCATTGTCTGCCGCTTCAACAGATAATGCTTCCCATGATGCGGGCAGTTCTTCTGCATGCACAGTCAATGTTCCCAGCGCCAATACTGCAGCAGTTAAAAGCGCGCCTGCTCTCCTGGCTTTTTTCTCATATAATTCATTCCTCCTTCTTTTGTTGCAGCATCCATGTATTTGGGATGTTCTTAAGTATTCAAAGCACAACACGGCCATGTCCTGTTTAATAATTATACTAAACCCTTCCAATCATGTCAATAATATTATATAATGCTCACAAAAAGTACAAGCAAAAAAATGCTGCTCACACCCATAACGTCTGATACACCCTGGTGTGAACAGCAACGCAAAAAGAAAATCACACATCAGCCAAAAAGCAACGCCGGAAGTCCCACCGACAATACAGGAAAGAAAATCAGCAGAAAGATCAGCAGGAGCTCAGGCAGCAGGAACGGAATGCATCGTCGGAAGCATTTCGTCATCGTGGACTCTGCGATCTTCGAAGACACGATCAGCGTCATTCCTACCGGAGGAGTGTACAGACCTATGGAAAGGCTGACGCAGAGCACTGCTGCAAACTGCAGCACAGAAATGTCCACTGCTTTGATCACCGGAGTAAAGATGGCGCCCAGCAGAATCAATGCCGGAGACACATCCATAAAGCATCCGCAGATCAAAGCCGTAACTGCAACTACCGCAAGGATCGCCCACTTTGCCTGCAGATTGGCCAGAGCCCAGTCTGCAATGATCTGCGGCAAAAGCAGGTGGGACATAATGCTCGAAAGGAGGGCCGCAGCAGCCACGATCAGCATGACAACCGCCGTCTGAAGCGCTGCTTCGATAAAACACTGGAAAATCGTCCGGATATTCAGCTGCTTATAGATGAAAATTCCGGTAAACAGTGCATAAATCACGGCCAGACAGGAGGCTTCCGTAGCCGTCATCCACCCAAATACAATGGAAAACAAAATCAGAGCAGGCATGATCACGGAAGGCAGACAGCGAATCACAAGCCTGGGAACATCTCTCAGCGCAACTTTCCCGTTGCTGGGATAATTCCGTTTTACACTGAGGCCGGCATTAACGGTCAGCATAAAAAGTCCTGATAAAATACCCGCAGCCGCACTGGAAAAAAACAGTTCCCTGACGGATGCCGCTGCAACCGTCGCAAGCAGGACCATGGGAATGCTGGGAGGAATCAGCATGGCAATCGTTGAAGAAGTTGCATTGATTGCGGCAGAATATTCCCTGTCATATCCCTGGTCATTCATGGTTGGTATCAGAATGGACCCAAGACCCGATGCATCTGCCACTGCAGAGCCCGAGATGCCTGCAAAGATCATGGAGCCGACGATTGATACCGCCGCCAGTCCTCCCCGGAACCGTCCCACAATTATATTACAGAAGTCCAGCAGCCGGGAAGTCACTCCGCCTCCATTCATCAGATTTCCCGCCAGTATGAAAAAGGGGACTGCCAGCAGCGGAAAAGAATCCACGCCGCCGAACATTTTCTGAACCACATAGAGCATGGGCAGATCTGTCTCTGCAGCCAGAAAAACCGTACTGGCGATCCCAAGTGTGAAAGCAATCGGCATTCCCAGCAGCAAAAGCACAAAAAATACAATAAGAAAAGTACCAAGCACGCTCATACCGGATCCTCCTTTGTACAGCATACCATTTTTATCATCTTCTCAGCTGCAAAAAAAGCAGTCGTAACGCCAAAGAACGGAATTGCCGCATAAAACAGCCCTTTGGGAAGACGCAGCGCCGGAGACAGCTGTCCCCTTACCTGAATACACATTCTGTATCCGATCCAGGTCAAAAACAGGCAGAAAACAAGCACGGCGCCGTTGATAAAGAGACTGCAGGCCTTCTGTACGTTTTCGGGCAGGCGTTCCACCAGCAGCGTGATGCCGGTCATCTCGCTTTTTCGATAGGCAATCCCGCCTCCGAAGAACACGATCAGCTGCATCAGGCGGCGTGCCAGCTCCTCTGTCCAGCTCGGCGGAGCTGAGAATAAATATCTTGCGATCACCTGGAGCGTTACGTCGCATACCAGTATGAGCATCAGTATTCCCAGGCATACGCACATGGCCTTTTCAAATCCATTAAGAAACATACTCCATTTTTTCAAGCAATAACCTCCTCCATTCAGGATGACTAATACTTCTCTCCTGCCGCTACAATTTCCTGATAGATTTCTTCAAATGCATCATAGTTCGGATCCGACTCGAACTGCTTATATACATCTTTCGTCAGTTCACGCCAGTCTGACGTATCCACAACCGTCACTTCCATGTATTCTGCTGCCTCTTTCATCTGCTCTTCTTCCATCTCAGCCGCCAGCTGATTGTTATACTCCGCAGCTTCATCTGCAGCCTGCTGCACCCAGCCGCGCTGTTCCTCATTCAGCTTCTGCCATGTGCTGTCAGAAATATTCAGATACATAAAGCCATATACATGATTCGATACCGTCAGATACGGACATACTTCATACAGCTTGTTCGCCACGATGGTGTTGATCGGATTCTCCTGCCCTTCGATCACACTGGTCTGAAGTGCTGAATATACCTCATTAAATGCCATGGGTGTCGGACTTGCTCCCAGTGCGGTCCACAAAGCCGTACGCGCCGCCATCTCCGGAACACGGATCTTTAAACCTTTCAGGTCGTCCACGCTCTCTATTTTCTTCGTGGTCGACATCAGCCGCGGCGTTCTCATAAACACATCCAGTACCCGGATGCCGGTCGTATCCAGTATTCTCTGCTCGATCCTGTCTCCGACTTCGCCGTACAGGATCTCTTCCAGATGCTCCTGATTCACAAACAGAAAATCCCATTCCAGAAACATCAGCGCAGAATCAAAATTCTGCAGTACGCCGCACATGACAGACATATCCAGAGATCCCATCTGCTGTCCCTCGACGATCTCCGTCTCGGATCCTGCAAGGCCGTTTGCAAGAATATCGCAGGTCATCGTTCCTCCTGACAGCTCCTCCAGACGTTCTGCAAACCGGTGGCACGCCTCGATCTCTGCCGTACCTTCCGAAGTCGTTGAACCCAGCTTCAGATTGATTACTTCTTCCGGTTCTGTCCCGCTGTCCTCCGTTTTTGCATCTGTTTCTTCCTGATCCTGTGCAGGGGCAGGCGCTTCCGGTTCTTTTCCGGAACATCCGCCTGATAAAGCTGCTGTCATGCCAATAACCAAAAGAATAGCCATCATTTTTTTCATCTTAGAATCCCTCCCAAATTAAATTGTATTATCCGGCAAAAGCAATATTTTGCCTGCGCCCTTTCCTGCCTGCTCAAACGCTTCTTCCGCCTGAGACATCTGATAACGGTGTGTCACCACATCCAGAAGACGAACTCTGCCGGCCGCCATCAGGGAAGTGAGCTGATACCATGTTCTCCAGATACGCCTGCCAAAAATCCCTTTGACGGACAGTCCCCGCAGATTAATATCCTCCATCCAGTTGACCGAAACCTCTCCTCCCGGATGGCCGACTGTGATCAGCCTGCCTTCCAGACGAAGCATCCGGAAAATGACCTGGTAAGCTGCAGGCGCGCCGCTGGTCTCGATGACGACATCAGCGCCTCCTCTGAACGCGGTCCGCTTTCTGACTTCACTGACCACGTCCTGTTCTTTGATATTGACCGCAACAGCTCCAAACCGCTCCGCCATCTTTAACCGGTACTCATCCATATCCGCAGCAATGATCTGCGCTGCATTGCCTGCTCTCAGAATCAGGATCGTCAGTAAGCCGATGGGACCGCATCCATTCACCACTACGGTTTCACCTGGAAGGACTGCCGCCTCATCTACTGCGCGCATCGCAACGCCGCCCGGTTCCAGCAGAGCGCCTTCTTCAAATGAAATCCCGTCCGGAAGAGTAAATACCACATTGGCAGGGCCGATGGCATATTCTGCAAAAGAACCGTTGCAGCTCGTCCCGTAAGCTCCCATATCCATACAGTTATGCGCCATATCGTTCAGACAGTTGAAGCATTTTCCACAGGGCAGATGCGTCTCCAGAGAAACTCTTTCACCGACGTGGTGATCCTTCACCTCTGCTCCCGTTTCTACAATGACGCCGGAAAATTCATGGCCAAGCGTCAGCGGCCATTTCACCTGAAACTTACCTGCAAAACTCTGTCCGCCGGCATTCCAGCGATACAGTCCGAGATCCGTCCCGCAGACAGCTGACGCGTGAACCCGGATCAATACCTCGTCCAGCTTCGGTTTTGGCCTTTCTACATCCATACAGACCACTCCCGGGCCGGGACCTGTTTTTACTACTGCTCTCATTTTTTCCCTCCTTTGCTGCTTTTTATCATGAATTCATGATCTATCATCTTTTGAAGATTATGTATTCCTTTTACCGCATCCCGGGCTTCCTTCTGAATCGTCTTTTCAAGGTCTCCCGTATAAGCGGTCCACTGCTCCAGAATACAGTTCACATCTCTGCCGTTTTCTGATACGCGCCGGATCAGATCTACCATGTTCAGCATACCCTCTCCGGAAACCGTACCTGTAATCTCGAATCCCAGCTGGCTTGGCAGACGACGGATGGATATATCTTTTGCATGAAGGTTGACCGTGTAGGGAATCAGCGTGCCCGCAACGGTATCCAGCCCCTCCAGAGCGCCCAGTGAATTCGCCGTATCCAGACAGATCCCTACAGACGGACTGTCCACCTGACATATAATGTATGCCAACTGCCTGGCTTTTAAACGTTCATGGTTTTCAATTCCAATCGTAACTCCTTCAGCCAGAAATTCAGGAACCCATCTTTTCAGTATCCTGATGATCTCATCCTCCGTGGGTTCATAGCCGGATTCATCAATCACCACGCGCAGCAGTCTGGAAGAAAAAAATCTGCACAGTTCCAGATATTTCCCGATCCTGCTGTCTTTCAGACCGCGAATTCCCAGTTCCAGCTCAATTCCGTACTGCTCAAGCGCCTGCCTGCCTTTTTGAAGATCCGAACAGGACAGCTGGTCCAGCGGAAGGTTATCGCCAACCTGAAGCAGAGAAAGCCCCAATTCATGCGTGCGTTCAATCAACTCCATAAAACCCATCGGTTCTGCCGGCCTGTAGCCCTCCACCCCCACTGCCCACCCATACGTGAAGGAACTGATTCCCAGTTTCATAATCATCCATCCTGCCCTCTCATTCATTGCATATTTTATCTGTTTTTCTTTATTGTAATCGATACAACAGGCAAATGCAATAATCTAAAATATGAATTTTTTACATCTAAAATATTGACGTTTTTGTTTTTTAGGGGTAAATTATGGACAAGAACAGAAAAGAAAGGATATCCAGAATGAATATATCAGATATAGAAGCTTTCCTGGCTATTGCAGATACCAAGAATCTGTCAAAAGCCGCAGATATGCTGTTTATTACACAGTCAACGATCAGTTACCGGCTGAAACGCCTTGAAAAAGAACTGGATATAGAACTTGTGAAACGTTCCCGGGGAGAACGCTTTATCGAACTCACCCCGAAAGGCGTGGAATTCATCTATACTGCCCAGCAGTGGATCACGCTCTGGAAGCACACGCAGCATTTCAGGGAATCCACACATTACATCAATCTGCGCATTGCCCAGGTGGACTGGTTTATTGCCTATCCCTTTGACCGGTTCTATCATGGGCTTCTGACGGAAGAACCTCAGCTGAAGCTGGACATCCGGACAGGACATTCCATACCCATTTCCGAGATGATCAATAATGTGGAAGTTGACATTGGTTTCGTGGTGCATCCTGTCATTTCCAATCAGATTTTATGCAAGCCCATTTTTCGTGATCCTCTGGTTCTTGTATGCTCTGAACGGGCAGGCCGGACAGGGAAAAAAATACATCCAAAAAATCTGGATGCGCACCATGAAATTTTCTGGAAATATTATGGCGATCTGCGCATCTGGCATGAACAATGGTGGGATCCCACTGTGATTCCCACCATTCAGATTGATTTTTCTGTACCATTGTCATTTAAACTTCTTTCCAATCCGGAACTCTGGCTTGTCTCTCCCCGCTCCATTGCAGAAAAGCAGGTGATGCAGAATCCGGATCTGAAAATATATGAATTCTCTGCACCGCCTCCGGATATTGTCTGCTACTGTATTCAGAGAAATATGCCTTCTCAGCAGGCAATTCCTTCGATTGAGATACTGCTGCACTATCTGGAACATCACAACGGTACCTTTATCCAGGCTCCCTATATGCAGATATAAAAGACCTGACCGGTCAGAACTTTGAATACTGAATTTACTCTGATTTCAGGCCTGCATATGTTTCCCATAACTCTTCTACTCCCGAATGCAGGCCTGAAACCACCGGTATGCCAAATTCTTTCTCAAGTTTCTGTTCCACACATGCCATGGAACCCTGTGCCAGTATGATTGCTTCCGGCAGTTCACCGGATTCTTTTACAGCCTTCACGCATCTTTCACCAAGTTCTCCCTGTTCCAGTCCATAGGAATCTTTCACCCGGATCGGCAGAATTTCCACATATTTCCCTGATCTTTCCGCATTTCTTTCCACACAGCGCCCTGTTGCCGCAAGCGCGCTGTCCAGCGTTGCCGCAATCCCGATCCGGCAAAAACGTTCTACTGCATTTACAATCATCCGCTCATCAAACAGAACCAGCGGAATTCCTTTTTCTTCCAGGCTGATCCGCGCCTCCTCCGCCACTTCTCTGAGAGAAGAACAGATATTGAAGACGATATCCATCTGCTCATCCGCTGCCCGCCGGAAAATCTCAAGCATTTTTTCTCTCATACGGGAGGACACATAACCCCTGTTCTTCACATCGTCTATGATATCCGGCGCCGTATAATTTTTAAAGCTGACTTCCGGATCCGTAAAATATTTTTTTAATTCACACTCCACCATTTCCACAAGTTCTTTTGTTGTTCCCGTATATACAATCCCGATTTTCATACATCCATCTCCTTACTGTACGATTGCCGTAAACGTCCATCTATAGAAATTATACACCTTTTCACTGTTTTCGCAATTCCTTTCCAAACAGTTCATTACCGGGATTTGCAACACATATTACTGTTCACGGGGTGGGTGGTGGTCTGCGCCCTGGACCTCTGTGCTCTGCGCTCGTATGGAATGTATCGGACACCG
>CAJTXP010000040.1 GCA_910583615.1 uncultured Lachnospiraceae bacterium | reverse complement strand
AGGCTCTGTTTCTATATGGAAAGATTTCAGCCATTTTATGGCGGTCTGTTTGTGCCTGTAAGATTCCGATATGCTGTCAAATTCAAAAAGATACCGGGCAGTATTGCGTAGTATGGTTTTTTGCGCAATATCGGCAACCATCTCATTATACTGGTAAAAAGGTCTGATGATACCCAGTTCTATGCACCCGTTATCTGCTTTATGGAAAGACGGGATGGCGGCATTGGGGGATACAAATGTACCTTGTCCTATATTGGCATAGATTAGTCCCTTATTTTCACAAATCTTGAATGCACGGGTTATTGTGCTCAGGTTCAAATCAAGAAAGTCTGCTAATTCTCTTTGGGGCGGCAGTTTTGTATTTCCAACCAGTTTGCCGCTCTGGATATCCTGCTCTAAAAGTTCCGCAATAGATATGTAAATTGGTGATGTTAATTTTTCTTTATCGGGTATCCATGACATTGGGTAATTTTCAAAAGAATTAACCGGCAACCCTTTTCCCTCCCTGCTCAAAATTGTCTTATCGGATTCTGCTTGTCTTCCGAGTGCCTTCCGATTTGCTTGAAGCGGCTGATATATATCTTAAAATTATGTTTATCGGCGTTATCCCCACGTTTGCATATAACGCGCTTACCAATATCCTTCGCGGGATGGGAGATTCAAAAACACCTGCATATATTCTGATCGTGGCAGCGCTTCTGAATATTGTGCTTGATATATTGTTCATTAAGGCATTCAAAATGGGTGTGGCAGGGGCGGCATTTGCAACTGTGTTATCGCAGCTTTTGTCATTTATTGTTTGTATGGTATATATGAAAATACATTATAGCAGCTTGTTTATTCATATATTGCATTTACAGCTTGACAAGGCAGAATTAAAAAAGAGCCTGAAGATCGGCACGCCTGCCATGATACAGCAGGTATTTGTGAGTGTGGGATTTATGTCACTGCAGTTTCTGATTAATGGGTTTGGTACGGATTGTATGGCTGCATATACTGCCGCATCTAAGGTAGATGCTTTTGCAGAAATGCCCGCCCTGAACTTGGGGCAGGCTATGACTAATTTTACTGCCCAGAATTTAGGGGCAAAAAGGAAGGACAGGGTGTTGAGAGGCGGGAAATACGCATTGGTTATGGGGATTGCAGTATCAGCGTGTATTTCTGCTGTCATTGTAATGTTTCCGTCTGTATTTATATCAATATTCAACAGGGATACATCTGTTTTGGATATTGGCAACAGCTATCTGAAGATTGTGCCGGCTTTTTATATTTTCTTTGCAGCCATGCAGGTATTAAACGGATTGCTTTTGGGGTATGGAAAATCATTTGTGCCGATGATTGCTTCCGTATGTTCCCTGTGCTGTCTTCAAGTGCCTGTTGCTGTTATTTTGTCCGGCACGAAGCTTGGTTATAATGGAATCTGGATAGCCGCTCCAATCGGCTGGTTTGGAGGGTTATTAATCCGTGCGGTTTATTTTTATCATGTCAGCAGAAAAGAAAACCAGTAAAAATACACATAAGGGAGCATCTATATTTTTATGCAGCAGGCTGGCCCGCAAACATTTTTCCGCCTTTCAGGGCTAAAGCTCAAATTACACGCAAATTACACATTGTTACATATACATTTCAGGCATTTCATATCATTCAACACAGGTATTAGACATAGCATCAAAATGGATTTACAATATAGATGTTTCGAAAAGGGAGCGTCTATATTTTTTTACGCAACAGGCTGGCCTGCAAAGCGCGGCAGCGTTTGACTGGAAGATGCAGTCAGAGAAGCGGTGATGGCATCAAAAGGGGGATTGTGAAAAAAATGACAATGAAAGAAGCAGGCGAAAGGTATCAGATTCCCCTTAAAATACTGAAAGAGTATGAAAGCTGGGGACTGTGCGGCGCGGTAAAAAAGGTTATGGGTTCGTGGCAGTACGATGACCAGGACATAGAGCGGCTTGGCATGATCATGACGCTGCATGATATAGGCTTTGGCAGCAGTGAGGTGGAAACCTATATGCGTCTTGTTCTGGAAGGGGAGCGTACAGAACCGGAACGGATCGCGATGCTGAACCGGAGAAGGGTCAGGACCCTGGACGAGATTCACGTTAAGGAAAAACAGATCGCGCATATGGATTATCTGCGGTATGAAATGCAGAAAAGCAAAAAGAAACCGGCAGGCACAGAAGGAGTGAGACTATGAAGAAAACTTTATCGGCGATACTGATCTGCACACTGGTGCTTTCAATGGCAGGGTGTGGACAGAGACAGACGCCGGACGGCGGAAGTTCCAGAGGATTTTGTCCTCATAGAGGGCGGAAGCTTTCAGATGGGAAGCCCGGAGACTGAGGCGTGGCGCGGCGAGGATGAGACGCAGCACAGCGTGACGGTCAGCGACTTCTATATGAGCCGTTATGAACTGACATAGGCAGAATACGAAGCGGTCATGGGAGAAAATCCAGGCAGTTTTTCCGGCGATGATCTGCCCGTGGAAAATGTGACGTGGCTGGAAGCGGTGGCTTACTGTAATGCAAGAAGCGGGCAGGAAGGACTGACGCCCGTTTATGAAGTGGAAGGCGAAAGCGTAAGCTGGAATCGGAGCGCGGACGGCTACCGCCTGCCCACGGAAGCGGAATGGAAATATGCCTGCAGAGCAGGGACGGAGACACCCTTTTACATGGAAAATTCTCCAGGCGCGGAAGAGGCAAATTATTACGGGCACTATCCCTACATGATAGAAGAAAACTATTTTTCGCAGGGAGATCTCGCCGTACAGCCCGGCGAATACCGCCAGACAACGGTTCCGGTGGGAAGCTTTGAGCCCAATCCCTTTGGGCTTTATGATATGCACGGCAATGTGGGGGAATGGACCTGGGATCTCTACGGCGCTTATCCGGCGGACGGCCAGACTGATCCCACAGGCGCGCAGAGCGGCACCCGGCGCGTGTACCGGGGCGGCGGCTGGAACGATTTTGCAAAAAACATTCGGAGCGCCTACCGTGCCATGATGGATCAGGATAAAAGCAGCTTCAACGTGGGAATCCGGCTGGTAAGAAATGCCGCGGCAGGAAACGGAAGCGTGGAGGGCGCAGTCCTGGGGAGCGGAGCAGGCACGGGAAGCGCGGAGGGCGGTAATGTACTGATCGCGTACTTCTCATGGGGCGGCAATACCCGCGGCATTGCGGAGGAAATCAGAAATCAGACAGGCGCGGACCTGTTTGAAATCACACTGGTCAATCCCTATTCCGATGATTACAATACCGTGCTTGACGAGGCGCAGCGGGATCAGAATGAACAGGCAAGACCGGAACTGGCGGTCCATGTGGAGAACATGGAGGACTATGACACGATTATCCTGGGTTATCCCAACTGGTGGGCGTCCATCCCCATGCCGATTGCCTCTTTCCTCGAGGAATATGATTTTACGGGGAAAACAATCATACCGTTCTGCAGCCATGGCGGAGGACGCTTTGGGCAGAGTCTGACCGCAATTGCAAAACTGGCTCCGGACGCCGGGATGGGAGAGGCGCTGTCCGTCCATTATTCCGGCGGCGAATCCCTTGCGGAGGATATAAGTGCATGGCTGGAAGAAAACGGAATTACGGCGGAATAAGAGAGGAGAGATGATTATGAAAATCAACAACAAAGAAGCGTTTGACAAAGAGAATGTATTTGGCCTGGGACAGGAGAATACGGCGTTTGCCCGGTATTTTATCGGTAGCTCCTGGCTGCATCCTCTTACGAACCCGAAGGAAACGGCCGTATTTTTGGCAAACGTCACCTTTGAGCCGGGCTGCCGGAACAACTGGCACATCCATCATGCAAAGAGCGGCGGCGGGCAGCTTTTGATCTGTACGGCGGGCAGCGGCTGGTATCAGGAGGAAGGCAAAGAGGCGGTCAGCCTGGAACCGGGCATGGTCGTTACGATTCCGGCGGAGGTGAAGCACTGGCACGGGGCAAAGGCGGACAGCTGGTTCTCCCATATCGCGGTGGAAGTTCCCGGCGAGGAGACCGGGAATGAATGGTGCGAGCCGGTGGATGACGAAACGTATGGGAAGTTGGGATAAATGTTCAGTAAGGGACTGCGGGCAGCAGGCGATGTGAAGTTTACGGTTCTCTGGTCACTGATCACCACCATTGGCGTACGGCTTCTGGCGTCGGTCCTGTTTGCCATTGTATTTGATATGGGCGTGATCGGGATTGCATTCGCCATGAGCCTGGACTGGTGTGTCCGGGCGGTGGTATTCTATATCCGTTTTCGGGGAGGAAAATGGAAGAGCTGCCGGCTGATCTGAGTCTGGGCGTAAGCCAGGGGATTTGTAAAATCAAATACCCCGCTGCAAAACGAAGATTCGATGATTATGGAAAGGAATGGTAAAAAGATGCAGTATACAAAATTAGGCAATTCAGAACTGCAGGTTTCCCGTATCTGTATGGGATGCATGGGATTTGGCGATGCAGGAAACGGGCAGCATTCATGGACGATTGACGAGGAACACTCCCGTGAAATCATAAAGCGGGGGCTGGAACTGGGCATCAATTTTTTTGATACGGCCATCGGTTACCAGAGCGGCACCAGCGAGCAGTATCTGGGAAGGGCGCTGCGGGACTATGCAGGGCGGGAAGACGTTGTGGTGGCGACGAAGTTCCTGCCGCGGACGCAGGAGGATGTGGAGAAAGGAATCACGGGCCAGCGGCATATTGAGCGGATGATCGATAAAAGCCTTGAAAATCTTGGCATGGACCATGTGGATCTGTACATTTATCATATGTGGGACTATCAGACGCCGCTCTACGACATCATGGAGGGGCTGAACCGCGTCGTAAAAGCGGGAAAAGCCCGGTATATCGGCATATCAAACTGCTTTGCGTGGCAGCTTGCAAAGGCAAATGCCCTTGCCGAGAAGGAAGGCTTTGCAAAATTCGTATCGGTGCAGGGGCATTATAACCTGATCTTTCGGGAAGAAGAGCGGGAAATGGCGGGGCTGTGCGCACAGGATCATATCGCCATGACGCCCTACAGCGCGCTGGCAGGGGGAAGGCTGTCAAAGCAGCCCGGCGAGACTTCCAGGCATCTGGAAGAGGACAGCTATGGGAAATTCAAATATGACGCCACGGCAGAGCAGGACGGCGTGATCATTTCCCGGGCGGCGGAGCTTGCCGGACAAAAAGGGGTAAGCATGACGGAAATTTCACTGGCATGGCTGCTCACAAAGGCAGTCGACCTGACGTTAAGTGATGGGGAGCTGGCTTATCTGGAGGAGCCCTATGTTCCCCACAGGCTGGTGGGCGTCATGGCGCAGAATACGGCGGCGGCAGCGCAAGAAACGCATGTGTGGTCTACAGGAAACCAGAAGATTTGAGGGCGGACGCGGAACTGAAATAAAAACAGCATCTGTCCGAAAGGATTTTACGGAACGGAAGTGGAGGAAAATACTTCCAGACGCAGGGGCGGAGAGAGGACAGATGCGGAACTAAAATGGAGGTATCAGAGATGATGAACTTTTACGAAACCGATCCGGAATTCATGAGGATCATAGAGCATTTTACATTGGAAGAGGTGGTGAAGGAACCCGGCCAGGAACTGCCGGAGGAGACGCGCTGTCTGGCGGTCCTTGCCACGCTGCTGGGTTGTCAGGGGCTTGCGGTTTATCAGGATTTTCTGCCGAAGGCGCTGGACGGCGGACTGACGCCCGTTATGGTAAAGGAGATGGTCTATCAGGCGGCAGACTATCTGGGGATTGGCAGGGTCATGCCGTTTTTGTCGGCTACCAACGAGATTTTAACCGCGCGGGGCGTCGGGCTGCCGCTTCCTGCACAGGCGACGACGACCGTGGAAGACAGGCTGGAAAAGGGTGCAGACGCGCAGGCGGAGATTTTCGGGGCGCATATGAAGGAGGCATGGAAGGCAGGCCATATCAACCGGTGGCTGGCGGCGAACTGCTTCGGCGACTATTACACGAGGGGCGGCCTTGATCTGAAACAGCGCGAACTGATCACCTTCTGCTTTCTGGCGGCACAGGGCGGCTGTGAACCCCAGCTTGTGGCCCACGCCAGAGGAAACATGAACCTTGGCAATGACAGGGATTTCCTGATCCGGGTAATATCGCAGTGTCTGCCCTATATCGGTTATCCCCGCAGCCTGAATGCGGTCAGCTGCGTCAATAAGGCCGCGGAATCATAAAGAGAAAGACTCACAAGCGGAGGCAGTATGAAGACAAAGGCAAAAATAAAGTGGACGCTGGACGTCCTGATGACGGCGGCGCTGTTTTTCCTGATGGGCTATCAGTTCTGGGGCGAGACCGCTCATGAGTGGATCGGGGCAGGGATGCTTGTACTGTTTGTTGTCCATCAGGTCCTTAACCGGAGCTGGTATAAGAATCTGTTCCGGGGAAGGTATACCCCCATGCGAACCCTGCAGTGCCTCGTGAACGTCCTGACACTTGCGGCAATGCTCGCGCTGATGTACAGCGGGATCACCATGTCCCGGCATGTGTTTGCGTTTCTGCCCATACGGGGCGGGCTGATGCTGGCAAGGCGGCTGCATATCCTGGGTTCCTATTGGGGTTATCTGCTGATGAGCCTGCATCTTGGCCTGCACTGGGGGATGGTCTGCAGGCTGGCGGCAAAAAAGAGGAGCCCGAAGCGTAAATATCAGGCGGCGGGTCTGATCATAAGCCTGCTGATTGCGGCTTACGGAGTCCGGGTTTTTATCAGAAGAAATTTTCTGACGTATCTGTTCCTGCGCAGTGAATTTGTCTTTCTGGACTATGAGGAACCAAGGCTTAAGTTCTTTCTGGACTGTCTGGCGCTGATGGGACTTTGCATTTTTGCCGCGCATTACGGTACAAAACTGGTAAAGAAAATGGGGAAAACCTGACAAGTCAGTATCCCAAAGATTTCAAATTTCTTCTATATTCCTGCATCTCCATTTCGTCCGTGTGATCTAAAACATATTGCAGCTCGCTTGTTACCTTTTCACGGTCATAGGGAAGATACGCCGTTACCGGCGCGAAATTGGATACCGTGTTTGCAAACAGGTGCGTGCGTATCTTCAGGTTATTGATCAGGATCTGCAATTCACGGATACGCTCTTTTTCTCCGGCAGGGACAAACAGCCCCTGCTGTGCCATTTGATACAGTTCCGTGTCTGGAAAGAGTGTGAGAGAGTCCACGGAAATAAAATACGGATTGAGCCGGCTGAACAGTTCCGCGCTGTTCCCTGCATTCCGGTATCCGCCGCTTTTTCCCGCAAGCCCTGTCATATAGACAAAATAGTATTCCATGCCTGCTTCGTCTAATTTTCTGCACTGCTCCAGGATATCTGCCGAAGTATATCCCTTATTGGCAAGGGCAAGCGTTTCGTCGTCGCCGCTTTCCACGCCGATGCTCAGTCCGTTAATCCCCATTGCCCGGAGCTTCTTAAGCTGCCATACCTCTTTGTTTTTGATGTCGCGGATGCTCGCAAACATTGCCATGGTCTGACACTTGATCAGATAATCCCTTACCGTCAGCGCCCGCAGTTTGAGATTTTCATAGCTCATTGCGAACGGGTTGGCTCCCGTCCAGAAAATCCTCCGGGCATTTGGCTGATAACTTTTTATCTCTGCTAAATCTTCTTCAAATTCTTCCATGGGCGACATTCGGAAGCATTCGTTTTTATACAGGCTGCAAAACCTGCATTTATGCCAGGTGCAGCCGGAGGCAGCCTGTATAATGACAGAATGAGCTTCATAAGGCGGCCGCCAGGTTCTGTCTGTAAAGTGCATGACTGTTCCTCCTTTCACCTACAGATGATGAACGCTTTTTCTATACCGCTGTAATTCTTCCTCGCTGACAGTTCCTGTGATTTCATCGAGAAATGCCAGCAGCTTTTCTTTGTCTCTGGGCAGCTGTCCGTGAAACTGGTACGCATTGGAAGCTCCCATCGCCGCAAAGATGACGGGTATCTGCAAATGTTCAATGAGTGTCCGTACCTCTTTGTATTTTTCGAGTTCGCTTTCCTCCTTCCAGTTTCCGCGCTGTATTTCAGCATAGAGTTCAGAATCGGGATAAATCGTAAGCATATTTGCTCCGATCAGCGTCGGTTGTGTCTGGCTGCATATGGCAGCCGTCAGTTTTGCCCCGATTTCTCCGCGGCCTGCGCCGGAAATGCCCACCAGGTAAAAGAAGCTGTAATGAATGCCTGACGCGTCTAATCTCTGGCATTGCTCTATAATGTCCGCCGGGGTATATCCCTTGTTCATAAACCGCAGGGCCTCATCATCGCCCGTTTCTATCCCGATGGTCAGGCCGTCATAGCCCAGATCCCGCAGCATGGCAAGCTCCTCATCGGTCTTTAAAGTTACATCTGTAACCCTTGCAAACGAGCCGATTGATTTGACGGACGGGAGATATTTGTGAATCAGTTCTGCAATCGCAGTTAATTTTCCATAAGACAACACAAAGGGATTGGCTCCCGTCAAAAATACCCGGCGGATACGCCCGCTGTTCCAACCACTTACTGCCCTTTTAACCTCCCGTAAATCATACTCAATATCCTCCAGAGGGGACATTCTGAACTTGAACGGCAAATCATGATACAAGGTACAAAATTTGCATTTATGATGCGTACAGCCTGCCGTTGTCTCTAGTAAAAGCGATGATGCTTCATACGGCGGTCGCCAGACGGTTCCTGTGTAGTGCATAAATATCTCTCCTTTTCTGTGTTTTATACCGATTATATTCCTGTACAATGATTTTACAAGTACTGTACTTTTTTGTAGTACCTATATTAAAGAGGTACATTGATTTTTGAGAAAAGCATGTTATACTGTTTCAGAAAGGAGTGGACAGAGATGAAAAAGAGTACACTGGCGGTTGAACGCTGCAAGACCGTTTCTGCCATACAGAAAATTCTGGGCGGTAAATGGAAAATTGAAATCATCTATTACATCGCCTTCAGGGACATACACCGTTTTGGGGAGCTTCGCAGGCAGATCGGCGACATTACGGAATCAAGCCTGACAAAGCAGCTTCGGGAACTGGAAGCGGACGGCTTCATTACCCGTCATGATTACAAAGAAGTGCCTCCCCATGTGGAATATAATCTCACCGACCTGGGAAAAAGCTTTATTCCCGTATTTGAACACATGAAACAGTGGGGAGAGGAAAACCTCGGCGTGTGAATAAAGCAGGATATCGGGCAGGCGCATTGCGCCGTGTATTTCTGATTCCCGGCATCCTGCTGTTATCGTCTTATCCCATCTGCTGTATCTCATTTTTCAGCATACGCACGAATACTGCGCCAATAAGGCTGCGGAATCATAGGGAGAAAGGCTCATAATCAAACAGACTCAATTGGACAGGGCTGTTCTTTTCTTCAAAGCGGGACAGGTACTCAAAGAGTTTTGAGTTATCATGTACGATGCCATTGTCCTCGCATATTTGATGAAACAGTTTCATTAGTTCGTTGTTTTTGGGGCTGCTGATTTGATACTGCGTACCATAAATACGCATATATTTTTCTTTCATGTGCGGAAACAACCGGTCTAATCGGCTGTAAAAATATTCTCTGTTTCCCTCGCGAAGTGTCATGCCCATTCCAAAGCAGATAACCCCATAGACCTTTGCTTCCGTGCAGTATTTTAAAATTCCCCGGATGTTTTCTTCTGTATCATTGATGAACGGAAGAACGGGACAAAGCCAGACCACCGTTGGAATCCCCGCTTCATTCAGCTTTTTCAGGGCTTCAACCCGTTCTTTGGTGGTACTTACGTTCGGCTCAATTTTTCTGCACAGATTTTCGTCACAGGTGGTCAATGTCATTTGCACGACACATTTTGTTTTGTCATTGATGGATTTCAATAAATCCAAATCCCGCAGTACCCGGTCGGATTTGGTTATCAAAGTGAAGCCAAAACCATATTGATCTGCTAAAGCCAGTGCTTTGCGGACATTCCCGATTTTACTTTCAAGCGGGATATACGGGTCTGTCATGGAGCCTGTACCCAGCATACATTTTGCCCGTTTCCGTTTCAGGGCATGCTCTAACAGTTCGATGGCATTTGCCTTGATTTCAATGTCCTCAAAATCATGTTCCATGTGGTAACACGTACTTCGTGAGTCACAGTATATACAGCCATGAGAACAGCCGCGATATAAATTCATTCCGTTTTTGGCTGATAAGATACTTTTCGCATTTACAAAGTGCATAACGCTCTCCCCGCTTCAAAATCATTTTACCGCACAGCGTAAAATGGTTTTGAGTCTGTTTTTTCCATAAGGGTTGATTTTGTGGCCGCCTGTATTTTTCAGCCCTCTAATCAGAATACGTCCATTTTGAAGCATATCTCCTGTTTAAAAACGGAGAAAGAATGAGTAAGATAAGTATCATCGGACTTGTGGATATGGAAATTTCAAAAAATAACAGAAAGAAATGCTTCATTGCGCGCTGTCCTCAAACTCATTTAAATATTTTCTCAGTTCCTCCAGATCGGAAGCTTGAAGCACCTCATTATTGTACAATGTTGCAACCATGTTCTTGATGGAATTGTTATATATCTTTTCCAGAAAATGTTTGCTTTCTTTTGTTTTATAATCATTTTCTGAAATAACGGGGGTATAAAGATTGCTGCCCGTTGAACGGTCGCAACGGACAAATCCTTTATCGGATAACCGTGATAATGAGGTCATTAAAGTGGACAGCTGCCATTTTCTCCGCCCCTGCAGCTCTTTTAAAATATAGTTGGAAGTAACAGGTCGTTTGGCTTTCCATATTACCTGCATAATTTCCAGTTCGGCTTCTCCTAAATTTTTTATGGGCCTGGTCATGGAATGATTCCTCCTCTCTTATACAACCGTATAACGCCATTATACAGTTGTATAATGGCACTGTCAATCACTGCTTGAATATTTTTTAGATAAAAAGTTCCGCAAAAACAAAAAAGAGGCAGGTCTTTACAGCTTCCCTATAAAATAAAAGCCCTTTGACTGATTTCCATTCATGGTCGTAAAGGTCAGATGCCTGTATTCCTGTTCCGTAAAATCTTTCAGAAGCTCTTTGATCCACGCTTCTTCATGGTGCCGGCATACCGCGCCCTCCGGCAGTTCAAATACGCCGTAGACACCGCAGGTTTCTTTGTATTTTTCATATCTTAGAAGATTGCGTTCATCGGTATTCAGAAGAAAATCATTTACGTACAAAATCCCGTGGGGCCGCAGGACCCGCCGGATCTCCGCCAGCAGCGCCGCCTGTTCCTCATTGGTCCGGATACAGGTTAAAACCGCAAAGAGAATCACCGCATCCACGCTGTCATCCGGAAGGCCGGTTTCCGCCTCCTTTATCACGCGTAAATCGAGACGGGGATACTGCTGCCGGCCCCGTTGAATCATGCCGTTTGAGAAATCAACGCCGATCAGATTGCGGTAGCCATGGTGATAAAGTTCGTTAAGCGTTCTTCCGTACCCGCAGCCCACGTCGAGGATCATCTGGTCCCTGCTTACATATTTTGAAAATTCCTCCGCCTGAAACGGCGTGGTAAATTCCTTTTTGCCTGATACACTGTTCCAGTATTCTTCCTGTTTCATGCTGATCTGTCCTCCTTTTCTTGAATAATACAAAAATCCGTGATAACCTGTTATGAGAAATCTCATATGGATGGAAAGATTGATTGGTTAAAAAATGATGGAAAGCCTGGCTGGAAGATGCAGGGAAAGGAACGGGGGTTATGAGAGTGATTCGTAAGGAACAATTATCAGAGGAGTATGCCGGCCGGTTTCCGCTGTCCGACTGTTTCGGATTTGATATACGCCCTTATACGTCGGTCGTAAAATTCGACAGCATGGAACACATTCTGCGCGAGGGCGAAAAGCCCGGTTCGCTGTATTATCTGATCAAGGGGCGGGCAAAACTGTATCTTTCTCACGAAAACGGGCGGATTTCCCTGATCAATTTTCTTGATGCGCCCTGTTTTATCGGCGAGATGGAATTGTTCGGCGCTCAGGAAGAGGCGAACGGCGTCACCGCCATTACGCCCTGTACGTGTTATGAGATTCACACAGCCCAATGCAGGGAAAAAATATGGAATGACACAAAATTTCTGCGTTTTCTCTGTCTGTTCCTGAGCCGGAAAGCCATCAGCAACACCTGCAATTATTCAAAAAATCAGTCCTATCCCCTGGAGGTACGTCTGGCGGATTTTATTCTTTTGACCTCGTATCATCAAATGTACAGAGAAAAGCATACCGAAGCCGCAGAATTTCTGGGAGTGACTTATCGCCACCTGCTCTACGTGCTTGCGGAGTTTGTAAAGCGGGGATACCTGAAAAAAACAAAACAGGGTTATCTGATTCAGGATGTATCTGCCCTCCGCAGAACGGCAGAGGGCAGGCAGTCGAAACCGGACGCGGCGAACGCGTCAAAAAAAATCTGAAAAAATCATAATATTGACAAATCAAACGGCAGATTATACAATGCAGGTAAGAAAGACAGGACGGAGGGCCGTGTATGAAGAAAAAAGCGGTGATATTTGATATGGACGGGGTGCTGATCGACAGCGAGCCGGTATACCTTCAGCTGTTCCGGGATCTTCTTACGGAAAATGGCTGCGTGATTGACGAAGAGAAGATGCGTATACTGGCGGGAGCCAGCGGCGGCAGGCTTTGGGGGACGGTGGCGCAGATGTGGAAAGAAGAGATCAGCCCGGACAGGATGCGCAGGATCTATAAAGAGCGGTATGCGGATTTTCGTTTTCCATACCGGGATGCTGCCTGTCCGGGCGTCCGGCCGCTTCTGGAATGGATGAAAGCAGAGGGGTATGTCCTGGCGCTGGCCTCCTCCTCCTCGGAAGAGGCGATCCGGCAGATGCTGGACGCCCTGGAGCTCCATGGATATTTTTCCCATATCATCAGCGGAAAGATGTTCAAAGAGAGCAAGCCGAATCCGGAAATCTACCTGTATGCCCTGTCGGTGCTGGGACTGCCGGCGGAGGACTGCATGGCGGTGGAGGATTCCACTTATGGAATATGTGCGGCGAAGGCCGCAGGCCTTCAGGTGGCGGCGGTCAAAGACGACCGGTTTTCCTTTGACCAGTCGCAGGCGGACTGGTTTCTGAAGCGGACCGCCGACCTGAAGGAACTGCTCTTACATATGTAAGATTATACCAGAATGATGGATTTCCCGTTGTTCCGGAGTTTTTCCACGATGGATGCGTCCAGTTCCCTGCCGGAGATAATGGTGGTGATTTTCTCCATCATTCCTACGGAAAAGAGCGCCTGGGCACAGAATTTGGAATGATCGCAGAGCAGGAATACCTCTTTTGCGTTGTCCATGCCGATGCTCTTGAGATTGACATCGTCCATGGTGTAGCTCATGATTCCCAGATCCGGGTCGATGGCGTCCACGGACAGAAAGATCTTGTCCACGGACAGGCTTTTCAGCATGGATTCCGCATAGAAGCCGTAGGAAGAGCAGAAGCCTTTCCGGATGATTCCGCCGATGAAGATCAGATGGTTGGCGGTGTTCGTGTTGACTTCCCCGGCGATGTGGATGTCGTTGGTGACGATGGTCAGGCTGGAGAAGGCGTTCAGAAGCTTTGCCACCTCCAGCACCGTCGTTCCGGAATCCAGGATGATCCGGTCCTCCGGGCCGATGTACCGCAGAGCTTCTTCTGCGATCCTTTTTTTCTCATCGGCGTTGACCTGGGATCTGACCAGAAGAGAAGGTTCATATGGGGCAGAAGCGATGATGGACTGAGCGCCGCCCCGTATTTTGACGATCCGTTTTTCCTCGGCCAGGCTGTTGATGTCCCGCCGGGCTGTGGCCTTGGAGATATGAACCTGTTCCATCAGGTCTTCGATGGTGACGATTCCTTTCTGGTTAACAATATCGATGATCTGGTTCTGACGTTCTGCACGTAACATAGCGTATTCACAAGCTCCTGTTTTTCATAATTCTGATTGTGTTCCCGAAAAAAGCCCGCTTTGTAAAATATCAGGAATAAAAGGCGTCAAGACAGCGGACAGCCCGCTGATACTGCTCATATTTCTTCCGGTAGATTCCGGTGCGTTCCGGGTCCGGGACATAAGTTCCGGCCACATGGCACATGTGCCGGACCGCGTCTTCGGGGTCCTTCCACGTCCCGCAGGCGATCCCGGCGCAGATGGCGGAGCCCATGGCGCCCAGTTCCGTACAGTCCATGACCTCGATGGGGATGCCCAGGACGTCCGCCGCCATCTGGCACCAGACCGGAGATCTGGAAGCGCCGCCGGAGAAGCGGGCGGCCTCCGGCAGGCGCGTTCCGTACAGCGCGCGGATATGCTGCAGGAGCGAGAACAGGATGCCCTCATAGACTGCCATTAACATATGGTCTGCCGTATGGTGTCCTGCCATCTGAAAAAAACATGCTTTTGCCGGAACCGGAGTGTTGGAACCATACAGATACGGAAGAAAGATGAGATCGCTTTCTTCGGGATCCATGCGGCCGACCACACGGTTGCAGTATTCGTAGACGTTCTCCCCGTCCGGGATGCGTCTGCCGTAGGCCTGCTCCAGGAACCAGTCCAGATTTCCGGCGGATGTGGGGCTGGATTCCTCGCTGAAATACCAGCCGTCCAGGAAGGAGAACATGTTGTTGCTTTTTCCTTCGCACTCCTTCAGATCCGGGGTCAGATGGCCGCTGATGCCCCAGGTCCCGACGATCAGGGACAGGGCGTCGTTACCCAGAATCCCGCTGGCAAGGGTGCAGGCGGCCACGTCGTACAGGCCGGCCGCCACAGGCGTGCCCGTGTACAGCCCGGTCTGCGCGGCGGCCTCCTCCGTAATATGGCCGGCGGTCTGGAAGGGAGAGAAGATCCGGTCCGGAACAAGCGGGTACAGCTCTTCGATGCCCAGAATCCGGAAGATTTCCGGTTCAAAGACTCCGGTCCGGAGACTGAACAGGTTCGTGTTGGACGCGTCGGTCCGCTCGGTTCCGATGATACCGGTCAGCCGGTACCGGATAAAATCCTTGATCATCATCACATGGGCGGCGTTTTTCAGGAGATCGGGCCGGTTTCGCTGAAACCAGGGAAGCAGCATGCCCGGCTGTCCCGCCCAGAGGCGCTGCAGGGTATGGGCGTAGACCGCGTCGTCGGTGCCGTTTTTCCGGAATTCCGTCAGAAGCCCGTCGGCGCGGGAATCCGTGGAGACGATAAAGGGGCAGACGGGGTCTCCCTGCGCGCCCAGAAGGATCATTCCGCCTCCGTATCCGCACATGGAGACGGCCCGGATCTCCCGGGCATGCAGAGAAGACTGCTGTAACGCAGCCTGTATGACCTGGCAGTTGGCGTTCCAGACTTCTTCGCCGTCACGCTCGGTACAGCCGCTGCCCGGCCGGTTCATTCGAATCCTTGTTGATGCGGTGGTAATCGTTGTTCCGTTCTGATCGAAAATGACACATTTTGTAGTAGAACCACCATTGTCGATCCCCATAAAATAAGAAGGTCTCATGAGCATTATACTCCTCGATATGGTCCTCTATCCTGTTGCCTTTTTTTCATTATATCGTATGTGGGAACGTGATGGCAATAGGAAATGAGTGAATTGTGATTTCTTTTGAGTGTTTTTGTAACACATAAGCTGCAACCGCCGGGAGGGAGGACGCCTGCTGTACGTTCTCCCTCCCGGCGGTATTTGTCTGCGGACGATGGAGCGTCTACAGTGTTTTTCTGAATTCCTTTACGATATCCATGAATTCCTTCACGCGGGCGACATCCACCGCGTTTTCAAAGACGCCGTCGTACTTGAAGGTGGTGGCGCATACGGCGCCGTCGGAATGGGTCAGCTGCCGGACCACGTTGTCCTTGTTGCAGCCGGTGTTGCACAGGATCGGCGTATGCCTGACGGAAGCTTTCACGCGGGAGAGGACCTGGGTGTCGGTCTCGCTTCCGGCCGTGAGCCCGGATACGCAGATGGCATCCGGCTGGTTGTTGAATTCCGTGGAGCGGGCGATCTCCTCGATGGGACGGTCGGCAAGATATCTGGCAGCTTCCGGAACGATGTTGTAGAGAAGCCGGATGTCTTTTCCGCCGATGGCCATCTGATGGCGGACGGTCTCGCCCACGTTGGTGTTCCACAGGCCGAAATCCGACGCGTAGACGCCGCTGATGATCTCACGGATAAATTTTCCGCCTACGGAGACGCACAGATCCAGAGAGGCGATGGGATCCCACAGGCAGTTGACGCCGTAGGGCACGGTGATTTCCTGACGGAGGGAGCCGATGACATAGCCCATGGCGGCGATGGTGATCGGTTCTACTTTCGTCAGATAAGGCAGGCTGAATTCATTGGAAAACATAACGCCGTCCACGCCGCCGTCCTGCAGGGCGTGCAGATCCTTTCTGGCGCATTCCACCACATGCTCCATTCCGCGCTCCTGATCGTAATGCGGATCGCCCGGCAGCGGCTGAAGGTGGCACATGGCAATGATCGGTTTCTTTACTCCAAATAATTCTTCCATCCAGTTCATAATAGTGATTCCCCTTTCTGAAAATAAATCATCGTATGTTGGTCACAACTGAAGAATACCATGAAAAATCAAAAAAGACAACCAAAAAATCAAAAAAAATCATTTTTAAAACAAAAAAGTTGCAAATAACGTCAGGATGTGCTATGATAATGACCACAGGAAAGAGAAAAAATGACAGAAAAGCTCAGAAAGGGAGGCAAACGAGTCATGAACAGGATCGATCCATCTCTCGCTTCGGCGGACCCGCTCCGGCTGGCGGAGCAGATCGGACAGCTGGAAGGGCATCCGTTTCTTCATCTGGATATGGAAGACGGGAATTTTGTCCCGAATCTTACCTTCGGCCTGAAGACGGTCCAGGCAGTAGCGGCGTACGCGGATCAGGAGCTGGACGCCCATCTGATGGTGACGGACCCGGGCGGTTACATAGAAACGCTTCTGGATGCCGGCGTGCAAAGGATCGCGTTTCATATAGAGGCGGCGCCCTATCCGGCCGTGTATCTGAACCGCATCCGGGAGAGAGGGGGAAAGGCGGGGCTTGCCTTTAACTGTATGGAGCCGGTGGAATCGGCGCTTCCCTATGAAGACAGCCTGGACTATGTGCTGATCATGACCTCGGAGCCTGACGGCAGAGGGCAGGCGTTCAATCCGCGTATGCTGGAGAAGATCCGGCGGGCGAGAGCGGTCTTTTCCGACCGGATCGAGATCATGGCGGACGGCGGGATCTCGGAGGAACGGATGGATGAGGTTCTGGAAGCGGGCGCGGACATCCTGGTCATGGGAAGGGCCGTGTGGGGGGCCAGGACGCCGGGCAGCAAAATCAGAGAACTTACAGAGAGAGCAGAACGGAGAGAGAGATGATGTCGGATGAGATGCCGGTTTTTGGAATCTATGAAAAAGCGGTCAAACCGCAGGAGTTCGAATATATGTTTGCAGACGCCAGAAAGGCCGGCTATCAGTCCTTTGAGCTGAGCATTGACGCCACGGACGGACGGCTTAAGAGACTCTTATGGGGAAAGGAAGAGGCGGCGGAAGTCTGGCGGGCGGCGCTTCGGCAGGATATGAAGATCCTGACCATGTGCCTGAGCGGGCACAAGCGGTTTCCTCTGGGAAGCAGCGATCCGGAGACGGCAGAAGCCGGCATGAAGATCATGGAAAAGGCGCTGGAGCTGGCAGGGCGGCTGGGCGTCCGTGTGATCCAGCTTTCCGGTTTCGACGTCTACGATCAGGAGGAGCGGACCGGGGAGACGAGAAAGCGCTACGTGGAACATATTTATGAGGCATCCCGGATGGCGGAGCGGACGTGCGTCATGCTTGCCATCGAACCGGTGGAAGGGAACCTTCTGGCGGTCCGGGATACGATGGAGGTGGTACGGGCCGTCGATTCCCACTGCCTGCACATCTATCCGGACGTGGCGAACATCAATTCCCTGGGGATCGATCCGATTAAGGAGCTGCCTTTCGGAAAGGGGCATATTGCGGCGGTGCATATGCGGGATTCCCTGCCCGGCGTCTACGATGCGACGATTCCTTTTGGCAGCGGGTATCTGGATTTTGACGGAGTGTTCCGGAAACTGGATGAGATCGGCTTTGCCGGGCCGCTGGTGGTGGAGATGTGGAATGCCGGGCGGCCGGAATATATGGAGTGGATCCGGCAGGCGCGGGAATATATGGAGACGCATATCAGGAAAGTGAGGAGAACAGATGTTTGAGAATGAGAAAAAACAGGTGCTGGATGCGGCGCTGGAGATCAAACGGTGCAGCCTGGTATCCCTGTCCGGGGGAAATATCAGCATGCGCGTGGGAGAAGACCGGTATCTGGTGACGCCGTCGGGCATGATCTACGAGGAGATGGTCCCGGACGATGTATGCCTGATCGACGGGACATGCCGGGTGGTGGAAGGGACGCGGAAGCCGTCTTCGGATTCCTCCGCGCTGGTCTATATGTTTGAGCATATGCCGAAGGTCCGGGCGGTCATCCACACCCACCAGCCCTGGGCGACGGCGGCGGGCTTTGCCGCAGACGAGATCCCGGATTTTCTCGTGACCGTCATGGACGCCTGCCGGAATCCGGTGAAGGTGGCGCCCTTTACGCCCTCTTCGGCGGTGGGCATGGGAAAGCTGGCTGTTCAGTACGCCGGCGGCTCTCTGGCGGTGATTCTGAAGCATCACGGGGTCATTACCTGGGGGGAGGACCTTCAGGAGGCGTTGTACGCTGCTGTCTATCTGGAAGAAGCAGCCAAAACATATGTTCTGGCAAAGGCCATGGGAGCGGACATTCCCGCGCTTTCGCCGGAACTGATCGCACAGGAGAAGGCCGGATGGGAGACATACGGACAGTAGGTGGCAGAAGATGAAACATTACAGCATCGGAATTGATTTTGGGACGGAAGAAGCGAGGGCCATGCTGGTGGACATGGACGGGAACTGCGGAGGAAGTGCTGTCTTTTTGTATCCCCATGGCGTCATGGAGGAATGCCTGCCCGACGGGACAAAGCTGAGGGCGGGGTTTGCCCTGCAGCATCCCCGGGATTACATCGAAGCGCTGGAGGCGCTGATGCGGGACCTGTTCCGGGAACATCCGGAACGGGCGGAGCAGGTGATCGGCATGGGCGTTGACTTTACTCAGTGTACGATGATGCCGGTGGACGCGGACGGGACGCCTCTCTGCTTTCAGGAGGAATTCCGAAACGAACCCCATGCGTATGTGAAGCTGTGGAAGCATCACGGGGCCCAGAGGCAGGCGGAGAGGCTGACAGAGACTGCGCGGAAACGCAGGGAAGCGCTCCTTGCGTTCTGCGGCGGGGAGATTTACGCGGAAACCATGTTTCCCAAGATGCTGGAGACCTTTGAGAAGGCGCCGGAAGTGTACCGCAGGGCGGACCGGTTTGTGGAGCTGGCGGACTGGATTCCGTTCTTCTTGACCGGTTCCCCAAAGAGGAGTAAAAGCATCGCGGGCTGCGCCGCCCTGTGGAATCCGTCGGACGGCTATCCGTCGGAAGAGTATCTGGAGGAAGCGGCGGCGGGTTTTGGAGCGGCGGCAGAAAAGCTGTCGGGCGAACTGGCGGATGTGGGGACGCCGGCGGGGTATCTGGCGCCGGAGCGGGCGCGGCAGTATGGGCTTCCCGCGGGGATTCCGGTGGCGGCAGGCCTTGGGGACTGCCAGGCGGCGTTTGTGGGAGCGGGACTGTCGGAGGAAGGCGTGCTTCTGTCCGTTATGGGAACGTCCAGCTGCGACATGCTGGTGGACCGGAAAGGGATCGGAATTCCCGGGATGTACGGGGTGTCGGCGGACAGCATGATTCCCGGGATGTACGGATATGAGGCGGGACAGGCCACCATGGGGGATCTGCTTGGATGGTTTGTCAAACATCAGGTGCCGGGACCGTATATGCAGAGGGCGGAGGAAGCGGGGGTATCCATTTTCGATTATCTGAACGGGCTGGCGGAAGCGGTCAGTCCCATGGAGACCGGGCTTCTGGCGCTGGACTGGTGGAACGGGAACCGGTCGGTCCTTCTGGATACGAATCTTTCAGGAATGATTCTGGGGATGCGCATGGGGACCAGATGCGAGGATATCTACCGGGCTCTGGCGGAAGCGCTGGCATTTGGAAAACGCCGGATCGTGGAACAGTTTGAAACCTACGGCATCCAGGTAAAAAAAATATGCGCAACGGGAGGCGTTGCCAGTAAAAATACATTTCTTATGCAGGTGTTTTCCGATATTATGGGAATACCGGTATGGATCTCAGAGGCGGAGAACGGAAGCTGCACAGGAAGCGCGGTCTACGGGGCGGTGGCGGCGGGCGCCGCGGCCGGCGGCTACGACGGACTGAAGGAAGCCGCAGAAGCCATGGGGGGAAAAGTTGGCCGGGTCCATATGCCAGAGGAACGGTATCGTCAGCACTATGATGCCTTATATGAGGAATATAAGACGCTGTACCAGTATTTTGGCAGGGAAAATCAGATCATGAAACGGTTAAGGAGTCAGGCAGAAAGGGGAGAAGGAGATTGAAGTTTGGATGTTTTTCACTGGATTTCAGAAGATTTTCACTGGAAACCGCATTCCGGACGGCGGCCGGATACGGATTTGACGGGATCGAGATCTGGGGCGGAAGGCCCCACGCGTATCCATACGACATGGATGCGGAGGAGATCCGTAAGATCCTGGAGCTGAAAAAGACGTACGGGCTGGAAGTTCCGGTGTACACGCCCAACGCGCTGGGGATGCCGTACAACCTGTGCTCGCTGGATGGACGGGAGCAGAGGGACGCGCTTCAGTATTTCAAAACAGCCATCCGGGCGTGCGGGCAGATGGAGGCGCCCCGGATGCTCATGGTGGCCGACCATCCCGGCTATGAGGTGCCGCGCAGGGAAAGCTTTGGGCGGTTTGTGGAGAACATGAGGGAGCTGGGGGAATACGCGCAGGAGCATTCCGTGAAGCTGATGATCGAGGCGCTGACGCCCATGGAAAGCCCGGTCATCACCACCGCGGACGACTGTCTGGAGGCCATCCGGGAGATCGGCCTTCCCAATATCGAGGCCATGCTGGATGTGGTGCCGCCGCATATTGTCTGCGAGCCGTACAGCGCGTATTTTGAAAAGCTGGGCGATAAGATGAATTACATTCACCTGTGCAACAACGACGGCCGCACGGATGCCCATCTTCGTCTGGATACCGGAGAACTGCCGGTGGCGGACATGCTGAAGGTGTTTCAGACGTACGGATTCGAAGGGTATGTGACCGTGGAACTCTATTCCGAGTGTTACCGGGACCCGGAGCTCCTTCTGGCCAATGCGTCCAGGATTTTAGGGCAGATCCGCAGAGACCTGAATCTGTAATGTGGGGGGACTGATATGAGCGAATATGTACTGGAGTTAAAAGATATTACAAAACGCTTTCCGGGCGTGGTGGCGCTGGACCATGTGCAGTTTCGGCTGAAAAAGGGCGAGATCCACGCGCTCATGGGAGAAAACGGAGCGGGAAAATCCACGCTGATCAAGGTGATCACGGGGGTACATAAGCCGGATGAGGGACAGATGCTGGTGAACGGGGAAGAGGTCTTTTTCCAGAATACCAATGATTCCGCCGCAAAGAGCATAGCCGCTATCTACCAGCACAGCACCACCTATGTGCATCTAAGCGTGACGGAGAACATCTTCATCGGCCATGAACTGCGGAACCGGTTCGGACTGCTGGACTGGCCCGAGATGCACCGGCGGGCGGAGAAGCTTTTGCGGAGCCTGGGCTCCGGCATCGATCCCCGCACGCTGATGGGAAACCTAAGCGTGGCGGAGCAGCAGGTGGTGGAGATCTCCAAGGCCGTATCGGCCAATGCGGAGATCGTCATCATGGACGAACCGACGGCGGCGCTTTCCAAAAGAGAGTGCGAGGAGCTTTACCGGATCACGGAGCAGCTGCGCTCGGAAGGGAAATCCATTCTGTTCATTTCCCACCGTCTGGAAGATATGTACCGTCTGGCGGACAGCGTAACGGTGTTCCGGGACGCCTCCTACATCGGCACCTGGCCCATCCAGGATGTGACCAATGAGATTCTGGTGCAGGCCATGGTCGGAAGAGAGATCAAGGATCTGTACCCCAAGGCAAAGGTGGAACTGGGAGAGACGGCGCTGGAAATAAAGAATGTAAGCCGGCTGGGATATTTCAGGAATGTGAGTTTTTCCGTGAGAAAGGGAGAGATTCTGGGCCTGACGGGGCTTGTGGGCGCGGGGCGCTCGGAGGTATGCCAGGCGGTGTGCGGACTGACCCCTTACGATTCCGGAGAGGTGCTGCTGCATGGGCAGCCGGTTCATTTTACCCATCCTGCCCAGGCCATGAAGAAAAAGCTGGGATATCTTCCGGAGGACCGTCAGCTTCAGGGGCTGCTGCTTCCGTGGGAGATCTATCAGAATGAGACCCTTTCTTCTCTGGAAAAATACCGGAGTCCGGCGGGAATCAACCGAAAAAAGGAATGCGAGGACGGGGAGCAGCTGTCGCAGCGGCTTTCCGTGAAAGCCAAAAATATTTTTGAGAAGGTCAGTGCCCTGTCCGGCGGAAACCAGCAGAAAGTCGTGCTGGCAAAGCTTTTGAATATAGATCTGGATGTGCTGATTCTGGATGAACCCACAAAAGGCGTGGATGTGGGTGCCAAATCGCAGATCTATGGGATCATGTCGGAGCTGGCGCAGGCCGGTTACGCGATCGTGCTGATTTCGTCGGAGATGCCGGAGATTCTGGCCATGAGCGACCGGATCGCGGTCATGCATGAAGGGACGCTGGTCAAGATTCTTGACCGGGAAGAGGCAACGCAGGAAAAGATGCTGGCCTATGCCATGAACTCTGCGGACGATATGCTGAAGGAAGGAGACTGACATGATGGGACATACAGACAAACAGAAGATACGCCATTTCTTTTCCGATCATTCGCAGGAAGCGGCGCTGGTACTGATCATTTTTGTAACAGGGCTTCTGGTGCAGCTTCGGACCGGCGGGAGTTTCCTGACGGCTTCCAATCTGAATGAGCTGATGCGGGAGGCATCCATGCTGATCATGGTGTCCATCGGCATGATGATCGTGATTGTCAGCGGCGGGATTGACCTGTCCGTAGGCTCTGTCATGGGGCTTTCCGGCATGATCGCCGCGCTGGTCCTCCGGGACCACAGAGGGATGCCCATAGCGGCGCTGTTCCTGATTGCCATGGGTGTGGGACTCTTATGCGGTACGATCACGGGCTTTGTAGTCGCAAAGCTCCGGATCTTTCCGCTCATCGGAACGCTGGGCACCTGCGACATCCTGCGGGGCGTCATCTACCTGTTCAGCAAAGGAGAGTGGGTGAGCCAGACCGACATGACGGAGGAATTCCTTGCCATTTCCACCGGGACTTTTCTCGGGATCAACTATATGGTCTGGTTTGCGGTCATTGTCGTAGTGTTTGGATTTGTGTTCATGGGCCATACGCGTTTTGGACGGCATATCTATGCGGTCGGCAACAGCGAGGCCAATGCAAAAATATCCGGTATTCATACAGAACGGACAAAATGGGCGGCGTATATGCTGAGCGGCATGATCGCCGGGCTGGCAGGGCTTCTGTGGGTGTGCAAATACGCATGCGCCCAGGGAACCACAGCCACCGGCTTTGAGCTGAACGTCATCGCCTCCGTCGTACTGGGCGGCGTCAGCATCACCGGCGGTTCCGGAACCGTGGCGGGAGTCGTCCTTGGTTCCCTGCTCTTCGGCATGCTGAGCAATATTCTGCCGCTGATCCAGGTATCTTCTTTCTGGCAGAGAGCGATCCGCGGAGCGGTGATCCTGATCTCGGTGATCATCAACGCCCTGGTCAGCAGAAGAGCGGCACGTAAAGCACTGGAAAGGAGGGAACAGAATGAGACAAAGGAATGATAAGGTCAAGAATCTCTTTTCGCACTGGGAAACTTTTCTGATCCTGATCTTTCTGCTGGTCAATGTGATCAATATCAACCTGTCGCCGTACTATCTGAATTACAACAACGTCATGAATTCCATGATCAATTTCATGGATAAAGGACTGATGGTATACGGAACCATGATGGTGCTGATCCTAGGGGAGATCGACATCTCCATCGCCTCCATCATCACGCTGTCAGGCTGCATCGCCGGATGGGCATGCGAACAGGGGCTGCCGTTTTTTGCCTGCGTTCTGCTGGCGCTTGCGGTGGGAACCCTGTGCGGAGCTTTCAACGGGCTTCTTCTGGTGAAATTCAAGGAGCTGAATTCCACCATCGTCACGCTGGGGACCCAGATTCTGTTCCGGGGACTGGCCTACATGCTTCTGGAGGACGAGTCGCTGAAGACCTATGCCAAACAGCTGTCAGGCCTTGCGTGGGACAAGATTCTGGGGCTTCCGGTCATTCTCTTTACGTTTATCCTGATGACGCTTCTGTTTGCTTATGTGATACACCGAACCTGTTTTGGAAGGCGGCTGTATGCCATCGGCACCAACCGGACGGCGAGTTATTTTTCCGGAATCTATACGGACCGGATCAAGCTGGCCGTGTTCAGTATCAACGGGCTGTGCGCTGCATTTGCGGGACTGTTCCTGGCGGCGAAGCTGGCATCGGTCCGGGCGAGCATCGCGCAGGGCTTTGAGATGGAAGTCATCGCCATGGCGATTCTCGGGGGCGCCAGCCCGTCCGGCGGAAAAGGACGCGTGGGCGGCGTGATCCTCGGAGTCTTTACCATTGGCCTGATCCGTTACGGAACCGGACTGGTAAATATTTCTTCCGAGACGCTGAAGATCATCATCGGGTGCCTGCTGATCGTGGTATGCGCAGTTCCCAACTTAAGACAAGTGCTGGCAGACGCCAAAGAGGCAAGACGCGGCAGAGCCGGCTTGTTATAAAGAACCAGACAACGGCGTCCGTCCAGAGAGAAAGGGCGGACGCAGAACTCAAAAAGGAGGAGCACTATGAAAAACATGAGAAAAATGCTTACGGTCCTGCTGACTGCAGGTATGCTTTCCACCCTGCTGGCGGGGTGCGGAGGAAAAGAAGCGCCGGCGCCGGTTGACAGCAGCGAACCGGCTGCGGAAGCTCCCGCTGCGGAAGATTCCGGCGAGGCGGCCGGGGATGCCGCAGAAGCTCCGGCTGCTTCCGGGGACACGACGGCAGACTATGTGGCGGGCAGCGACGCGCCGACCTATGTCATGATCTCCAAGACCCTGTCGGACCCGATCTTCATCGACATGTATGTGGGATTCTCTGAATTCTGCGAGTCAGAGGGGATCAACTGTATGTATCGAGGTACCGAGGAACCGACCGCAGAGAAGGAGATCGAGGTGATCTCCCAGCTGATCGCGCAGGGCGTGGACGGCCTTGCGGTGATCGCGTCGGACTTTGACGCACTGGAGCCGATCCTGACCCAGGCAATGGGACAGGGCATCTCCGTCGTGACGTTTGACTCCGCGGCAAATCCGGACTCCCGCCAGGTACATGTGGAGCAGGCTTCCATCGATCTGGTGGGCCGTGCGCAGATGGATTCCGCCCTGCAGATCTGCGGCGGCGCCGGTGCGGAAGGCACCATCGGCATCCTGTCCGCACAGCCGGAATCCCAGCTTCACGCAGACTGGTGCGCGGCGATGCTGAAGGAAGTGGAGGACAAGCCGGAGGATTACAAGAACATCACCGTGCTTCCCATCGCATACGGCGACGATCTTCCGGACAAATCCACCACGGAGGCGCAGGCAATGCTGCAGAACTATCCGGAGCTGGATGTCATCATCAGCCCCACGACGGTCGGTATCCTCTCCGCCGCAAAGGTGATCCAGGATATGAACTCCGAATGTAAGGTGACCGGCGTCGGCCTGCCCTCCGAGATGGCTCCCTACATCGACAACGGGATCTGCTATGACTGCTATCTGTGGGACCCGTATGACCAGGGCTATCTGGCGGCTGCATCCGTACATTCCATCGCAACCGGAGAATCCACCGGGGCAGTGGGCGACACCGTGACGGCAGGACGTCTTGGAAGCTACACCGTGGAAGAATATTATGACGGCGGCACCCAGGTGCTTCTGGGCGACCCCATCCGCTTTACCAAAGACAATATCAACGATTATAAGGATCTGTTCTAGGCAGGACAGAGGGAAAGTTTCCCGGAAATCAGATACTGTAAAGTTCCGGAGCATGCAGGCGGTATGTCTGCATGCTCCGGAATTTTTTGCGATGGGACTTCTGTTCTTTGCCGGGTTTTTTGTGATGCGGATTTTGCTCTTTGCCGGGTTTTGCGATGGGACTTTTTGCTTCTGCAACCGGGTTCTTCGTTTTTTGGAAAAAGGACCCGCCTTCCGAAACATATTGAATCGGATCTTTGCATAGACTGTAAAAACAGTTCATTCAGGGGATATTCGGTGAAGGATTATATTTCGGAAAGAGCCGTCAGGATCGCAAATTATATTATACAGAACAACGCCACTGTCCGGCAGACTGCCCAGAGCTTTGGAGTAAGCAAGTCGACAGTACATAAAGACGTGGCAGAACGTCTTCTCTATATCAACCCTCACCTGGCGGCGGAGGCAAGGAAAGTGCTGGACGTGAATAAATCGGAAAGGCACATACGCGGGGGACTTGCCACCAGAGAAAAATATCTGCATCAGCATCAATTACAGTCTTGACAATGCCGGAATTTTTGTTTATTGTAGAAAACAGAAAACTACATAAGATTGATGACAAGGGAGCTTGCTTGGAAGCGGGCTGAGAGTGGACTGATACCGTCCTGACCTGTAACCTGATTTGGATAATGCCAACGTAGGGATGCGTTATGAGAGATGTTAGATCTCCTTTGTCTTCGGTCGAAGATAAAGGAGGTTTTTTTATGTTTTCGTTTCTGGTAAACGCAGAGGGCGGCCTGACGGCTGCCGGTTATGCGGCATGTGTGGCCGCGGGGATCATGCTGTTTCTGCTGGCGATCTATTTTGCAGGGAAAAGTTCGGAGAAGAACCGGATGTCCACAAAGCAGCTGATCTTCTGCGCGGCGTCCATGGCGCTCGCCTTTGTGACCTCGTACATTAAGATTTTCGAGATGCCCTGGGGCGGCAGCGTGACGCTGTGCAGCATGCTTTTCATCGTCATGGCGGCTAACTGGTACGGCGTGAAGACGGGCGTTCTGGTAGGCCTTGCCTACGGAATCCTGCAGTTTATACAGGAGCCCTATGTGCTCTCTTTTTTTCAGGTATGCTGCGACTATGTACTGGCTTTTGCGGCTCTTGGGGTCGCGGGATTTTTCGCCAGAAGCCCGAAAGGACTGATCAAGGGCTACGCCGCGGCAGTGCTGGCAAGAGGGGCCTTTCACGCGCTGGGAGGGTATCTGTACTGGATGAGCTATATGCCGGACACTTTCCCCCAGTCTCTGAAAGGCGTGTATCCCATCGTGTATAATTACAGCTTTCTGCTGGTGGAGGCTCTGATCACGGCGGCAGTCATCTCCGTGCCTGCAGTGGCGTCGGCGCTGAATCAGGTAAAGCGGACGGCCGTGTCCTAAAACGGAGGCCGTTTCCGGGCGGATAGGGAAAGGCGCAGGCTGGCTGCGGCGGGCGGTGCTGCTGCGGAGTGGGGGGCGGAAAGGCGCAGGCTGGTATGCGGCGGGAAGCGGACGGCTGGCCCGGCAGCTGGCTGGCGGTCATGGATGGGGCAGATTTGCAGCGGATTTTTCTTCTTAGTGCTTGCAAGGAAATGAGACATCACGTATAATATTTTCAAATACACCGAGGAGGAAAAACGGTTTGGCAAGAGAAATGGTCATCGTTCTGGATTTCGGCGGACAGTATAATCAGCTGATCGCCCGCAGAGTCAGAGAATGCAATGTATATTGTGAAGTGCATCCATACACGTTAAGCCTTGAGAAAATAAAAGAAATGAACCCGAAAGGGATCATTTTCACGGGCGGCCCCAACAGTGTCTATGACGAGGCGTCGCCTCATTATCAGAAAGAGATCTTTGAGGCGGGAATTCCGATTCTGGGAATCTGTTATGGCTCCCAGCTGATTGCCTGGAGTCTGGGCGGCACCGTGGAGACGGCTCCGGTCAGCGAATACGGGCATACCAAAGTGGAAGTAGACAAGTCCTCTGTTCTTTTTAAAGATGTGGAGTTTTCTACAGTGGCATGGATGAGTCATACAGATTATATCGCACAGGTTCCGGAAGGGTTCCGGGTGACTGCCAGGACGCCGGTCTGTCCGGTGGCGGCCATGGAATGTCCGGAACGCAGAATCTACGCAACGCAGTTCCATCCGGAGGTCATGCACACAAAGGAGGGGCACAAGATGCTTCAGAGATTTGTGTATGATGTATGCGGATGCGCGGGAGACTGGCAGATGGGTTCTTTCGTGGAGGAGACGATCCAGCAGATCCAGGAGAAGGTAGGAGACGGAAAGGTGCTCTGCGCCCTGTCCGGCGGAGTGGATTCTTCTGTGGCGGCGGTGCTGCTGTCCAAAGCCATCGGGAAACAGCTGACCTGCGTGTTCGTGGACCATGGTCTGCTGCGTAAGAACGAGGGGGATGAGGTGGAAGCCGTCTTTGGACCGGACGGCCCCTACGAGTTGAATTTTATCCGGGTCAATGCGCAGCAGCGGTATTATGAAAAATTAAAAGGCGTTACGGAACCGGAACAGAAGCGGAAAATCATCGGAGAGGAATTCATCCGTGTCTTTGAGGAAGAGGCGAAAAAGATCGGAGCGGTGGATTTTCTGGTACAGGGAACCATCTATCCGGACGTCATCGAATCGGGCCTTGGAAAATCCGCGGTCATCAAATCTCACCACAATGTAGGCGGCCTGCCGGACGTGGTGGATTTTAAAGAGATTATTGAGCCTCTCCGGATGCTGTTCAAAGATGAGGTGCGCAAAGCCGGTCTGGAGCTTGGAATTCCGGAATATCTGGTCTACCGGCAGCCGTTCCCGGGACCGGGACTGGGGATCCGGATTATTGGAGAAGTGACGGAGGAAAAAGTCCGGATCGTACAGGACGCGGACTACATCTATCGGGAGGAGATCGCGAAAGCCGGACTTGATAAAGGGCTGGGACAATATTTCGCCGGCTTGACAAACATGCGTTCTGTCGGCGTCATGGGAGATTTCCGGACCTATGACTATGCGGTGGCGCTGAGAGCCGTAAATACCAGTGATTTTATGACGGCTGAGTGTGCGCAGATTCCATATGAAGTACTTTTTAAAGTGACCAGCCGGATCATTAACGAGGTGAAGGGAGTTAACCGCGTGGTTTATGACCTGACGAGTAAACCGCCAGGGACGATTGAGTTCGAGTAAAGAGAAAAGAGTCGATAAACCTTGAATTTACAGGGAAAATCGGCTCTTTATTTTGTTCTGCGGTACTAAAATGGTACTATTTTAACTGCTGAAGCTTTTCGGCCACTTCATCCCGCTTATGCGGGAACAGGTGTGAGTAAGTGTTCAGCGTGGTCTCCACCTTCTCATGCCCCAGCCGGTCAGCGATGGCCAGAGGGGAGAAGCCCAGCTCGATCAGCAGACTGGCGTGAGAGTGCCGGATATCATGCAGGCGGATGCGCTTCACTTCTCCGTCTCTGGTTCCCCGGACCATCTCATGTTCAAAGAAGGACTTTGTACATGGGAATATACGGTCGTGCTTATGGAGCCCGTAGAGCCGCCCTGTATAGGCTTTCAGCTCGTCCCGCAGAAACTCCGGTATAGATACCGTGCGGATGCTCTTCGGTGTCTTGGGAGGCGTCACAACGTCCCTGCCGCTTATGTGCTGATAGGATTTGCTGATGTTCAGCTTGCAGCCTTCAAAGTCGATATCGGCATATTCCAGGGCGAGAAGTTCGCCTATACGCAGGCCGGTATAATACAGGATCAGGAACCCGGCCCGTGCCTGTGGCTTGTCAGATATTTTTTCAAGGAACTGCTTAAACTCTTCCGTTGTCCAGAATTGCATCTCGTCAGCGTGGCTTTTGCCGATGCTTCCGGCCTTCCTGCAGGGGTTCTCTTTCAGATTATAGTACCGGACCGCATAATTCAGGATGGCGGTGAGCTGGTTGTTGATCGTCTTCAGATAAGTTTTAGAGTAGGGCTTGCCGTTCTCGTCCCGATAGGCGATCAGGCCGTTCTGCCACTTTCGGACATGGGCGGGCGTGATCTGTGATACCGGGAGTTTCCCGAAGAAGGGAAGCAGCTTTTTATTGATGACATACTGCTTTTGCACAAAGGTATGCTCCCGGAGCCGGTGTTTCATGTCCTCATTATAAATCCGTACAAAGTTCTCAAAGGTCATGGACAGATCGGCCTGCCGGGTTTCCAGAAAGTTCCGCTCCCATTCTTTGGCGTCCCTCTGCAGCTTGAAGCCTCGCTTTTTCTTCTGCTTTCTGGTCCCGGTGTAATCGGTATAATAGAACTTGCAGTACCATGATTTTGTCTTTTCGTCATAATAAGACGGCATAAAAAATCAGTCCTTTCTTAAAAATGAGTGCATTTTCCAAGGGACTGTGGTATACTGTCTGTGGGTGCAGACTGCACAGTCCTCTGTGCGGTGTTGCGGCCGCTCCGGTGTTGGCGCGTCGGGGCGGCCTTTTAAATTTGTGGTTGAAAAATCTGCATATATATCATATAATATGCTTAACAGGACAGCCGGAAGGTGAGTTGCGGTCACCCGTCCCGGCGATAAGATTTTAAGCTATTAAGAAATAGTCGTCCAACCTTTACCAGAGAGCAGGACGGCTATTTCTTATTTTTCAGATTCAGAATCGCAACGATCAGAAGACCAGCGGTCAGTATAATCATAAATTCCTCATATGTACTCATAATAATCGACCCCTTTCCGCAAGACTCGGAACGGGTGAGAGCACGTCCCCCGGCTGCCCGGGTAAGCATATTATATTGTCAGGGTGCGGGTGCAGCCGATCAGGGCGGCGGAGTGTGGTTATTGTAAAATGACGAAAAATAACTATGGATTTTCAGGTCCTATTTGATTTTCGGGTTTTTCTGATAGGTATTCGACGTAATTTATAGCCATTCCTTTCCCTTTGCTGTTTAATTTTCTAAAAAAATCTAGTAATATCTGTTCTTGAACAGCATATTGATCATCATAGTTATTAACACCATCTGCAAAGGTAAGACTATATGGTGTTAAACTAATTAAAGAATCTTTATTCAATTCAATTAAGTCTGTTATTTCAATATCTAAACAAGTACAAATTTTATTTAAGAAATCAATTTTTCCTGTTTTGCTATCCCTATTTATAAATGAATATAATGTCGTAGGAGGAATTCCTGTTTTTTCTGCGAGTTCTTTTACAGTCATATTTTTTTGTCGTAACATTTCCTTTATTTTTTTTCCAAGAGCCATCATCCACCTCCATGTATTTATTAAAACATGAAAAATCGTATTTGTAAATATGGTTTTGTTTAAATTACGCAAAATAGTATTGACACTACGACAATACAATGATATTATGAAAATGCGTAGTACGAAAATGAGTAGAAAGGAGGAAAGAAAATTGAAAATCAGTAGAGACAAAGTTGATATTTGTATGTCCAGAAAGAAAATGACTGTACAAGCGCTTGCTGATGCGTATGGAGTGAGCCGCAGCAGAATCAATGTTTTACTTAATCAGCGTGAAGTATCAACAGTTGCGGCTGGAAGGCTTGCAGAGGCTCTCGGTGTTGATGTGACCGCAATTTTAGAAGAATAGGAGGCGAAGCTGTGACACAGGAAGAATTAACCGCAATGGTGCAGGCAGAAGCGGAACGGCTGGGCGTTGGCAGTCCGGAGTTCCTGCGGAGGCATCTTGAACTCATGGAGGAGGTCGAGCGCATCCGGCAGCGGGAAGAGGCCCGGAAGGAAGAACAGACCCGGCAAAAACAGGTCCTGAACGTCCGGGATGTGATGGCGGCTCTGGAAGTCAGCGAGTCAAAGGCTTACGGCATCATCAAGAAGCTTAATCAGGAACTGGAAGCCCAAGGATATATTGTAGTCAGGGGCAAGGTCAGCAGGGTATACTTTGAGGAAAAGCTTTATGGAATCAGGGCAACTTCCGACTAAGGCGCAGGAGCTTCTGCAGAGCATCCGGCCAGACATGCGGCTGACGAAAGATTTTTTCAAGCGTGTGTACGGCTGGGAGATGGACTATCCCGGCTTTGCAGATCAGGCGATCAGCGCACTGGAAGCCGCAGGCTGCAGCCGTGCCCGTGGGTATTATGATACATGGGTACAGGAATATGAGGCAGAGCGGGACGCAATGTTAAAACGTGTGTCTGTCTGGTATGTGCAGGAACTGAAGCGCCGCCGGGCAGAGAAGGAAAGGCAGGTGAGAAAGGAACGGAAAGAGCAGGAAATAGAACTGCTGGAGAAGAAAAAGCGGCTGTTGATGCAGAAATCGCGGCTATTGACCGGCAGTTAGAAGGATTAAAGGGCCACCGGGCAGAGGTCAGAAGCAAAACCACGGAACCGCCACAGCCAGCACAGTATGAACTGATTCCATTATCGACAGTGGAGGCGGTGGGAACAGACTTTCTCTGGTATCCGTACATACCCCTGGGCAAGATCACAATCATGCTGGCAGACCCTGGTGTGGGTAAGACTACTTTATGCCTCAAGCTGGCGTCGATTGTATCAAGGGGAGAACATTTCTATTTGGAATCAGAGAATCCTTTTGTGAAAAGGGAGCCAGGATTTGTGATCTACCAGACTGCAGAGGATGGTATTGCAGATACGATTGTTCCACGGCTTCAAAGCATGAAGGCAAACCTTGATAATATCTGTGTTATCAATGAGGGTAAGCAGGCCTTGACTTTTACGGATGCCCGGATAGAGCAGGCTCTAAAAGATAAACACCCGCGGTTGATGATCTTTGACCCGATACAGGCATATCTCGGTTCCGATCTGGATATGCACCGGGCAAATGAGGTCAGGCCCGTCCTGACGGAGCTGTCACGGCTTTCAGAACAATATAAATGTGCAATGATACTGATCGCGCACATGAGTAAAATGTCCAGCAATTCGGCGTTATACAGGGCGCTGGGAAGTATTGATATCGTTGCTCTGGCAAGAAGTGAAATTATTCTGGTAAATAAGCCCGACGATCCAGACAAGCATAAGCTGATGACCCATGAAAAAAGCAGTCTTGCCGCTCATGGAGACAGTATTGAATTTCACATTGACTATGAGGCGGGAGGGATTGTCTTTGATGGTATAAGCGATCTAAAAGCTGATGATATTCTCGGCCAGAGGAAGGAAAAGAAGCGCAGTACCTTTGCACTGGATGAGGCGGTGGAGTTTTTGCAGGAAATGCTGCAAACTGGAAGTGCTGACCGGGATTCGATCTTTAAAGAAGCTGATGAACGAGGCATAAAACACACAACACTTTATGAGGCTAAAAAGGCTTTAAAAATTCTTAATAAAACAGATGGTAGAAGAAAAGAAAAAACGACAATTTGGTATTACAAAGGTTATATGGAGCCAAAGAACAATATTTTTTCACCGGAATGATTGGAAAAAGCTTTATTTTATGCTACTTTCCAATGATTTCGCTCACCGGAATGATTGGAGTTTTAACGGAATTATTGACAATGTTTCCGAAGATAATTCAATGATTTCGCTCACCGGAATGATTGGAAGGCCCGATTTTTAGCCGTTTTCTCAATGATTCCGATGAAAAATTATAGCCCTTAGAGCAGAAAGGAAGTGAAAGCAGATTGAAAATCATGATTCAGAGCCGCCGTGTGGTTATTGAGCAGCCCCGCTGTGTGTGGGCAGCTTCGGACGGAAAGGTGGAGACCAATAATCGCAGGGTGCCGGTGCTGGGCATTTACGAGAGTGAATCTCGTGCGGTTGAAGTTCTGGCGGAGATATTTGACTACCAGCGGCGTGGAAAGGTCAATTATATCATGCCAGAGAAATAAAAATTGCCCCTTACCAGTGCGCCAACACTGGCAGGGGACAGGCATAGCCGGAAGCTATACTAAAACTCACGTCATCAGTATAGCATATTTTCCGGCGGAAAGGACACTTAAAAATGAGTAAAAGTGAAGTTTTTCGCAAATTGATGCTGCTGGCGAATAAGAACGACGTTAAAGTATTATTTGTTCCGTTTAAAACCTATGATGGACGGTTTACACGTCGGAGCGGCGAATACAGAATCGGAATCCGGATTGACATGGATTTTGATGATTATATCTATAATCTGGCGCATGAACTGGCGCACCTGTACCTGCATTACGACAAGGGCAATATGATGGAAAGCGACAGAAAAGCAGAGTATGAAGAACAGGTCGACAGAGCGGCAAAGATGCTGATTGATGTATTGAGTATACAGGAAGGAGAATAAGAGCATGAAAGCGAACATTATCACTGATATCAAAACAGCCGTTAAAATGTTCAAGGAGATCAGGAAAGCACGAAAAGAGGGCGCTGAAGTTGAGGTAAGACAGTGTCAGCAGCTTCCGTTTATCAGGTGCGGAGGATTCTATAATACGGTGGAAGGACTGACGCTTGCATACCTTGACAGGAAGATCGTGGACAGCTCACAGGAAGCTTTTAACGGGCTTTCGGAAGATGTAAAGAATCTGCTGTACTTCTCTCCAAAGGATGGGGAGTTTACAGACCGGGCGAACTTCTGGCGGTATCTGCTGGAACCTGTGCTTACTGCGGAAGAACTGCGGGCCGCTATGATATGCATTTTGCGCTGGTATATCCATATTAAGCACATGAACCTGGGGATGGATGTCCCTGAATATGGACCGAAGGGAGTGCGGGCATGATGGAGATTTTAAACGCTGTACATAACATTGTATCAGTCACTCCGGAACGTCTGTCAGAAAGGCACCTGGACGGCAGGGGAATCTATTACATGAAAGATCAGGACATGATCGCAGTTGTGGGCTGGGATAAGGACACAAAGATAATCGGAGAGATGATTGCCGATTATCTGGAACTCTCCCTGGAAGGGAGACAGGAGGCAGAAGAGTTTTGCTTATCTTCCGGCAGTGATGGCGTCACCAGAATAAATGAGCTGCTCAAAGAGATCGCCCGGATACGGAGCTGCAGGAGGCAATTTGCCTGATTACGGAATGAGAGGTAACTTACACCATTCATGGGCCGGGGAAAGGTACGCCAATACCGGAACCCGGCGGCATGAAGGGGAATCTATGAAAAACGTGAAAATAACGGCGGAGGCGTTGGACAGGGGGGTGAATCATATATCAGTAAAAATCAGAGTAAGCTATGAGAAGCCGCAGGAGCTTCAGAAGGTTCTTGAATTGTTGCGCCCAGTAATTCGGTCATATAAGTCGGAGAAAGGGCGTAGAGGGGCGTACAGGCGTGCCTATGTGGAAATCGGCATACCGCAGGAAAGTGACGAAAAAACCTAAATTCAGCGTTGATTTAGGCAAATCTGAAACTTATAGACAAAGATACAGTTGCACGGATAACCGGTATTTGCTATAATATATACAGAGCAAAACAGAATCGAGGAAGTACCCCGGACGGCACAGGCCGCACGGAAGCTGATACAGGCGTGGGAAAGGACAGTCCAGAACATGGGCCGTCTTCTCCTGCGCTTTTTCTGTTTGCCAGATCAGCCCCACTTCGGGCGTAAAAAGAAGGAGAATTATTATGAATACAGAAAACATGAATCAGGAAACTACTACCCCGGCAGATCAGACAGGGGGACAGAAAACTTTTACCCAGGACGATGTAAACCGGATCGTCGGAGAGCGCCTTGCCAGAGACCGGGAAAAAGCGTCTGAAGAAGTGAGTAAAAAGGAGCAGGAGCTTGCAGACCGTGAGTTCCGCTTAAACAGCCGCCAGAAGCTTATGGACCGGGGATATCCGGAAAGCATCATGGAGGCACTTAATTGCAGCAGTGAGGAAGCGTTCAACAAGGCGCTGGACGCGCTGGACAGCCTCATGAAAGAGCGGGGAGCCGATGCAGAGAGCATAAAGGCCCGTCAGAATGCGGCGCATTTTGGCCCCGTCACAGCCCCCAGAAGCGGAGGAAGCGGTGGTCGTGATCTGATTCGTGAGGCTATGAGATTATAAGGAGATTTATTACATGGCTATCAATTTAGTAACAAAATTTCTGCCCTATGTGGATGAACTTTTCAGCACGGAGAGCAAAAAGTCCCTTCTGACAAATCAGGACTTTGACTGGACAGGGGCGCACACGGTCAAGGTGTACAAGATCGGTACCAGTGAAATGACCAATTATAACCGGAACCCGGTGGCAGGGTTTACCGGGAGCCGCTATGGGACCATTAAGGACCTGGACGCGACAACAGAAGAGTTTACCCTGAAGAATGACCGTTCCTTTACCTTTGCGATCGACAAGCTGGACACGGACGAGACAGCCCAGCAGCTTGCAGCAGCGTCCGCACTGGCCAGACAGCAGCGTGAGGTTGTCATCCCGGAGGTGGACACTTACGTCTATGGCGTGATGGCGGAAGGAGCCGGTACGAAGCCCGCGGCGGTGGCTCTGAGCGAGACAAACATCTATGATGAGATTCTGAAGGCGACGGCGGCTCTGGACAACGCAGAAGTGCCGGAGACAGGCCGGGTGCTTGTGGTGGCGCCGGATGTGTATCTGCTGATGAAGCGGTGCGGCGATATTACGATGGAAACGGATATCGGCAATGATATGAGGCTGCGGGGCGTTGTGTCCAATCTGGACGGCGCTAACGTTCTCAAGATTCCGGCATCCCGCCTGCCGAAGGACTTCGGGTTTATGCTGGCCCATCCGTGCGCTACGGTGGCCCCGACAAAACTTGAAGATTATAAAATTCATGTTGACCCGCCGGGAATCAGCGGTGATCTGGTGGAGGGCAGGATTGTGTATGATGCTTTTGTTCTGGATAATAAGGTGAAGGCAATCTATTATCAGGCAAAGGCGGCAGCGGCGACAAAATAAACCAGACAGCGGGGCCCCTTGTTTTCGGAATGATTGCAGGGGGCTTTTGCATTATGGAGGATGGGTATGAGGATACGGGAAATGCAGTGGAAAGATTACAGCCTGACAGATCGAAGGGTGAAAGAGCTGCGGGAATACTGCAGGGACAGTGATAATATGTCAATGGTAACGCAGGCGGCGGCGTGTGCCAGTCCTTCCCTTGCAGGAGTGATCGTGAAGAGCCTCACAACCGGTATCGGATATGTGGAGTTGTCAAAGAAAGAATATATTCCGGCGACTGGTGCGGACTTTTACGCATATCAGCGTCGGACGATTGCTTTTCTGGATGTTTTACTTCGGGGAAGGGGGCTCGGTCTGTGGGTGGATATGGAAGCGGCGGGACAAATAAAACGCATTATCAGGTAGAGAACCGGCGGGCGTTTCGGGTGGACAGCTTTGCATTTGCAGATCATATTCGGTATGACAAGTATGCATATTGTAAGAGTATAATAAAGGTACCGGTGGGACGCACACATATACGCTATCACACCGCCGTAAAATGCGCCGATCTGTACGAACGAGGGGGATATACACCACTTGAACTGTCCAGAGTCCCCAATATTGACGGACATTCTCAACGGGTCTATTTCTTGTGTCCAGGCTGTAAAAGGCGTGTCCGATACCTGTACGCAAGGCTTGATGGACGGTTTCGATGTCGGGTGTGTGCAAAGCTGAATTATAAATCCCAGCAGGTCAACGGCATGGAAGAAATGCGCCTGAAGATGGAACGTATTGTTGTGGACAAGCTGGGGTATGACCGATGGTTTGAAGACTGTGACTGTATTGCCGATCTGCCACGTCCTCCGAAGCCGCCCTATATGCGGTGGGATAAATATAGTGCACTGGTGCTGGAACTGTCGCAGATGCAGACCAAATATTATGAAGAGTTTTGCAGGCGTCTGCTGGGCACTTCTCTTAGTGGGTTTTTCTAAGTGTATCGGATGGTATCTTGATATGTCTGTGGTACTAAAACGGTACTATAAAATCATACAGACAGAAAAAAGAGACAGAAAACAGGGAGAAAAGCCCATAAATCCAAAGAAAAACAGTCAGTATTGGCAGGAAAAGGATACACTGACTTGAGTTCGAGTAACGGATAAAATCCCGGAAATGCTGATAAAATGGGCGTTTCCGGGATTGCTTTATGCCTGTTGGCTCTAAAATGGCTCTAATTATTTGATGAATACTGGATTTTGGGCGGGTATCATGATACCTGCTTTTTTAATACAGAGGAATTTCGCCCTCATAGTTGTCGGCTCTTTCCAACAGAGGACCGGTTGCACCCATTGTAAAAGCTATATCACTGCTTCGGATAGACAGTAGTTCCATTCCAATTTTCAGATTGAGGAAGTCCAATATTTGCTGATTAAGTTGAATTACACCATTCTCTGAAATATTTACCCAACAGTATGACCGCCCTTTGTATTTGACAAATTCGCCCTCTGCGGTCTGATAATTCTGTAAAGCCGGATTATCAGTAAGAATGTGTCCTAACTTTGACGGTTCTAACAATCCTTTTCTTGTCACACAAAAGCCGCCAGTGACCTTGCTTCCAGTAAAAAGATAGACTTTTCTCTCTGCTGTGGCGTTGTACTCTGTAAGAGCCTGTGTTGGGAGATGGATTGTCAAGTCATCTCGTATCAGCGATTTTCCGAAAATAAATTTACCGCCTTTATTCATCTGTGGCATATATCATCAACTCCTTTTCCTAAAAGTGGAAGTCCACTATACCACAAGAAAATTCAAATGTCACTAGGGCGTGTTGAATAATGCATATTTAGTCACATCAACCAGACCAGAATACACA
>CAJTXP010000039.1 GCA_910583615.1 uncultured Lachnospiraceae bacterium | reverse complement strand
CAATGATGTTCTCTTTCCGCCGCCTACTATATTTCACTTACTTTGCGTAAGATCCACTGCAATAGTGACGGCTGCCCGTAAAGGGTAGTTCAAAACACTTTTGAGGGTAGGCCGTGCGTCTCTGGCTTTCCCCTTTTCTGCCTCTAATATTAACACATCTTCAGGAAGGATTCAACAATAATTCCACAAAAAGAAAATTTTTAACAGAGCCTCAAACCAGGCACCCGTTATCACATTTGGCCATGGTCTGCGGGTGGGTCGCGAAACACGACATAGCGCAAAAATCAGGTGGATGCGAAGTGGTATTCACCATTTACGGCGAATACTGTCTGAATGAATAGAGTTGATATAAAATGCAGCCTGCGATTTCTCCACATATGGGGAAGGTTCCGCTTTAAACGTAACATGTTTCCCCAACAAATGGGGGAAAATCCGCCACCCCAAACAAGGGGACGTAGAAACTTTCTTTTTCTTCATCTGGGAAGAATGGAGCACGTTACAGGTTCATTTCCTGAAAGTCAATCCACAGATCGTCATAAATATTGACTTTGATTTTGTCCTGGAATGTGTACGGCTTTACCGTGAAATCTTCTGTATGCTCATTTTTCAGATAATACACAAGTATTTTCCGGTCACGTGGATCTACGATCCAGTATTCCCGGACTCCTGCATCTAAGTAGAGGTTCAGTTTCCTCACATAGTCATGTTCCGGATTGCTGGGGGAGATGATCTCAATGATCCAGTCCGGCGCACCTGTGCAGCCTCTGTCTGTAAGCTTCTCAGGGTCGCATATGACGCTTATATCCGGCTCAACCGTATCATCCCTGTCGATGAACAGTTTGACGGCAAATGGGCCTGGATATACTTCGCTGGGGTTACCGTTGGAGTCAATATAATCAGCGATGGTGCATAACAAGAACGAAAGCACTTCCTGATGCATCCGGTTAGGCGTGGATCTGTAATACATCTGTCCGCCTATCAGTTCTGCGTGGACACTCTCAGGCAGGTTTTCATAATCCTCTATTGTATATATTTTAGTGTGTGCTGGCATAGCAAGCGCTCCTTCCTGTGCTGGCCTTATATGCCAAATAGATCAGCATGGGTGCCGGTACGGTCTAATTTTAATTCTGTGTCCGTTTGTTTGTATATAAGCAGCCAGTCCGAGGAAATGTGGCATTCTCTGTAACCGGAATAATTACCGCTAGTTTATGATCTTTATTAGAGGCTGGGAGTGTTGCCGGAATCCGAAGAGTATCAATAACCTGTTGTAATAAAGCGATTTTGTATCTACGTTTTATGCATACTTTGAAATCCTTTTCAAATTGTGTGGAATAGCGTACATCAAGCATGGATCAATCCTCCATGAGCTGTTTGAATAAATCTTCTGTACTTCCGGTAAATACTGTCCCGCCGCCGTTTTCCAGTTCTTCTATCGCAGCTATGGTTTCTGCATTTGGTTTGAAATCCGGGTACAGGTCAAGGCCGGACATCTCGTCGAGTCCTTCCAGCATATTGATAACAAAGATCATTTTATCTTCTGGCAGGCGGTCAATCATACTTTTGGCTATTTCATGATAACTCATATTATTAACTTCCTTTCTTTGATAGTTTGAGGGAATAGGCAGGAATTATGCAGCTGTTATGCTGAATCAATTCGGGTGTCGGAGTTTTATACACCCGAAATGTCGGGGATTGTACGGCGGAATTTTACGCGCTTTGGGTGGCTGGGGGATGAAGGTTATATTTCTTCTCCTGTATCTCTCATTACAAAAGTGCCTTTAAAATCACAGTTCAGAATATCAGCTATCTGTTTCAATTCCTTCTCGCTGAAATTGTCACGTTTGAGTTTATTAGATAAATTACTCTGTGAAGTATCAAGATTAACAGCTAATTCTGTAATAGATATTTTACGCTTTACTAATGCAATTCGTATTTTTTCTGCCATTGACATTGTAACACCTTCTTTCATAAATGAAGTATAAATAGTATATCACTTAAAAACAATAAAAATGATAAAAAAATGATAAAAGTTTAAATTTAGTGTTGACAGATGAATAAAGATGATTTTATCACTAATAAGTGATAAAAAATATTTGCAAAAAATGTATATCACTTTATTGAAATACAAAATATTTTCAGGAGGACAACACAATATGAACAAACTCAAAACGCTTTTCGACATCTCACCAGACCCGGAAACCAGTGACCCGCAGGAGACCCGGATCACCTTAAACGAAATCACCCTGTTAAGCAAGATGCAGGCCGTCATCCACTACAACCTGGGCGCCTCTTCCATCCGGAGAATAGCCGAAGACTGCGGCGCACTGGTCCGGATCGGCAAGCGGGTGGCATACCACCGGCAGACAGGGACGATATAAGAGCCGTATTAAGAAGCTGGCAGAGAAATACCCGGAGGACTGCGAGATACTGGCGGAGAATAAAGACGGGACGTTGCTGGCGCATATTCCGGTCGAGTGGGTGAAAATCTCACCGCCTGCCGCAAGGTCAGAACTTCAGAGGGAGTTGGCACGGGAAAAGATGCTCGCATTTCATTAAAAACATGCCAGCGCAGGGCGTGAAACGGTCTGATTTCGGCTTTTAATGGTGTGAGGGTAGAAAGTATAGGATATGGGGATAAAACGGGAAACTGGGCTTTAAAACGTGCTAAGGAATGGAATTGAAGAATCGGACATGATGTGATAGACTATCAGCAGGAAAACCAGAGCGCACAAGGCGGCTTACCCTCCACTTTCGGAGGGGCGAACCCTCCGGACGTACCGAAAGGAGGGCGAGCAGATGATTACATACTCTGATCTAATTCAGACAGGGATATTCATTGTTGCCCTGATCGGATTATGTTATACGATCTTTAAGGGAAAACGATAGCCGCCACTACTCGCACTAGTGACGGCTGTTGAAAAAACAGTTTGTAACTCGTTGTTAGGGTAAGCCGTGCGTCTCTGGCTTTCCTTTTCTCAATCTTACCATATCCCACGGCAGGACGCAAGGGCGAACTGCTGTTCATTCCCATAAACCTACACAACAAAATAAGGCAGATCGGCAGCAGGAACACCGCTATAAATCCCTTAAGTTAATTTAGAATGAAATCACTAAATTCTCTGGCGGTAAGATCACGTCCCAATACAATGCTGACCGCCTGTATTGGAGTAAGTTTCAAGACCCTAGACAAAATCTGCAATTCTTGAAGCGTAAAGGAACTGGGGTTTTCCTTACGCTTTCGGTAGGTCACCATAGTCAAGGCCAGACTTTTGGCAATGTATTCGTCAGTGATACCATAGCGTTCCATATTGGCAGCAATACACGATCTGACAATCATAAAGCAGACCATAGAGATCGACATGTCGATGGGGATGCATTATAAGGATATTTACCGGGATTGTAAAGAGCGTCTTGCGCAGTTTGCGGAGATTACATACCTTACGGCATAGCTAAGTTGCTGCTATGCGCAGAAATATTTTTCAGAAAAGGAACACACGGCGTGAAACGGTCTGATTTCGGCTTTTAAGGGCGTGAGGGTAGAAAATATAGGGTACGGGGATAAAACGGGAAAATGGGCTTTAAAACGTGTCAGGAAATGGGATTGAAGAAAAAGCGGCTCTATGATAGAATGTGAGACAGGAAAACCAGAGAGCCGGGCGGCTTACCCTCTTCGGAGGGGCTAACCCTCCAGACGAAAGAAAGGAGGGATGCCAATGATTACATATTCCGATCTGATACAGACAGGAATTTTCATTGTTGCCCTTGTTGGTCTTTGTTACACGATCTTCAGGGGACGAAAATAGCCGCCACTACCGCAAATAGTGACGGCTTGTGCCATAAAAGGCATTAAGCATTTACTGTATTGAGGGTAGCCGTGCGTCTCTGGCTTTCCTTTTCTCAATCTTACCATATCCAGCGGCAGGACGCAAGGGCGAACTGCTGTTCATTCCCACAAACCTACAACCAAATAAGGCAGATCAGAAGCGGGACAACCCTAAATATCCCTAATTCTGCCACATATACCGAGCTGGCAGCAGGTGATACCCTAGCAAACCCTGGCACATCCGCATATATAGCCGGGACGCAGGCGGGGCAGATCAGAGCCAGGGCAGCAGGCGTACAGGATCACCGGCAGCAGGACAGGCCGGAGCGTCGCCAAAAGTGGCGATACCGGATCCGGGAGCGTTCCTGTTATCTGGTAAAAGTTACATTGTTACAAAAAGTTACACAAAAAAAACCTGCTGCCGGATGCAGAGAAAAGCAGAACAAAAAAAGGCTTCTGGCAGATTTCAGATAATTCGAGAAAATGCGAATAAAAAAGCTTCTGCCTGCTGCCTATATTCTGGCATATCTGGCCCCCTAAAAGGTATCCCCGCCGAGGATGCGGGTGCCTGCTGCCGGATTTTGCAAAATGCGCGAAAGTGCGCACAAAAAAAGGACTGCTGCCTATTGCGACATTTGCGACACCCTAAAAGGGTCGGCCATCCTTCATTTTCTGAGGCCCTAAAAAGGCCCCGTAGCTTCAGATCGTAACCGTAGGCGGGCAGATCGGGCGGGTTGGATGTTGAATTGTCGCAAAAAGTCGCACAAAAAAAGGATGCCTGCGGAGTGTCCAAGGGACCGCCCCGGAGACAGGCCCTCTAAATCGTGCAAAAGCGTCCAGTAAAAAAAGACGCTGCCCGGCAGATCGGCGGCTATGGTAACAAAAGTTACACCCTAAAAGGGGAGCCGGGGACGGTGGGACATCTGCCCACATATCGTCGGGAGGTTATTCCTTATCAGGTGATGGACTGGGGGAGGGCTGGGCGTTGTCCGGAATATACTCCATCAGATCACCGGGCTGACAGTTGAGAAGGCAGCACAGCTTTTCAAGGGTTTCCGTTCCAAGATTCCCTTTACCATTTTTGAGATTGTAATATGTTTGCTGCCCCATGATTTTATTTTGACGTAGATAGTATGTGCTTATTCCCTTTTCCTCTAACAGTTTAAATAACTTTGCATAACAAATAGACATTTTTCATCCTTCTTTCTTTTGATGTTTTGATGTGGCGTGCAATAAATAAGACACCTTCTCCATTATAGCTTTATTTTATCACAAAATATACACTTTTGCAAGTGTACAATATGTACAAGAATTAGTGCTTGATATGATCAAATATTTGTACATGAAGTCAATAGATTATGGTCAAGAAATAGTGTATAATAAAGCATATTAAGAGAAAGGAGCCACACAAAAATGAAGCAGATAACGAACATCAGAAAAGCCGTGTGCATCATGGCTAACCAGTTGAAAAAGGCTGGCTATTCCTTATCAGAAGCTTTCAGGAAGGCATGGCGGAGAGTAAAGCTTTCCATGACAATCCGGGCAGCAGGCACAAGCTTCGAGAACCGGCAGGAGCGGTTAAGCATCGGCGGCACAAAGAAGGAGCGCACAGCCATGACCATAACAATCTGGATAAGATGCAGGCAGGATACAGGCACACGGAGCCGGAACCACTCCCCCACATCTCCGCTCACATCTTAAGACATACCGCTTGTACCAGACTGGCAGAATCCGGACTGGAACCGAAGGTACTACAGTACATTATGGGACATGCCAACGTATCTATTACACTGGACATCTATACACACCTGGACTTTTCACAGATTCAGAAAAAGATGGAAAAGGTTCAGGAAAATACAATGATCGGATAAAATCAGGCCGCCGCGGGGCATACTAACCTTGCGGCGGTCATATTTTTGTCATAAAAGGTACAAAATACAGACTCCCGCAAAATTCTGCACCTGAAAAATCCCCATTTCAAAGGGATTTCACACTTTTTTCACAAAAAATTAGCACTCACCTCTTGACAGTGCTAACATTATGTTATATAACATATATAACAAATAAAACAACAGCGAATTTCAGCATACGGAATTCGTCCCAAAGCCAAGGAGGTATGAATTATGTTATTAACCGATATTTTTGGAAGAAGCTTTATGGATGACTTTTTTGAGGATTTTGCAAATTCTTCGTACTACCGCCCGAACCGCATCGGCAGTATTCCTGCCATGAAAGCAGATGTACAGGAACTTGACAATGCTTATCAGATTGATCTTGATCTGCCGGGCTTTAAAAAAGAAGACCTTCATGCAGAACTGAAAGACGGCTATCTGACCATTAAAGCCACACGTGAAAACAAGGAAGAAGAAAAGGATACACAAGGCAGATACATCCGTCAGGAACGTTATGCCGGCCATTATCAGAGAAGCTTCTATGTAGGTGAGGATATTACCCAGGAGGATGTTCACGCGGCTTTTGAAAACGGCGTCCTGAAACTGACGGTGCCGAAGAAAGAAGCACAGCCGAAAATCAACGAAAGCAGGACAATCATGATCGAGGGCTAGACACTGGTCCGCAACCACATATATTTTTCAAACACGGAGGTGCTGCAAAACATGTTTTGCAGCACCTCTTTTTTCATATGCTCCGTATTATTCTGTATTTCTATTTATACTTTATCTTTTCTTCCTTTTTGATTGTTTATGAATGAATATGAATGTTTGTGAATATTTCACAAATTTAATCCAGAATTATTGTGCATTAGTTTGATTGACTTTGATTGATTATGGAGATATAATAAAACCATCATAAGGAACGAGCAATAAGAAAGAACATGAAAGGAGACAGAACCTATGATCTATACCGTAACCTTTAACCCCTCGCTGGATTATATCGTATCCATGAAAGATTTCCAGCTTGGTAAAACCAACCGGACCTGTTCGGAACAGATGCTTCCAGGCGGCAAGGGGATTAACGTATCCACCGTACTTTATAACCTGGGCATTGAAAATACGGCTCTGGGATTTACGGCAGGCTTTACCGGAGAGGAGCTGCTTCGGAAGATGAAGGAGATCGGATTCTTCTGCGATTTTATTCATCTGGAACATGGATGCTCCCGCATTAATATCAAATTGAAGGATTTTGACGGAACTGAGATAAACGGTCAGGGACCGTCAATCAGCCAGGAAGCCATCGGTCGACTTATGAAAAAGCTGGACCGGCTGAAAGCAGAGGACACACTTATACTGGCAGGAAGCATCCCCAAATGCATGCCGGATTCCATCTACCATGACATCCTGTCATTTTTAGACGGACGCGGCATCCGGTTTGTTGTGGACGCCACACAGAATCTTCTGTTAAATGTGCTGAAATACCGTCCCTTCCTGATTAAACCCAACAACCATGAACTGGGCGAGATCTTCGGCGTCACACTTTCTACAAGAGAGGAAGTCGTCCCTTACGCCAGAAAGCTTCAGGAAAAAGGCGCCCGGAACGTCCTGGTCTCCATGGCGGGACAGGGAGCCGTCCTGACGGCGGAAAACGGCGAAGTACATATGCAGCCGGCTCCGAAAGGAACGCTTGTCAATGCCGTAGGAGCCGGAGACTCCATGGTAGCAGGATTTGTGGCAGGCTGGACGCAGAAGCAAAACTACCGGCATGCTTTCCATATGGGCATTTCCGCCGGAAGCGCAAGCGCATTTTCTGATCTCCTGGCATCCCGAGAAGAGATCTGTAAAATTTATGAAACGTTAAAATATGCTGACGAGCAGTAAAATTTGCCGGTAATGCAGACTCACAAGCGTCGATGCTCAAAGTTCTGTGGAAAATTTTATCACTCGTAAATATACTTCCGGCGTTTGAAAATCGCCGAAAAAGTATGGTAAACGGCACATGGAGCAAAATTCCGTGTGCGCAAACACTTAGTGCCATTTATCTAACAGGAGGAATAACTTATGCGGATCACAGATTTACTGGACAAAAGAAGTATCTCACTTACCGGAACACCCTCTTCCAAGCAGGAAGCGCTGGACCAGATGGTTGACCTGATGATCAAAAGCGAAAAGATCAACGACCGGGAAGCCTATCGTCAGGAAGTCTACCGGAGAGAAGAAGAAAGCACCACCGGCATCGGGGAAGGCATCGCCATCCCCCACGGCAAAGGCCCCTTTGTGGACCGGCCGGGACTGGCAGCCATGGTGGTCAAAGACGGCGTGGATTTTGATTCCCTGGATGGAGAGCCGGTCCATCTGATCTTCCTGATCGCGGCTCCCAACACGAAAGACAATGTGCATCTGGACGTGCTGAGCAAACTGTCCATGCTCCTGATGGACGAAGGCTTTGCAGACAGTCTGAAACACGCTTCCACCGTAGAAGAATTTCTGCAGATCGTGGATAAGGCAGACGACGAAAAACCGGACCTGAACGACCAGCTGGCAGCGCAGAACACGCAGGCGGTGGAAGGCGCCTTCAAGATTCTGGCCGTTACCTCCTGCCCCACCGGCATTGCCCACACTTATATGGCAGCAGAGGGACTGGAAAAAGCCGCACGGGCAGCCGGCTGCTTTATCAAAGTCGAGACGAGAGGTTCCGGTGGTGCCAAGAACGTACTGACCGATCAGGAGATCCGGGAGGCGGACTGCATCATCGTAGCCGCCGACGCCAAAGTCCCCATGGACCGTTTTCATGGAAAGAAACTCATTGAATGCCAGGTATCCGACGGCATCAGCAAAGCAGACCAGCTGGTAGCCCGCGCCATGAGCGGCGACGTCCCGGTCTATCAGGCAGGAAATCCTTCCGCGGCGTCCTCTTCCCAAAAGGCTTCCGGCGGCATAGGACACAAGCTCTACATGCAGCTTATGAACGGCGTCTCCCATATGCTCCCCTTCGTGGTGGGCGGCGGCATCCTCATCGCGCTGGCGTTCCTGATCGACGGCCTTTGCGTGGATGTGAACGCCCTCTCTGACGAAGCGCGGTCTGCTTTCGGTACCATCACGCCTGCCGCCGCCACCCTGAAAGGCATCGGCGACGTGGCCTTCGGCTTCATGCTCCCGATCCTGGCCGGATTCATCGCCATGGGCATTGCAGACCGGCCGGGACTGGCCGTGGGCTTCGTCGGCGGCATGATGGCTTCCGCAGGCAAATCCGGCTTCCTGGGCGCGCTGGCGGCAGGCTTTATCGCGGGCTACCTGGTTCTGTTTCTGATCAAGGTCTTTTCCAAACTGCCCCAGGCCATAGAGAAGATCGCACCGGTACTTCTGTATCCTCTGTGCGGCATCCTCTTCATGGGCCTGATCATGCAGTTCCTGGTAGAGCCTCCCATCGGCGCGCTGAACACGGCTCTGAACACCGCACTGACCAACATGGGCGGTTCCAGCCGGATCCTTCTGGGCATCGTCGTGGCCGGCATGATGGCCATCGACATGGGCGGCCCCTTCAATAAGGCGGCTTACGTCTTCGGCACCGCATCCATCGCCGCAGGCAACTATCACATCATGGCGGCAGTCATGATCGGCGGCATGGTACCGCCCTGCGCCATTGCTCTTGCAACACTGCTTTTCAAGAACCGGTTCACAAAGGAGGAGCGGGAATCCGGCCCTGTGAACTTCATCATGGGCCTAGCGTTCATCACCGAGGGCGCGATCCCCTTCGCGGCATCCGACCCGCTGCATGTGCTCCCGTCCTGTATGGTTGGCTCCGCCGTGGCAGGCGCTCTCTCCATGGCATTTGGCTGCACCCTCATGGCTCCTCACGGCGGCATCTTCGTCGTCCCGGTGGTTGGAAACGCACTGATGTACCTGATTGCACTGATTATCGGAACCGTTGTCGGCGCAGTACTCCTTGGATCCTTTAAGAAGAAAATTTCTTCTGAAGCATAAGGTACTTTTAGAAGATTACAAATAGACTGTACTATAAGTAATTATTGTAAAATATGCCCGTGTCTGTACACCTGGAAACAATGTATGCACAGACACGGGCGTTTTACAACGTTTCCGCCTGACTTTTGCCCGTACAAAACAAAAGGGCATTGTAGAAATTTTTGTTTTCATGTACATGAGAGTAAAAGAGACAGTTATTACTCGGCCTCTTTCTCCAGATACGACAAAATCCCCATACTCACCGCCCAGGCGATCTGATTCTGATAGCTGTCCTCCTGCAGCTTCTTCGCTTCCTCCCAGTTGCTCAAGAAACCGCACTCCACGATCACAATGGGTACTTCCGTCTTCTTCAGCAGATAATAGCTTTCGTTGGCCTTTGCCTGCCGATGGTTCTCCGGGTCCACATGAGAAACCAGCTGGCTCTGAAGAATCTCCGCCAGCTTTTTTCCTTCCTCCGATGTTCCATAATAGAACACCTGCGCGCCGTTTACATATTCCTCATGATAACTGTTCTGATGGATACTGACCACGCAGTCCGGCTGCGTTTCGTTGATCAGGGCGCACCGGTTCTTCATATCCTGCACCTTTTTATTGGAGGACTGCTCATCATACAGACCCGCATCCGACTCTCTGGTCATAACCACTTCCACGTCCTGCTGCTCCAGAAGCTTCTGCACCTTCTTCGCTATGATCAGGTTCAGATCTTTTTCCTGCGAATCGTCCACTCCTATTTTCCCGGGATCGTTTCCTCCATGTCCGGCGTCAATCACTACAGTCCTGTTTTTCTCACCTGTCTGTACCTGACTGCTCAGTACTCGTTCCCAACCTTTTTCCGCCAGAATACATGCACAGAAAATCAGGATTATGGACATCAATAACTCCAGTTTTTTTCTTTCCAATAATAAAAACCGCCGCATATATTTTCCATAAAATATATGCGGCGGCCTGTTTTCTGATTCCTTATGGCTGTTCTCTGTCAGTTCACATACCTGAGAATAATATCCCAGATACCAGCCCTTTCATATCCAAGCCTCCAGGAAGCAACTCCTGCCAGCTCATACTGCTTGATCAGTTTTAATTTTTCTTCAATGGAACGCTCTTCCTCCATCCACATTTGATAGATGCTTCCTTCATATTCCAGTTCAATATAATACTGCCCGGTTGTCTCATCCCACACCGGTTCTACATTGTTATTCACCGCCTTCTGATCTGCACTGTCCATACCCATGGCTTCACTGGTTACTTCCCCATTCTCATCTGTCCTCCAGAAACGGGTATAGAACGGCACGGCATTGATTACTTTTTCCTTTGGAACCTCCTCCAGTGTATTCTGAATCCCGCTTTCCACAAAACCAATAGAGGCAACCGGACCGGCTGTATCGGAATTACGCGGAGTTTCATCATAACCCATAATAATTACATAATCTGCAAAAACACCCTGTTCGGCCCGGTCATAGAATCTGTTATACGCTGCAGGTACATAATTATCTACCGAAAGTATGATGCCGTTCAGACGGCACATAATGGACAGTTCTCTGATAAACTGTACATATCCTCTCGCACTGTCTTCATTAATAAATTCCATATCCAGATTCAGTCCATCCAGACCATACTGAATCGCCTGGGCAATCAGATTATTTACCAGTCTCTGACGGCTGGTTGTCCTTGAAAATATCTCATAATCCAAAATTGTGTCCTTATATGTGATATCTTCCACCAGCGCCCAGACTTCTACATTATTCTGATGACAGTAGTTGACATAATCCTGATCTGCCAGGGAATCGATATTCCCGTCATTATCGCTTAAGAAAAACCAGGTAGGGGAAACAGCCGTAAGACCTTTGGTATTCGCCAGTACCCGATAAATATTCTCATTGGCATCTTTATTCGTTACCTGATGCCAGGACAGATTAACCGTATGGTCTTTTGCAATATTCGTGTATATCGGCTCTTCAAATTCAGGCTCCTCCAACATTTCCTTTGACATTTCCGAGATCTGTTTATCCCTCACATAACCAATATATCCATCCTTCGTCAGAACCCTGGTCCACTCTTCAATCTCCTCCTCTTCCTCCAGCACGAACATCGTACTGCCTTTATCAGCGGTTGTCAGTATCGGACTTTTAATTCCTGCCTGATAACGGACCTGTACCTTCTTCTGTGCAGTCACTACATTCCATTCTCCGAACGTATCCACGATATGCACATGATTGGGGTCTTCCCAGTATTCATACGTAAAATTCGTATATTGATTGACAAAGTCAATCGCAACAAAGACATCATTTCCATCTGCCCGCAGAATCACATAATCTGCACTCTGCTTTGCTTTTGCCACTGTATAATCGCTGCTTCCCACCTGCGCACTGACCAGTTCTGTGGGAAGCGCATACAAATAGGTATTTTCTGACGCATCCCAGTAAAATCTCGGATTTACATACTGATACACAGTCTCCACATTCAGATAGACTCTTCCGTCTATAAGCCTTCCTTTATCCTCCAGCATCATATCATTGACCAGAACAGCAATCTCCTGGTCATTTTCCAGATTGAAATATTCTGCTGTATCTGCCTGTTCCCTGGACGGAGAATATTTATCATACAGAAGCTTACCCACCAGTCCTCCGCTTACAATAAAAATCAGCAGAACTATAATTACAGCCGGAGCCATCTGCGAATTGCGTTTTCGTCTCCGCTTTCTGGAACGTTTTCTTCTGTCTCCTGTATGATTCACCTTTTTTTTCCGCCGCTCTTTTCTCTCCTCCAGTTCTTCTCTCTCTTCCTTCCCGTCTCTTATCATAAACGTCCTCCTGACTCTTTTATCCCTCGTACCATACTGTCAAATCCGTTCATTATACTCCTGAACTGTGTTCCTCCCAGCGTATTGTACCATCCATTTCCATAAAAATTGCATCATAAAACCTTTACAGAATATGAATGGTACGGTACACCGGAAGAACATACGGTAAAATGTCATCAACTTCCGCTTCGCTTCAGTTGGTGACATTATGTCATAAGGAAGCTCGCTGATGCTCGCGCAGGTCATCAACTTCCGCTTCGCTTCAGTTGGTGACATTATGTCACAAGGAAGCTCGCTGATGCTCGCGCAGGTCATCAACTTCCGCTTCGCTTCAGTTGGTGACATTATACCATATGACAGCCGTTCTCACCACCATAAATCTCAGGACATAGAGACTTTTCTTCCTGGTTTTCTGTTTTATCAGATTTCCCGGCTGCCGCTGTTTTCATTCATGGCATATGCATATTTCCAAAAGAAGGTTATGTGATATATTCTGTCTGCAAAAGTCCGGCATCCGGTAAAAAAAGCAAACATGCATACGCCCGTCTGGCTCTGCATCCCCCCTTATGCCACAAAAAACAATTGGAATTTGATCACTGATACTGTGAAAAGAATCAGAAATTTAGACTTACAGCTATATTATACACAACACTCGCCCTTTTTCAAGCAGTTTTCACAAAAATTTCAGAATATTTTCCTCTATTTCACAACCTGTCAGGCTTTACATCTTCCTGATTTTTGTTTATACTATACTAAACTATAAATAAATCCAAACAGGTTGTGATCACATGAAAATAGAAAAAATCAATGAAAACAAAATACGTTGTCTCCTGACGCGTGATGATCTGGAGGTACGCCATATCAAGCTCAGCGAGATCGCCTATGGATCGGAAAAAGCCCGTTCCCTGTTCCGTGACATGATGGAACAGGCTGCCCATCAGTTTGGTTTTGAAGCCGACAACATTCCTCTGATGATCGAAGCAATTCCGATGCCCAACGAATGCATTATTCTCGATATTACCAAGGTTTCTGACCCGGAAGAACTGGATACCAGATTTTCCAGGTTTTCTCAGGGTGCAGGTGATACCCCGGACTCTTCCAGAGATTTTCTGCCTGATGGTGCAGATGAAGTCCTGGATCTGTTCCAGAAGCTTCTGGAACACCGTCTGAAGAATTCTCCCCAGGAAACGCGGGAGGAACAGGCTGCTACATTTGCCAGTGAACTGGATATGCGCAAGCTTTATCTCTTTCAGAAGCTGGATTCCATTATAGAAGCCTCTCTTATACTAAAGGATATCTACCATGGGGAAAATCGTCTTTATAAAAATCCGGAGACGGCACAATATCATCTGGTAATTACCAAATCAGACCATACGCCGGAGCAGTTTAACAAGGTGTGCAATATTCTCTCGGAATATGGATCAAATGGTAAATACTCTGCTTCCCATGAAGCGTACATGAATGAACATTTTACCCTCCTGATGGATGGAAGGGCATTGCAGCAGCTGGCTATGATCTGATTTTTTTCACAGCTCCTGACAAAACAGAGGCAGCCGATTTTCACGACTGCCCTCTGTTACCTGCTCTTCTACCCCATAATTCCTTCTCTTTATGCACCAAGGAAATTATTCAGTCTTGCAACCAGTACATCCGGATCCATCCCATGAACCAGCGCCGCCTCTTCCAGGCTTTCTGCCTGCGCAGACGGGCATCCGATGCAGTGCATGCCTTCCCGCATAAGAATCGGGACGATATTCTGATCCATTTTCACCAGATCTGCAATGATCATATCTTTTGAAATCTTAGCCATCTCGGGTAACCTCCTATTGTATTTTAACATCATGCAGCATCTTTTACTTGCATATATTATAAAAATAATCTTGATTTTGCTGCATATGAGCATATTATAAGCCTATTTACTTGCAAAATCAAGGGAGTATGGTATAATTTAACCAGTTCAACCGTGTTTGAGTTACTGCGCGGATACGGAGGAACTGTTGACAATTTCACAGGTGGAGGGATGTATATGGAGCAGAAGCGCTACATGATCTCCGACGCTGCCAAGATGGTAGATGTAGAGTCCCATGTCCTCAGATACTGGGAGGACGAGCTCGAACTGCCCATCGAACGCAACGAGATGGGGCATCGCTGCTATACAGAAGATAACATCCAGATGTTTCACCACATTAAGGATCTGAAAGAACAGGGCTTTCAGCTTAAAGCAATCAAAGCACTGGTACCGGAGATGGAACAGGGAAACGTACCTCCTGCAATCGTCCGGGAACCGGAACCGCCTGCCGGCGATAAGATGGAACAGTTTCAGATGATCCTCGGAAAAGTCGTTTCACAGGCCATACGGGAGAACCAGAAGGAGATGGGTAAGGAATTAAGCCATCAGGTATCTACGCAGGTTGTAAAGGAGATGGATTACCTTTTCCGTCTTCAGGAAGAACGCGAAGAGACACACTACAAAAAACTGGACGAGCTCATCCGCTCTTCACAAAAACAACGAAGACTGCTGGCTCTTGGTAAAAAACGTGAGAAAAAAACAAAAGCTCCCAAAGTAAAAGAAGCAAAAGTCAGAGAATCTGAGAATAAAGAACCAAAAGCAAAAGAAGAACGTAAAAAACCATGGTTTTTCGGCGCACAGCCAAAAAAAGACATAGTCCTTTAGGACTATGTCTTTTTTACATACTATGTAGTAATCTGATTATTCTGCAGAGATTGCCTCGTTCGGACATTCTGCCTCGCAGGTGCCGCACTCCAGGCAAGCATCAGCATCGATTACATACTTTCCATCAGCCTCAGAAATTGCATCTGCCGGACAGACTTCTGCACAGGAACCGCATCCTACGCAATCACCGGAAATTACATATGCCATGGTACATGATCCTCCTTTATTATTTTTGATACCCCTTCAGGTTCTGCATCTATTTTAATATAAATGTCCGTAATATGCAAGCGCAAATCGCTTCCAAATACACTTCTTGAACCCGGCCAGGCTGCTTCTCACTGAGGTCCGGGCTCCCGGTCCATATCGGTAAACTTTGTAAGCTCCGGTATCCACAGAAGATTCACTGTTCCGATCGGACCATTACGCTGTTTTGCAATGATGACCTCCGCCACTCTCTGCTCTGCTTCCGACAGATCACGGTTATAATAACCTTCCCGATAGAGAAACATGACCACATCCGCATCCTGCTCAATGGCTCCGGATTCACGCAGGTCTGAAAGCATAGGACGATGATCCGGACGCTGCTCCACTGCACGGCTTAACTGGGACAATGCCACCACCGGAACATTCAGCTCACGCGCCAGCGCCTTTAACCCTCTGGAAATATCCGAGATCTCCTGCTGCCTGGAAGAAGCATTGCTGTTATTGTCTCCGCTCATAAGCTGCAGATAATCGATAATTACGATCTGGATATCATGCTCCATTTTCAGTTTCCGGCATTTGGAACGCATAACCGGCAGAGTAATACCCGGCGTATCATCAATAAAAAGCCTGGAAGCGGCAATGTTGGCAGAACCTTCTACCAGATTCATCCATTCTTCATCATTCAGCCGTCCGGTACGGATCTTCTGAGCATCTACATGGGATTCCAGAGACAGCATACGGTTTACAAGCTGTTCTTTTGACATTTCCAGACTGAAGATTGCAACTGCCTGTTCCCGTTTAAATGCCATATGCTGTGCCAGATTCAGTACAAATGCCGTTTTACCCATGGAAGGTCTTGCTGCAATCAGCACCAGATCAGAAGGCTGAAGCCCGGAAGTCTTATAATCCAGATCCATAAATCCAGTCTCCAGGCCTGTTACTCTGCCCCTGGCTCTGGAAGCGGCGTCAATCTTTTTCATTACATTGATAACCACCTGACGGATCGGAACAAATTCGCTTCCTCCGCCTCTCTGCGCCAGATCAAAAACCCTCTTTTCCGCTTCTGCAAGCGTATTGCTTACCTTTTCAGAACCGGCATAACAAGTATTGGCAATCTCCTCGTTCAGACGGATCAGGCGCCTTGCAACCGCCTTTTCTGCTACGATCTCTGCATAGTATTTGATATTCGCAGAAGTAAACGTCTGATTCATCCAGCGCATGAGCAGTTCGATGCTGCATGCCTCCTCCGGCATGCCCTTTTCCTTCAGGCTCGCATGTACAATCACCGGCTCCACCGGTTTTCCCTCATTATAGAGTTCCACCATGGAATCGTAAACCGTACCCATCTGCTTCTGATAAAAATCCTCTCCCGTGATCATCTCTGAAACTGTCATGATTTTTTCATTATCTATAAGCATGGCGCCGATGACCGAACGTTCCGCTTCCTCATCATGAGGCATCACACGCTTTATGAGTGTTTCATCCATCTTAGATCTGCTCCCGGATTATGCTTCCTGAACGATGACTTTCAGTTCCCCTGTGACTTTCGGATGCAGCTTGATTGGAACCATCGTCGTCCCCACCGCCTTAATGGGATTCGGAAGCACCAGCTTTTTCTTGTCAATCTCCAGATTCAGCTGCTCCTTCGCCGCCTGGGCAATCTCTTTGGAAGAGATGGATCCAAACAGTTTTCCGCCCTCGCCCGCCTTGATCTTCAGCGTTACCTGAACATTCTTCAGGCTCTCTGCAAAGGCCTTCGCTTCTTCAAGCCTCTGAGCTGCAAGTTTATCTTCATGCGCCTTTTTCAGCTTCAGATCATTCATATTTTTGGGCGTAGCTTCCATTCCCAGTTTTTTTGCAAGTATAAAATTTCTCGCATAACCGTCATTAACTTCCACAAGATCGCCCTTTTTTCCCAGTGATTTTACATCCTCAAGTAAGATTACTTTCATTCCAGTTCTCCTTCCTCCAACATATCATCCAGCGTCCGGCGTATGATCTTCATGGCCTCTTCCACCGAACACTGCAGCTGTGCCCCCGCTACATTCAGATGGCCGCCTCCGCCGATTCTTTCCATGATTACCTGTACATTCACTTCATCAATGGAACGTGCGCTTACATAAACCTTCCCATTGTATTCTGTCAGGACAATGGAAGCACGCACTCCAACAATATTCAAAAGCTCATTTGCTGCCTGCGCACCGACAATCGTCGGACTTTCCAGTCCCTTTCCGGGGCAGATGGAAAGGGCAAAGCCTCTGTATACTTCCGCATGCCGGACAGATTCCGCCCGTGCCTTATACTCCGCCATATCATCCCGGAACATCTTTCTTACACGGGTAACATCCGCTCCGCATCTTCTTAAAAATGCCGCTGCTTCAAAGGTACGGACGCCTGTCTTGGTCATAAAATTGTTCGTGTCAATTACAATACCTCCAAACATACAGTCTGCTTCCCCGCTTTTCAGCCGTACATTATCTGCAAAATACTGAAGGATCTCTGCAACCATCTCACAGGCAGAGGAGGCATTCGGCTCAATATAAGACAGAACCGCCTTGCTGATCGACTCATTTCCTCTTCTGTGGTGATCAAACACTACAACCGTCGGTGTCATGGACAGGATCTCTTCACATTCCGTGTAGCTTGGACGGTCTGTATCCACCACCACCACTGCAGTACTGCGGTCCACGATCTCCTGCGCCTGGCTGCTGTTTATGACAATTCCGGTCTCCGGACTGTTGGCCGCATTAAATTCTTCCAGCATGGGACGCACGGACGTCGTCACTTCATTTACCACAATATGAGCCTTTTTATTCAAAGCTTTTGAAGCGCGGTAGATGCCCACTGCCGCGCCAAAAGAATCCGCATCTGTAAGCCTGTGTCCCATGACAACAACCTTGTCCTTGGCTTCAATGATCTCTCTTAAAGCCTGCGCCTTAACTCTCGCCTTGACCCTTGTATTCTTCTCCATCTGCTGGGTCTTGCCGCCATAATAAGTGATCTGTTCCTTCGTCTTAACAACAGCCTGATCCCCGCCTCTTGCCAGAGCCAGATCCATGGCACTGCGGGCATATTCCATACAGTCCATATAAGAAACGCCTCCGGAACCGATGCTGATACTCAGCGTAATCGGCAGTTCATTTCCAATATTGACGGTCTTGATATCCTGAAGCAGATCAAACTTGTTTTCCCGAATCTGGGCCAGCGCCTTTTCTTTCATGATAACAAAAAAACGATCCTTTTCCAGCTTTCGGACAATTCCGTCATATGCATTAAAATATTTGTTGATCTTTCGTTCAATCAATGCAACCAGAAGAGAGCTTCTTACTTCCTCCACATCCTCGAGCGCCTCATCATAATTGTCAATATAGACAAGTCCGGCTGCCATGCGCTGTTCCTGATTCTCTCGAATATAATGATTGATCTCCGTGATATCAAACAGATACAGCGCAATCAGGCTTCCTTCAAATTCCACTGTGCTGGTCAGATGGCCGTTCTTCATATCTTCATCCATATGAATCAGCTTCATGTCTGCACGATAATCAGATTCCCCGTAACGGAATTCAACGGAAGTATGAGACTGATCGCCTGTGGGAAGAAGCTTCCTTGACAGCTCCGGAATGACCGTACTGATATTCCGGCTGTACTCCTTGCCTTTTCCCGTGATTTCCATAAATCTCCGGTTCATCCAGATAATTCTTCCTTCTTCTGTTAAAAGGGCATAGGGAAGAACCAGTTCTTTCAGAAGATTTTTCTGGATCTGTCCATAATGAGTCGCAAAAGAAACCAGCTCTGTATAGAGAACCGGCTGATTGCTGACATACAGAATTCCGGCAGCTGCCGCATAGATTACCACAAAAACTGCCATGATCATGCCTGCTTCATGAGATACAAAATAGATCCATACATTCATACCGATCAAAAGCAGTGTTAAATACAGCGGCCAGCGCACATAAAGCCGTAACTGACCATTAAGTTTTACATTTTTTTTCATGTTGAGTTTCCTTGTCGTGCATATTCCGCAGTACAGCCTGCGGGCTTTTCTACGCTTCGGCCTACGCCGGATGGACACTGTCCGGCGCCCTTACCTGAATATTATACCATTAACTCTTTCCGGGGACAAGGAAAAAAAGAGCACCGCATCAGCGGTGCCCAAAAAGTTGTTCCTATTCTGCTGTGTACGGCATAAGCGCCACGTGTCTTGCTCTCTTGATCGCAACCGTAAGCGCTCTCTGATGCTTTGCACAGTTTCCGGTGATTCTCCTTGGAAGGATCTTTCCTCTCTCGGAAACGTATCTTTTTAATTTATTCACATCTTTGTAATCAATCTCATTGTTCTCTTTGCCACAGAATACACAAACTTTTTTTCTTCTGCGTCCGCCTCTTCTCATCTTTGGAGCGTCGCCTTTTTCATTTTTGGTGTAAGCCATAATGATTCCTCCTTTTCACATTCCTGTATCAAATCTGATTGTTAATTGAAGGGCAATTCTTCATCAATCCCATCCGGGATATTCATAAAACCGTCTCCTGCCGCGCCCATTGGACCGGGCATCGGCGCCGGCGCCGGTGCAGACTGATAGCCGCCGCCCATACCTCCACGTGCAGCGTCATTCGCAGCCTTGCTCTCTGCAAACTCAATTTCGTCCAGAACAACTTCCGTCGTATAGACCTTCTGTCCGTCGCGGTTCGTATAGCTGCCCGTCTCGATTCTGCCGCTTGCAGCCACTTTGATTCCCTGACGAAGAAAACGCTCTGCAAACTCCGCCTGTTTTCCAAACGCTTTACAGGTAATAAAATCTGCAGTCTGATCTTCTCTTCGATTGAACCTGCGGTCTACCGCAAGTGTAAATCTCGCAATCGCCAGCGCGTTCTCGCCATTGGAATAACGGATCTCAGGATCTCTGGTCAGACGTCCCATCAAAACTACTCTATTCATTAACAATCACCTCTTAATCTGCTTTTCTTATGCATCTTTGCGAACGCACAGATAACGGATGACATTGTCCAGAATACGCACGCGCTTCTCTACTTCAGCAGGACAGGTCGCCGGTGCGTCGAACTGAATGAAGTAGTAAAATCCTTCTCTCATCTTCTGGATCTCGTACGCGAGCCTTTTCTTGCCGCCGTCTTCCACTTCCGTCACCACGCCGCCGAAACGGGTAATGATCTCTTTTGCCTTCTCTACGGCAGCCGCTCTCTCGTCATCTTCGATTTTTGCACTCACAATCAATGCCAGTTCGTATTTGTTCATGCTTTTTACCTCCTTTTGGTCTCTGGCGCATATTCATCCATATGCGCAAGGAATGCTCCATACACGAAGCCATAATATATCACAAGATAAAACTATATCACAATTTTCCTTTCTTTTCAAGCATTAAATGAGCAAATTCCCGCAAATTTCCCGCAGATCATATAAATTCTTCAAAAATACGGAAGCATGTCCGCTTTTGGCCCATCCTGCTCTTCCCCGCAGAAGCGGCTGCCTTTGGCAGCCGCTCCCATGCGTTCGTCACGGATGCACCGGCGTGGACAGCACGTCTGTGAACAGGTCGAATTCTATGCGCATCATTGGTTTTTCATAGGTGCTCCCTGTTCCGCGTCTCGATTCCGGGATGCGGTTATTGCCGGAATAAATATTCGAGCATCCAAAATAGTGGTACTCCGGGTTGATCATGGCTTCATAATGCTCCGGCGAATAGCGGTAGTTGATATAGAAAGTGGGTTGTACATGAGCTGTTTCGTCCAGTATGCCGGTATCCACCGTATTCTCGCTTAACCGATCCGTATGGAGAAAATCCATCAGTTCATAGACTCTGTCCTCGTTAGCCTCATCATTCAGCCAGTCATGGGCCCCATAGCCTTCGCTGATATCGACCCATCCCCTGTAGCCGGCGACGGCCGCCAGCTCAGGGTCGAATTTCAGAGGCTCCACGCCGACCTCGGCGCGGTATTCGTTGACCTTCTCAAACTCTTCGGCCTGCAGGGAGTTCATCTTTACGCCAAGCTGCAGCGGATAACCGCCGCCTGCCGCCGCCACGTCTTTCTGAGAATCCTGATTCAGCATCCAGTAGAAATAATAGCACTCATAATGATCGCCAAAGGCGTCCCGCAGCTCCTGTCCGCAGTTTTCCCGATAGGCGGCCACGTTGAAGTCCCCGTTCCCCTGGCGCCCTTCATGGATGCCTACAGTCTGGAAATGCTCCAGCAGAAGTTCCTCGTCATAATGGTACAAAAACGCAAGGGCAGGGAAGGATTCCATATAAAAATCCGCGTCAAACACCAGGGACCAGTCGGCCTCTTCTATATAGACGTCGTACAGCTCACCGTAGTCCCATTCCACGTCGTAGGGGTTGTGTCCATTCTCCACATCGACCACAAAGGCTTCACTGTGCGTATAGAGCTCCTCCTCGACCCCTGCCTGAAGCTCTCCAAGCCCGGCGATGGAGTTGATGTCCGAAGAAGCCGTCAGGACTTCCGGTTCGTCGGCGTTTTCCTTTGTCCCATCGGCGTTCCCTCCGGTTCCGTCGGAGTTTTCCTCTGCCGCATCCGTGTTTCCTCCGGTTCCACCGGCGTTTTCTTCTGCCCCATCCGCGTTCTCTCCGGTGTCGGCGCTTCTCCAGGCTTTGGTCCTGTCCCAGATCTCCTCCCCGGAGCTTTTGTATCCCCTCAGAACCGCGTCGGCCCGGGAGCTGGCCGCGGGCTTTGCTTCCCCGTAGCCGGAAAGACATACGGCCAGAATAAGCAGGCTGACGAAAGACAGCACCCTCCTGTTCTTTCGGTACCGTTTCTTTTTCATCATTGATCACCACTCCTTTCCTCACCTGCCATGTTAACAGGCCTTCGCCTCCATGTTCGTAATTTTTACGAAAAAATGCTTCATTCTGCGGCTTTGCAGAAAATATTCAGGCTTTTTTCCGCAGTCCGCGGGTGTTTTTTTCCACCAGTTTCCGGCTCACCATGACCTGATGGCCGCAGCCCTCGCACTTCAGCCGGAAATCCGCGCCCACCCGCAGGATCTCCCATTCCTGGCTCCCGCAGGGATGCGGTTTTTTCAGTTTTACAATGTCTCCCACCTGATAATCCATAGATATCCTCCGATCTATATGTGACGGTGCCGGATACGGGCGTCCGCCCGGGGCAGATTCTCCTTGTTCCCTGACGGCCGTCCTACAGCCGGCTGAAGATCTCGCCGATGCTCCCCTGCACCAGAAGATCTGCCCTGGAATCCATGGGCGTCACCGACTTGTTGACCAGCACCAGTTTGTGTCCTTCATAATAGTCAATCAGTCCCGCCGCCGGATAGACCGTCAGAGACGTACCGCCAATAATCAGGACATCCGCATGGCTGATGGCCTGGACCGCCCCCCGCATGGTGGCCGTATCAAGTCCCTCTTCGTACAGGACCACGTCCGGCTTCACGGGCCCGCCGCATTTCTCACAGACCGGTACCCCTTCGGAATCCCGTATATACGCCGCATCGTAGAGGGCATGGCAGTGCTCACAGTAATTTCGATGCACGGAGCCGTGAAGCTCATAGACCGTCCGGCTGCCGGCCGCCTGATGGAGCCCGTCGATGTTCTGGGTCACTACAGCCCGCAGTTTCCCTTCCCGCTCCCACTGAGCGAGTTTTTCATGAGCCGCGTTGGGCTTCGCGTCCAGCGCCAGCATTTTGGCCCGATAAAAACGATAAAATTCCTCTGTCTTTTTTCTGTAGAACGTATGGCTTAAAATCGTTTCCGGCGGGTAGTCATACTGCTGGTGATACAGTCCGTCCACACTCCTGAAATCCGGAATCCCGCTTTCCGTAGAGACGCCCGCCCCGCCGAAAAATACGATGTTATCGCTCTCTTTCACCCATTGCCTTAACGTTTCCAGTTCCTTAATCATATTTCTGTCTCCTCATAACGATATCATTACTATTTCAGACCGCATCCTGGCCTCTGCGTGCTCTCCTTCTACACAGACTGCCGCCATATAATCCTTTTCCATAAAATCCAGCAGCTGGCATGTGTACCTGGCCCCTCCATCTCTTCGGATGATTTCCGGATAATCCCCTTCTATCCTGACATAAAAACGGTCCAGAGAAGTTCCAAAACCCGTTCCCAGCGCTTTCAGAAAACTTTCCTTCACCGTCCAGTAGCTGTAAAACAGCTGCTTCTGCCGTTCCTTCGGCGTCTGATCGTAGTATATCTGTTCTTCCGGCTGCAAAACTCTGTGGACCAGCGCGCTTCCTGGCTCTTTACAAATATTCTGCAGATCAATACCAACCTCCTGGTCAGACAGCGCGCAGATCACAAAAGAGCCTGAATGAGACCAGTTCGCATAGATTCCCGACGTCTTATCAAGATATGGTTTTCCGTACCGGTTCCTTGTATAGACTGCAGGCAGACACACCGGCGCCCCGATCATCTCAAGACTTCGATTTAAAAGCGCCTCCGCTCCCAGAAAAAGCTGTCTGTCCTTTTCCCTGCGCAGCCTTTTCGCCTCATTCCTTCGACTTTCTGACAGACAGCTTCTAAAACTCTCTGCCGTAAAATCTTTTTCCGTTACATTCATCGCAAAAATTCGCAGCATCATACTTTTACTATATCAAATAATGCGTATTTTTTCCAGCAAAATTCCCGGCATCTTCACGCAGATGCCGGGAATCATTCTTTCTGTTATTACCTTCTCAGTCTTTGTCCTATGCTTTCGCACCGCTCGCTGCATAATAGTCATCAAACAGCTTGCCGATTGCAGATTTCGTATCGCCGCAGATCGACGGAAGATTGCCGCCCCATGCTTCTTCAGCCTGCTTAAAGCCCTTTTCCACTGCTGCCTGCATCTCTTTCATCTTGTCCGGGTCATCTCCTGCAAGCGCCTTGGCAAAATCAAAGATTCTCTGGGAAGTCTGAGATACGCCCCAGTATCCATCCTCGGAAATTGCAGCCTGCGCATCCGCTTTGGTCTGAGCATCCACGGTATAGTTACCGCTTGCCATGAATCTCCAGAAATCATTTCCCTGAGACAGGTTTGCTGTAATTCCCTGCTTCTGGAACATCTGAGTCATCATATTCGTGAAACGGGACATCTGATTATTCAAATCATCCTTTAAACTCTGTACGAGAGCGGATCTCTCGGAATCACTCATTTTACCGGTAACTGCAGTATCCTTGCTGAACTCCGCGCGGTCCACATCCTTTTGGACAGCGTCTGCGGAAGCCTCTTCCTTCGTAGCTGTTACAGGCGCAGTCACTGCTTTTGCGCTCTGTACATTCTGGGTATACTGTCTGATCGCAGTATCCTGATTCACATTAACCTGCATACTTAACCTCCTCCTTGTCTGGTTTTAAAAAGTTTCCTTTAAGCATTATATCGGCACTTTTTTCCAAAACTAAAGGATTTCAGGCAGTGAATCTGACATTCTCTGTTTTGTTACCCTTCACGGGCAGGCAGCGGTCTGTGTCCCTGTGCCCCGGGCCTCTGTAATCTGCAGCGCTGTGTGGACTGGAGCGGACAGCGGAGCCGTTTTGTCCGTCTCAGACGAACCGGCGCCTGTCCGAATGAGACGGACAAAACGGCTCCAGTGTTCGATACACTCCATACGAGCGCAGATCACAGAGACCCGGGGCACAGGGACACAGACCACTGCCTGCTCATCCCATGAAGTAATGTTTAATATCCGTAAATTTCACGGATTTCACTTCTGTATACTCCCGGCTTTTCGAAGATGACGAGCGGCTTTTCCACCGTCATTCCGGACCGTCCTCCTTTTAACGCTTCAATCAGCACCATATTGGGTTCCCGGTCCGCATATGGATGTACCATACACATTCTTTTTGGTTCCAGGCCATGTGAACACAGGCAGGTCAGGATCTCCGCCAGACGGAATGGACGATGCACCAGATAAAAACGGCCGCACGGCATTAAAAGCCTGGCTGTCTGTGATATGACATCCTCCAGGGTACACAGAATCTCATGTCTGGCAATCGCCTTTGCTTCACCGGGATTCTTAAGGCCGTGCAGATCCGGCATATAAGGCGGATTGCTGGTCACTACATGATAAGAACCGGCTCCAAAGAGCCGGTCCGCTTCTCTGATATCTCCAGTCACAATATGCACTCTGTCCTCCAGATGATTCAGACTTACGCTCCTGAAAGCCATATCCGCGCTTTCCTTCTGAATCTCCAGACCGGTAAAGGATGCCCCTTTTGTTCTGGCTTCCAGAAGGATCGGAAGAATACCGGTACCCGTTCCCAGATCCAGTACCTTTTCTCCCGGCCTTACCTTCGTAAAACCGGCAAGCAGCACCGCATCCATACCAAAACAGAACCGTTCGGGATCCTGGATAATCTGATAACCGTTCCGATGAAGCTCATCCAGCCGCTCTCCATTCTTCAGCTGTATATCCATCTTCATTCCTCCAAAAGCAGTGCCTGGTAGATTTCCCTTTTACTGACGCCCCGGTCTTTTGCCACCTGCTTCATGGCCGCTTTCCGGTCCATTCCCTGTTCTTCATAAAGCTGCATATGATCCAGAAGGGATATTTTCTGAAAATCCTGCTGTCTCTTCTGAATCAGTTCCAGACGCTGCCTTCCCTCCAGAACAAGAACATATTCTCCTTTTGGCTCCTGATTCTCATAAAAAACACAGGCCTCTGCAAGCGTAGTCTCAAAGACTGTCTCATATCGTTTGGTCAGTTCTCTGCATATGGACATTCTGCGGTCTCCCAGCCGCTCCAGAAGCTCTGCAAGCGTCTTTCTCAGACGGTGCGGGGCTTCATACAGAAGAATCGTCCTGGTCTCTTCTACAAGCTCTGAAAGGACCTCCGCACGCTCCTTCTTATCAGAAGGAAGAAACGCTTCAAAACAGAATCTCCTGGTATGCTGTCCGGATACTGCAAGCGCTGTCACGCAGGCGCAGGGTCCGGGAACTGCAGTTACAGTAACGCCCGCTTCATGGCACATCCGGACCAGATCTTCCCCCGGATCTGAGATACCGGGCATACCGGCATCCGTAATCAGCACAATATTCCGGCCTTCCAGAAGTTTCGTTACCAGCACGCGTCCTTTCTCGATCCGGTTATATTCGTGATAACTGGTCATCGGGGTATGGATGTCAAAATGGTTCAGAAGCCGGATACTGTTCCGCGTATCCTCCGCCGCAATCAGATCTGCTTCCTTCAATATACGGACTGCCCGAAAAGTCATATCTTCCAGATTTCCAATAGGAGTCGCACACAGATAAAGAATCCCTGTTTCAGTTATCATCCAGCTTTGATTTTCCTTCCCTTCGCTCCAGCGCTTCCAGATTTTTCAGGTCTTTATCTTCCTCGCGGCGTTTACTGTTTTTTTCCTTTCGCCGGCGGGGACGGAATTTTAATTCTTCCACCTTGTATTCCCGGATCTCTTTTTCTTCATTTTCCAGAGTCACAATCACCTTCACGATCTGCCTGAGTACATTGACCGAACTGACCACGCCCCTGCTTCCGTCCTTTGCAGTTACGTGATCCCCTGTGCCCGGAAGCCGGCTGTTCAGCTCTTCATATGTTTCCTCCTCGTGCTTGAGACAGCACATAAGCCTTCCGCATACGCCGGATATTTTCGTCGGATTCAAGGACAGATTCTGTTCCTTTGCCATTTTAATCGATACCGGCAGGAATTCCGACTGATGTGTATGACAGCACAGGGGCCTTCCGCAGATGCCAATCCCGCCCAGTATCTTCGTCTCATCTCTGACTCCAATCTGCCGAAGCTCGATACGGGTTTTGAATACAGATGCCAGATCTTTCACCAGTTCCCGGAAGTCAACCCGCCCGTCTGCCGTAAAATAAAACAGTACTTTGTTATTGTCAAAGGTATATTCGGCATCGATCAGTTTCATATCCAGCCTGTGCTTCTTTATCTTTTCCTGACAGATCCGGAACGCTTCCTTTTCCTTTTCCCGGTTGTTATCCTCCTGTTCATCATCCCAGGCCGTTGCAAGACGAATCACCGGCTTTAAAGGCTGTACGACTTTATCATCTTCCACCTCTTTGCTGCCGATGACCACATGGCCATATTCCACGCCTCTTGCGGTCTCCACGATCACGTGATCATTAGTATCAATTTCCAGCTTTCCCGGAGAGAAATAATAGATCTTCCCTGCACGGCGAAAACGCACACCGATTACTTTTGTCATCCTAATTCTCCTTCATGGTCAGAATCAGCAGCTCCAGAGCCATATCAAAATTTACATTGGCATTCAATCGGATCTTTGCCTTTTCCAGTGATTTTACAATATATTCAAGACCCTCATAAGAACTTTTCTGTGCTTTCTCCCGGATACTGATCAACTCATGGGAAAAAATCAGGCTGTCTGCATCACGGGTTGCCTTAAACATCAGAACATCCCGGTACCACACCATCAGAAGATCCAGATAATCGTTAATCTCCATCTTATACGTATTGATTTTCTTCAAATCGGCAATGATATCGCAAACTTCCATATCATGAATATATTTTACCAGATGGAGTGCATGCTCAAGCATTTCTGAAAAACTGTCCGATAACGCCAGTCTCTTTGCCTTTCCCACATTTCCCTGGGCAAATGCAGTACAGATATCCGCATGATATTCCGGAATCTCAAGCTGTTCCATCAGATATTTTTTTACCGCCTCTGAAGATACCGGCTTCAGTTCAAGTAACACGCACCTGGACCGGATCGTCTGCAGAAGCATTCCCGCATTTGTTGTCAGAAGCAGAATCACCGCATATCCCGGCGGTTCCTCTATCGTCTTCAAAAGAGCATTCTGTGCCTGCACACTCAGTTTCTCCGCTTCATCTACGATGTAGATCTTATACAGACTGCTGTAGGGCCTGATCATAATATCCCCATTGACCTGCGTCCTTATGTCCTCCACACTGATCGTATTGGGCTTTTCATGCGTCACGCGGATAATATCCGGCTGATTCCTGTTCACTGCCTGTTTACAGGACTGACACTCCATACAGGCTTCCGTCCCCTTTTTCTCACACTGCAGCGTCCGGGCAAAAAGATCTGCCAGAAGCTTCTTTCCTGAACCCTTCTCCCCGCTTATGATATACGCATGAGATACCTTATCCATCTCGATCGCATGTTTCATATGTAAGATCGTCTGCTCATGACCGAGCACCTCTGAAAATCCTGCCATAACACTTCACCTCCTCTATACAGCATACCATACTTTCATAAAAACTAACACCCCGGTATTTTTTGCATGACATATGAAGCAATCTCCTCTATACTCCTGAAATTTCCGTCCGCATCCATGCAGGGAACCATATGAATATTCTCATACAGCTCTGCCTGATGCAGATACACATTTCTGGCATGACTCATGATTGTCCAGGATTCCTCATATACATCATGTGTATGACTGAGATAATCCCTCTGCCCCTTCTTTTCCACATTTTTTCTGGACTGCTCCTCCGTCACATCAAATATAAAATAAAGATCCGGTTTCCAGACTCCCAGCTTTTCATATTCCAGTTCAAACAGCCACTCTGTAAATTCATCCCTCTCCTCCGGCCTTACGCGGAAACTCTGATATGCGGCGTTGGACAGAGTAGACCTGTTGAATAATATGTAATCGTAGGACTCTCTGTCTATGTTTTTCAGCGCCTCCTGTCTGTCAAGCGCATACCACAGACTCATGGATCTGGGATCAACCTCGTCTGCACGGACTGCATACTCACCGGACAGCATTTTTCCTATTTCTTTTCCATAAAAACTGGAATACACGGGAAAATCCTGAATCAGCACTTTCTTGTTCATGGACATCAGCCGGTCTGCAATCTCATTTACCTGTACACCCTTCCCGCTCCCGTCAATTCCTTCAAATGCTATTACCATTCCTGCCATTGGTCATTTTCCCTTCTTCCTCAACGTTTTTATTTTCCCGTCTCTGATTCCATGGAGCGTCAGATGGTCTCTCTCATACTGCCGCAGCCGGTCAATCATCTCCATGCTGATCCTTTCTCCGGGCGCAAGAACCGGAATCCCCGGCGGATATACAGTGACAAAATCTCCGCTGATCTTCCCATGTGATGCATCAATAGAAACCCACTCTTTTTCTGCTTCTTCCACCTCCTGGAATGTACAGACGTTTTCCGTCTTTATTACTCCGTCAGAAAGCTGTTCCCTGATTTCCCGGTCTTTTCCAGATTCTTCCATATAAAGCCGACGATCCAGGATCAACAGCGCATCTTTTAATCCAGAAAGACTTTCTTCTGTATCCGCCACTGTTGTGAGCATGCACACATACGTACTGCATGCCATCTCCGGTTCAATATGGAACTCTTTTCTCAGCATCTCTGCAAATCTCTTTCCGTTCCACTCTGTCTTCCGAAGAGATATGAGGATCTTTGATTCATCTATTCCTGGAACTTCCAGAAGCTCCAGACATTCCATTATATGAAGTCCTTCTCTCAGACGACGAAGATTTTTTACATATCTTTCAAAAGCCTCCGGATGCATTCTGGCCCATTCCACGCAACTGTCCAGTCCCGCCATCAGCACATAGGACGGACTGCTGGTCTGATAAACAGCCAGATATTTTCTGATCTTTTCCCGGTCTGCAAGAATCCCGTTCAGATGGATCAGTCCGGTCTGCGTCAATGCAGGCAGAGTCTTGTGCAGACTGTGAATCACCACATCCGCCCCGCAGCTTACAGAATCCTCTGGAAAATGTCCGGAAAACGGAAAATGCGCCCCATGAGCTTCATCCACGATCAGGGGAATCTGATATCTGTGCACACATGCGGCAATCTTCCTGATATCAGACACGACTCCGTCGTAAGTCGGGGAAGTAATCATCACTGCCTGAATATCCGGAGTATTCTGCAAAGCGTTTTCCACATCTTCCGGCAGAATCCTTCCATTAATCCCCATGGAACCCATGGATTGTGGATAAAGATATTCCACATGAAGATTTTTTAATAATACTGCATGATATGCCGACCTGTGACAGTTGCGCGCCATCAGAATTTTTCCGCCAAAAGAAGTGCATCCCGATACTGCTGCCAGAACTCCTGACGTGCTTCCGTTGACCAGATAATGCGTCTCGTCTGAATGATATAAATCAGCCGCCCGATCCTGTGCATCCTTCAGAATGCCCTCTGCATGATGAAGATCGTCAAATCCTTCAATCTCCGTAATATCAATAAAATACGGATTGCCGATCTCTCCCATACGCCGCTTATGACCAGGCATATGCATGGGCAGATAATCAGAATCCGCATATTCCCTTAAGCTTTTTAATAACTGACTCATATTACAGTGCAAATACAATAATGCCGATGACCGTGATCACAATGGAGAGAACCGCACGTTTTGTCGGTCTTTCTCCCAGAAACCATACTGCCAGTATCGTCACCCATATAATGCCCGTGGCTTCGATCATCGGCGTCACCTTCAGTTCAATTCCCCTGTATGCAAATACATTGACGATGGTTGTCCCGAACAAAAGCCCGTAACTCAATATCACTCTCCAGTTCAGGAACTTGTAAATAAAATGTTTGTGTTCTGTCTGTGCTGACTGTTTTAATAAAATCTGTGAAACCGACGCAATAAATACGGATAAAAAAGCCAGAACATAACTAATGTTCATCCATTCCATGAATACTGATCCCCACTATAATAATCATACTTCCAATTATGTTATTCCACGTCACATGCTCCTGAAAAAGGATCACAGACCAGATCAGAATCAGAATATACAGAATGCCTTTTCTAAGATAAGCCGTCGTAAGCGGTATCATCTCCAGAAGCACCTGCCACATAATTGCAAAAATACCGAGGCATCCCACTGCCAGTACATAAAAAATGATAAATTCTTTTGAAAGAGTCTCATATAAACCTGCATATTTGATAAATACAGAACTTAAACTCTGAATAACCAGAGACAGTGACAAAAGAATCAGCACTCTGGACCTGCCGGATCTTTTTTTCTCCGTCACAGCAGTCCCTCCCGCTCTTCCCTGTACGGCTCTACGTTATAGGTTGCCCGGATCACATACTGGGGTTCTTTATTCATACTCAGGAACATCCTGCCCAGATATTCTCCGATCATACCCAGAAACATGAAATTCAGTCCGAAGAAAAAGGAGATTGCACACATGATGGAAGGCCATCCCATGGATAAAGCAGGATCTATAAATTTCCGGACAGCAATCGCCAGAGCTGACAGAATTCCCACTCCGGCAAAGAAAAATCCTGTAATTGACGCCACTCTCAAGGGAATCACGGAAAAACCAATGATACTGGACCAGAGGCGGATCAGCTGCTTCAGCGTATAACCGGATTCTCCCACCTCCCGGTCAAAATGCTGCACCGGCACGCTGGCGATATTCTGCGTGCACCGCATAAAAAGCCCCAGAAGATAAGTGTAGCTTCCTGTATATTCAACTGCATAATCCCGAACAAATTTTCTGACTACAAAATAACTGGACGTCCGTACGTCCTTTGGTTTTTTTATCATCATATTAACCGTGAGATCATTAAAACGACTCCCCAGATTTCGAAACCAGTTATGCTTTTTCTCCGGATAGTAGCCATATACCAGATCATATCCCTGATCCAGCGCATCAAAAAGCTTCGGAAGCTGAGAAGGATGCGTCTGCCCGTCATCGTCCATGCCGATGATCACATCCCCGTCTGCATGTCTAAGAGCCGCCATCAGCGCATTATGCTGCCCGGAATTCGACGCCAGATCAATCACCTTCACATCCTTATGCTCTTTTGCCATCTCCTTTAATTTTGTAATGGTTTTTCCGCCATCCGGAGAACAGTCATTGACCAGAACAAATTCCAGTTCTCCTCTGTTCAGTTTCTTTATCTCTTCCCTTGTCTGATCCACCACATGTTCAATCGTCTGATCCGATTTATAGCAGGGGATAATCACGGAATAAAGCATTGCATTCCTCTTTTCTTCAAAAACTAACGATTTATTACGGTAATATAATATCCCAGTCTCGTAGAACTGTCCGTTACATTCCCAAGATTGGACAGATCAATCTCACTGATCCGATAGATCTCTTCCGGATGTTCTCTCTCAAACGCGCGCATCCTTTCCACATCTTCCATTGTAAATAAGAACTTTATTTCCGCTCTTTTTGGTTCTGTTTTTCGTATCAGCTCCGGCTCTTTTCCGCATGCCGTGTCAATTACCATTTTCATAAAATCATATCCTGTGGACAGGGGCACCAGATCGGAGCCAATACAGTCCCCTCCCATTCTGGAACCAATCTCTATAATTCTTACGTTTCCGTCCGGCGTAATCTTAAATTCTCCATGAGAAGCTCCATTTTTGATCTTCAGGGCATCCAGCCCCCTCTTCATGACATAATGTACTTTATACAGTATCTCTTCCGATAATCCGCAGGGCTGCACATGTCCTGTCTCGATAAAATGCGGAGCGCCGGTCGTATATTTTTTTGTCACTGCCAGATTTGTATGTTTTCCTTTATAAGAAATGCTCTCATAGCTGTACTCTTCACCTTCGATATACTCTTCCACAATTGCTTCTTTCGAAAACGACTGCGCAACTGCATCTTTAATCGCCTGCTTAAGATCATTAAAATCTGTAACCTTCGTAATCGCACGGCTTCCTGAACGATCCGTAGGTTTTACAATGATTGGAAGATTCATGCCATACAGATATGGTTCCATACGATCCACTCTGTAAAATCTGGGCGTTGCAATACGGGCCTGAGAAAATGCTTCTCTCATGGCGTACTTATTGGTGGACAACCGGATACATTCCTGGCTGTTGCACGGAAGTCCCAGCCCTGACGCCACTTTGCTCACCGTAATATTTGCCAGATCAGAAGCAATCGAAGCAACCGCATCCGGTTTAATCTCTCTGCACTTTTCCAGTATCTGCGCCGTTTCCACGATACTGATCGGATAAAAATAATCCGCCGTCCGTTCTCCCACAGATCCATCCTTCCACGCAAATACATGAGTTTCAAATCCCATCTCTTTTGCTTTCAGAATCAACTGGTTCTGAAAATCATTTGCTCCGATTATAACGATCTTCTTCATGGCATGCCCATCCTCTTTCTACCGGTAAAACTCCGAAACTTTCTCTGCAATATATCGAACCTGATCTTCCTTCAATCCATAGAACATGGGAAGCCTTGCAAGACGTTCGCTTTCCCTGGTTGTATAAACGTCCTCTCCATGGAATCTTCCGAACCGTTCTCCGGCCGGCGCGCTGTGCAGAGGAATATAATGAAACACAGACTGTATCTTATTTTCCTTCAGATATGAAATCAATGCACTGCGTTCCTGAAGATCCTTCGCTTTTATATAAAACATATGAGCATTATGCATACAGTTTTCCGGAATATGCGGAAGAGCAATCTTCCCTTTCTCTTCCAGAGGCTTCAACAGTTCATAATACAGGTTCCAGCTTCTCATCCGGTCCTCAAATATTTCATCTGCCGCATCCAGCTGCGCCATCAGATAAGCAGCGTTCATATCACCTGGCAGATAGGAGGAACCTGCATCTACCCATGTATACTTATCAATCTGCCCACGGAAAAATTTTGCCCTGTTTGTTCCCTTTTCCCTGATAATCTCCGCACGTTCCACATTCCCTGTATCCCGGATCAGAAGCGCTCCGCCTTCACCCATGCTGTAGTTTTTTGTCTCATGAAATGAAAAACATCCGAAATCTCCGATTGTTCCCAGAGCTTTCCCCTTATAAGTACTTAAGATTCCCTGCGCCGCATCTTCAATTACGGTCAAATGGTATTTTCCGGCAATTTCCATAATTGAATCCATTTCACAGGATACCCCTGCATAATGAACCGGCACAACTGCTTTCGTCCGCTCCGTAACTGCTTCTTCAATCTTTGTTTCATCTATATTCATCGTATCCGGACGAATGTCCACAAATACCGGAACCGCTCCGCGCAGTACAAAAGCATCTGCCGTAGAGACAAATGTATAAGAAGGCATAATCACTTCGTCTCCTTCTTTTATATTTGAAAGAAGCGCCGCCAGTTCCGTTGCATGCGTACAGGATGTGGTCAGAAGGGCCTTTGCCGTCCCCGTTCTCTTCTCCAGCCATTCATTACAGCGGTGTGTAAAAGGTCCGTCTCCGCAGATCTTATGATTTTTTGCAGCAGCTTCCTCCACATATTTCATCTCGGTTCCCACATAGGGAGGTACATTAAAATCAATCATTATTATCCTCTTTTCTATCGTCGGGAAAGTACGATTCCCTGCCTCATCACACTGGGCTCATAGCCCATATTTATAAAATAATATGCAAATTCCGTCTCCAGAACATCTTCATCGTATTCATAACAGTAAACAACCGTAGGAAGCTTTTCTTTACGAATCTCATAATAGATGGGAATCAGCGGATCTGTCTCCAGAGTTTCCCATGTGGAATATGCCGCACACTGCGCTTCTGTATTCAGATAAATCCAGGGGGCAATCCCGATCACAAATAATTTATCTTCTGATGTAAGTGCCAGCTCCTCCATATCCAGCATAACTTCCTGATAAAGCTTTTCATTTTCTACCGAAGTATGGATTCCTTTTAAAGGTCCTTCCGTAATCTCCTGGGTCAAAAGAGGAAGGGATTCATCTCCCCATACATATACAATTCTCTGATAAATGCATGCCGCAAACTGAATCATAAACAAAATAACCATCAGAGAACATAACCATCGTATCCCGCCCTGCTCATCTACCGCTTTATACAGAAACAGAAAAGATACAGAAGCGGCAATCATATAAGAAGCGGATACCGTAAGGATACCCGTATTCGTTGCAAAATGCGCAAGCAGCGTAAAGAAAAGCCCCGGAAGATACCAGCAGAAAAACAGCCTGTAATCTTTTTTTTCGGATACAAGAAAAGCAGTCAGTCCCGGAAACACAAGGGGAATCAGCATATAATTGATCCCAACCATCTCCCAGAAAAATCCATAATAAACAATATAAGGAACAGCGCTTATACAGGACGCCATGAGATAGAGAGACGGAGCAATTCTTTTTTTTCTGTCTGCAATCCATAAAACAAGAAGCAGGCCTGTTACATAGAGCAGAATGGTATAATAACGATGAATCCGCACAAAATACCTGGAAAATTTTTCCCAGAATGATCTCTGGCGCTCTGTATCCATTACAATATAAGTGATACATTCCAGTATCTCAGAAAGATCCGCTCTGGAAAATACAAAAATGACAAACAGAACAAATATAATGAACGCGCCCAGACAGGCAAACAGATAATTCCGCAGTTTCAAAACTTCAGGAACCTGTTTCCAGCTCCGCAGCCCATAAAAAAAAGCTCCTGTACAGATCAGGCCATACAAAACAAATAATATGACTGCATAAGGATTGGACAGAACTGCTCCTGCCGTAAAAACACCAAATATTATAAAATCATAAAATTTCAGTTTTTCCGGACATGCAAGCGTGACCAGGGCAAGCAGTACGAAGCCAAAAGCAAGCGTATTATAGGATAACGCATTAATATTGTAAGGTGTTGTCACAAAATAATAAACCGACGGAAATATGCGGATCCACCCGAATCTCTTCATCCGGCAAAAACAGTACCCGGATACCAGTACCTGAAATATCAGATACAGAAATCGAAATACAATCACAATTCCCTCATTTGATTTCAGGAAAATGCGCACCAGACAATACAGAGGATAAGTAATAAAAGCAAACAACTCCACATTATTCCACTCATCCACCAGCATGGCATCTCCCTGAAAAAAACGATACACGGTACTGATATAAAAAATCTCATCATTCTTGTTAAAACCGTAAAATTGTCTCCACGCAAATATGGCAAATAACAGAAACATGATTCCTGTAAAAAACAAAAATTCAGTTGTAAACCTTTTCTTTTTATTTGCCATTATAAATTCTCCATGGATTATATAACAATTATCCGGTTTTTGCAAACCTTATTCTGAAAAAACTATTTTTCAAGACAGGAAAGTACATCCTGAATTGTTTTTACACAACCGTCAATACCCAGAAGTCCGCTGTTCAGACACAAATCATAATTGGAAGCCATGCCCCAGTCCAGATCCGTATAGTATTTATAATGATTGTAACGGGCTTTATCCTTCTTTTTCAAAACTGAAGCAGCATCTTTTTCAGAAAGACCATAATACTTGACCGCCCGCTCCAGTTTGCTTTTTTCATCCGCCACAATAAATACATGCAGACAATCGTCTCTGTCCCGCAGCACATAATCTGCACATCTTCCCACAATCACACAAGGTTCCTTTTCCGCCAGATCTTTGATAATCCGGCTCTGTATAAAATAAATTTCATCCTGAAGAGATGTACCATTACCGGTAAATACATTATTTGCATAAGTAAGGCTGCTTGCAATATTGAAAAGCAGACTCCCGGTAATTCGTTCTCCCTTTTCCTCTACAAAATCCAGAGCAAAACCACTTTCTTTTGCCACCATATCCATTAACTTTTCATCATAACAAGGAATATTCAGAGCTTTTGCAAGCTTTTCGCCGATATATCTCCCACCGCTTCCATTTTGCCTGCTGACTGTTATAATTCTCTTTTTCATACGAATTCCTCCTCTGACTCAATATATAGTTTATTTTACCCCATTTTTATGAATTTGTCACCTTTTCTTTCAAAATGTAAAAAACACCGCTGCACATAACAACGGTGTTTCATGAGGCATCGGGGATTCGAACCCCGGACAACTTGATTAAAAGTCAAGTGCTCTACCGACTGAGCTAATACCCCATATATAAAATTCTGTGTATTTATACTGGTAAACAATAAAATCTTTTATCACCTGTAAGTATATTTCTACATACACAAAATGCCCAGAACCGGAATCGAACCAGTGACACGAGGATTTTCAGTCCTCTGCTCTACCAACTGCTAGGGCAGACCTCGTGAAGTCCGATAAACACTGGACATATTACATACATTCGTAGGATTAAATCCTCTTTCATTCGTAGGATTCGCTTACGAACGCTTTACATGTTACCATAAGAACGCCTAAAAGTCAATCCCAAATCAAGAATTTTTTCAATCTTTTCAATCTAATTCTCGACTACTCTATCACGGTTATTTCTATTGTGGAAGGTGTATATTTCCCATTTGAATCACTGAATGTTAGTGTGAATGATTCTCCAATCAGATTTTCGTTATCCACACCTAACTTAATACTGTTATCAGTTATAATCTTTGTGGTAAACTCGCTTTCGGCAAATGCACTGGTAATTGTCCATGTACCAATAACATCTGTGACCTCATTATCATTTGCATCAAAGAATTTACCTGTATATGTCCTGCTATAACTATATTTTAGATTTGTATTGCCTGTAATAGATGATTTGCCTGTAGGAGTGTCTGGCTCTGTTGGTTCTGTCGTTCCACCGCCACTAGATGAGCCACCGTCAACTAATGTATCAACCTCTGCTTTACTGTATGTTTCATCTTTGGTGTAATAGTTGGATAAATCAGTTGCCGGTACATTGGAAACAGCGTTATTGACATATGTTTCTGTGGCATATCCTTCATTAGCAAATAGTGATCTGATTTCATCTTCTGTAATAGGTTCTGGTATGAGATTCTCAACCTCCTGTTTGTTATAGTAGTTCGACAAATCAACTTCCCCACCTGTGGCTACTTCTGTAACAGCAGTATCAACATATGACTTTGTGGCATAGGACGCTAAATCTTCCCTTTTAATATAGGAAGAAACATCTATATTTCCGTCCATTATCTGCTGTATATATTTCTTCAATTCTTGCACCAAATGCCTAGCACCTGCCAAATCAATATATTCTGGTTGCTCATAAGTATATCTCATACTCCAAATTCCTCCTTCAACATATCATCAATCGTCTTATTGTCTACAATTTTGTATCTGTGTTTCGGAACTGGCTCTCTTGTATACATCAGAGAAAAGCAACTGTAATCTTCCTCTGGCTCAGGAATAGCAGCAATCTTATCCTTTACCTGCCCAATTCTTGCTTCTAGGAACTGATATGCCTGTCCTATATCACTAAATTCTGTACTGATACCTGTCATAAGGTCTATGTCGTTGGTAACGGCTTCAAGTACATCTATGACAGTGAACAATAACTGTTTCTGCATTGTAGGTTTATCATATTCATCTGTAGGAGATAAGTTGTTCTCCGGTAAACGGTAGATAGTGAGTACCTATACAAAACTGGAGCAAACCTGTATGATAGAAACAGATTTGCTCCAGTCTTTATTTCACTTCATTCTTACCAGGCTTCCGGCAGTTCTCCGGCAGGCTTGGTGACCAGGGGAGCAGGTCATCCAGAAAACTACGGTCTGTATCATCCAGATGTTTCGGGATCTCGGTAAGCAGATACTCAAAGTAATCATACGGTTTCAGATTGTTTGCTTTTGCGGTTTCCGCAATGCTGTAGATGATGGCGCTGGACTTTGCGCCGGCAATGGTATCGATCATCACCCAGTTTTTCTTGCCGATACAGAATCCGCGGATGGACTGTTCCGCAGCGTTATTGTCCATCGGCACTTCGCCATCGTCCAGGAACACTTTCAGGTATTTTTCCTGGTTCAGGGAATAATTGAAACCTTCCCACGTCTTGCTTTTCTGCGGCACTTTCGGGAGGGTTTCACGCACCCATACGAAATAAGCCTCCACCAGGGGCTTTACACTCAGCTGGCGGCGGATCATACGTTCTTCTGCCGGAAGATCCTTAAGCAGTTTTTCCTCCCGGTAGATGGCCTGTATCATGGTCAGCGCAAGATATGCGCGGCTGTCCTTCTGCTTTGCTTTCGGCAGCGCTTTTACTGCTTCATCAAACCTGCGCCTCGCATGGGACCAGCACCCGGCAATCTTCAGATCTTCCCGTTCCTCTTCGACCGTATGGTAAACCTGATAGCCGTCCGTGACGCATACCCCGCTGAAATCCTTCAGGAATTCCCTTGGATGGCTGGCGTTGCGGGTCTTCTGATATTCATAAAGGACGATCTGGCATTCTGTATACATCCGTCCGGTACGGTACACCCACATATTATGTGACTACCCACATAATATGTGTTATGTGCTGAGTTTTTGAG
>CAJTXP010000038.1 GCA_910583615.1 uncultured Lachnospiraceae bacterium | reverse complement strand
TTTTTGTATGAAAACTAAAGTATAAACTGCAAATCTAATCGGTGTTTAGTATAACAATAAGATCAAGCTGATCGTCCGCAAGGCATATGGCTTCCGAAACATCCAGAACATGCTGGATATGGTGTATCTGGTCTGCTCGGATTTGAGGGTTCCGCTTCCCAACAGAAAACCTAAAGCCGCTTAGTCAGCATAAACACTGGGGTTGTGGGTATTTTTTACCCACCATCACCCTTGAAGAGCCTTTTATAATTAATTTTCTTTCCAAGCTTTTCTATGGATTCCTTTCCGCATTTATTTACAATCTCCTCCCACAGCTTTTTCATTGTCATTCCTTTAATTTCTGTTTTACCTATGCCAAAAGATGAACCCGCTCCGGTAAGAACAATCGTATTATCAAAATGCCTTGATAAAAAGCTTCTATAAAATTTCCACCTTTTTATTTAACACAGCCTCTTCAAAATCACCTTCATATTCTATCATTTTCCCATTATAATATACTTTGTTATCTTCCGTATACAGATTGTTTCTTTGGCTGATTATGTATTTCATTAATCTTTTATCCTCCAAATTATCATTTCCTGGTTTCGTATTTCTTTCCCGAACATCCTGAAGCGCTCAGGCTACCTTTTTCAGTATACCATAAAAACAGGTATAATTCAGTAATTTCATACTACTTCTCTCGTTACTTTTCATACATCAGCCAATGTTCAGCCTGGTAAAGACAGACAAAAATACCTGCACTCCTAAATGAAATGCAGGTTTTTTAGATGGATATGATTCTCCGCGGCGACCTCTCCGCAGCCGTCGCACTTCACGGAGCGGAAGATCCGGGTCAATTCTTATTTCGATATGGGCCGGACTTACAGGCAGTGCAAATATTAGGAAACCGCTTTTACCGGTACCCTTCCACCAGAAACATGGGTTTCACTGCCATGATCTCATCATACTCCTCCTGATCCACCTGGACGGAGGCGTTCAGACGCTTCAGATCCTCTTTGATCACTTCGAAGGCCTCCTCTGCCGTCACCGCCCGGGCATCCTCAATGGCCCGTATCATGCGGGTCAGCACCACCGGGTGCGCATACCGGGCGGGAAGCGGAAAGCCGCTGTATCCATGCAGATGATGTTCCATGGCTTCGCAGGCTTCCCGCCACCTGCGATCCACATAAGCACGGTTATTCTTTCCGGTGGGCAGCACATTGGCTCCCGCAAACAGGAAGACTGCCGCCAGCCCGAACAGAGTAAAATAGATCCCGTAACCCGCCCTGGTGACGACCGCCCAGAGCCCATAGAGACTTGCCAAAATCCCCAGCAGCACGATGGCGAGCGCCGCCCAGCGATAGGCGGGATTGGAACGCTCATTGACCCGTTTTGCCCTGGCGCTGCGGCTGAGAGCCTCGTAGAGCGCCGGCCGTTCCTCCAGATACTCCCGTGCTTTTAAAAGCCCCCGGATCTGGCTCTCCGCCTTTTCACTGATCTTCGGACGGACTCTGGCCGCCTCTTCCTCTGCCCGCCTGCGCAGCCTCTCTTCCACGGCCAGGCTCTGGAGCCGGATATCCGGATAATGCTTCCGGATATCGGACAACAGCTCGTCCACCTGCTCCTCCCGTTTAAAAAGACACTGCTTCTCACTGCCGTCCCTGCACACCACCACCAGATAAGGCAGCGACGCAAACATTCCTTTTCCCGTAAAACCGCCCCGGCTCATGGCAACCCTTTTAAAGACGCGTTCGACGCAGGAAAAAGGCACATAATACCGGCGGTCCAGATAAAAACTGCTCAGATACAGCGCCTGCTCCCCCACGCCGCAGGGACCGTATTTCCGGCAGTGTGCACGATCCGCCTTTAAAACATCCTCCGCCAGCTTTTCCCGCCCCAGAGGTTTTGTATAAAATACCATGAAAAACTTCCTTTCCTGCATGAATCTGCATGTTCCGGACGGCGCGCCGCCTGTCCGGAACATATATTTATACAAATCTGCCCCGGGCAGCCAGAAAGCGCACTGCGCACTTCCGGCTGCCCGGGGTATGTACAATTGAAATGAAAACAATGACTGCCTACTTTTTCAGATTTCCGTAATCCGGCTTCGGATCCCTGGTCTTAATCACGAACAGGAACGCTCCCAAGAAGACCACTGCGCATACGATGCCCACCGGATAGGCAATACCCGTCCCCAGATTCAGGCACTCAGGCGCTGCAAAGAAATAGGTCATGGACACGGCGCTCATAAAAGTGGCCGGTACCGCCGTAATCCAGTAGTTTTTCTTCTCCATAAAGAGATACATGCTGGCAGTCCACAGAACAATCATGGCCAGCGTCTGGTTCGTCCAGCTGAAATAACGCCATACGATGGAATAATCCAGCTGGCTGACAAAAGCGCCCACCGCCAGCAGCGGCACGCAGAGCACCAGACGGTTTTTCCATGCCTGTTGATCCATGCCGAACCAGTCGGCCAGCGTCAGACGCGCGGAACGAAATGCCGTATCGCCGGAGGTGATGGGGCACACGATCACGCCCACCATGGCCAGTGCAATGCCGATGCCGCCCATGGTCTTCGCACACACATCGTAGATGGCCGCGGACTGTCCTGCGCCGAGAGCCTCGGAAAGTCCGGTAGAAAGTCCGCCGGATACCTCATAGATGGCGCAGCCTGCTGCCGCCCAGATCAGAGCGATCACGCCCTCGGCAGTCATGGCGCCGTAGAATACGAACCGCCCCTGCCGCTCGCTTTTTAAGCATCTCGCCATCAGCGGACTCTGCGTAGAGTGAAAGCCGGAGATGGCCCCGCAGGCGACGGTAATGAACATGAAGCTCCACACCGGCGTGCTCTTAGGATGCATGTTGTAGAAATGGCTCCAGATCTCCGGAATCTGGTACTCCGCATGGGTAAAGATTCCGATGCCCACACCGATGGCCATGACGATCAGACAGATACCGAACACCGGATAAATCTTGCCGATGATCTTGTCAATAGAGATAAAGGTCGCCACAAAATAATAGGCCAGAATGATAAAGGTCCACATTTTCACATTGATGAGCATTCCCGCTCCGCCGGAATTGCCGATCAGCGTCGTGATCAGACCTGCCGGCCCTACTGCGAACACCGTTCCGACCATGACCAGAAGGACCACGCTGAACACGCGCATGACATTTTTCATAATGCCGCCCATGTAGATACCGGTTACCTCCGCAATGGACACGCCTTCGTTGCGGGCGCTCAGCATGCCGGAAAAATAATCGTGGACGCCGCCTGCCAGGATCGTACCAAAGGTGATCCACAGAAATACAATGGGCCCCCACAAAGCTCCCTGCATGGCGCCGAAGATGGGACCAAGACCCGCAATATTCAAAAGCTGTACAAGAAACAGCTTCCACTGCGGCATGACTACATAGTCCACGCCGTCGTTGATCCGTACTGCCGGCGTTTCCCTGTCATCCGGGGCAAAGGTGTTGTCGACGATCTTTCCATATACGAAATAGCCGCCGATCAGCAGTGCAAGGCACAGAAAAAAACTTAACATATTCTCCCTCCTGACTGAGTTTCGTTATTTTGTTATGTACAGTCTAGCAGATTGACAGGATATTGTAAAATACATATAATGAAATAGTAACGATACTTTTTTAGTATAGTTAGTATAACTTTTACATTATTGTTCACGGGGCGGGGTAGTCTGCGGCCTGGGCCTGTGTGCTCTGCAGCGCTGTGTGGACTGGAGCGGACAGCGGAGCCTTTCTGTCTGTCTCAGGCGAACAAACCTGTCCGAATGAGACAGGCAGAAAGGCTTCGGTGTCCGATACACTCCATACGAGCGCAGAGCACACAGGCCCAGGGCGCAGGCCGCCGCCCACCCCGTGAGCAGAAACACTTTTACAGGCAGCCCGCCAGAGGAGGAAAATGGCATGGAACTGCGGCATATCCGATATTTTATGGCGGTGGCAGAAGAATTGAATTTTACAAAAGCGGCGGAAAAGCTGCACATGGCACAGCCGCCTCTGAGCCGGCAGATCCAGGATCTGGAAAAAGAACTGGGCGCCCGGCTTTTTCACCGGACGCCCCATATGCTGAAACTCACAGAGGAGGGCGTGCTGTTTTCCCAGTACGCCGTCCAGATTCTGGAACTGGCAAGACGCTCTGCGGAAGGAATCCGGGAACTCCATACCGGACTTACGGGAACGCTGTACCTGGCTTCCGTGGAAGGACATGCGCCGCGCCTGATTTCCGAATGGATCGCCGGCTTTCACAAACTTCATCCCCATGTACAGTACGACCTGTGGAACGGAAGTTCCGACGAAGTGACCGACCGGGTCACAAAAGGGCTCTGTGACCTCGGAATCATCACATCGCCCTACAGCACGGAAGGACTGAGCGTCTTACCGGTGTATGACGAACCGTGGGTAGCCATCCTGCCGAAAGACCATCCGCTGGCTCTGGAAGACGGTGACACCATCCGGCTGGAAAAGCTGTCCCCCTTTGAACTGATCATTCCTTCCCGCCGCTCCAGGCTCCAGGAGATTACCGGATGGTTTGAACTCTCCGGAAACCGTCCCCATATTCTCTGCCGCATCTCCAATACGCTGAACGCCTATATGCTGGTGGAACAGGGCGTGGGCATCGCCATCTATCCTGCCTCCGCCAATGATATCCGGACTCCGGATTCCATCTGTATCCGCCGGATCACAGACCCTTCTGTTACCGTTTCCTATGCCCTGATCTGGAAGAAGAATCAGAATCTGAGCCATGCGGCGGAAGCATTGATCCGGTATGTCAGAGACGGCATGTCCGCATCCTGAACGAGAACTCATGAGAAGGCGGGGCCCGACTGCCCCGCCTTCTCCATCAGACTCATATGCGCTGCTCCTCATAGATCCGTTCCAGCGCTTCCGCCTCTTCCATGGTATTCTTCCACCTGTATTTCTTCAGGTCCACTTTCCAGCCGTTTCCGGTCCGGACCGTCTCCACGCCTTCCTTTTGCAGGAGCAGCTTCTGCAGATCCGGAGTTTCAAAGTAACCGGCCCCGCTTAACTCCCCTTTTGCGTTCACCACCCGGTGGGCCGGGATATCATTCCCGGCAAGGCCGAGCTTCAGTCCGTGTCCTGTCTGTCTGGCGTGACTCGGCCTGCCGCAGAGCAGCGCGATCTGCCCGTAGGTCGCCACATTCCCTTCCGGGATCCGAAGGCAGACCAGACGCATTCTTTTATAGAAATCCATTCTCATCTCCCTGTACGTCGGACACCGATTCGGGATCCGCAGTCTTCCATCCGCATTCACCCGATTCTCCGTACTTTCGCACTGCCTCCTGCAGCAGCCATTCCTTCTGATTCTTCTCCGGATCCTCAAGCACCCGTTCCAGCAGCTCCTGAAGAATCTCCCCCAGCTTCGGCCCCGGAGAGAAGCCTGCTTCCATCAGGTCTCTGCCGCTTACTGCCAGCTGTTTTAAGGTGATGCAGTCCTTTTCCTTAAGAATCTTTTCATAAATCCGCCCGACTTCCTGAAGCGCCTCAAGCTTCGGCTCCTGTGTCTTTGGATTCTGCGCCAGAATATCCGCCCGCTGTACTTTCAGATACAGGGGAAACAGATCCTCCCCGATCCGGTTCACGGCGCGGCGCACCCTCGCCGGAGTCAGCGCCGGACGGTAATCATGGCACCAGACCAGCTTTGTCACCGTACGGATCGTCTCGTTATCGAACTTCAGCCGCCTCAGTATCTTCTCCGCCAGCTTCCCGCCGGCTTCCTGATGCCTCTTGAAATGATCGACTCCGGCCTCATCGGTGGTTTTCACTTCCGGCTTGCCAAAATCATGGAGCAGCACGGCCAGGCGCAGGGTCTTGTCCGCTTCGATCCGCTGCAGCGCATGGAGCGTATGCTCCCCCACGGAATAGATGTGATGGGGATTGTTCTGCCCGCACGCCATGCAGGCGTCAAACTCCGGCAGCACCACCCGGGTGATACCGGTTTCCCACGCCTCCCGAAGCCGCTCCGGATGAGGAGAGGTTAAAAGTTTCACCAGCTCTGCCTGAATCCGTTCCGCACTGACCTTCTTCAGATTTCCGCACAGACTTTCGATGGCAGAGCGGGTCCCCTCCTCCAGCACAAATCCCAGCTGGGCGCTGAACCGGACGGCCCGCAGCATCCGCAGGGCGTCTTCCGTAAAACGTTCTTCCGCTCTGCCCACGCATCGAATGATCCCTTTTTCCAGATCCCCGGTACCGTCAAATTCATCCACCAGTCCCGTCTCCTCGTTATACGCCATGGCATTGATGGTAAAATCCCGCCGCTTCAGGTCTTCTGTCAGGCTTCTGGTAAACCGTACCTCCTTCGGATGGCGGCAGTCCTCATATTCGCCGTCCACCCGGTAAGTGGTCACCTCAAAGCCCTCGTGCCCAAGCATGACCGTTACAGTTCCGTGCTGAAGCCCGGTGTCGATAGTCCTGCCAAAAAGCGCCTTTACCTCCATGGGCAGCGCAGACGTGGTAATATCCCAGTCTGCAGGTTCTCTTCCGAGAACCGCATCACGAACACACCCGCCGACGGCATAGGCTTCATGCCCTGCCGCGGCGAGTGTGCGGATGACCGTATTTACTTTTTCAGGAATCTGAATATAAATCATGGCCTCTTCTTCTTTAATATGCTTTCCCCCAGTAGACCAGCTTTTTCGCCGGCTTTCCGCAGCAGACGCATGTATCCGATATACGGTGCTGTTCAAAGGGCATACAGCGGCTGGTAGCCGTAGTGTCTTCCTTGATTTTATCCTCACACGCCTGCTCGCCGCACCACATGGCCCTTACGAATCCGGGTTTGTTGTTAACAGTATCTGTAAATTCTTCATAAGTCAGCGCATCGTAGGTATGAGCATCCCTGTGTGCGCGCGCACGCTCCAGCATATCCTTCTGCATGGTCTCAAGAACTTCGGAGAGTCTCGTCTCCAGTTCATCCAGCGATACGGTGATCTTCTCTCTCGTATCCCGGCGGACGATAATCGCCTGATTTGCCTCGATGTCCTTCGGCCCGATCTCGATGCGGGTGGGGATGCCCTTGATCTCCTGCTCGGCAAATTTCCAGCCCGGGCTCTTATCCGTATCGTCCACCTTCACCTGGAAGGTCTTCTCCAGACGGCCGCGGAGCTCGTACGCCTTGTCAAGAACGCCCTCCTTATGCTGGGCGACGGGCACGATCATGGTCTGAACGGGCGCGATCCTGGGCGGCAGCACCAGGCCGGAGTCGTCTCCGTGAACCATGATAATGGCTCCGATCATACGGGTGGTCATGCCCCAGGAAGTCTGATGTACGTATTTCAGCTGATTATCCTTATCGGTATACTGGATACCGAAGGCTTTTGCAAAACCGTCGCCGAAATTATGACTGGTACCGGACTGCAGCGCCTTGCCGTCATGCATCAGGGACTCGATGGTATAGGTTGCCTCCGCACCGGCGAACTTTTCCTTGTCGGTCTTCTGTCCCTTGATGACGGGAATTGCCAGCACTTCCTCGCAGAAATCTGCATAGACGTTCAGCATACGGACGGTCCGCTCCTCGGCCTCTTCCGCCGTGGCGTGCGCCGTATGTCCTTCCTGCCACAGAAATTCTCTGGAACGTAAGAACGGCCTCGTAGTCTTCTCCCAGCGCACCACCGAACACCACTGGTTGTAATTCTTCGGCAGATCCCGGTAGGAATGGATCTCATTGGCATAGAAATCACAGAACAGGGTCTCAGAAGTGGGACGCACACACATCCGCTCCTGCAGAGGCTCCAGACCGCCGTGGGTCACCCACGCCACCTCCGGCGCAAAGCCCTCCACATGATCTTTTTCCTTTTGAAGCAGGCTCTCCGGAATGAACATGGGAAGATACACATTCTGCACGCCTGTCTCCTTGAACCTCCGGTCCAGCTCCTTCTGGATATTTTCCCAGATCGCATAGCCGGCCGGTTTAATGACCATGCAGCCTTTTACGCTTGTGTAATCGATCAGTTCCGCTTTCTTCACCACGTCCGTATACCACTGGGCGAAGTCCGCATCCATGGAGGTGATGCCCTCCACCAGCTTCTTGTCTTTTGCCATATCCGTAAATTCTCCTTTAACGCAATTCTAAACTGATTTTCATTGTAAAAAGGATTGAGGGGTTTGTCAAGGTAAATATGGAAGCCTTTCCAATACTTAGCTGCCATATTCTTTCCTGTTTTGCAGATACTGTATGTAACGGAGGTGGCATGATGAAACAGCAGACGATACTTTATTTTGAAAAAACAGGCATCCTGATGGCAGTCTATCTGGTGCTCCGCTTTCTGCTGCCCATCGTCCTGCCCTTTTTTCTGGCGTGGATCACCGTAGGGTGCCTCGTGTTCCTTCAGAAGAAGCTTCCTGTCCGTCTTCTGACCCTGAGCATTCTGTATATCCTTCTGTTCCTTCTGCTGTCCGGTACATCCATCTTCTGCGGCTGCTACCTTCTGTATGAGCCCTGCTGCCGTCTGCTTCCGGTCTGTCAGAGTTACTGGGCGCAGTTTTCGGAATACCTCTCCTGGCTTCCCGGCTCCCTGTCCGGATATCTGGCGGATCTGATGCCTTCTGCCCTCTCCTGCATGTTCGGTATCTTTTTATACCTGATCTCGATCCTGCTTTTTGCCAGAGACTGGGAGCATTTTCATATCCTTTTGTACCGGCTGCCCTTTGCGGTTCCTGTATCCAACGCCGCAGGGCGGCTTCTTCAGTGCGTCAGGGGCTGGATCCATGCTCAGTTCCGGATCATGCTCGTCGTCTCTCTGGAATGCGCCGCCGGATATTATCTCCTGCATATCCCGGGCTTTCCTTTCTGGGCGGTCCTGACCGGAATCATTGATGCGCTCCCGGTCTTCGGCACCGGAACGGTCTTCTTTCCGTGGATCGCAGTCATGGTCCTGCAGGGAGAGTATCCCTTTGCCCTGTGGCTGGGACTTCTCTATCTGATTACCTGGCTGACCAGAGAGCTTATGGAACCAAAGCTTCTGGGGGACGGGCTGGGGCTTCTGCCTGTCTGTTTTCTCATATCCGTCATCGCCGGCCTGAAGCTCTTCGGACCCCTGGGATTTTTCTCCGGTCCATTCGGCGTGCTTCTCATCCGGGAGCTGTGGGTGGAGCTGGAGACCGCCTTTTCTCAAAAGAATCGCCTGAATCTTTAAACTGTGATTTTTACCCGAAGTTACGGTTCACGAGACAGGTGGCGGACTGTGCCCCGGGCCTCCGTGATCTGCAGCGCTGTGTGGACTGGAGCGGACAGCGAAGCCGTTTGGTCCGTCTCAGGCGAACAAACCTGTCCGAATGAGACGGACCAAACGGCTTTGGTGTCCGATACATTCCATACGAGCGCAGATCACAGAGGCCCGAGGCGCAGTCCGCCGCCCACCCGTGAACCATAACTGCCTGAAATCAGAAACGTCGGTTCCACCTGGACATCCATCTCCTTCTTTGTCACCGGATGCACAAACCGGATCCTGCAGGCGCACAGGCAGAGCTGGCCGCATCCCGGCTCTGCCTTCCCGTATTTCCGGTCGCCTGCGATCGGAACTCCCGCATGAGCCAGCTGCACCCGGATCTGATGATGCCGGCCGGTCAGAAGCCGGATTTTCAGAAGACTTTTTTCCTCCCATTCTTCCTCCACCTCATAGGACAGTTCACACCTTTTAGCGCCTTTCGTGCCGGCCGGGACCACTCTGGATGTGTTGGTTCTGCCATCCTTTAACAGGTTATCCACAAGGACGCCCTTTTTCTCTGCCGGTTTTCCACATACTACTGCCTGATACCACTTTTCCGTGTGGATATGATCGCTGATCTGTCTGTCAAGCTTTGCTGACGCTCCCGCCGTCCTTGCCACCAGAAAGATCCCCTCCACCGGCTGATCCAGACGATTGACCAGTCCCAGATACGGATGCCGTTCTCCTCTCTCTGCCATTTCATTTCTCAGCATGCTCATAACATCCGGCACCGACGGCCTCGCGCTCTGCACCGCAATGCCCGAAGGTTTCCATACAACAAGCAGTTCCCCGTCCTCATACAAAATCTTATAATTCTTCATCTGCATTCTCCCTCATCCTGTATCTTTGCTTTCCCATCGCATACCGGCGCTTCATCCGGCAGGCAGGGAAGAACCCTTTCCCCCGCACATAAAAAGGGCTGCCGCAGTACTATGATATCCTGCAGCAGCCCCACGCATCTTTATGAAACAGACCTTACAGTCTCTTTAAAAGTTCCTCACGTTCTGCCTCATATCCCGGTTTCCCAAGCAGTGCGAACATGTTCTTCTTGTAGCTCTCCACACCCGGCTGGTTGAACGGATTCACTCCCAGCAGATACCCGCTGATACCGCATGCAAACTCGAAGAAATAGAACAGCTGACCCAGAGAGAACTCGTCCTGTCTCGGGATCTTCACCATCAGGTTCGGCACGTCGCCGTCCGTATGCGCCAGGATCGTTCCGTTCATGGCATTCTTGTTGATGAAATCAACATTCTTTCCCGCCAGATAGTTCAGGCCGTCCAGATCCACCGGCTCCTCATTCATGATGATCTCCTGCTCGCACTCTTCTACGGAAAGCACCGTCTCAAACATGATTCTTGCGCCGTCCTGGATAAACTGTCCCATGGAATGAAGATCCGTAGTCAGGTCAACTGACGCCGGGAAGATTCCCTTCTTATCCTTGCCCTCGGACTCGCCATAGAGCTGCTTCCACCACTCGGAAACATAGTGAAGGCTTGGCTCATAATTTGCCAGAACTTCCGTGGATTTTCCTTTTCTGTGAAGGATGTTGCGGACCACCGCATACAGAACTGCATCATTCTCTTCGTATGGAGTGTTCAGAGCCGCCTCGCGTCCGCTTGCCGCGCCCTCCATCAGTTTCTGAATATCCGCGCCGCTGACTGCGATCGGAAGAAGACCGACTGCGGTCAGTACGGAGAAACGTCCTCCCACGTCATCCGGAACCACGAAAGTCTCATAGCCTTCCTCTGTCGCCAGACCCTTCAGCGCTCCTCTTGCCTTATCGGTTGTCGCATAGATTCTCTTCGCTGCGCCTTCCTTGCCGTACTTGTCCTCCAGTTTCTTCTTAAATACGCGGAACGCAATTGCCGGTTCTGTCGTCGTTCCGGACTTGGAGATAACATTCACAGAGAAATCCCGGTCTCCGATCACATCCATCAGATGACTCAGATAACGGGTGGAAATGCTGTTTCCGACAAAATAGATCTCCGGTGTCTTACGTACCTCTTTCGATACGATATTGTAGAAACTGTGTCTTAAAAACTCAACGGCTGCACGCGCTCCCAGATAAGAACCGCCGATGCCGATCACGATCAGAACTTCGGAATCTCCCTGGATCTTCGCTGCCGCTTTCTGGATTCTTGCGAACTCTTCTTTGTCATAGTTTACCGGAAGATCGATCCAGCCCAGGAAATCATTTCCCGCACCGGTTCTCTTAAGCAGAACGTCCTTTACAGCCGCTGCCTGCGCCTCCATGAATTTTACTTCTTCCGCACCGATAAACGGCGCTGCCTTTGAATAGTCAAATGTAACTTTTCCCATGTGTTCCTACACTCCTTTTCTGTACGAGTTCCCCCCGTATATATTAAACATATTGTAGCATCCCGGCATACCAAAAATCAAGTAGATGTGCCCAAAAAATCGGAAAGAACTTCCTGAAAAATTCTCTCCTCCTCTTTTTCAAGAGCAAATCCTGTCTCTTCCTTTTTCACAGGCTCTTCCGCATCCGCCCCGGAATTTTTCCGTACCTCCCTGTTCTCTTCCTGCCGGTCAAATCCTTCATATACATGCAGCTGTCTCGGATACAGCGTGTTTGAAACATAATCCAGAAGATATACCTGGGTCTGTTCCCACAGGCTGTCCGATTCAAACCAGAGCGCGGCAACCCAAACGACCGCCGCCGCCGTTGCCGCCGCCAGAAGCCGGTTCAGGCAGAACGCTCCCTCATATCCCAGATAATACAGAACTGCCGCTTCCACAAATCCAACTCCGGAAAGAATGCCTGTCCACCGTTCCGGAAGCCGCCTCCACTGTTCAAGCGGTATGCCGAACCTCTTTTCCTGACACAGATATTTCCGGACGAATACCTGCATGTCACAGATCCCCACTTTTACCTCATAACTCTTTTCGAATTTCAGAGTCATCGCTTTGAGCATCCTGCCTTTTCCTCCGCTTCCCAGCGCCGCATCCCTGCAGAGTTCTCTAAACAGTATCCTTCTTGCCAGTGCGAGTACGATCCCCCATACTCCAAGCACCAGAAATTCTCCATAGTATAATGACCATACCTGATACATAAAAAGCGCCTCCTCCTGCACATCGTTCTGTTTGTTACTATTTGCGGGGTGGATGGCGGCCTGCGCCCTGGACCTCTGTGCTCTGCAGCGCTGTGTGGACTGGAGCGGACAGCGGAGCCGTTTTGTCCGTCACAGGCGAATAAACCTGTCCGAATGGGACGGGCAAAACGGCTTCGGTGTCCGATACATTCCATACGAGCGCAGAGTACAGAGGTCCAGGGCGCATACCACCCACCCCGTGAATAGTAACTTCTGTTTCATTCATTATAACAGAACTTTGGGCAGGAGAAGGCATGACTTATCGGTAAATTGCGACAGGACATGTCTGATCGTGTCTCTTATCCAATATGCTCCATACGAGTGCGGGTACGCAGGCAGGAGCGTTTTGCGGCTTTCCCCTGAAGAAGTTCTCTGTCACAGACGTCCTGTAAGATTTTCCACCAACGCCACGCTGTGGGCAATCGCCTGACGCTCAAACGTCGGATAATCTACAGTCGCACTGTCATCCGCCTTGTCTGAAATGGCGCGGATAATCACAAATGGAATATGATTCAGGTACGCCGCCTGAGCGATCGCCGCTCCTTCCATCTCCGTACACATCCCGTCAAACCGCTCTGCTATGCGTTCTTTCACAGACCGGTCCGAAACGAACTGATCGCCGCTCACCACTCTTCCGGTGAAGATCTGGATGTCCGGCACGGCCTCTTCGCATGCGGCCTTTGCCTTTTCTATCAGTTCTCCGTCCGCCTGAAAGCAGCTTGTCTCCATCTGCGGAATCACGCCTGGTTCATAGCCGAACCCGGTCGCGTCCATGTCATGCTGCAGGGTATCGGTTGAAATCACAATATCCCCGATATTGATCTCCGGCTTCAGCGAACCGGCAATCCCGGTATTGATGACCGCATCCACCTGATACACATCCGCCAGGATCTGCGTGCAGATTCCCGCGTTGACCTTCCCGATACCGCTGCGTACAACGACTGCCTCCACTCCATTCAGAGTTCCCGAATAAAAATCCATGGATGCCTTCTGAAGCAGCTCTGCACCCGCCAGCTTTTCCCGAAGAGCTTTCACTTCTTCCTCCATGGCTCCAATAATGCCGATTTTTTTTATCATATCATCTACCTCTCTTTCCTTTAGGAGTTATCCACGTCCAGTAACAGTATAACGGAAGTTTTCCACTTTTGCCAGAATATCTCTGCATTTTTTCCAGAATTCACCCTGACATGATTACTGTTCACGAGGTGGGTGGTGGTCTGCGGCGCTGTGTGGACTGGAGCGGACAGCAGAGCCGTTTTGTCCGTCTCAGGCGAACAGAACTGTCCGAATGAGACAGACAAAACGGCTCCGGTGTCCGATACACTCCATACGAGCGCAGACCACAGGGGCCCGGGGCGCAGACCGCCACCCACCCGTAAAAAGTAACCGGACATGTTACGTTTCATATGTTAGTTGGCATCAGACCGGGAAACCGGCACTTCTTCCAGAAGCCCTCCTGTCTTCCGGTCATAGGCCCGGGCCGTCCCATTCTCAAAAAGAAGGTAAAAAACATCTCCGATAAAGGTTCCCCTGGCCCTTCCGCAGCTCCCGTCCTCCAGCCGGGCATCGGCTTTCAGCGTCTGTACAAAAACCCCGTCTTCAAAGGAAAACAGAAAATAGTCCGCATAATGTTCTCCATTTCTCCATCCTTCCGCTCCGAAACCCAGAATATTCTCTCCAGTATCTATCAGTACTGCCCGGTGGTCCCACAGAGCTTCGCTGTAGTCATAGTCCTCCAGCCGGAATCTGGATACTTCCTTTAATTCTGCCGGGTCAGAAATATCAAACATGGACAGTTTCATCCCCTCTTCCCGTCCGGATTCTTCGTCCGCCTCCATACCGATCCCAAGCAGAAGGCCTTCCCCGTAAACATGAAGGTATTCTGAAAAACCGCTTACCTTCAGTTCCCCCAGGACTTCCGGATGTTCGGGATCTGACAGATCAACGGCAAAAAGAGGATCTGTCCTTCGAAAAGTCACAATATAACCTGTGTTTCCAAGAAAACGGACGGAACGGATGATCTCTCCTTCTGCCAGTCCTTCGGCCTTCCCGCAGACTGCCAGAGACGGATCCAGAATATACAGAGCATTGTTCTCTCTGGCTTCTCCATAATCAAACCCCAGACGTTCGCCGGTCCGGTCATCCCGGATCTCCTTCGCTTCGTATTCCTGTACGGTTACCGCAATCCTAAGGTTCCCTTCATATTCATCCATGGAAAAACTGCTCTCCACATTTCCGGGAACCTGTCCGGATGCCTGAGCATAAAACCTTCCCTTCCGATAAAAAAAACGCAAAAGCCGCGTCATATCCTGTATCTTCCCTGCCTCTGTAATTTCTCTTTCATAGACAGACTGATACCATGCCACATAGATATTTTCACTGCTTACATAATACGTACCGGAACCTGCGAGCACTGCACGGCTGTCTGTTAAGGAAACCGGATTTGACAGATCAACGGAAACCAGCACCAGATAATCGCTTCCGTCAGGATCAGCCGGACAGAGAATCCGGTCTGCTTCCATACGCCTTCCATCCAGCGACGGAATATACGCGTCATAATCCTGTGCTCCTTCTCCCGGACCTGCTGTAAAACGGCTGATTTCATAAAAATACCCTTCTGATATACGGGAGCTTTCATACCTTCCCTGCAAAGTAAAGGTTTTCAGTTTTCTGGGCCGGCTCCTGTCTGCAATCTGATAGACGCTGATTTCATGGTAGGCCTGCTCCCCGCTGAAAACGCCGCAGATCTCGAGATCTTCCATGAACGCTCCTTTTTTTGAAACAGCTGGCAAAGAAGCATAATCATAATATTTATTTTCAATGACAATCAGCAGATCCTCCCATACATAAAATTCCTCCGGACAGTCAAAATCATCTATAAACGCCGTTTCTGCAAGCCCTCCTTCTGTATCCAGAATCTGGATTCCGGTTCTAAAAGCATCTGTCCCGCTCTCACCTTCCTGCCGTTTTGCGGCAATCTGGTACAGATACCTGCCGTCATTTTTAATCTGATCCGCCTCATCGATCTGTTCTGCCTGAGTATTGGTTTTTCCAAAAGCGGCGTCGGATTCCTTCGACTGCATCTTTGCGCCTGCTGCTGCCAGATCGTCGGCTTCTTCTGTAAAAGCCATTTCTTCTTTTTCCGAACCTCTGGTTACGGCGTCGTCCGCCTTCCAGTTTTCAGACAGGCAGGCATAGATCTCTTCATAGGACCGATCCGAAAGCCCCGGCAGTTCCTGTTCCGTTTCCGATGTCTCGGTCGCCGGATCCTGATGCTCCGCCTCCTCCTGCTTCTGACTACCCTGCGTCAGAGAGTTCCCGCCGGGCAGAGATCTTCCCGCCTGCCAACTCCCAAACAGAATACCGGCTGTCAGGAAAAAACAGGCGGCCGATGCCAGTACAGAATACCGGATTACAGGAAAGCCATATCGTTTTTTCTCCCTGGTTTCTTCATACTCCTCCAGAGTTCTGCGCATCTGCCCTGCTTCCAGTTTCTTCGGGATCTTCAGCTCTTCTCCGCTTTTTCGTAATAAATCTTCGATACTTCTGTTGTCTCTCATTTCCGCACTTCCTTTCCCCGACTCTTCAGGCGCCGATACCCGCTTCCATTTTCCCGGACGATTTCCTGTTCCAGTTTTTTCAGCGCCCTTCGGTATTTGGAACGGACAGTACTGTGATTCCTGTGCAGAAGCCTGGCTATCTCTTCTCCTTTATAGCCTCCAAAAACCGTCAGCAGCACAATCAGCCGCTCTTCCCTGCTCAAAATGTCCAGAAGTTCCAGCACCTCTGTCTGGGGCATCGGACTGTGCCGGTCTATCTCTGCCAGATCTTCGAGCGGAAGATCTTTTCGTCCTCTTTTTTTCAGACTCTTCCTGCAACAGTTAACCAGGATGCGGAAAATCCATGAGCGAAAGGAGGCTTCCTTTCTCAGATTTCCAAAATGCTCATAAGCGGACAATACTGCATCCTGTACCGCATCTTCTGCATCTTCCGCGTTTCCCATATAATAATAAGCCAGACGATACAGATCACAGTATACGGTCTGATACAGTTCCATAAATCGTTCCATTCCTCCACCTCGCCTCCGGAATCTCATAACCGAATTTCATCACTTACTAAAACAGAGCCGCAGAAATCCGGAAATGTTGCACGAACATGCAAAAAGTGCAAAACCGCTGACTGCTCAACAGGTTCTGCACTTCCTTATCTTCCGTTTATCTGATTCATAATCTTTATGAAATCTTCTGTAATTTTGCGCTGTGCTCTGCAACTGCTTTCTTGAGGATATCAATATCATCCTGCATCGCTTCCATCTGCTCAGCTGCCTGCTCATACCGCTTTGCTGCCGGTACATAGTTTTCTGACAGCAACTGGATGTTTCTGTCCGTCACATTCTCAAGATGCATCTTCACATTCCTGAGATCCTGTTCCAGTACATCCAGACGCTCATCCACCTTCTCAAGATGCTGTTTCAGTGCATCCAGACGCTCGTCCACTTTCTCAAGATGCTGTTCCAGTGCATCCAAGCGCTGCCCCAGTGCATCCAGACGCTCGTCCACTTTCTCAAGATGCTGTTCCAGTGCATCCAAGCGCTGCCCCAGTGCATCCAGACGCTCGTCCACTTTCTCAAGATGCGGACTGATATCCCGGATATCGGCTTTTATCGGCTGTAATTCTGCTTTCAGCTTTACGTCCAGCAGTTGGGAGATGGCTGACAAATCTTCTTTTGTCAGGGTCATTGTGCTCACACTCCTTTGCAATCTTCCTGCTGCTCTGTCACCGGTTACAAAAAGAGTATACCACATCCCACAAAGATTGAAAATACAAAAAAAGACATTTTTTTACAATCTATCCCACTGCAAAAGTCATCTCTGCCGTTGCCGCCACCTTGCCGTCCACCGTCGCCACAGCCTTCCCCACGCCGATGGGACCCTTCTGTTTGACGATCTCAAGCTCCAGAACCAGCACATCCCCCGGCACGACCTTCTTTTTGAATTTCGCCTTGTCGATTCCTCCGAAATATGCGGTCTTTCCCTTATTCTCCGGCTGGCTTAAGATCGCCACGGCTCCCACCTGTGCCAGCGCTTCCAGGATCAGGACGCCCGGCATGACCGGCTCCTGCGGAAAATGCCCGTTGAAAAACGGCTCGTTATACGTGACGCATTTCTTTCCCACAGCTCTTTTTCCCGGTTCCAGTTCTTCGATCCGGTCGATCAGAAGAAACGGCTGCCTGTGGGGGATGATTTCCATAATCTCCTTGATATCCATTGTCATACTGCTTCCTCCGCGGCCCTAGGCTTCGTATTTTTTGATGAGGATGCTGGCGTTATGCCCGCCGAATCCCAGAGAATTGGACAGTGCGTAAGTCAGCTCCATGCTCACGCCCTCGCCCTGTACGTAATCCAGATCCAGCTCCTCGTCCGGGTTTTCCAGTCCTCTCGTCACATGGACGAAGCCCTCTTCCATCTCCTTGACGCAGGTGATGAACTCTACGGCTCCTGCGGCTCCCAGCAGATGCCCGATCATGGATTTGGTGGAATTGACTTTCATCTCTTTCGCATGCGCTCCGAACGCCAGTTTGATGGCGCGGGTCTCAAACAGGTCGTTGTGATGGGTGCTGGTCCCATGGGCGTTGATATACATGATATCCTCCATGGCAGCGCCGGATTCCTCCACCGCCCATTTCATGGCCGTCGCCGCACCCATGCCGTCCTCCGCCGGGGAAGTAATATGGTACGCGTCGCTGGTAGCGCCGTAGCCCACGACCTCCGCCAGGATCCTGGCTCCGCGGCTCTTCGCATGCTCCAGCTCTTCCAGAACGACCACGCCTGCACCCTCGCCCATGACAAAGCCGTCCCGGTCTTTATCAAACGGAATGGAACAGCGGTCCGGGTCCTCGCTGCCGGAGAGCGCCGTCAGCGCCGCAAATCCCGCCACGCCGGTGGGGCAGATGCAGCTCTCCGTGCCGCCTGCCAGCATCACATCCGCATCACCGGTCTGGATGCTCCGGTATGCCTCGCCGATAGAGTGGGTTCCGGTGGCGCAGGCGGTCACCACATTCAGGCTTTTTCCTTTTAAGCCGTATGCGATCGACACATTTCCTGCCGCCATGTTGGAGATCATCAAAGGCACCATCAGGGGCGCCACACGGTTGGGTCCTTTCTGATTCAGCCTGGTGTATTCCCGCTCAATCACCTCCAGGCTTCCGATGCCGGAGCCAATAGAGCAGCCCACCCGGTAGGCGTCCTCTTTTTCCATGTCAAGTCCCGCCTGCTCCATGGCTTCCTTCGCCGCCGCCACCGCGTACTGGGAGAAGGGCTCCATCCTCTTTGCCGCTTTAAAATCCATAAATTCCTTCGCAGAGAAGCCTTTGACCTCCGCCGCCACATGGGCCTTGTACTCAGAGGCGTCAAATTTGGAAATGATGCCGAATCCATGATTGCCGGCCTTGATATTTTCAAAATAATCCGTTACATTCAGTCCAAGGGGAGTGATCGCTCCCATTCCAGTCACAACTACTCTTCTCATTAGATCGCCATACCTCCGTCTACACTGATGATCTGCCCTGTGATATAGGCTGCCTTTTCCGAAGCCAGATAAGCCACCATATTGGCGATATCCTCCGGCTTCCCAAACCGTCCCAGAGGGATCTGAGCCGTCGCCGCTTCCTTCACGCTGTCGGAAAGCACCTGAGTCATGTCCGTATCCACGAATCCCGGCGCCACCGCGTTCACTGTGATCCCGCGGCTTGCCAGCTCTCTCGCCATGGTCTTGGTCAGACCGATGACGCCTGCCTTGGACGCCGCATAATTGGCCTGTCCTGCATTGCCAAGAATACCGGATACGGATGTAATATTGATGATGCGCCCCGACCGCTGCTTCAGCATCTGGCGGCTCACCGCCTTGATGGTGTTAAAACAGCCTTTCAGATTGGCGTTTATCACTGCGTCAAAATCTTCTTCCGACATCTTCATGATCAGGTTGTCTCTTGTGATCCCCGCATTGTTAACCAGAATATCCAGACTGCCGTATTTTGCAGTCACTTCTTTGATCATAGAAAGCGCTGCCTGCGTATCCGCCACATTGCACTGATATGCGCATCCGTCCGCCCCCAGCGCACGGATCTCCTCCACAGTCTTTTCGGCTCTCTCTGCGGATCCGTTATAATTGACGACCACGGTCGCCCCCTCTGCCGCCAGCGCCAGCGCAATGGCACGGCCGATCCCTTTTGCCGCCCCGGTAACCAGGGCAATTTTATTTTCCAGCATTACAAATCTCCTCTTATAAACAACAGCATTTTTACAGTGCAGCCATGACCTTCTCAAAATCTGCCATGTTCTCAATATTCATCATCTTCACATCCCGGCTGATCTTCCGCATAAAACCGGACAGTGTTTTCCCCGGTCCCATCTCGATGAACGTATCCACGCCGTCTGCGATCATGCGCTCCATGGACTGCTGCCAGCGCACACTGGAGGACACCTGACGGCAGAGAAGCTCTTTGATCCCGTCTGTGGAAGTCACATAGCCCGCCGTCACATTGGTAATATACGGCGTGTCAAATGCCGTAAGCTCTACCTCCGCCAAGACCTCCATAAGCTTCTCGCCGGCCTCCGAAAGCATCTGTGAATGAAACGGACCGCTTACATTCAGGCGTATGGTCCTCTTTGCTCCGGCTGCCTTCAGCGCTTCGCATGCCGCATCCACCGCATCCTCTTCTCCGGTAATCACGATCTGCCCCGGGCAGTTATAGTTTGCAACAGATACGATCCCTTCCGTCTGTCCGCAGACCTCCTCGATCTTTGCCGCATCCATGGCCAGGACTGCTGCCATGGCGCCCCCTGCAGGCACCGCTTCCTGCATAAGAATCCCGCGCCTGCGCACAACTTTAAAAGCATCCTTAAGCCCCATGGCCCCCGATGCCACCAGTGCGCCGTATTCGCCCAGGCTCAGACCCGCATTCACAGAAGAGCGTATGCCTTTTCCCTCCACGGCCCGGAGCACCGCCATCTCCGCGGCAAGCATGCAGATCTGTGTATATTCTGTCTGATTGATCTGTTCATTTTCTTCAAAACAAAGCTTCGCAATGTCAAGTCCCGACGCCTCGGAAGCCGTCTCAAACACTTCCCGGCACTCCGGAAATGCTTCATAAAAATCCTTTCCCATGCCCACATACTGTGCGCCCTGTCCTGGAAATACAAATGCTGTCTTACTCATCTTACCGATCTCTCCCGTCCATTTCCTTTGAATATCAAAATTTCTATTTGAAAACAGGGACTGCCATGCCATCCTGCACAGCAGTCCTCCTTCTTTCCGTGCACCAGCCTCATACAGTCCGCCTGCGGCATCTGCGCCGTATGCCGGCTGTATCTTCCGGTCCTATTTTAATTTCAGCAAAAGCTCCGCCTGGTCCATGATCTCATCAATAATCTCCCGGCAGCTCTGGCGCCGGTTCACCATACCTGCGATCTGGCCCGCAAGAACAGATCCGTTATCCGTGTCGCCTTCTACGACTGCTTTTCTAAGACCGCCCAGCGTCAGCTTTTCCAGTTCTTCAAAGGAAGCGCCCTCCGCCTCCAGCTTCAGGTATTCCCGGGTCATCCTGTTGCGAAGTCCTCTGACCGGATGCCCATGGCTCCTGCCGGTTACCTCAGAATCGATGTCCTTTGCCTTCAGGATACGCTCCTTGTATTTCTCATGGATCACACATTCGTCGGATACGCAGAACCGGGTCCCCATCTGGACCGCCTCCGCGCCCAGCATCATGGCTGCTGCAAAACCCCTTCCGTCTGCAATGCCGCCCGCTGCGATCACCGGAACGGTCACGGCGTCCACTACCTGGGGCACCAGCGTCATGGTCGTCGCCTGGCCGATGTGCCCGCCGGACTCTGTTCCCTCCGCCACCACTGCGTCTGCCCCGCAACGCTCCATACGCTTTGCAAGAGCTACGGATGCCACCACCGGGATAACCTTGATCCCTGCATCTTTCCACTGCGCCATGTATTTCTCCGGATTACCGGCCCCTGTGGTTACCGCTGCGACGCCTTCTTCCACCACTACCTGAGCGATATCATCCGCAAAAGGGCTCAGCAGCATGATATTGACGCCAAAGGGTCTGTCCGTCAGTTCCTTTGCCTCACGGATATAATTCCGCACCACATCCGCCGGTGCATTCGCCGCACCGATCAGTCCGAAGCCGCCTGCCTCCGATACAGCCGCCGCCAGATGGGACTCTGCCACCCACGCCATACCTCCCTGGATGATCGGCTTCTCTATTCCCAACAGTTCCGTAACTCTTGTCTTCATAAACAGACACCTGCTTTCCTCTTCCTTGATTCCTTACGATTCCCTACTCTTCGATCCCTTTGGCTTTCAGATAATCTGCAACCGCGCCTACTGTCGTGAGATTCTCAAGTTCCTCGGACGGGATCTCGATCTCATACTCATCCTCCAGGTTTGTCACCAGCTCGAACAGATCCAGAGAATCCGCTCCCAGATCATCTTTAAAGGAAGTCCCTGCAGTCAGGTCTGCCGCTTCCACATTCAACTGCTCTGCTACCATTTCTTTAATCTTCTCCAACATTGTAATGATCTCCTTTTATATCTGTTTTCATTTAATTACTTTGACAATCAAAGTATATAGTTGCCTATCTGTTTTGTCAATATGTTTTTTCAAATTTTACCCGCATTATATTACTGTTCACGGAAGCGGCCAGTCTGTGAACCGGGCTGCTCCCCCGAACAGCAGCCGCATTACCATTCCATCACGCAGGCGCCCCAGGTCAGACCCGCCCCGAATCCGGACAGAACCAGAATATCTCCCGAATGAAGCCGTCCCTGTTCATCCATCTGCGCCAGAAGGATCGGAAGACTTGCTGCCGACGTATTGGCGCACTGGTCAATGTTCATGGGAAACTTGTCCTCCGACTGCTTCAGGCGTTTTGCCACCGACTGGATGATCCGTTTATTCGCCTGATGCAGAAGAAAATAAGTTACTTTTTCTGCGGGAATCCCCGCCTGTTCCAGTGCATCCTCAATGCAGAGAGGAACAGTTTTTATGGCAAATTTAAATACCTCCTGACCGTTCATCTGAAGAAAGCCGGGACCCGCCGGTTCCTGGCATATGGGATTATGATTGGAACGCCCCGTACACGAGAGCACCTCCCATCTGCTTCCGTCGCTTCCCACTGTCTGCGCAGTCACCCCGCCCTGTTCCGATGATGTGAGGACTGCAGCCCCGGCTCCGTCTCCAAAAAGAACACAGGTACTCCGGTCCGTCCAGTCCACCAGTTTCGACAAGGTCTCCGCTCCGACCAGCAGGGCATTTTTATAAATGCCGCTTCTGATAAATGCGTCTGCTGTATGTATGGCATACAGAAAACCGGAACATGCAGCATTAATATCGAATGCCACCGCATTCACAGCGCCCAGTTCCGCCTGAACCCGGCAGGCAGTGCTGGGAGTCTCCGTGTCCGACGTGATCGTCGCCACGATCAGAAGATCGATCTGCTCTGCCCTGAGTCCGGAGGCTTTCAGAGCCTTCCCGGCCGCCCCTGCTGCCAGCGACGTAGTAGTCTCCTCTTTCGCCAGATGCCGTTTCCGGATTCCGGTACGTTCTGTGATCCACTCATCACTGGTATCCATGATCGTCGACAGATAATTGTTATCCGCTTCATATGCCGGCAGTTCCCACCCGGTCCCGATGATTTTTGCGTTCATTTTCCATCCTCTATTCCGCGATATTATTTTGATTATCAAACTATTTCGGGTAAAGTATATACGGGAACCAATGGTTTGTCAAGTCACAGTTCGCAGTTTTTCTTCCGGAATGTCACTGGTCGTTACCCAGCACAGTCACTGTTTGATACGGAATCGTGATTCCATTCTCCCGGAATCCTTTCACCAGCTCCGCCCGGATATCGCTGCATGCCTGAAAGCTGTCATCCAGATTCTGTGTCCATACGGTCGTCTTCAGAACAATCCCGTTTGAAGTATAGGTTTTGATAAATACTTTATTTTCTTCTGTATTCAGCGTCAGTTCATGTTCTATACAGATCCTCTGCATTACCTGCATGGCCTTGTCAATGTCCGAATCATAGGAAATCTCGATCTCCATGAAATTTCCTACATTTTCAATAAAGTTGGTATTGGTGATCACCGCGGCGTCCATGACGGAATTGGGTACAATACAGCATTCCCCGTTAAACTGCCGGATGATCGTATGCCGGATCGTAATGTCCTTTACAATGCCCTCCGCAATCACGCTGCTGCCCTGAACAACTCTTATCTTTTCATCTACATTATAGGGTCTGGATACGGACAGGGAAAGTCCGCTGATTACATTGGCCAGAGCCTGCTGCGCTGCAAAAGTGGCAATCGCCACCATCAGGGAACCGCTCTGCAGCAGCGCCTTGCTGATATCCCTCGTCACCTCAAACTGCTGTAGAAGACTGTAGATAATAACCACGCTGAACATGACATTGACCACACTCTTCGTAAATCTCAGATGAACGGAATTATGTTTTTTTGACATAAATCTGAAAATCAGATTGACCACCCGGATAATCAGAATCTCTGTAACGATGAAAACGCCTATTTTTATGAAATCACTCATTTTATGCTCCTTATCTGCCTTCTGCCCCGCCCTGTGCCCGGCCGCCTTCAAAGTCCTTATTCCACGTCTCTGTCATACGGATCTGCCAAGCAGCACGTATTCGTATTCATAATCCACCAGTTCCTGAAAATAATCCCGATTGACATTTCCCTGACGGATCAGCGCGCCAACGGAGGGAACGCCGGCGGCTTTAAGTTCTTCCTTAATGGCTTCTGCCATGGCTTTTCCCAGTCCCCGGTGGGAGGCGTCGATCCCCATGTAGAGCATAACATAGGAGCGCGGTTTTACGCGGTTTCGCAGAATGCGGATATAATCCACAGGCGAAAGCCTCCCATAGATGGTATTCCCATAGTCAGGAATGCTGATGAAAAATCCCACCGCTTTCCCCTGATAATACGCCATTTTCACCATGGGCCAGCGAATCAATGATTTAAGATAGCTGTAGAGCGATGAGAATTCCTCCCGGCTGACCGGCTTATACACCGGAAAGCTCCGGTAAAGCTCAATCAGAAGATCATAAACTTCCTCCAGCGTACAGGCAAAGGTCCTGGGGGAAGGGCTTTTGATCTCATACCCCTCCTTAAGTTTCTGTTGAAGCCTTGAGGAAAATACCGGATTCTGGTAAGTACGCCCAACTATGCGGTAATGATTGGAATAATACCGTTCTGTAATCTCATACCCTGCTTCCTGCCACAGTCGTACATAGTAGCTCCGGTTATACGGTTCCCCGGTATAGGAATGTTCAAAGCAGTTCGCCTTGAACCGATAACGGATCCAGAAGGAGGCGTCGACCGGCCCGGTAATCTTCACACACCCCTGAGACGCCGCAATGGTTCCGGCCTTTTTGAGCAGAAGCTTTACAGCCTCTGTAAGATCTTCGCTTTCAAAAAACCCGAGATAAGCTTCCGGGTCCTCCGGATAGACCGTCAGTACCGCCCGGCTTACGGCAGTGCCGCCCTCATCCAGCACAAGCAGGGGAAACACGGTGAAATAATGGCTGAGCACATGGGTTCCTTCCAGAATTCTGCGCTCTTCTTCCGGCTGCTGCATGATCTCTTTTTTCGAATAAAGACGGCCGGGAAGCTCCAGAAATTTACGAATGAGCGCTTCTTTTCCGGAAATTTCCAACACGGTATAACTCATTTGATCCTCCCTTCCGGAAGATCCGGTTTTATGTATATTTTCCGGATCTGCTTATAGGGCGGCAGACACCGGTTCACCTGGTCCATATACGCCTGTACCTCTGTTTCCGGCAGGTCGCTGGTTACGGTTGCAGCAGGATGATAATTCTGTTCGAAAACCCTCGCCGCTTTAATCTTCGGATGCTTCAGAATCAGCTCCTCCAGTTCGTCCACGTAGACATTTTTGCCGTTGGCCGTCAGGATCATGCGCTTTTTCCGGCCCTTCAGATACAGATGTCCGGTATCCGACAGCCTTCCCAGATCACCGGTATGATAAAAACCGTCCTGGTCGAATTCCGAATAACAGCCGTTCTGATCCAGATAACCGCCCGATACGCTTTCCCCTCTTACAAGTATCTCGCCGATTCCTTCTTCATCGGGATCCAGAATCCGGACTTCCAGATTTTCAAAAACCACTCCGTTGGAAACAAGATCCGGATCCCCCGGGACGGCAAGGGCAATGACAGAAGAGGTCTCCGTCGTTCCATAAGCTTCCAGAAGACAGACGCCCTGCCGGATAAAATACCGTTTCACGGCCGGATCGGTAAAGCTCCCGCCGCAGTACAGGAACCGGATATGGCGCAGCGCCTCCAGAAGCTCATCCGTCATGGCGTCATACATCCGATACAGAAACAGCGGAACGGTACAGACGACGGTCGGACGCACTTCCAGAAGATCCTGTATCATACGCTTCCGATCCGTGCAGAGAAACAGCTGCATGCCGGAGATGATCGTATACAGCAGGTTCGCCACTCCGGTATAGACATGATGAAACGGCAGAAATACGCAGGAAACGTCGCATTCTGTCATGGGCGTCCGCCGATACAGCGTATCCCAGTTGGCAAACAGGTTTCTCTGCGTGAGCGGAATCGCCTTTGGTACATCCGTAGTGCCGGAAGTAAACAGGATCATGGCAGTCCGGTCCATATCCTCCCTGCCCGCAGGCGGACAGCCGGGCGCCTGCCCCTCCCTGATCAGAAGGGGAACTGCATCTTCGATACAGAACCAGGAGACGTCCGGATGTTCCTCTTTCATCGTCCTCATACGGTTTTTCTGTTTCCGGGAATAAAAGACCGCCGATACCGGAATCACCGACAGCGTATGTGAAAGATCATACTCTGTCCAGGTGGGATCGACCGGCACGCATGTTCCCACATAGCCCATAATGCCAAGATACAGAAGAAACCACTCTCTGGAATTTTCAGAACACAGCATCAGATTCTTATTCTGAAACCCCTTCTTCAGAAGCGTTCTGGAAAGGCTTCGAATCTCGTCGATGGCCCCGCCAAATGTACAGGCCTGCCAGCCGTCCCCCTGTCTGGTATGAATCCACGGACGGTCCGCCCATTTGCCGTAATCCTCATTTAAATATTCACTGATCGTTTTCATATGTTCTTTCCTTTCCGGAAACAGAAAAACCGCCGTTTCTTCCAAGAAGCGTCACCGTCCCGGAATCTCCGTCAACCCGTATGCGGTCTCCATCCTTCAGATATTCCGTAATATGCGGAATCCCCACGACGGCAGGTTTTAAAAGTTCCCGGGAGATGATGGCCGTGTGAGACAGAAGAGAACCCTTTTCAGAGACAATGGCTCTGGCGCCGGCGATCAGAAACACCCATCCGGGATCCGTCATCCGGGTGACCAGAATCCGGTCTTTTGTATCCATTTCCAGCGACGTTTCCCCCACCAGCAGCACTTCGCCTTCTGCAGTCCCCGGCGAACAGGCCGTACCGGTAAAGACGCTCTTTTCCCTCACATTCTTCTGACTCCGGGCCTTTGTCGGATGTCTGTTCACCACTTTTCCGGAAAAAACAAGCCGGGACCAGGCCGGAAGCGAGCGAAAGCCTTCATACTCTTCTTTCCTTTGGGCAATCATCTCCTGTAGCTTCCATGAAGAATCGGCAGATGCCCTTTCGATTTCCTCAATGCCAAGCCAGAAAATATCCCTCGGCTCTTCCATCTGTCCTCTGCCATGCAGATTGATTCCCATCTGAACTGCAAGCGTGCGCATCATTCCGTATAAACGGCTCCGGTTCAGACGGGACTTTTCCCGGTTGCAGATGCCCAGAGCCGCGCGGCCTGCCAGAAACCGGGACAGCCGGTCCAGATGCAGCCTTTCCTGCTTCTGCGCCGTATGTATTCTGTCCGCATCAGGAACATCCGCATACTGAAGGATACGCCGGACCAACAGCGCCGGATCCGTCCGGAAGGTCCTGCTTTCCAGTTTCAGCTCCTCTACGTTCCGATCTCCGAACTTCCGGATATACGCCTGCATCTGACGGACAAAAGAAGAATCCGCATGGTCTGTATATCTGTCATATTCTTCCCGGGTCCGGATCTTCCCAAGCTCTTCCAGCCTCCCCTCTGCCGCCGCCTGCTCTGCCAGGCGGTACAGCTCCTGAACGGGTCCAAGGCTTTCCAGATAATGGAAACCGGAAATGGCGCGGCTGGCCGCCAGTTCGTAATCCGGAACACGCCGCATCCTCAGACGGGCTTTCAGAAGCCCGGTAAACAGAAAGGCATACATATCGTTTACCAGCGTCAGGTCCCACCGTTTTACCGTCATATCCTTCAGTGTATGATAATATGCCAAAAGATCCTGATTATTCTCTGTATCGGTATCCATGGATTCGAAACGCCGGATGATCTCTGCAAAATACCCGTCCAGTCGCTTCATCTCCTTCGGACAGGTCAACAGCAGCCGGAAAAAGGAAACAAAAACCTTCGCTTTTGTATACACTCCGGCTTTCTTTTGCAGGCCGGTACTTACCGCCTTCTCTCCCACTCCCATCATTTCCTGCCAGACCGGTATGATCTTTTTACTGAACGGAAGCAGGCACAGCACATCATACCAGTTGCTGATACGGTAGTAGACGCGCCCGTTGGCCATATCCACCATATTTTTTAAAACTTCGTCCATCCTCCGGACGGTCTTTAGTTCACCGGTCAGGCGAAGCAGCAGACTTTTGAACACCTGATAATAGGCTTCCCGGATAAAACTCTGCGTCAGAGGAAGGGTGATTCCAGGATAGCTTTCCACAATATTGCTGTTATCCAGAATGATGACCGGCGCATTCTTTTTCAGCGCCGTCACCGGCCGCACCTGAAGAAGAAAGATCCTGCCGTCTTTTATGGCGTATTCCATGTCGCATTCCGTCCGGAACAGCTTACGGATCCGTCCGGATACAAGAAGCAGCTTACGGATCTCGTCTTCACCAAGCAGCGGCGAACCCCCGGTCTGTTCATAATAACAGCTGTGGTCCGTCTGATTATAATAATAGGCCGTTGTATCCGTCCGGTCCTCCACCACCTGATCCCCTGTCCCCGCTCCCACAACAATCACAGACTCATTCAGGATTCCCTGCGGGTTGACTGTGAACAGCACGCCGGACCGGTCCGCTTCGATCATCTCCTGAACGATCACATGCATGCGGATCTTCTCCCGTTTTATATGGTGAAGGCAGCAGTACTCCAGGACCTCATCCGTCTCTGTTCCACAGAGCACCTTTCGGATGCAGACGCCGATCTCCTCCCGCCGCACTCTTAAAAACGTCCGAAACTGCCCTGCAAAAGAATATTCCGTTCCGTCTTCCGCCGATGCGCAGGAACGCACGGAAAAGAAAGGCGTCCCGGGAAAATGCCGGTCCAGATAATCCATGACTTCTTCGTCCTGAAAGTCTTCGCCCACGCAGAAAAAACGCGGAACCGGATACCCGTTCTCAAGAAGCCGGAACAGGTTTTCTGCTTTGGAACCCAATGCATGATTTTTATAATTACCCGAATCAATGATCATACTACAGCTTCCCCCACAGCAGATAGACCGGTATGGTCAAAAGCATCAGCGATTCCTGGATGTAGGTATAACGTTCCACTTTATCCACGATCGCAAACCGTGTCGGATCCTTGATAAACTGCAGAAATTTTATAGTCATCCAGGAGACGTCCAGTAACAGCGCCGCAACCGTAAGCTTATTTAAGTTCCACACCAGAAGAAAATTGGTGACAATGTCCACCCACGTCAGAATCAGAACAAACTGCACGGGCTTTTTGTATCCGAACAGTTTCGAATAGGTGACATATTCCGTCTCGTCCTCCGGCGCCCGGATCTTGCGGGAGATCTCCCAGATCAGCGCCGGAAAATACAGCGTCCACGCGGCGAGAAAATTGACCCATGTAAACAGCGGCAGTTCATATTTAAAGCAGGTAAAGGAAATGATATACACATTCATGATCATCTGCACCGGATTGTGGGTGACAAGCGCCAGCGGAAGGCTCTTCTGTATCTTTTTCTTACTGAAAAACCACAGAGACATCAATGTTCCATAGATATATAGAAAAAGAAAGAACCCGAAATTGTTCATAAAACACAGATTCAGAAGAACAGTCACTGCAATCAGTGCTGCTACAAAAACAGCCAGATCCTTTTTATGAACTCTGCCGGACGGCAGCGGACGGTGCGCAAAAAGCCTTGAGTCCAGTTCATAATCTTTAAAGTCATCTGCGATCCGCAGCCACAGAAGAAAACTGAATACCGTGAAACCGCCGATCAGCTCCTGGAATCCGAGACGGAAGGTTCGGATCCCGGCATTTAACAGAATTATGAAATGGATCTCTCCAAATATGATAAGCCCCAGCAGAAACCGGGGCACAATCGGATACATTTCTTTAAAATAAACGGACAGTCTCCGAAACATAATAAACCTCCCGGCAGTATCTTTATGATTCCGTTATCAGTATACAATATTCCGTCCGGAAAGAGAAGCACAACATTACCAGAACGCCCGCAGTGAGCAGATAAGAGGCTGCCTTTTCATGGGGTGGGCGGTCTGCGCCCTGGGCCTGTGTGTTCTGCGCTCGTATGGAGTGAAGCGGACACCGAAGCCGTTTTGTCCGTCCCATTCGGACAGGTCCGTTCGTCTGTGACGGACAAAACGACTCCGCTGTCCGCTTCAGTCCACACAGCGCTGCAGAGCACACAGGCCCAGGGCGCAGACCGCCTCCCGTGAAAAGTAACCGTAATAATACCGGATCGTAAAACAGGCATCCTGAACAGATTGTACTTTTTTGAAAAATGCGTTATGATAGAGACAGAACAGACATTCGCATAAAACAGTTACGGAAAAGGGAGAATACCATGGAACAGTTAAGCCTGTTTGACGACCGAAAGACAAGCGCGCCTCTGGCAAGCCGGCTGCGGCCGGAGACGCTGGATGAATATGTGGGGCAAAAGCATCTGCTGGGCAAAGGGAAGATCCTGCGCCAGCTCATTGACAAAGATCAGATCTCCTCCATGATCTTCTGGGGACCGCCCGGCGTGGGCAAAACCACCCTGGCGCGGATCATTGCAGGCAGGACACAGGCCGGCTTTGTGGAATTCAGCGCAGTGACCAGCGGAATCCGGGAGATCAAGGATGTCATGGCTCAGGCGGAGCAGAACCGCAGAATGGGACTTCGAACGCTCCTGTTCACGGATGAGATCCACCGGTTCAACAAAGCCCAGCAGGACGCTTTTCTTCCCTATGTGGAAAAAGGAAGCATCATACTGATCGGCGCAACCACAGAAAACCCATCCTTTGAGATTAATTCCGCTCTGTTGTCCAGATGCCGGGTATTCGTACTGAAGGCGCTGGAAGAGGCAGACCTTCAGGAACTCCTCTCTCATGCGCTGACCAGCCCAAGGGGACTGGGAATGATGGAGATTGCCATTGAGCCGGCTCATCTTGGAGCCATCGCACGTTTCGCCAACGGAGATGCAAGAACCGCGCTGAACACGCTGGAAATGGCAGTTTTGAACGGAGAGATGGATACATCCGGAAAGATTCATGTAAATGAAGAAGTCCTCTCTCAGTGCATGAACCGCCGTTCCCTGCTCTACGACAAGAACGGCGAGGAGCATTACAACCTGATCTCCGCGCTTCACAAATCCATGCGGAACAGCGATCCGGATGCGGCAGTCTACTGGCTGTGCCGGATGCTGGACGGCGGGGAGGACCCTCTGTACATTGCAAGAAGGCTGGTTCGTTTCGCCAGTGAGGATGTGGGGATGGCGGACCCCCAGGCGCTCCAGACCGCTGTTGCCGTCTACCAGGCCTGTCATTTTCTGGGAATGCCGGAATGTGACGTCCATCTGACCCATGCAGTCGTCTGCCTGGCCATGGCGCCCAAGTCCAATGCCCTGTATATGGCGTGCGAAAGCTGCAAAAAAGACGTGAAGGAACTCCCGGCAGAGCCGGTGCCTCTTCAGATCTGCAATGCGCCGACCGGGCTTATGAAAGAACTGGATTATGGAAAAGGATATGTGTACGCCCATGATACAGAGGAAAAGCTGTCAAAGATGAAATGTCTTCCGGAAAGCCTGGAAGGGCGCAGATATTACCTTCCCACCGAAGAGGGACAGGAAAAGAAGGTAAAGGAACGGCTGGAAAAAATCCTCGAGTGGAAGAAGGAATAGGATCCCTCAGGCAGGCCATACTAAGCATATCTATCATGACCGCCGAAAGGAGTTCTCCATGCCCAATCAGTTAAAAAACCAGAAATCCCCCTATCTTCTGCAACATGCGGACAATCCCGTCAACTGGTATCCCTGGTGCAGCCGCGCCTTTGAAACAGCCGCAAAAGAAGATAAACCCGTTTTCTTAAGTATCGGCTACTCCACCTGCCACTGGTGCCATGTGATGGCCCATGAATCTTTTGAAGACGAAGAGGTCGCGCAGGTCCTGAACCGTTCCTTTATCTGTATTAAAGTAGACCGGGAGGAGCGTCCGGACGTGGATGCAGTCTACATGTCCGTCTGCCAGGCCATGACCGGTTCCGGCGGCTGGCCGCTGACCATCCTGATGGCGCCGGATCAAAAACCCTTCTATGCCGGCACTTATCTTCCGAAACATTCCCGCTGTGGACACCCGGGACTTCTGGAGCTTCTGGCACAGGTGGAAAAACTCTGGCACATTCAGAGGGAAAAGCTGTCCCGTACCGGAGAAGAAGTCCTTTCATGGCTGCGTGCGCAGGACGAACCTTCCGAAAAAAAATCATCCCGCCGGGAACCTTCCCGGATACTTCTCAGGCGGGCTGCCTTCGAACTGTCCAAAAGCTATGATCCTGCATGGGGCGGATTCGGACAGGCGCCCAAATTCCCGATGCCCCACAACCTGACCTTTCTGATGCGGTATGCCGCTCTGGAGCACGACGGACATTCCATGAAAATTGCAGAACAGACGCTGGAACACATGGCAAAGGGCGGTATCTATGACCAGATCGGCGGCGGGTTTTCCCGCTACTCCACGGACCGTCAGTGGCGGATCCCCCATTTTGAAAAAATGCTTTATGACAATGCACTGTTGATCTATGCATATGCAGAAGCTTATCAGATCACAGGGAAACCGCTGTTTCTCTCTGTGACACGGGAAACGGTTTCCTATGTGCTGCGGGAGCTGACCGGGGAAAAAGGCGGATTTTTCTGCGGTCAGGATGCGGACAGCGACGGCGTGGAAGGAAAATACTATGCTCTGACTCCTCCGGAGGTATACGCTGTATTGGGAAAATCAGACGGAGAAGACTTCTGCCGCTTTTTCGGCATCACAGAAGAGGGAAATTTCGAAAGAAAAAGTATCCCTCATCTCCCGAAACAGAACGGAGGCGAATGGAAAGACGAACGGATGCAGAAACTGTGTGAAAAGCTGTATACGTACCGTCTTTCACGTACTTCCCTGCATAAAGATGACAAGATCCTGACCTCCTGGAACAGCCTGATGATCGCTGCACTGGCAAGAGCGTCCTTTCTCTGCCGGGAGCCTGCCTGGCTGGATGCCGCCAAAAAGGCACAGCGGTTTCTGGAAACCGCTCTGACGGATGCCGGCGGGCGTCTCCATATCCGGTACCGGGACGGCGAGGCTGCCGGCACCGGGAATCTGGAAGACTATGCTTATTACGGCTGGGCGCTTCTGGAGCTGTATCAGGCCACATGGGATGCCGGATATCTGGAAAAAGCAGCCTGTATCGCCGGACAGATGATCCGATGGTTCTCCGACCGGGAACGGGGCGGATATTATCTATATGCCAGTGATGCAGAAACGCTGATCAGCCGCCCGAAGGAAACCTGGGACGGGGCGCTTCCCTCCGGCAATTCCGCCGCTTTGCTGGTTCTGTCTCTTCTGGCTGATCTGACCGCGGAAGAATGCTGGCGCAGGGAGCAGGAAACTGTCCTGCGCTGCCTTGCCGGAGAAGCCGATATGCACCCGTCCGGACACTGCTTTGCACTGTCTGCCATGTGCAGCGTCCTCTACCCCTCCGCACAGCTGGTCTGCGTCTCTGCGGATCAGGACACGCCGGAAGAACTGACGGAATTTCTCCGGCGGAATTATATTCCAGGGCTGACCGTCCTGTTCCTGAACCCGGAAAATCAGGAGCAGCTTGCCCGCACTGCACCTTTTACCGGGCATTACCCGATTCCTGGCAGAGGCGCCGCCTACTATCTGTGTCAGGGGAATACCTGCAGCGCCTGTATCAGAGAGTTTCAGTCACTGACCGCTTTACTGGCATCTTCTCTTTAGAATACCACCTCTGTCTGGTATACTGCTTTTTCCGGCAGGTTGCGGTAATTATTGCCCTTGCATTCATCCATGTAGGTCATATAATCCACCACATATACCTGCACCCTGTCTGTGTCCCTGCCGTAGACCGAATAGATCTCTGCATATTCCGCCTGGGATTCCAGCGGTTTTCCTTCTGCGTCGCAGATTGCCACAACATAGTCCAGCCGGTCCGCTCCCTCTGGAACAAGCAGCTCTGCATACAGCTCATAAGCGGTCTTCGTAACCGTTCCGATCCCGATGCCGTCCTCATTGGTGTCGTTGATCTCTTTCTTTATGGTGGCTTCCCGGTTCAGTTTTACATCCAGCGCAAAATCCCAGCTGCCGGACAGACGCTCGCCTTTGAAGTCTGCAAAAAGTTCTGTCACATGCAGGTGATAGACAAATTCATCCGGAAGATCCTCATTCCTGATCTCACTCCATCCTCCGTTCCTGTCAAGAATTCCCATGTGCATCAGATCCACCCGGATAACGCCAGCAAACGTATGTTCATCCACGAATTTTCCCTGTATCCAGTAGGGGGAGGATGTACCCTTTGCCGGATCGCCCTCATAAATTCCCATTCCAGATGCGGAAAAGTCCGCTTCCGATGTACTTTTCATATACAACGCGCTGTATGAAACCGCCATCTCCGACTCCGCCGTTTCCTCATAAGAACGATAGCGGGCAAAATTCCTCAGGTCTTCGCTGAATCCTTCCTCTGACTCGATGCCAACGGCCAGATACATCGCCATACTCTCATAGTTGCATTCCGAGATTGTAAAAGTGATCCCGTTGTCGGTCTGCACATAAGGACTGTCCACGGCGCCGTCCTCCTGCACTGCCTCCGGTTCCACCAGCCGCACCGCATCCTGCTTAAAATCACCGGCATAACCGGAATCCGCTCCCAAAGTCTCAAAAATATTTCCGATAAAAGGAAGTTTCGCCGCCAGTGACGGATTCGCCACGCATACCGTCATGCTCAGCACCAGCGCCGCCGCCACGGCAGACATGCCCATGATCAGTCCCCGCAGGCTCTTTTCTCTCCGCATGTTTTTTTCGGGACAGCTGTCCTTACGGATCGTCCGGTATGCCTCCTGCATCTTCTTCCGGACGAGCGCCGACTCTGTCAGATCCATCCCCAGTATTCTCCGGTAATCTTTATTTGTATATTTCTGCCTCATACTTCCATCTCCTGTTCATCATTTCCCATAGCCTGATCTGTTTTTATACAACCTGCATCTCCACCCGCAGCTTCTGTTTTCCCCGGTGCAGACGGCTCTTGACCGTGGACTCCTTCATATTCAGCATCTGCCCGATCTCTCTGGTCGTAAACTGCTCTCCGTAATACAGCAGGAAGATCACCCGGCTGTCCTCCGGAAGCGAAGACAGCAGCTCGTGAAACTCCACTTCCGACGTTCCGCAGGACTCGTCCGCCGCATCCGTCATTTCCTCCAGTCCGCAGCTCTTTTTGTTCTGGTTATAAAGCCGGTTGCAGTTGTTCATGAGAATCCGCACCAGCCATGTACGGAAATATTCCGGCTTTTTCAGCTTCTTTATGTGTTCAAACGCATCCAGAACCGTGTCCTGAATCACGTCCGCCACATCCTCCTCTCCCCGGAAATATCCGTAAGCGACCCTCTGGAGCGTCGTCTTATTCTGTTCGATCAATTCGATAAAGGCCTCCGCATCTCCCCGCTGCGCCTTTTTCACCAATTTACTCATATCTTTTATCCTCCGTCTGGAAGCCCGGCCGGGGTCCCGTCTGTCTGTTTACATCTATTAGATTACCATAAACCGCATTTCGATGCAGAAATATAAAAAAATGCCGGACTTTGGAGGTTGCTTTTGCACCCACGCCACCCGGACGTCCGTTGACATGTGAAAAGCAGCCTTCAGGTTACTTTTCACGGGGTGGGTGGTCTGCGCCCTGGCCCTCTGTGTTCTGCGCTCGTATGGAATGTATCGGACACCGAAGCCGTTTTGTCCGCCCCATTCGGACAGGTCTGTTCGCCTGTGACGGACAAAACGGCCCCGCTGTCCGCTCCAGTCCACACAGCGCTGCAGAGCACAGAGGGCCAGGGCGCAGACCACCCACCCCGTAAAAAGTAAAGCCTTCAGAAATTGTCGGAAATACAGTTGGCTCTAAAAATCTTGTATGACAGGTAACTGTGTTGTATAATATCAAAAAATGGAGGTTTGTTAATGGAAAAAATTTTGAAGTATATGTTAATTCAAGACAAATCGTCAAGCCGGATGTTGAATGGTTAAAAATATAAAAAAATTGATTTTGAAGGGAAAATGGTATATACTAACGTTAGATCTAAAGAGTATAATCAGATTTATTAGACGAGGGTTGCATCAGCAACCCTCGTCTAAAAAGTTCTCCTGTTGGTTTTTCCTGAGTATATTTTCATACGGGAGAAGCCCCTTCACAAGAACATTTCCCTGTCCAGTCTGTTATTTCTCTCCTCCCACCGCTTCCGCCGCCTGCCGCACGATCTCGCTGAAATACCGCGGATCCACATCCTTCAAAAGACATCGGTTTTCTTCTCGAAGCGCACGGGGGTTCCCGCTGCCGGATTCTGCAGGCGCCAGATGGTAGAAATACAGCTTTCCTACTGTTATTTCTTCGTTTTCCTGTCCCACCACACTGCCGGAAAAGGTCAGCTCTGCACCAAGTTCTCCGTCCATCCGGTAATAATTCTCAAAAAACCCCGCATCCAGAATCTCCCCGCGGAACCATCCCATCCTGAGAAGACGGCCGGACAGGGTCAGCCCGTTCAGCGTTTTCTCTTCCAGCCGAACGAACGCCAGTTCTTCTTTTTCGTCCTCTTTTACCTGAAAAACCGGACGGAAAAGCTGCTCCAGAGGCTGTGTGACCTCATAATCCAAAAGCTGTTCCTTCCACGCCTCAAGTTCCCTGTCCGACAGCTCCAGCGGATGGACAAGCCCGATCTGTCCGGATTCCGGAAACGGATATTCTTCCTCCCCGGCTGTATTGAACGTACCGTCCTCCATGTACCGGAACGTCCCTCTCAGCTTTTTCTCTTCGTACACGCCCCAGATCAGTCCCATGGCAAAAGAATGCATAAGCGGACGGTCCACGAACAGTTCCCGCCATTTCTGCGGCTCCCGGAAGTACGCCGTCAGCATCTCCTGCTCCAGACGGAGCTTCTGACGGGACAGCATATCCTTTAACTGTTTTTTCGTCATACCCTCCGAATCAACCGGCACCAGACGTTCCTCCAGCTCTTCCCGGCTGATGCCAAGAGCCTCCGCTGCATGACGAAGCGCCTCTCCCGCTGCGTTCTTTACCTGGCGGAACTTATATTTTCCCGACATCTGATCCACCAGGCGCAGCGCTTCCGGACTGCCGTTTTGCGCCAGTGCGTAAACAGTCTCCGCCGCCATGGCGCCCCGGGAATGCTCCGCCCAGTCTTTGATCTGCCTGTACAAAACCGGCGCCATGGCATTTCCCCCGTGAATTGAGACTGCATAAAGCACCCAGCGTTTCTTTGCCTCCGCTCCCGCGGACAGCCACCCTTCGTACAATGCCTGCATATAGGCTGAGAGTTCTTCCGGAACCAGCGCTTTCGCCAGCCGGCATGCGTCTTTATTGACGCCTGGAACGTCCATAACCGCATAAGCGGTCAGTATGGCGCGAAGATATGCGTCTTCGGCAGCTTCGCCGTCCTTTCGGTGAACCGCGGGCAAGGGCAGGCTCAAAACCCACTCCACTTTCTTCTTCCGGCTTCCCTTATAAATCTCTGCCGCCAGCTTTTCCTCCGTCCGTTTTGCCCTGCCGGACTGTGACGCGTCTGCGCCGCCAGCCTCCTGTTCCAGTTCCTTAAGAAGTTCCTGAAGAGAGGACGCCAGCTTTTTATTCTTTTCCCGCTCAAACGCTGCCCGGACCGTCTCCAGACAGGAGGGATCTCCCCATTCTTCCAGAAGCAGGACGGCAAATTCCCGTTCCTTTACTTTTCCGGACTTCAGAAATTCCAGAACTTCCGGCATCCATTCTCTGTATTTTTTGCAGATGCTGACCAGCAATGTACGTACCTGCTTTGTGCCGCCGGCGGCGCAGGCCAGAAAGAGATCCCTGTATGCGGCTCCGCCGGACTGTTCCAGTACTTTCAGCGCCAGACAGCACGCAGAAGGACTCCCTTCCTGTACCGTTTCCGCCAGTTCTTCTTTCCATCGACCGGCATCCGCTTCTCTTCCTCTCCGGGCAAACAGCTCCACGCACCGGTCCAGATACTTTGTCTTCCTTTTTTTGTCCAGGCAGTCTCCCATGCCGCCAAGCGCCTCTATCTGACAACGGACAGAAATACCCTCTTCCTCAAAAATTTCAAGAATCCCGCCAAGCTGGCGCTCATCCATCAAAAGCTCATACTCGTTTTGAACGCCCGGTTCCTGATCGAATACCGGATAATGTGCAAAATAACCCGCCATTTTCCGGAGCGCTTCCAGTACGATTCCCCGCCGGTACATGGACGGTTCCGTTCGTTTCAGAACCGTAAGCCTCTCATAGACTTCCCTTTCTTCATAAAGGTCGGATCCCCACTCTTTCAGATAAGGATTCAGCAGTTCCGCCGAACCGTTTCCAAGAAGATATTCCTTCGCATCCGCTCTTCCCGGACTGACTCTCCGTACGAGCTCCGATGCGATCTTTTCACCGTACATCTTCTGATAATCCGCCTTCAGCTCGTCGCCGATCTCTGTATCCGTCTTCTGCAGAATTTCCACCAGCTCCCGGTACAGTTTGGATTCCGCTTTTGCCGCCGCCTCCCGGACGCCCTCCGGACATTTGACCGCCATGCGTTCTACTGCCTTCGTATATCCATACTGCAAACACCAGATCACATAATTTTCATCGGGAATCGGCAGCATGTCCTCCAACTGCGCCATCTGCATGTCAAAATATGCTTCCTCAGACACTCCCATACAGGTGGCAAGCATGAGATTCCTCCCCTGATATCGATGGTCAACAGCCGCCATCAGCCGCAGCAGGATCTCAAAGCGCACCGAATGCCGAAACGCCAGAAACGCGCACGCTGTGATAAGCGCCGGCGTATTGGTCCCGGTCCGTCTCTGATTGTAGATCGACAGGATTCGGTGGGGAAACGGAGTATCCCGGTCCGCGGTCCGTGCAAACTCCTGGATGCAGGCAAGCTCCCGCCGTTCAAACGCCATAATGTCTTCCAGGGATGCAGTCAGCCTTTCTTCCAGATCCCGAACCGTCTCCGGCGCTGCACCCTTTTCGGTGTGATACAGATACATGGCCTCAAGAAGCATGCAGGTATTCCGCTCCTGCTCGGAACCGGACGCCTGGCTGCTGTTGTAACAGTAGCGAAGCGCATCCAAAAACACATCCGGGTCTTCCTCCCCGTAACGGCAGACTTCTTTTGTGTCTTCCGGTCTGCCGATGATCAGAGACAGTGCACAAAGTCCTGCTCGAATCGCCATCTTCTGCGCCCCGGCATCGGGTCCCTGCAGACAGGCGAGCGTCTTCTCAAGTGTCGAAAGGCGGGCGCCGTATTCGTAGCTGACCAACGGCTTCCAGGCAGTCGATCCGCCCACCGCCGCCAGCAGACGGACCAGACGCCCCAGCTCTTCCGTCCGGTTCTTCTTCAGGAGCCATTTCACATAGTCTGCCTTCGTCTCGATCCAGCGAACCGCCGCCGCCAGATCCTGATGCTCCGCTTTCTTCAGAAGCTCCGGATCCTCCGGCTGGTCCATGCAAAGATAATTTTCTGCGATCTCCCTGTTTGCTTTCGATAATTTAATCTGGTTAAAATATTCCTTTTGGATGCTGTTTTCCTTTGATTCTGGTATGATCATGATGCTGGCCGTCCTCCAATACCTCTTTTGTTTTCTTCCTGTCAGTTTGAAAATAATTACCCGTTTTTCCTGAAAATACAGAAAAACAGCCGGTGCCATAAGCGTAATGCCCTGGCAACAGCTGTTATACTGTAGGTCACTTATCCTGTAACATTGAAACAATATTTATTGCAGGTAAGACAACTGGCGCCATACCCGGCTGAGTAGTAAGAGTCGATATATAACTCCGCAAATACGGAAACATAATCGCAATTGTATTCCTTTCAATCAAGCTCTGGTTCTCCTGATCTGTTCTAAATCGCCCTATCCCCTTTACAAATGCAGAAATCCTCTCATTCTCATCAGCTACAAGCAACGCCAGCTCCACCCTGTATTCATTATCAGATATTTTTTTAATGTCTCTTTCTACCTTTATACCTAATTTGATATCTTCCAAGTCTTCTTCTGCTCTTTTAAATTTGCTTTCAGAGATAAGAATATCCTCCAAAATCAATGGACTGACATATTTTGTCTCTACCTTCATGTTTTTCTCCCTTAACATGCAATCGGAAATTCATCCGGCACAAAAGATACCTCTATAACCGGTTCCTTCATCTTTACAGATTCTGACACATCATACCAAAAATATTCCTGAAATCTGGGCAGCATATTCTTCACATCGTCTTCTGTAATCTCTCTAACATATCCGTCAACCCGAATTACAGGCTTTCCATAGGCATCACTCAACTCAACATCGTATTTTTCGCAGAGTTCATAAAATAAATCCTTATTAAACATCTAAACCACCTCATCTTCGCCATTATATACCATAACAGTATTCCCTATGCATTCTTTTTCAGACACACATATTTGTTTTTCTTTGTAAGATACACCAAGAGCCTGTACCAGACGTATTTGTTTTTTTAAGTCTTCTCTATTCCTGTACACTCCAGATTTGGTACAAGGTTTTGAAAATGTACAGATAATAATCGAAATCCCATATTCTCTTTTATAATAGTCAAAATAAACTGCTCTTAGCTTTTGTTCATCAAAAACAGGATAACGTCCCCTTGCATCCGCTTCTATCTCTGCCTGAACATTCAGGATCCTGCTGTAGAACTGATCCACCACTTTCTCATCATCCAGATCCAGAACCTCAGACTCCTTTGCTGACAGAGCAGCCTGATAAATGACTGGAAAACTTCCTCTGTTCCTATTCTTCCGTGATATATCCTCTGCCCACCACATGGCTTTATCCCAATTTTCAAAAAAGTAAACACCCTGTCCCAGCCAGTGATCTTCTCTGTATTTTACCTGATCCGGATCCAGTCCGTGTTTCTCTATACTTTCTATGCAATTAGAACAGGTCCCATGATAACCTGTTAAATCTATCATCTTCCCGTCCATCAAAGTACTCCAAAATATTTATCTGCCGATCTGACCATATCGCAAACCAATTTGAACTGCAAATATTTTCTATGACACCCGCTTCTTAATTCAGTTTCAGAAAAATACCCGAAAAAAATGCATGCTTTCAAATGGCAATATGCCTAAGGATATACCCAGTCAGGTATCTAAAAACACAAACTGGCATGCCTGAGACTTTTATTTTTATAATATTATACCCGGTTGATACAGATTTGGCAATAGATTATAATGAAATTTTCCATGGA
>CAJTXP010000037.1 GCA_910583615.1 uncultured Lachnospiraceae bacterium | reverse complement strand
CCTGAGACGGACAAAACAGCTCCGCTGTCCGCTCCAGTCCACACAGCGCTGCAGATTACAGCGGCCCGGTTCGCAGACCGCCGCCCATCCCGCGAACCGTAACATTTTCAGTATTTTCGGCTTAAAAAGACAGTGTATGATTTGCTATTATGCAGATCTTGCTTTATAATGTAAAAAAGATCAAAGAACGGGAGTAGAAGAATGAGCCAGTTACGGAATAAAAGGGGATTATGGATATTGGTGGTCTGTATGTTGTGCCTGTTCCATGCGCTGCCTGCAGCGGCAGAAGATGCGGCGGAACCGGACGTACAGTTCCAGAAAGCAGAAGGCGCGGCAGAGATCGTCCGTGCCGGCGGCCGGGTGCAGCAGAGATATGCCAGTATGAAGCTGTACAACGGCGATCGGATACATACAGGAGAGGACGGCTTTGCCTGGATCGGGGCCAGAAGCGGCGAACAGCTCCGTCTGGATGCCGGGAGTTGTCTGGAGGTCCGGACCGCATACAAAATGCCGGAATTTCTGCTGGAATCTGGAAGTCTGTATTTTCATATGGAAGGACAGGAAAGCGGAGGCCTGCGGATCCGTACGGCGGCTGCGGCGTTGCATGCCCAGGATGCCTGTGGATGGATGAAGGTGACAGACAGGAACCAGGTCAACATATATCTTCTGTCGGGAACGGTTCAGTGCGGAGTCACGGATCCCGTGACCGGACAGACAAAACAGGCGTCCTTTTCCGGCGGTCAGCTTGCAGAGTGCGCAGTCTTCCCGGAAGAACGGGAAGGCAGCCGGTGCGGGATCGCCGTCCGGGATTTTACAGAGGAAGAGATCGACGGCTTTGTCCTGGAAGAACTGGCGGAGGATCCCCTGCTGTGCGGACGCATTCAGGAGACGTCCGGCATGGAACTTTCGACCGGGGAAGAGACGGCCGGGAAGCGGCTGGCAGCGGCAGAAGATGTACGGTCGAAACACATGGAACGGATCCGGCAGGAGAGCGGGGGGTATGCAGAACTGAGAGATCCGGTTTGGACAGGAGAAGCGTATCCGGCTTATGCCATGGAAGATCCGGATGCGGCGGATGCACAGGGAGAAGAACAGCCGGAGTCTGCAGAAAGCAGTCTCAGGTCCGGACGCTCCGGCTCACCGAACAGTGCGGGAGCCGTCCCGGTAATTCAGGCGCAGGTCCCGGTGGCCGGAGCAGCTCCTGCAGAACCGCAGCCCTCCTCCTCAAAGAAAAAAGGAGGTTCCGGTTCCCCTGCTTCGGATGAAAAAAAGCCTGAACAAACTCCGGATCCTGCGGGTCCCACGGAGAATCAGGGACTGGTCGTGGAAGGAATTGCGCATAACGGGCCTCAGGGCGTGATCGAGGTTCAGGAAGGTGGAAGAGTCCATGTGGAGAGCGGAGAGCTTTTCCGCAATGAGGGAAAGCTTGTCAGCAGCGGTACGATCGATGGCGGAGTCAGCAATGAAGGCGGCGAATTCCGGCTGACCGGCGGAACTGTGAACGGTATCACGCAGAAAAAAGGGAACACCAGCCTCGAAGGCGGAACGGTAAACGGAAGTCTGGAAGTTCTGGGCGGAGAGTTTCGCATGTCTGGAGGAACGGTTCCGGAACTGACACAGAACGGCGGTACGCTGGATCTGAGCGGCGGTGCAGTAAACGGAGACTGTGAGATCAAAGACGGTACCTTCCGGATGTCCGGCGGAACCGTTCCTGGCCTGACCCAGAAGGGCGGAGTTCTGGCGATGAATGGCGGGACAGTAAGAGGAGGCTGCACGGTAGAAGGCGGAACTTTCCGGATGACGGACGGAACACTCAAAAACATCGCACAGAAAGAAGGGACCGTCCGGATCTCTGGCGGTGCCGTAACGGATGGCTGCACGGTGGAAGGCGGCAGGCTGGAACTGTCCGGCGGTCAGCTTCAGGCAGGCGGCGCAGCCGCCGCGCTGACCGTGAAGACAGGCGGTGCGATGCGTCTTGCGGGTACTCCTGCAGTTACGGCGGAAACCGCAGATGTCCATATAACCGGCGGAAGCCTGACCGGAGACGGAGAGGATAAGTATGCCCTCTATGCAGAAAGCGGTACGGCCATGGTTTCAGATGCGGCAAATACGCAGATCCGGTCGAAGGACGCATTCCGTACCATTGCCGGTGCAAAAGGCGGAAACTGGGCGGTGCGGTATGTGGAAAAAGGCGGCGGCGACTATGTCATGGGCGCAGACAGCTTTGACAATCCAGACGGCTCCTCCGTGATCTATGTGTCGAAAAAAGATACGGACGGCCTGATGAGGCTGCGCCGTCTGAGCGATGATTTTCTTAATGTGTCCAGGGCAGAAGCCGGGGACACGCTGACCCTGTGCGGGGATGTGACATATCAGACGGCCCCGGCAGTCCTTGACGTGACCGGAGGAACGGCAGAAGCCCCGGTGGTACTGGATCTGAACGGCAGAAAGCTGAATCTGATGGACGAAAGCATGCAGGGCGGAAGCCGGGTGCAGATCAGAGAACATGCCGTATGGGAGATCCATGGCGGAGAGCTTTCTGCGTGGAGCGTGACGGGACAGGACTCCGGCTCCGCCACCATATCGAATACGACCATAACAACTTCAGAGCTTCTGTCCGCAGAGGGCGGGAGCGCTCTGACGATCAGAGATTCCGTGATCCGGGAAGGACTTGCAGTCCGCGGTTCCGGAGCTGTTGAGATTACGGATTCCGAAATCGACGGCAGGATCGAGACTGCCCAGAACGGCAGGATGGAGATCACGGACTGCAGGATCACCGCACCCGCCGGGACTCCGGAGCATACATACATAAAAAATACAGGAAACGGCACACTTCGGATCTCCGGGACCGATGCAAAGCCAGGTGTGATCCAGAACACCGGTTCTGCGGTGCTCACGCTTGCCGGCGCATCCAAAGTGACCGTCGCCGGAGACGTGTACAATACCGGACGGATTCAGGTGGAGGATGCAGAGCTTCTGTCGGACGGCGGAGAGATCACCAATCAGGGAACGATGAACCTGACCGGCGGTACCGTCGCCCGCATGGTGCAGAAGGGCGGAGTCCTTCACATGGAAAACGGAACCATAACGGACGGATGCACCGTGACTGGCGGAAAATTCGAGATGCTGAACGGAAAAGTGGAGCCCGGAAGTGCGGACGCCGCCCTGAAGGTGGACTGCTCCGGTTCGGAAACGGCAGGTCAGAACGGAATCCCGGTTACGGAAGAAAATGCCAATGTAACGATTACCGGCGGCACGGTTCTTGGAACCGGAACGAAGAAAGCATTTGATGTCTGCGCAGGCAGAGTCTGGATCTCGGATGACACGGCAGTGAAAGCAGAGGCCGCCGTTAATACGATCGCTGGCGACACCAGCGCTGCAGCGGGAAGCTGGGGCGTTATGTACGCAGGTTATCAGATGCAGCCGGAGAAGCCGCCCGTGCTCTACGTGACCCAAAAAGAAGCAGACGGAATGATGCGTCTGCGCCGCCTGGAGGATGACTTCGAGAAGGTTGCAAAGGCGGAAGACGGAGACGTGATCACGCTGAGTGGGGATGTGACCGGGGTGCGGGATCAGGCGTCAGATGTGTATCAGGATATGGTTATTTTGGCGGTGACCGGCGGGACAGAAGCTGCTCCGGTTACGCTGGATCTGAACGGGAAACGGCTCTGTGAAACAACAATATGGGAATATGGAGGAATATCTATTCGTTTTCTGGATGCAGCAGTCTGGGAATTGGTAAACGGAGAGATACAGTTGCCATCCAATGGTAATAGTGAGATTTTAGTGGAAAATAACAGTAATGTTACTTTCTCTGAGGTTTCATTTGTCGGTGAAGGAGATTATCCGGGATGTTTCATGAAAGCGGAAAACAGCACTCTTACCATTGACCGGTCAACTTTTTATGGGGAGGGTAGCCTGATTTGGGTAAATGGGAACAGTTCTGCCACGGTTACAAGATCAAAATTTTCAGAGGGAGCATCTGTAGAAGCAGGTGGGAACAGTTTCGTTACGATTACAAGATCAAAGTTTTCAGAGGGAGCATTTGTAGAAGCATCTGGTAGTGGCAGCGTGATGGATGTATCGGAATGCCAGCTGGATTCATGGGACCTTTCGGTGTATAACGGCAGATTAAATGTGTCCGATTGTTCCATCGTTTTACAGCGCGGGATTGAGTGCAACAATGGCGTTTTAAATATTTCCGGGTCCTCGATAGAAATAATGGGAACACTACCAGAAGGCTTGGCAGGTGGAGTTGGTGCGAATACAAGTATATACAATGACGGAAGTGAGATAAACCTGACGGATATTTCCTTGATGACAATGCCCGGAAGTATCAAGGCAGTTGGAGGAACGACCAGAATATCAGGTGCGGCTTCCGGCTGTGAATTGACTGCGTTCAGGATATACAGCACAGGTGAACTAAGTATATCCGGCTGTTCCATGAAGGATATAGGAGAGATAATAGCAGCGAGGGGTGATATTAGTATCACAAATTGTACGTCAGAAAACATTGGGGATATAGTAATGAATGGATTCGGCACAAATTTTACGATTCAGGACTGTTATATGAAAAATACAGGACGGATAGAGCTTGATAGCAATTATAATGGAAGGAGAATTATTTCCAACAGTGTACTGGAGGGAGTGAATGGTATGTGGATACGTAATAGGGATAACCAGACCGTCTACATATTAAACAGTACTATTTCATTAAATAAACCGATAAAATTGGAGAGATATTATAACTATACTACCAATTTTACTACCCTGAATGGAAGTACTGTTACATGTACAGAAGAATTTCAGGATGAGGCAATGATTAAGGCGGACTGGCTTGAAGTTATTGGCGATACGGTGCTGCATCCGAATAAAGATGGCGTGATTCCCATTTGCCAAAATGAGTATGTAAAGGCAAACATAGTCATTGGAGGGAATGCAAGAGTAATAGGAGATGATGCATGTGCATTGAGGCTTTTTGGAGAAAGCAAGACAACAATCAGGGATAATGCTGAGCTTGTATCTGCAAACAGCAGGGGAACTGTTCTTTTTGATGATGGATTTGCATGGTCATCGATAAAAGCAACCTTGTATTTAAACGGAGGAAAAGCTGTTAATACAGGAACGGGAAGCGTTGTATCGTGGGAGTCGGAGAATATTTTTTCCGATGCTGAAATTGACTGGAAGATTGACACCGAGGTGAAATCCAGGACGGAACCGGTTTTGGCAGTGGACGGAGCAGAATATATACCGGACGGCTACGAAATAGTGGAAAAAGACGGTTATTATTATCTGTGCATGCTTCCGGAGCAATTATCCCTGGAGCCGCAGGCCGATGACCAGGCAGCGGATGCGGCCATGGGAGCATCTCTGGAAGAGGAAAGTACAGAAGATACGGAAGGCGGGGAGGTAGATCTGACAGTTGAGGAAGAGCTTCTTCCGAGTGATTCTGACTCGAAGGAAGACGGATCCGGGCCTGCAGAAAGCGAAGGAAAGCCGGAATCGGGAACAGAATCGTCGGAAGACGAAAAAGAGCCGGAAGCTGGCCTGGAATCGACAGAAGATGAGAAGGATCCGGAATCCGATTCGGAACCAGCGGAAGACAGGAAAGTTCCGGAATCGGAATCACCGGAGGGTGAAGCAGAATCGAAAGAAACCGGCCGGCCGTCCGGGGAGGACGGTTCTTCCGAATCCGGCGTTCTGCCGCCTGCGGACAGTGATGCGGAAGAAGCCGGCGATACTTCGTCTTCGGAGCCGGACGGCTCCGGAGATTCCAGTGAGCCGTCAGAGAAGGACCGCAGGACGGAGGACGCAGCGCTGCCGTCTGATGAAGAGAAGACCTTGAAAAAAGAAGAGTCTGAATCGGATCAGGGCGGCAGATGAGAAAGCAGAGGGAAGAGAAAAGGATGAGAATGAAAAAACGATTATCCGGCAGAAGGACGCGGTCTTTGCTGTCCGTCTGCATGGCGGCCGTACTGTGCGCCGCCGTGCCGGTGCATGCCGGTTCGACAGAAGGAACGGACTCGCTGGAAGCTATAGAGTCGGCGGAAGCTTCGGTCATGCAGTTGATGAAGACGGAAGGAGAGGTGTCCGTATCCAACGCCAGCGGAAGGGATATCTCCCTGATCGAAAACATGAATCTGTACAACGGCTATTTCACCAGTACGGAGGAAGCCAGCTATGCCTGGATTAATCTGGACAGTGAGCGGCTGGCGAAGCTGGACGCAGTCAGCGAGACGCAGATCCGTAAGAACGGAAAAAAGCTGGAGATCCTGCTGAATGCGGGGAATCTGTATTTTGACGTGTCGGAGCCGCTGACAGAGGAAGAGACGCTGAACATCCGGACTTCCACAATGGTCATGGGGATCCGCGGAACCAGCGGCTGGGTGAAGGTGATCGACCGGTGGCATTCGCAGGTCTACATACTGGAAGGGACGGTTCAGTGCAGCGTGATGGACCCGGTCACCGGCCAGATCAAGAGCACGGCGCTGACCGGCGGACAGACGGCGGAATTTGTCGTCTATGGACAGGATCAGCCGGGGGACAAATGCGACATTCTCATGCAGGGTTATACAGAAGGGGACATTGACGGTTTTGCACTGGTGGAACTGGTGCAGGACGCTTCTCTGTGCGGACAGATTCTGGACGCCTCCGGGCTTGATATCTCGGGAATAGCAGGAGACGCGCAGCAGAGGCTTCTGTCAGATCAGGCAGAGATGAGCGGCAGTCTGGAAGGGATGAACAGCCGGCTTGCAGATCAGGAATCTCATATTTCGCAGGATCCCGTGTGGACAGGCGGCATTTCCGATTCGGACGGACAGGATGAGAATGCCGGTGACGATACGGACGGCATTGCAGAAGGAGCAGGGGATGGCTCCTCTCCGGGCTCCGGGAGCGGCGGTTCTTCCGCTGCAGGGCAGACTGCAGACGGACAGGATACCGGTACGGCAGCTGTGAGCGGAGATACCCAGGCCGGAACAGATACGCCGTCGTCCGGGAACTCTTCTTCCGGATCCGGCGGGTCTTCGACAACGGAGACGCCCGGCAGTACAACGCCGGATACCCCGGGACAGGAGGCTGCGCCGGTGACGTTAAACCCGGCGGACGGAGTCACGGCCGGTGATGTGAATGAACAGCTGAGTCAGGACAACGTGAATCAGGTAGTCGTGCAGCCGGATCCGGCAGGAGGCAACAGCACGCTGACGGTGGATTCCGGGTCGACGATGAACATTCCATCGGAGAAGACGCTGACGGTGGAGGAAGGCGCAGCTTTGAACGTGGAAGAGGGAGCAACGGTAGAAGTGGACGGAACGCTGGATATCAAGGGCGATCTGGTCAACAACGGAACGATCATTGTAAATCAGGGAGGATGATGTGAATGAATAAGGACGACAGGAATGTACAGGAAGAGACGCTGGAGGATTCCGCTGCGGACCGCCGTGAGGTGAAGCGGATCTGGCTGGTAACGGGAGCAGCGGCCGTGCTGCTGATCGCTGCAGCCGCAGTTCTGTGGGGGATTCTGCGGCCTGATGAGGAGACGCCTTCTCAGGCTTCCACGTGGGAAGGAACGATGACCGAGGTAAGCGCCATGGACGTCATGTGCGAACCCAGCGGGATCGCGTCCATGGAGGACGGTTCTCTTCTGATCACGGATACTTATGGGAAGGTTGTCTGGCGTGTCCAGGACGGCGTAAGTATCGTATACGCAGGCGGCGACACCGTGGAAGATCCATACGGGGAACCTGTGGGCGGTTATAATGATGCGGATCCGGAAGGGAGCTATTTTAAGCATCCATGGGCGATCGCGCCTTTTCTGGATGGATATGCGGTAACAGATACGGATAACAATGCGGTGCGGCTGATTCAGGAGGATTCCATTCAGACGATCAACGGAAGTACGGAAGAAGACCTGATGATGACGGACATGGGCGTGGCGTATGATCACCCCACCGGTCTTGCGTCGGATGAGGACGGGAATCTGTACATTTCGGATACCCTGCAGAATGCGGTCCGCAGGATCACGCCGGAAGGACTGGTCACGACGTTTGCGGACAACCTGTCGGACCCCATGGGACTGTGCTGGAAGGACGGTGCGCTGTATGTGGCGGAGACCGGTGCCAACCGGATCGTGAAGATTGAGGAAGGGGCCGTATCCGCTGTGGCAGGCTGCGGCGCGGACGGTATGGAGAACGGAGCGGCGGATCAGGCGTCCTTCTCCATGCCCCAGGGCGTTGCGGTGGGAGAGGACGGAACCGTCTACATCTCGGACACCGGCAACAGCGCCGTCCGGAAGATCCGGGACGGACAGGTTACGACGCTTGTGGAAAGAGACGTGGAGGATCTGGGTTCCTTTGCCCCGGTGTCTCCCGTGGGACTTCTCGTACAGGGAGATCAGCTGTATATCTGCGATAATTTTTCCCGAAAGGTTTTCTCGGTTTCGCTGGAGTGAGGATTTCACAGTGACTGTCGGACGGCGGAATCGGATGCACGGCTTTGTACTGTAGAAGTGAAGAACTGACAGGATTTTAGCAGGAAAGCTGTGATAAAATACATGGAACGAACATAGTGATAGGATGGTGCTGTTTATGCTGAGTAAAAAGATAGTAGGTTACCTGGAAGGCCTGGTTAAAATTGCGGAAGCACAGGATTACAAAATTGAATCCATTACATTTTATAATACGTATGCTGAAATTCCGGAAAAAGATAAGAACGAAGATACTCTTTTAGAAATGGAGGAATATTTAAGCGGAAAAAATATTGAAATTTTGTCAGACGGCATAGAACTGGAACCAGAGGACAGTGTAATTTCATTAGAAGATAAGATTCAGCCTTTTGATCCGACAAAAATTAATATAACGATGGCGCCTATGGCAATGGATTCTCTGGTAAAACGACTGCAAAATGAAGAAATCAATCTGAATACGGAATTCCAGAGAAAAGGTGGATTGTGGAGCAACACGAAAAAAAGCCAGTTGATTGAATCTCTTTTATTAAAAATACCGCTGCCGGCTTTTTATTTTGATGCGTCTGATGAAGGGGACTGGCTTATTATTGATGGTTTGCAGAGAATAACGGCGATTCATGAATTTATTGTGCAAAAGACGTTAAAACTGGAAGGGTTGGAATTTTTTAATGATTTAAATGGTCTTGGATACGATGAACTTCCGCGTCAGTTTACCAGAAGAATAGACGAAAGCTCCCTGATTACTTTTACAGTAAATGAAGGAACGCCGGTCAATGTAAAATATAATATTTTTAAGCGTCTGAATACAGGAGGACTGGAGCTTACTCCCCAGGAAATACGGCACGCTCTGTATCAGGGGCAGGCAACTGCTTTTTTGAAAGAGCTTTCTTCATCCAGAGACTTTCTGAAGGTTACGTGCCACAGCATAAAAACGGACCGTATGCTTGATCAGGAATTCGTATTAAGGTTTATGGCTGTCTGCTTTTATGGCATTGAAAACTATGACGGCATGCCGGAAAAATTTTTAAATGAGACGATGGATTACATAAACCAGCAAAAACATGAGAAAATAGAAAATATGAAGGAAAGATTTTACGAAATCATGATTTCCATATATGCGATTTTTGGAAATTATGCATTTCGTAAGATGGCCATAGATGGAAGACGCCGTCCAATTAATAAAGCAATTTATGAAATGTGGTGTAAGTCCATATATGACCTGGATGATGTGCAAAGGGAAAAATTGAAAAAAAGAAACCAGAAGCTGAAAATGAAATATATTGATTTGTGCGAAAAGTATGATTTTCAGACAAATGTAAAAGCCAGCGATAAGTATTCTTATTTTAAGCGTATGAATCAGATAAAAGATCTGATTGAGGAGGTTTTGAATGATTAAAAAGATAGAGTTGAGAAACTTTAAATGTTTCGAACGATTAGAATTGCCATTATCTAATCTGAATCTTTTATCGGGAATTAACAGTATGGGAAAATCTACAGTAATTCAGGCATTACTGTTGTTACGACAGGCTTATGAAAAAGACAGTTTAAGGGAAGGACTTTATTTAAACGGAGAATACACACAGATAGGTACCGGTCTTGACTTGCTGTATTTTAACGCGGATGGAGATATCGAGATTATTCTTACAAATGAAACAGATCAGGAATACAGATGGATTTTGGATTATGTTTCAGATTCTGATTATCTGAAAATAAAGAAAGAAAACTCAGAAAGAAAAGAGACTGGTATTCTGGAAAATCTGAATCTTTTGAATCAGGATTTTGAATATGTTATGGCGGAAAGATTCGGACCGAGAAAAAGCTATGAGAAGTCGTTTTATGATATTGAAGTAAAAAAGCATGTTGGGAAATATGGAGAACATGTTGTTTATTATTTAGAGAAACATGCAGGAGATCCTGTGGGAACGGATCCCGTGGCACTGGATGGAAAAAAGACATTGAAACAACAGACGGAGTGCTGGATGAATACGATCAGCCCGGGAATCCAGTTTGATTTTACCGATGTTCAGGCAGCAGATACGATCAGCCTGAAAATCCGGCAGACAGAAAACGCTGCACAGATGAGTACAATCATGGACTATAAACCGGTGAATGTGGGTTTTGGCATATCCTACTGCCTGCCGATTATTGTAGCCCTTTTAAAAGCGAAACCAGATGATCTGGTAATTCTGGAAAATCCGGAGGCGCACCTTCATCCGCAGGGACAGCGTAAAGTTGGAGAACTGATTGCAAGGGCGGCACAGGGGGGTGTGCAGGTAATTGTAGAAACGCACAGCGATCATATTTTGAATGGCATCCGTTTAGCCGTCAAACAGAAAGTCCTGGAAAAAGAAAAAGTTAAATTGTATTATTTTTGTACGAAATCAGAAAACGGCGTCACCCTGCATACATTTGAAGAGCCTCGATTAGACGATAATGGGCGGCTGAATTTCTGGCCCAAAGGTTTCTTTGATGAATGGGATAATACGTTATTGGAGCTGTTGTAAAGAAGTGATATACGGTGGTGATAAAATGATGGCAGCGATTAATGATCTGTCTTTAAAAAGTACTTTTTCCTCTAAAAATGAAGCGATCAAAAAGGTACGCCAGTGGATGGACATTTGTAAAAAAATAGAATCGCAGGAAACAACAGCAGTAGAGAAGATATATTCGGTAATGCTGAATACTTCGGCAGAGATTGCTCCCGATTACCCATTTATACAATTGGTGAGGGAATTCGAAACACGTGATGAACAACGATATTTAATACATTTGCTTACAAATCTGAGCTATCCTGAGAACATGCCGCAGGATCCGTTTTTCTTGAAAGAAGAATGCTCTTATATTTGTGCCTGGGCGACAGAAGGAGTCGTAATCAGCGTGGAATCGGCCCCTTTGTTCGGAGATCCGGTACTTGAAGGCACGGTAAAGCAGGAAAGAATTTTGATCAAAAATATATCAAATCAGGAACACATCCGATTATATGAAGGATTTTTGGGGATACGCCATTATGAGGCAAATAAAAAACATGGAAAAAAGCCTTATACAGATGCGGCCGGGCGATATGTGGATGCTATGGATCTAAGCGATATGGAAGCGCAGGAACTGCTGAACCGTGCAGTTGAGATTGATGGAAAGATATACGGCAAAAGAAACGGTCAGTATTACAGCTTTCAAAGACATCATGATAACTATTATCATGGATATCAGAACGATAATCTGGGACTACATATAAGAAACAAAATTGATGCGGAATGTTGGGAATGAAAGTATAGTCGGTGAAATCATGCAGAAGAAGACGAATAAAATCAGAACGCTGGCCGGTATGGTCATCCTGTCCACTGTCATGACGCTGCTGGCGGCATCCGGCATTCTGAACCGGGCGGATCTGGCGGTATCGGACGCTTTTTACCAGAGCCGGAGCGCGTCCGACGGAGAGATCGTGCTGGTGGGCATCGACCAGAAGGCGCTGGATGCCATTGGGCCCTACAGCCAGTGGGGGCGCGATATCATCGCCATGACCCTGGAGGCGCTGAATGCGTCGGAGGAATGCCGGCCGGCCGTGATTGCAGTGGACGTGCTCTATTCCGGGGAGACGCAGGCAGGAGCGGACGAATGGCTGGCGGAGGCGGCGGGACAGTACGGCAACGTAGTGACGGCGTGCGCGGCGGAGTTCGGCAGTACGCTGAAGGAAGATGCAGAAGGGGAATATCATCTGGACACCTTCTCTGTTACGGCTTTTGACGAGCCGTACGATGCGCTGAAGCAGGCGACGGCGCAGGGACATATCAACGCCATGCTGGATACGGACGGGATCCTGCGCCATCATCTGCTGGGGCTTAGGCTGCCGGACGGGACCGGGGTGCCGTCCTTTGCCTGGACGGTGGCAGAACGGTACAAGGAAGCATGCGGACGGGAGCCGGTGAAGCTTCCGCCCGTGGATGCAAGAGGGTTCTGGTACGTTCCCTTCTGCGGGGTTCCCGGAGATTTTGACGAATCCATATCGGTGGCGGATCTTTTGTCCGGGGAGATCACCGCAGAATATTTTGCAGGAAAGATCGTCCTGATCGGTCCCTATGCGGCGGGACTGCAGGACAGCTATCTGACGGCGGCGGATCACGCGGCTCCCATGTACGGGGTGGAATATCAGGCCAATGTCATTCAGGCGCTTTTGCGGGAGGATTATAAGCAGGAGGCAGGAGACGGGATACAGCTGTTTATTTTATTTTTGGTGCTTCTGGCTGGCATGGCGGGCTTCTGGAAGCGGAGAGTGCGCATCTCGACGGCTCTGTGGATTCTGCTGTGCGGAGGTTCCCTGCTGGCGGACCGGTGCCTGTATGCCGGGGGCCTGGTGCTTCGTGTGCTGTGGATCCCCGTGGGTGTTACGCTCCTGTATGTGGGAGGTATCGCCTGGAATTATGTATGGGCGGCGCTGGAGAAGCGGCGGGTGACGGAGGTCTTCAAGCACCATGTGGCGCCGGAGATCGTCCATGAGATATTGAAACACGGGATGGATGAGGTGGAATCCGGGGGAAAGACGACGCACATCGCCGTGCTGTTCGTGGATGTGCGCGGGTTTACCACCATGTCGGAGAAGCTGAGACCGGAAGAGGTGGTGAAGATCCTGAACCGGTATCTGACGCTGATCTCCGAATGCATTCTGAGGCATCAGGGGACGCTGGACAAATTTGTCGGCGATGCGGCCATGGCGTTCTGGGGAGCGCCGCTTGCGCAGGAGGATTATGTGATGAAAGCGGTTCGGGCGGCGGCGGATATGGTCAGCGGCTCCCGGGTGCTCAGCGAGGAGCTTCTGGAAAAATACGGACAGACCGTGTCGTTTGGAATCGGCGTCCATGTGGGAGACGCCGTGGTGGGAAATATCGGCTGTACAAAGCTGCGCATGGATTATACGGCCATCGGCGATACGGTGAATACGGCCGCCCGGCTGGAGGCCAATGCGCCGGGCGGGAAGATCTATATCTCCAGGGCTGTGGCGGACGCACTGGGAGACCGGATCCGCACGACCTCTCTGGGCGGCAGCGTCAGGCTGAAAGGGAAACAGGAAGGCTTTGAGGTGCTGGTGATGGAAGAGATCATCTGATCAGGAGGGAAAAGGAGAAGGATATGGTATGAAAGAAACATGGCGGGTAAAGGTGTGGGGCGTGCGGGGAGCCATTCCGGTGCCGGATGCGGATTTTCTGGAATACGGCGGCAATACCTCCTGCATTTCTCTGGAGTGCGGCAGCAGGGTGGTGATTTTTGACGCGGGCAGCGGTCTTACCGGACTGGGAAATGAGCTGCGCCGGGCGGGAAAGAAGCGGGCGGATATTCTGCTTGGTCATCTGCATGCGGATCATCTGTGCGGCCTGTTTGGATTTCCGCTGTTTTTCGACCCGGAGGCGGAGGTGCATCTGTACGGACCTGCGGGCCATGGTCCGGGGCTGGAAGCACATCTGAGGACTCTGGTGGGAACTCCGTACTGGCCGCTGGGATTTACAGACTTTCCGGCCAGGATCCATGTGCATGAGACGGAGGAGGGGGCTGTATTTTCTCTGTCCGGAGGGGAAGCGGACGGGAACGATGTGACCATCCGCACTCTGGAGGGCAGTCATCCGGGAGGGTGCCTTTACTACCGCGCAGAGGGGAGCGGGCGAAGCGTGATCTATGCGCTGGACTGCGAGACGGATGAGGAGATGTTCGGGAAGCTTCAGACATTTGCCAGAGACGGGGATCTCATCATATGGGACGCCAATTTTTCAGAAGAAGAGCTGCCGAAGAAAAAGGGCTGGGGACATTCCTCCTGGAAGCAGGGGATCGCGCTCGGAAGGGCGGCAGGTGTGAAAAAGGTGCTGATGACCCATTATTCCTGGGAGTACCAGGATTCCTTTTTGCATAAACAGGAGGAACTTGCAGCCAGGGAAGATCAGGCGTGCAGCTTTGCACGGGAAGGGATGGTAATAGAGATATGAGACAGGAAGAGATGGAAAAGATACTGAAAATCGGCGTTCTGCTGTCTTCGGAACGGGATCTGAACTGCCTTTTGGAACGGATTCTTGCGTGCGTGATGGAGCTGGCGGGCTGTGACGCGGGGACGCTGTATCTGCTGGAGGGGGATGCACTGCGGTTTGAGATCATGCGAAATGATACGCTGAAGACGTACTCCGGAGGGAGAGGACAGAGGCCGGAGCTTCCGCCGGTCCCCCTTCATCGGGGAAATGTCTGCGCCATGGCGCTTCTGGAGAACCGGACAATCTGCATTGAAGATGTAAAGAACAGTAAGGAGTATGATTTTTCCGGTCCGGCCCGCTATGACGCCATGACCGGTTATAATACCTGTTCCATGCTGGTGGTGCCCATGTGCAACCGGGAAGGGGAAAGGATCGGGGTGCTGCAGCTGATCAATGCGCTGGACGAGGCGGGAAATGTCTGCGCCTTTGCGCCGGACATGGCGCTCGTTGTGGAATCCGTCGCGTCGCAGGCGGCGATCACCATACAGAATGTGCGTTATGTGTGGGAGATCCGGGAACTGCTTCATTCCTTTGTCCGCGTCATGTCGTCGGCCATAGACGAGAGGACTCCGTACAATGCAAGCCATGCCCGGCATATGGCGGAGTGCGGCGGCCGGTTTGTGGACTATCTGGGAGCATGTGACGGGCAGAAGAAGTTTTCGGAAGATGAGAAGGAAGAATTTCTCATGAGCGTTCTGCTCCATGATATCGGAAAGCTGGTGACGCCGCTGGAAGTGATGAATAAGGCGGAACGGCTTTTTCCGGAACAGTATACTGCGTTCCTCCATCGGATGGAGGTGGTGCGCCTGACTGCCAGGATCGGCCGGCTTGAGGGAAGCATGACAGAAGCGGAGGAAGAGGCGCGCGTCCGCCGCACCCGGGAAGCGGAGGCGCTGGTCAGGTCAATGAATACGGCCGGATTTGTGACGGATGAGATGCTGGAGCAGCTTCAGTGTCTGCGGGAAGAGACCTGCACGGAGGAGGACGGGACGGTCCGTCCATGGATCGAGCCGGAGGTGTACGACATGCTGTCGATCCGGAAAGGGACTCTTTCGGAAGAGGAACGTAAGATCATGGAAGAACATGTATCCGTTACGGACCGGCTGCTGTCCAAGATCCGTTTTTCCGGAAATCTTTCCCATGTGAGAGAATGGGCGGCGGCGCATCATGAGTTCCTGAACGGGACCGGCTATCCGTCTCATAAAAAGGGGGAGGATATCCCGTATGAGGTGCGGATGATGACCATACTGGATATTTTTGACTCTCTGGTGGCCGACGACCGGCCCTACAAGCGGGCGATGCCGGTGGAGCGCGCCCTTTCCATCCTGAAGAGTATGGCGGAGCAGGAAGGAAAGCTGGATCCGGAGCTCGTGAGGCTGTTTGTGGAAAGCCGGTGCTGGGAAGCACCGGCCTGATCCGCAGGTTTCCTATACCTTAAAACGGTATCCAACTCCCCAGATGGTTTCGATATACTGCGGTTTGGCAGTATTGAACTCAATCTTTTCCCTGATCTTTTTGATATGAACCGTGACAGTCGCAATATCGCCGATGGATTCCATATCCCAGATCTTGCTGAACAGCTCTTCCTTTGTATATACATGGTTCGGGTTCTGGGCGAGGAAAGTGAGCAGGTCAAATTCCTTGGAGGTAAATGCCTTCTCTTCTCCGTTGATCCATACCCGACGCGCAGTTTTGTCGATTTTGATGCCCCGGATCTCCACGATTTCATTTTCCTTGATCCCGCTTCCGATCAGGCGTTCATACCGCGCCATGTGTGCCTTGACTCTGGCTACCAGTTCGCTGGGACTGAAAGGTTTGGTCATATAGTCGTCGGCTCCCAGCCCCAGTCCCCGTATCTTGTCGATGTCGTCTTTTTTGGCAGAGACCATGATAACAGGAATGTTCTTTTCCTCTCGAATCTGTTTACAGATCTCGAATCCGTCCATACCCGGAAGCATCAGGTCGAGAATGATCAGATTAAATTCTTCCTTCAGAGCTCTCGTAAGGCCGGTATCGCCGCGGTCTTCGATCTCTACCTGAAAGCCGCTCAGTTCCAGATAGTCTTTTTCCAGGTCGGCGATTGCTTCTTCGTCTTCAATAATTAATATCCTGCTCATGTACTGGTACCTCCTGATATTTTCTGAGAACAAAATACATTGTTGTTCCAAGTTCTTCTTTACTTGTTACCCATACCTTGCCGCCATGGTCCTCCATGATCTTCTGGACGATGGACAGGCCAATGCCGCTTCCGCCTTTGGAAGAATTTCTGGAAGTGTCAGTCCGGAAGAAACGGTCGAAGATATAAGGAAGATCCTTTGTTGCAATGCCGCGGCCGTTATCTTCTATCTCAATCTGTACGAAGTCGCCCACGTCAAGCACCCGGATATGAATACAGCGTTCCGGCTTATCCATGTATTTGATGGAATTGCTTACAATATTGTTGATCACCCGTTTCATCTGTTCGGCGTCCGCGATGACCATAATGTCTCCCGCAACCTGATTTTCATAAGTCAGTTCGATCTGCTGCTGACCCAGCTCCAGCCCGATATCCTCGATGCAGTCGTCAAAATATTCACGCACGTTGATCTTGCTGAATGTATAGGGAATCCGGTTGGTGTCGATCTTGGAATAAAAAGTCAGTTCATTGATCAGACGGTCCATGTCGTTTGCTTTGTTGTAAATGGTCTTCAGATACTTTTCCTGCTTCTCCGGGGTATCTGCCACTCCGTCCAGAAGGCCTTCCACATATCCTTTGATGGCAGTGATCGGAGTCTTGAGATCGTGGGAGATATTGCTGATCAGTTCCTTGTTCTGACTGTCAAATACAATCTTTTCTTCCGTTGTTTCTTTCAGACGGAGACGCATCTCCTCAAAATCAGCGCACAGCTCTCCGATCTCATCATTGTCCTCAATATCCACTTCGAAATCAAGATTCCCGTCCCGGATATTACGGGTTGCTTTTTTCAGCGCTTCAATAGGGTTGAGAATGCTCCGATAGATCCATACGATCAGAAAACTGCTGGTCATCGCCATGATCAGAATGACGGATATGAGCATCTCTCCAAGAAACTCCCTGGTCTGCGGGGTGGCGACCTCCACAGGCTGCAGACTCATAAATCCGGTAAATACGATCGTGATCAGGAATAACGGAACAGCGATAACGACAGCGAAGGTAATGATGAGTTTTGTCTTTAGATTCAATGACCCGTCCTCCGTTTTTACTCTCTTTAAGGATTATACCACAGGGAGGGGAAGATATTTATAAACTTTTTGTAAAAGACTATAAAATCCTGGGAAATCCTTGACTTTTGTGACTGATCGTAGTATTTTAGTAACAGAAAAGCCCATATCGAAGTTTTCTCTTATTCAGAGCGGTGGAGATACATAGGATCTGTGAAGCCCGGCAACCCCTGCATGCAGGAAGGTGCTACCCTGAGCGAGTAATCGAACAATAAGAGGATTTGATGAACAGTCTTTATCAGGTCCGCTTATGCGGGCCTTTCTTTAATATGACGGGCGCAGCGTAAGCAGCGCTGAGAAACGAAAGGAGTACCTATGGAAAAATTGTTATTTACTTCAGAATCTGTAACCGAAGGCCATCCGGACAAAATGTGCGATCAGATCTCCGATGCGATCCTGGATGCGCTGATGGCCCAAGATCCCATGAGCCGTGTGGCGTGCGAGACCAGCACGACGACCGGCTTGGTGCTTGTGATGGGAGAGATCACAACAAAGGCGTATGTGGATATCCAGAAGATCGTACGGGACACGATCCGGGAGATTGGCTACACCAGAGGAAAGTTCGGCTTTGACGCCAACACCTGCGCAGTCATTACTGCCATTGACGAGCAGTCTACGGACATTGCCATGGGTGTGAACAAGGCGTTGGAGGCAAAGGAAAATCAGATGGATGACAGCGAGATCGAAGCCATCGGCGCAGGAGATCAGGGTATGATGTTCGGATACGCCACCAATGAGACTCCGGAACTGATGCCCTATCCGATCGCTCTTGCACATAAACTGGCGCTGCGCCTGACAAAGGTTCGTAAAGACGGTACGCTGCCCTATTTAAGACCGGACGGGAAGACGCAGGTGACTGTGGAATATGACGAGACAGGGAAGCCGATCCGTCTGGATGCAGTGGTTCTGTCCACCCAGCACGGGGCTGAGGTGACGCAGGAGCAGATTCACGCAGATATTAAGAAGCATGTCTTTGATGAGGTGCTTCCGGCGGACATGGTTGACAGCGAGACCAGGTTTTTCATCAATCCCACCGGACGTTTTGTCATCGGCGGACCTCATGGCGACAGCGGACTGACCGGGCGTAAGATCATTGTGGACACTTACGGCGGATATGCGCGTCACGGCGGCGGGGCGTTTTCCGGAAAGGACTGCACGAAGGTAGACCGCTCGGCAGCCTATGCAGCCCGTTATGTAGCGAAAAACATTGTGGCGGCAGGGCTGGCGGACAAATGCGAGATCCAGCTCTCCTACGCCATCGGCGTGGCAAGGCCGACTTCGATTATGGTGGACACGTTTGGTACCGGTAAGCTTTCTGATCAGAAACTGGTGGAGATTGTCCGTGAAAACTTTGACCTTCGTCCGGCAGGAATTATCAAGATGCTGGATCTTCGCCGCCCGATCTACAGACAGACTGCGGCATACGGCCATTTTGGGCGTACAGACCTTGACCTTCCATGGGAGAAGACGGATAAAGTGGATGTGCTGAAAGCATATCTGGCATAACTGTATGAGAAAGCTGTTGAGCTGTGGCTTAACAGCTTTTAAACTGCCCTTTTTATTGTCAGATTTGCTGAAATGGACTATACTATAGTAGGTTCTCATTGCGGGAATCAACAGGAAATTTGAAAAAGGGAGAAAAATATCATGAAGAAAATCCTGGAAAGCCTTCCGTTTCGCCTGCTGGCGGGTGTGGTCATCGGCATCCTGGCAGGTCTGGCGGCAGGTGAAGTGAGTTATCTTGACACATTCATGAACCTTGTTGTAACCCTGAAGCAGGTGATCGGTCAGGTTATCACTTTCTGTGTTCCGCTGATCGTGATCGGTTTTATTGCGCCTTCCATCACACGGCTGGGGAAGAACGCTTCCCGGATGCTTGGAGTGGCGCTTCTGATCGCCTACGTCTCCTCTGTGGGGGCGGCGTTTTTTGCCATGGCTGCGGGATACGGACTGATCCCGCATCTGTCGATTGTATCCTCCGTGGAGAGCCTGAAGGAACTTCCGGAAGTGATCTTCCAGCTGGAGATCCCGCAGATCATGAGCGTCATGAGCGCGCTGGTATTTTCGATTTTGATCGGTCTTGGGGTCACCTGGACAAAGGCGGATCAGACTGCAAAGATTCTGGAAGAATTCCAGCAGATCGTGCTTCAGATCGTAACGAAGATCATAATTCCGGTCCTGCCGGTGTTTATTGCCTGCACATTCTGCGGGCTGGCCTATGAAGGCACGATCACCCGGCAGCTTCCAGTGTTTTTAAAAGTCATCGTCATCGTAATGATCGGACACTACATCTGGATGACGCTCCTGTATTTTCTGGCAGGCATCTATTCCGGCAGGAATCCGATCGAGGTCGTGAAGCATTACGGACCGGCATATATTACTGCGGTCGGAACCATGTCGTCAGCAGCGACGCTTGCAGTTGCTCTGCGGTGCGCACGGAAATCCGCGGTGCTTCGTGAGGATATGGTGAGCTTTGGAATACCGCTTTTCGCCAACATCCATCTGTGCGGCTCCGTGCTGACGGAAGTGTTCTTCGTCATGACAGTATCACAGATTCTCTATGGCAGCATACCGTCTGCCGGAACGATGGTTCTCTTCTGCCTGCTGCTGGGTATCTTTGCCATCGGAGCGCCCGGTGTCCCGGGCGGAACCGTCATGGCATCTCTGGGACTGATTACCGGTATTCTCCTGTTTAATGATACCGGCACAGCTCTGATGCTTACGATCTTTGCGCTGCAGGACAGTTTTGGAACGGCCTGCAATGTAACCGGCGACGGCGCACTGACTCTGATGCTGACCGGATATGCCGAGAAACATCAGATCGGAAAACCGGAATCATATATTTAATCGATCACTTTTACTGACGTGATGGATGGCTGGTCATCAGCCGCAACGGTTCCGTTATCATCCTGTACAGGCGTATCCTTACAGAGCTGGTCCACGATTTCAATTCCTTCGGTCACATGTCCGAAAGCGGCGTACTCGCCGTCCAGAAACGTGCTGTCTTCGTGTACAATGAAAAACTGGGAGGATGCACTGTCAGGATCCATGGACCTTGCCATGGAAATCACGCCGCGGACATGAGAGATGTCATTCTCGATGCCGTTGCTGGAGAACTCTCCCTTGATCGTGGTATCGGATCCTCCGGTCCCGTTGCCCAGAGGATCTCCGCCCTGGACCATGAAGCCGCTGATGATGCGGTGAAAGGTCAGCCCGTCGTAAAAACCTTCATTGGCGAGATTTACAAAATTGGTAACAGAGATGGGAGCGGTATCCGCATCCAGTTCCAGAGAGATGGTACCATAATCGGCAACCTCGATTTCCACATGATGAAGTCCCGTCAGCAGGTCTTCGCTGCTGCCGTCTTCAGGAGCTGCGTCTTCCTGAGCGGCTGCGTCTTCTGTACTTTCAGCAGGAGCTTCGGCTTCCGGAGTATCAGCCGGCGCGTCAATCTTTTCACCGGAACCGCAGCCCACGGCGGCCATGGACAGAAGACTCATGCACAGAACAAGTACTGTTAATTTTTTCATAATCATACCTCCTAAAAAGATTCTTTGCTTATTGTAGGAGCATGAGATGAAAATGTCAACTGATATTTCATACAGAGAGGAGAAGAAACATGAAGGTATTGTTTTTGGAGTATCCCAAATGCACCACCTGTAAAAAGGCAAAAAAGTGGCTGGAAGAGCATAAGGTGGATTTTGAGGATCGGGATATCAAAGAGAAAAATCCCACGGAAAAAGAGCTGAAAACCTGGTATGAAAAAAGCGGGATGCCGTTGAAGCGTTTTTTTAACACAAGCGGGCTTTTGTATAAATCCATGCAGCTCAAAGACAGGCTTCCGGATATGAGCGAGGAAGAACAGATTGCGCTTCTGTCCGGAGACGGAATGCTTGTAAAACGCCCGCTGATTATAAAAGGCGATACGGTGTTGGTCGGCTTTAAAGAAGCAGAATGGGAAAAGGCCCTGCTTTGATCGAATTTCCGTATGCATACAGCACGGGCAGGCTTTCAGTAGAAGTATGGCTTCAATGTGCTTCGGATGTGTATCTGGTGGACGAACGGAATTTCAGGAAGTTCCAGGCGGGCTGTGCATTCCGGTATCACGGAGGACATTATACACATACCCCCGTACGGCTCAGTATCTTTGGCTATGGCCGCTGGTATCTGATCGTGCGGGGGAACGGACAGTATCAGTATCGGTTTTACACTACATGATCTTTCCGAGAAAATAGGCGGCCTGTTTTCTCCACCAGTTCCAGTCATGATTGACGTCATATCCCCAGTAATCTACAAATGCAGGGATATTTCTTGCTTTCAGTACGCCGTCCAGTTTTCTGGTATCCGACAGAAGCTCGTCTTCCCAGGCCCCCTGGCCCACACAGATGAAGATATGGCTCTGGCCATAGAGGTTCATATACCAGTGATCGGAAGGCATGTTCTGCAGGCAGTGGTACGGAGAATTCAGGTATACCAGATCATCCATATAGCCGCCCAGAATATTTGCGGCATCGTAGACGCCGCTCATACAGATCGTGGCGTCAAAACGGTCCGGGAAGCGGAAGAACAGGTTTCCGGCGTGAAAGGCTCCCATGCTGCATCCCATGGTCATGGAGCGGATTCCGCCTCCGTACTGTTCCATCAGGGGGTATACCTCCTGCATCAGGTACTGGATCCACTGCTCGTGAAGTTCTACCCGTTCGCGCGGATTTTTCCAGTCGCAGGACCAGGTCTCGGAATCAATGGTGTCGACACAGAAAAGCCGGAGCTTTCCGGCGTCAATCCATGGGGAACAGGCGCCCACCATGCCAAATCCTTCAAAATCATTATGTTTCCCGTTCTGAGACGGGATTACCAGACAGGGCTTTCCCGCATGGCCATAGACCTTCAACGGCATATTGCGGGAAAGCCGTTCACTGTACCAGTTCATTTCCTGTATCTGCATAAATTATTCCTGTCCTTTTCTTTTATGTATTTTCAGCCGCATCTGATGCGGTATGCGCAGGCGGTTTAATTTGTCAACGTATCCTGCAAAACGGCATCGTCTTCAGCCTGGGACGCTGTCTCCAGCGTATACCGGAAAAACTCCTCCATCTCCTCCCGGCTCTCCAGCTTTGCCAGATAGATAAAATTACCCATGCCATGCGCAAGGACCTCAGGAAGCTCTTCTGCGGTTTTCAGCTTCTCTTTAAAGGTCCGGATGATATCCGTATGGGAGTGGGCGTAGGAAACTTCCCGCCAGCGTCCTACAAATGCACAGAAACAGGGGGTGGATCTGCTCCTGTGACGAAGACGGTCGTAGACCATCATATCCGCATAGTGCTGGTAGCAGTTGGTGCTGTAGGCAAAGTTGATCATGTCCGGGGTAGGGCCTCCGGAAGGGCGCATATTGACCTCCAGGCCGACGATCTGCCCTTTTTTGCCCAGATATTCATGGTCCTCTGTCAGACGGAAGAATTCCAGATGGACAAAACGACTGCGTACGCGGAAGGCCTTCAGGCAGGCGCGTCCGCACTCCTTCAGATCTTCCGCCAGACGGTCCACGATATAAAAATGAATAGGCTCATGTTCGTTGACGCAGTCCATGATCGAGATAGGGGAGATATTACCGGTTTCAAACAGGACATTTCCTTTGCTGTTTACAATGGCGTCGTAAGAACAGATCTCTCCAGGCACGAATTCTTCCATAATATACGGGATGGATGGAACATTGCAGAAAAAGCTTTTCAGATCCTGTTCATTCCGGATTCGCCAGGTATCCGATGCGCCGACGCCGGAGTCCGGTTTTACGATGACCGGATAACCGACCTGGCGGATAAAGGCGCTGGCGCTTTTCAAATCACTGACCATATGATGGCGTGCACAGGGGATGCCGGCTTTTTTGTACCCTTCTTTCATCTTTGACTTGTATTTGATCAGCGTCATGTCTTTTGGCATCAGTCCGGTCGTGATATGAAAATCTTCCCGAAGCTGTGCATCCTGCATGAGCCAGTATTCGTTATTGCTTTCCAGCCAGTCAATCTTCCCATGACGGAAGGAGAGAAAGGCGACGGCGCGGAACATGGCGTCATAGTTTTCCATGTCTTCCACGCGGTAATATTCCGTCAGAGCGCCTCGAAGCCTGGGAGAAAGGGAATCATAAGGAGTATCTCCGATTCCCAGTACGTTAACGCCGTCTGCTTTCAGCGCAGTGCAGAAATTTTCGTAGTTGTCCGGAAATGCGGGCGAGATAAAGATAAAATTTTTCATATATTCTGTTATTCCTCGTTTGTGCGGACCTTAAAGCAGTCCGTCGTTATATTTTTTCAGGAGCCGGTGGATGCGGTCATAAGGATCCAGAAGATCGCTGATGGAGGCATCATGGTTCAGGGTGTCGATCAGCAGGGCAATGTATTTACTCATCTCGCAGGAGATGTAATACGGCCGTTTCAGAAGTTCCGGTGTCTGATAGACCAGGTTGGTGGTCAGAAGCCGGTAGAAAAGACCTTCCTCGTAGGCTTTGTCGAATTTTTCCATGCCGTTGGTAAAAAGACCGAACGTGGAATACAGGAAGATGCGGCCTGCGCGCAGTTCCTTCAGCTTGCCGGCTACATCGATCATGCTTTCTCCGGAGGAGATCATGTCATCAATGACAATAATGTCTTTTCCTTCTACATTGCTTCCCAGAAATTCATGCGCCACGATGGGATTGCTGCCATTAATCACTTTTGTATAATCCCTGCGTTTGTAGAACATGCCCATGTCCACCCCGAGGATATTGGCGATGTAGATCGCACGGCTCATACCGCCCTCATCAGGGCTTACAACCATGAGATGGTCACTGTCTACCTGAAGATCGGAGACATTGCCGAGCAGCGCCTTGATAAACTGATAGGATGGCTGTACGGTTTCAAAACCATGAAGAGGGATGGCGTTCTGCACACGCGGATCATGGGCATCAAAGGTCAGGATATTGTCCACGCCCATGCGTACCAGTTCCTTGAGCGCCAGTGCACAGTCCAGGGATTCTCTGGCAGAACGCTTGTGCTGGCGGCTTTCATAGAGAAAAGGCATGATGACCGTGATTCTTCTTGCCTTGCCTGCGCAGGCGGCGATAATGCGCTTCAGATCCTGATAGTGGTCGTCCGGGGACATGTGATTCGTCTTTCCGCAGAGCGAATAGGTCAGGCTGTAGTTGCATACATCGACCATGAGATACAGGTCGCGTCCGCGTACGGATTCCTGGACAATGCCCTTGGCTTCTCCGGATCCGAATCTTGGCACCTGTGCGCCGATAATGTAGGAGTCCTGCTCGTAACCCTGAAAGGCAATGGTATTCTTGTGCTCATTGGCGCTTTCCCGACGCCACTGCACCAGATAGTCGTCCACCTTCTGTCCAAGCTCTCTGCAGCTTGGAAGCGGAATGATGCCCAGGGAACCTACAGGGATAGTTTCGAGAACACGTTCGCTGCGTTGTATATTCATGATCGATCCTCCAGAAATATGTAAAGGGTAAATGATTAACCGTTAAAATCTTTATAACATTTCCCATCTGCTACCGTCAAGGGATTTTAGACGGAACGGGAAATTTTTTTGCGGATCCGGATATCGCTTCCGCAGAACTTTACAGGCGTATAGGAACTGGTGATCCGGGAGAAGATCCGTTCGCTGTAGATGTCCCGAAAATCCTTCAGGGACAGGTTGGTCGAAAGAATCGTGGATTTTCTCCGGAGCGCGCGCTCATTCAGAATCTGAAACAACCGGGAAACCGTAAAGGTGTTGGCCAGTTCCGTGCCGATATCATCCAGGATCAGAAGGTCGCTTTCCAGAAGCGCTTCATGGTTCTGCGTCCGTATCTCAGTGTCTGTACTTCCCGGAGAAGAAAACAGTTCAAAGAGCTGGAAAGCGGTAAAATAGATGACGGAATATCCCCGGTTCAGAAGCTCTTTGGCAATGCAGTTGGATAAAAAAGTCTTTCCGGTTCCTACCGGTCCGTAAAAGTGGAGACTTTTATGCGCCTCGGCGAAAGAATCCACAAAATCCCTGCAAAGCCGGATGATGGCTGGCATGACGGCCTTCTGTTCTTCATCATAGACATCAAAAGAAAGCGTGGAGAAGTTTTCCTCTGACAGGACAGTTTCCAGTCTGGACGAGGAGTACAGAAGCCGGATCTCCTCCCTCTGAAAACAGCGGCATTTTTTTCGGCCGATATAACCGGTATCCTGACAGTCCGGACAGGTATAGTGCATGTCCAGATAATCGGAAGAGTAACCGGCCTGTACCAGAAGGGTTTCCTTTTCCTCCCGGAGGGCAGAGAGCCTTTCCTTCAGATCTTTCAGCACGAAAGCGCGGTTCTGGTAAGAGGCTCTCTCCTGCAGCGAGAAAATCTGTTCTGCATGCGAAAGACTGCTGGCGGATACCGCTTCGTCGATTTCGCGGATCCGGGGAATTTTTTCATAGATTTCCTCTGTCCGGGCACGCTGCTCCCGATAATTCCGGTATTGTCTTCGGTCATAACCGCGCATAATGGCGTCGTATTGTTTATTCGTCAGCGGCATGGCATCCTCCTGCTGTTCGTCTACTGGTTTTGAAGGAGCTTTTTCTCCAGTTCATCAAAGTCATAATCACGTTGTTCGAAGTTGGAAAAGCCGGTGGGCCGAACCGTCGGCGCCGGCTTTGGCTGCCGGCTCTGCTTCCGGTGCGTCTGATCCAGGGTTTTGACGTCTTCCAGATTATGTACTTTCTGCTCCGTCCATTTTTTCAGGATACGGTCTGCATATTCAAAGCTTGGCTTATGGAGGCGTTCCATAGTACGCCGGCATGCCTCCAGAATGAGTTCCAGTGTAAAATCGTAATCATGCAGCCATTTTTCCATGTATTTCAGTTCTGGTTCCACCGGATTCCGGTCATTAATGCCAAAGGCTTTCATGATGGCAAAACAGCCGCGGGTATAGGTGGTTGTCCGTTCCTTGGCCTGCGCAACGGTGCTGATGCCGGCTTCTGCCCATGCGAGGGCAACCGTTTCGATATAGTGGATGCTTCTGCTTCCCTTGCAGACACAGTATTCCACAAGATATTCGATCAGGTCTGCAGAAAAATGCAGCTGATCATAAAAATAGAGAAGCGTTTCGATCTCGGACGGAGACAGGGTCTTTTTCAGATACTGTTCACAAACAAACAGAAGCTGCCTGCATTCGGACTGGCTGGAAAAGTGCGACAGTTCATTTTTACTGTAAGACTTTTTTGCCGGAACCGAAGGGCTTACGGAAACATTTTCCGTCTGCTGCAGAATCAGCGGTTCCGTATCATAATCGGGGAGAGGGATTTCCAGCAGGTAGATTCCCTTAAGTTCGTTGGCATCGCTGCATTCCAGCCGGAGAAGTTTCTGCTTTTCCCAGTATTTCAGGGCGCGCAGAATGTCGCTCTCCGTGTATTCCAGCGCATCGGCAAGCATCGTAACGGACAGCTCCCTTTTGGGCTGATGAAGGGCACGAAGAAGATAAAGATAGACTTTTACATATTCTCCATTGGCTTTTGGCATATAATAGTCCAGAAAATAATTGGAAACGCCGGTTATGCCGGCTGGTCTTTCGGTTTTCAGAATAAACGGATTCATACTCACACTTCCACTTTTTGTTATTGTTCGCGGGTGGGCGGCGGTCTGCGCCCCGGGACTCTGTGATCTGCGCTCGTATGGAATGTATCGGACACCGGAGCCGTTTTGTCCGTCTCATTCGGACAGGTGCCGGTTCGCCTGAGACGGACAAAACGGTTCCGCCGTCCGCTCCAGTCCACACAGCGCTGCAGATCACAGAGTCCCGGGGCACAGAACCGCCCACCCCGTAAGAGTCCCCTTTTAAGGATGCCCGCGCAGGTCATCAGCTTTCGCTTCGCTCCAGCTGGTGACATTATGACACAGGGAAGCTCGCTGATGCCCGCGCAGGTCATCAGCTTCCGCTTCGCTCCAGCTGGTGACATTATATCATAAGGTTTGGAAAAAGAAAACAGGCGGAAAAACCACAGGGGTCCGGGAAACGGGGCGTTTAATAACATGTGGATAATGTGGATAACCTGGTGGACAGTTTTTATTATGGGAAACCGAATTCGACAAAAAACGACGAAAAATGGGAAAAATACGCAGTTTTCGGGATGAAATGCAGATCATATTATGTAAATGTGTTATCCACGAAAAAATCCACATGCCTATACAACTTATTATGTTGATAAACATGTGGATAATGTGGATAACTTTATACAGAAAGCAGATTTTCCCCGATTTTCAGCACATCTCCTGCACCCATAGTTATCAACAGGTCCCCGTGCATACATTTTTTTTGTAAAAATTTTTCGATTTCTTCAAATGTCGGAAAATAACAGCAGTCGGTCCCGGTTTTCTGTAGTTCTTTCAAAAGATCTTCGGAACTGATACCGATGGTGTTCTGTTCCCTTGCAGCATAGATATCTGTCAGTACCACATGGTCTGCAAGCGAAAGAGCCTGGGCAAATTCCTTCAGGAATGCTTTTGTGCGGGTATAGGTATGGGGCTGGAAGACGCACCAGAGTTCCCGGTGGCTGCAGTGTGCGGCGGTCGTGAGCGTTGCCCGGATCTCGGTGGGATGGTGGGCATAATCATCCACAATGGTCACGCCCTGCCGCTGTCCTTTGTACTGGAAGCGGCGTTCTGTACCGTGGAAATCTGCAAGCCCTGCCGCTGCCTGTTCAAAGCCGATGCCAAGTTCCAAAGCTGCGGCCATGGCAGCCAGTGCGTTTGATACATTGTGGATTCCAGGGACATTCAGAGTGATCGTACCGACTGGTTTTTCCTTATGGTATAGAAGGAAAGAGGCGCAGCCCTTTTCATCCCAGGCGATACGGTCCGGATCAACAGAATAATCTTCTGTTCTGGTAAGCCCGTACGTGACAAACCGTGCCTGGATGCCGTCAGTGATCTCTTCCGGATGCTCGACCGCGCCGTTGATCACCAGCAGTCCGTCATCCGGCAGAAGCGCGGCAAACCGGCGGAAGGAAGAACGGATATCTGTAATATCCTTAAAGAAGTCCATATGGTCTTCTTCTATATTTAGAATAATGCTTACTGTTGGATGAAAGGACAGGTAGCTGTTGGTGTACTCGCAGGCTTCCGTCAAAAAAAGATCAGAATGTCCGACTCTGATGTTGCCGCCGATCTCCGGCAGAATTCCGCCTACCGTGATGGTGGGATCTTTTCCGGCAGCCAGAAGCAGGGTGGAGAGCATGGAAGTTGTGGTGGTCTTCCCGTGAGTTCCGGCCACGGCGATGGCCGTCTGGTAATTGCGCATGATCTGGCCCAGCAGCTCTGCCCTTGTGAGCATTGGAATTCCGGCCGCTTTTGCAGCGGCAAATTCCGGATTGTCCGGATGTATGGCGGCGGTGTAGACGACCACATCCATGCCGCTTTGGATGTTCTCCGCACGCTGTCCGCAGGCAATGGATGCGCCGAGGCTTTCCAGGTGACTGGTGAGCGCGGACCGGCTGGCATCGGAACCGGATATGGTAAATCCTTCTTTTAACAGGATCTCGGCAAGGCCGCTCATGCTGATTCCGCCGATGCCGATAAAATGAACGTGTACAGGACGTTGAAAATCTATCTGATACATAGTGGAAAATCTCCTTTTTTCTTTTTATTATACTTCCTTTACCGGAAAAATCAATGCGGCGGATAGAAGAAAACCAGAAGCAATTTAAAAATTGATAAAATAAATGGGGATATTATGTGAAAAATGCCGAAAAGAGATATTTCCTGTTTTCTAAAAACAAAAAAAATATTACATAATGTTAAAAAAACGGGAACAATTTTGTGTGAAAATATTCACTATTTACAGAAGATATGGTATAATATCCGCATCAAAGCATTTTAATGTTACAGCAAGAGGTGATAGCGTGATTAAAAAAGAGATGATAGCCATGCTTTTGGCAGGCGGACAGGGGAGCAGGCTTGGAGTGCTCACTGCGAAGGTGGCAAAACCTGCGGTTGCCTTCGGCGGAAAGTACCGTATTATTGACTTCCCTCTCAGCAACTGTATCAATTCAGGGATCGACACAGTCGGGGTACTGACCCAGTATCAGCCGCTTCGCCTGAATACGCATATCGGTATCGGTATGCCGTGGGATCTGGACCGCAACAACGGAGGAGTGACCATTCTTTCGCCGTATGAAAGAAGTGCGGGAAGTGACTGGTATTCCGGAACTGCGAATGCGATCTATCAGAACATTGACTATATTGATACATATAATCCGGATTATGTTCTGATTCTTTCGGGTGACCACATTTACAAGATGGATTACGAAGTGATGCTGGAGTATCATAAAGAGAATGATGCAGCCGTTACGATTGCATGCATGCCGGTTCCGTGGGAAGAGGCGGGACGCTTTGGAGTCGTGATCACGGATGAGAACGGCCAGATCAGGGAATTCGAAGAGAAACCTGCGAATCCAAGAAGCAATCTTGCGTCCATGGGTATTTATATCTTTACCTGGAAGGCGCTGAGAGAATCTCTGATCAAGATGCGGAATGTGCCGAACTGTGACTTTGGAAAGCATATTCTGCCGGATTGTCTGGATAACGGAGAGCGCCTGTTCTCTTATGAGTACAACGGCTACTGGAAGGATGTGGGAACCTTGGGTTCTTACTGGGAAGCCAATATGGAGCTGATCGATATTATTCCGGAATTCAACCTGTATGAGGAGTTCTGGAAAATCTACACGAAGAGCGATGCGGTGCCGCCGCTTTATGTATCGGAAGACGGCTTTATTGAGCGCAGCATCGTCTGCGGCAATTCCACCATAGAGGGAACGGTGATCAATTCTGTGATAGGGGCCGGTGTTACGGTTGGCAAAGGAGCCGTGGTGCGCGATTCCATCGTTATGAAAAACACATCCATCGGTGCAGGATGCCAGGTGGACAGAGCCATTATTGCAGAGGAAGTTACGGTGGGAGATCACTGCATTCTGGGCGCAGGAGAGAATATTCCGAATAAAGTGAATCCGAAGGTATATTCTTTTGGCCTGGTGACGATTGGTGAAAATACAGTCATTCCTGCCGGCGTAAAGATTGGCCTGAACACTGCGGTTTCCGGTGAAACACAGAGCAGTGATTATCCGAATGGAGTGCTTGCAGACGGTGAGACATTGATTAAGGCAGGTGACAGGTGATGAGAGCGATAGGATTGATTTTAGCAGGAGGCAACAACCACAGGATGAAGGAGCTGTCTGTCAAGCGCGCCATTGCAGCCATGCCGGTGGCAGGCAGTTATCGGGGGATTGACTTTGCGCTGAGCAATATGTCCAATTCTCATGTTCAGAAAGTGGCCGTATTGACCCAGTATAATTCCCGTTCCCTGAATGAACATTTAAGTTCCTCCAAATGGTGGGATTTTGGAAGAAAGCAGGGCGGACTTTATATTTTTACTCCCATGGTAACCGCAGACAATAATTTCTGGTACCGCGGTACGGCAGACTGTATTTACCAGAATCTGGACTGGTTAAAACAGAGCCATGAGCCTTATGTAGTCATCGCCTCCGGTGACGGGATCTACAAGATGGACTACAATAAGGTGCTGGAGTATCACATCGAGAAGAAGTCGGACATCACGGTCGTATGTAAGGAGATGCCGGAGGGGACTGACATGAGCCGTTTTGGCGTGGTCAAGGATGACGGAAACGGCAGGCTGATCGATATGGAAGAGAAACCAATGACGACAGATGCAACACTGGTTTCCTGCGGTATCTATATTATCCGGAGACGTCAGCTGATTGAACTGATTGAGAAGTGTGCACAGGAGGACCGTTACGATTTTGTGCGGGATATTCTGATCCGTTACAAGAATGTAAAGAAGATCTACGTTTACCGGATGGACAGTTACTGGAACAGTATCTCTTCGGTAGAGTCCTACTACCAGACGAATATGGATTTCCTGAAGCCGGATGTAAGAAAGCATTTCCTGCAGGAATATCCGGAGATTTATTCCAAGGTACAGGACCTTCCGCCGGCAAAGTACAATGCAGGCTCAAACGTAAAGAACAGCCTGGTTGCAAGCGGGTGTATTATCAACGGCACGGTTGAGAATTCTGTTCTGTTCAAGAAGGTGTTCGTGGGGAACAACTGTGTAATCAAAAATTCCATCATTCTGAACGATGTCTATCTTGGAGACAACACATACATCGAAAACTGTATTGTGGAAAGCAGAGATACGATTCGTGCCAATTCCCGTCATGTGGGTGAGAATGGTGTGAAGGTTGTCATTGAGAAGAATGACAGATATGTAATGTAGGTGTGAAGTTTTAGTAAGGCGTCAGGTGAAAAGGAGTTTTATCATGAAGATTACAGATGTACGGGTCCGTAAAGTAGCAAAAGAAGGCAAGATGAAAGCGGTTGTATCCATTACGATTGACGAGGAGTTCGTAGTTCATGATATCAAGGTCATTGAGGGCGAGAAGGGAATGTTTATTGCGATGCCGAGCAGAAAAGCCTCGGATGGGGAATACCGCGACATTGCGCATCCGATCAATTCACTTACCAGAGACTCGATCCAGACCATGATCCTGAACAGATATGAGGAAGCGGTTTCAGGGATGGAGGCAGTAACCGTAACAGAGTAGGATATTGTGGAACAAAAGAGATACCAAAGAGCCTGCGGCGCCGCGCTGCGGGTTCTTTGCTGTCGTCCGGTTGCTTTTCACGGGGTGGGAGGCGGTCTGCGCGCCGGGCCTGTGTGCTCTGCGCTCGTATGGAGTGTATCGGGCACCGGAGCCGTTTTGTCCGTCTCATCCGGACAGGTCTGTTCGTCTGTGACGGACAAAACAACTCCGCTGTCCGCTCCAGTCCACACAGCGCTGCAGAGCACACAGGCCCGGCGTGCAGACCGCCTCCCACCCCGTGAAAAGCAGTGTCGTCCGTCCTGTGGAAATTTTTTGAGCGGCGTCGGGGTTGCAAAAAGGGGGGTGGTCATGTAAAATACACGTGAATAAAGGTGCAGATACAGGATGGAGAGAGAAGATGTTTGTGATTGCAGGGCTTGGGAATCCGGGAAGCAGATATGAAAAGACGAGGCATAATGTTGGTTTTCAGGTGATTGACAGACTGGCAGAGAAGTACGGGATTGAGATAAACCAGAAGAAGCACAGGGCGCTCTGCGGTACCGGATCAGTGGAGGGGCACAGGGTGCTTTTGATAAAGCCGCAGACCTATATGAATCTGAGCGGTGAGAGTGTTCGGGAAGTAATGGATTTTTATAAGGTGGATCCGGAAGAAGAGTTTCTGGTGATATATGATGACATTTCTCTTGATGCCGGGCAGCTTCGGATCCGGAAAAAAGGAAGCGCCGGAGGGCATAACGGGATCAGGAATATCATACAGCATCTGGGGACGCAGGTGTTTTTGCGGATCAAGGTGGGGGTCGGCGGGAAGCCGGATGGATACGATCTTGCGGATTATGTACTGGGACATTTTGAAAAAGAAACGGAAAAGAAGATGCAGGAAGCATATGACCGTGCGGTGCAGGCAGTGTCAGGGATTCTGACAAAGGGGCCTGATTCTGCAATGAATGAGTTTAATCTGAAAGTTTAGGAGCCGGCAAATGGATACTTTTTATGAACCGCTGCTGCAGCTGGAGACGTTTGTGCAGGCGCGGGAGAAGCTTGCAAAAAGAGAAGAGCTTCTGCTTCTTACCGGATGTGTGGAGTCTCAGAAAACACATCTGATGTACAGTCTCGGACGCGAATGGCAGGTAAAACTGATTCTTACGTACAGTGAATTAAAGGCAAAGGAAATCCACGAGGAATATGAAGCGCTTGGTGAAGAAGCATTTTATTATCCTGCAAAAGATTTTCTCTTTTTTCATGCGGATATACAGGGAAATGAACTGCTGAAACAGAGAATGACGGCAGTTAGCAGGCTGGTGTCAGGGAAAGCGGCGGTGATCGTAACAACGCTTGACGGGTGTATGGATCCGCTGCTTCCATTTGAAAAACTGAAAGACCTTGTACTGACCATACAGACCGGCAGCATCCTGGAGATGGAGGCGGTAAAGCGCAGGCTGGTTCGTATGGGATATGAGAGAGTCGGGCAGGTGGATATGCCGGGGCAGTTTGCGGTCCGGGGCGGGATTCTGGATATCTATCCGCTGACGGAGGAATCCCCGGTACGCATTGAGCTGTGGGATGAAGAAGTGGATTCGATCCGGAGCTTTGATGCAGAAAGTCAGCGCTCCATGGAAAATCTGGAAGAGATCATTCTGTATCCGGCGGCTGAGCTGAGTCCCGGGGAATATCATGTGGATGGGGTGAGCCTGCTGGATTATGTGGGCAGGTACCGTTCGCTCGTATTTCTGGATGAAGTAAACCGTCTGTTCGAGCGGGGAGAGACGGTGGAAAAAGAATACCGTCAGAACTTTGAAAACCGGATGGAAAAAGGACAGATCATACCAGGGCAAAAAGAGGAGATCTTCCCCTGCGAAAAGGTGATGTACTGGCTGAACCGTATGCGCGGAGCGGCTCTTGGAACGCTGGAAACGACAGACAAACGGATGGAGTTTCACAGCCGTTACCGGCTGGAGACCCGGTCGGTCCAGTCCTATAACAATCATTTTGAACTGCTGGTAAAGGATCTGAAAAGGTGGAAGAAGGAAAACTATCAGGTGGTTCTGATGTGCGCCTCCAGAACCAGGGGAAAACGTCTGGCGGAGGAACTGCTTGCAGAGGGACTGGCTGCATTTTACAGCGAAGATGAGAAGCGGGTTGCACAGCCGGGGGAGATCATGGTAGTCCATGGGAACGTATTCCGGGGCTATGAATATCCGATGATCCGTTTTGCGGTGATATCGGAAACCGATGTGTTCGGGCGCGAAAAAAAGAAAAAGAGAAGAAAGCAGCGGGTCTATGAGGGAAGGAAGATCAGCAGCTTTACCGACCTGTCGGTCGGCGATTATGTAGTGCATGAAAACCATGGACTTGGAATCTACCGGGGGATTGAGAAGATTACGGTGGATAAAACGGTGAAGGACTACATGAAGATCGAGTACAGCAAAGGGGCATGCCTGTATATTCTGGCAACCCAGCTTGATATGATCCAGAAATACGGAGGTGCAGATGCCGCGAAGGTTCCAAGGCTGAATACGCTGGGAGGCCAGGACTGGAAGAAGACCCGTTCAAGGGTAAAGGGAGCCGTGCAGGAGGTGGCGAAGGATCTGGTGGAGCTGTATGCGGCAAGACAGTCGGAAAAGGGCTATGTCTATGGTCCGGATACCGTATGGCAGAAGGAGTTCGAGGAACTCTTTCCCTATGAAGAAACAGAAGATCAGCAGAAGGCGATCCAGGATATGAAGCGGGATATGGAGAGCAGCAGGATCATGGACCGCCTGATCTGCGGTGACGTGGGATATGGAAAGACAGAGGTGGCGGTCCGGGCGGCGTTTAAGGCGGTGCAGGAGAGCCGGCAGGTTGTGTATCTGGTTCCCACGACGATTCTGGCGCAGCAGCACTACAATACTTTTGTACAGCGTATGAAGGAGTTTCCGGTGCGGATTGATCTTTTATGCCGCTTTCGAACGCCTGCGCAGCAGAAAAAGACGCTGGAGGATCTGCGCAGAGGGCTGGTGGATATCGTGATCGGCACGCACAGGGTGCTGTCAAAGGACGTGGAATATAAGGACTTGGGACTTTTGATTATCGATGAGGAACAGCGCTTCGGCGTAGCGGATAAAGAGAAGATCAAAAAACTGAAAACAAATGTGGACGTTCTGGCGCTGAGTGCGACTCCGATTCCGAGAACACTGCATATGAGTCTGGCGGGAATCCGTGATATGAGTGTTCTGGAGGAACCGCCCATGGACCGGATGCCCATACAGACCTATGTCTGTGAATATGATGAAGAGATGGTGCGTGCAGCAGTGCATCGGGAGCTGGCACGGGATGGACAGGTCTATTATGTCTACAACCGCGTGGAGACAATTGCAGATATTACGCATCGGCTTCAGGAGCTTGTGCCCGAGGCGAACGTGGCATTTGCCCACGGGCAGATGAAGGAACATGAACTGGAACGGATCATGTATGAATTCATTGAGGGAAATATTGATGTTCTGGTGTCAACTACCATTATTGAGACCGGGATGGATATTTCCAATGTAAATACCATTATTATCCATGATGCGGACCGTATGGGCCTGTCTCAGCTCTATCAGCTTCGCGGAAGGGTTGGACGGTCCAACCGGACCGCATATGCGTTTCTCCTGTATAAAAAAGACAAAATGCTGAAAGAAGTGGCAGAAAAACGTCTTCATGCCATCCGGGAATATACGGATCTTGGAAGCGGTTTTAAGATTGCCATGAGGGATATGGAGATACGCGGTGCAGGTACCATGCTGGGTGAGCGGCAGCATGGACATATGCAGGCGGTCGGCTACAACCTGTACTGTAAAATGCTCAATGAGGCGGTGCGAAAAATGAAGGGAGAGCAGCAGAGCGCTGCAGATGACTTTGAAACTGTGGCGGACCTTCAGATTGATGCGTATATTCCGGATTCCTACATCCGCAATGAGGCGCTGAAGCTGGACATCTACCGGCGGATTGCAGCTGTGGAAAATGAGGAGGAGCGGGATGACATGCTGGAAGAACTGATTGACCGCTTTGGGGATCCTCCGGGATCCGTACAGAATCTTCTGGAAATCACAAGGCTCAGAAGCCAGGCGCATGAGCTGTATATCAGGGAAATCAAAGGACGGGAAGACCAGATCATATTTACCATGTATGAGAAGGCCGGAATCCATCCGGCAAGGATCCCGGAGCTGCTCGCACGGATGGAGGGAGCTATGCTGTTTAAAAAGACAGAACCGATCCAGTTCGTATACCAGATAAAAAGGAGCCGCCAGATGCCGGAAAAATCACTTCTGGCCCTGACTGCGCAGCTTTTAAAGGAAATGAGAATGCTGATCGAGACAGAATTTTAATGAAAGGGGCGGCATGTACCCGGAAGCGATGCGGACTTTTCGTCAAAGACCGCGTGCGGATGGAAGATACAGGGCTCTGACAGGAGAAAAGGACATGAGGAGAAAACGGGCGGTGCTGTTTTTGACATGCGTGCTTTTATGCGGATGCGGCAGTACGAAAGCGGATCCGGCGGAGGAAGACCCGGTTGCATTTACGGTAAACGGAGAGGAGATCGGACTTCGGGAGTGGAACTTTTATGTGCGGATGAACCAGATGCAGTGGGAAAAGGAGATGCTGGATGCTTACGGAGATGGTATGTGGAGCCATGAGGTGGATGAAGACGGGACCACGTTGGCGGAGGACCTGAAAGAGCAGGTTCTGGATACTGTCTGCCGCATTCATCTGGCAGATCAGCATGCAGAGGAATATGGCGTTGCCCTGGATGAGGCAAAACAGCAGGAAATAAAAGAACGGGCTGCTTCTTTTATGGATGACTATCATGAAAAGCTTCTGCAGTATGCAGGCGCAGATGAAACCTTTGTTTATGAACTCCTGTCTGAGAGAGAACTGTCGCTTCTGACGGCAGAGGCTTCTGTGGCGGATTACGAACCGGAGATTTCGGAGGATGAGACACACAGAGAGGGAATCTGCTATGTCCTCATTTCCACGACAGGACTCTGGGATGAGGAAGGAAATCTGGAGCCGTATACAGAAGAAGAGGTTGAGCGGCGCGCCAGGGTGGCAGAGGAACTGTGTAAGGCTGCAAGAGAGAGTCAAAGCCTGAAAGCTGCGGCGGAGGAGATCGGACTTACTCCGATTGAGTCCAGTGTGGGCATCAGCAACGAAGGCGACGGTCAGGAACCGCAGATGCTGGATGCGGCCAGGCTTCTGGAGGTTGGAGAGATCTCGGATCCGGTCCGGACAGAAGAAGGATGGTTCCTGGTGCAGCATACCAGCGACTATGATGAGGAAGGCACAAAGTACTGGAGGGAGTATCTGACCGATCAGGCAAGAGAAGAGGAATATGAACGGCTCTGCGAAGCGTGGAGGGCAGAGGCTGATATCAGGCTTAACCAGGAAGTCATGGACCAGGTGGATGTGGAAATTGTGTTAAAAGAGTTGCTCTGACTGTAAAAAAAGTTTATAATCAAATGAAAATGTATCAATTCAGGAGGAAAATGCACTATGAGGAAGAATGTGGCAGGATTACTGGTTCTTCTGTTCGTGATGACGACAGCAGTCACCGGATGCTCTGGAAGCAATAAAATGAACAGCACGGCAGAAGCAATGAATGTGGGCGGCGTATCCGTTCCGCTTGGAGAGGTGAATTTTTATCTGCGCTATCAGCAGACTCAGGTACAGGGAATGTACGGCGCCTTTTTTGGAGAGGATTTTATGAACCAGGATATGATGGGGCTGGGTGAGCCTTACGGCGTAACGGTAAGGGATAACGTTGTGGATACTCTGCAGGAATATTATGTAGTGGAAGCGCATGCAGAAGAGCTTGGCATATCGCTGACGGACGAAGAGAAGAATCAGGCAGCTGACGCAGCCAGGACATTTCTTGCAGCGAATGACAGTAAAACGCTGAAGGCCATGACTGCGGATGAAGCAGCGGTTACCCATGTACTGGAGCTTATTGCGCTGCAGTCGAAAGTATACGCTGACCGCGCTGCTACGATAGACACGGAAGTGGATCCGGAGTCCGTGGCACAGAAGAGAATCTCCTATGTGGTAAGTTCCCTTGCCGGAACAACGGACGATGAGGGGAATGTGACAGAGCTGTCAGAAGAAGAGATTGCAGAGAAAAGAACGCAGATGGAAACAATTCTTGCGGATGCAAAAGCAGGAGGGGATCTGAATGCTGCGGCCCAGGCACAGGAGATGACTGCGTCTTCCATGACTTACGGAAAAGACGGCGGTTCTCTGGACGCGGCGGTGCAGAGTGCAGCGGATGCTCTGTCAGACGGGGAATTTTCAGATATTATTGAGACGGAAAACAGCTACTATATTGTCTGCATGGAAAGTACTTTTGATGAGGAAGCGACGGAGACAGCCAGAGAGAACGAACTGTCTCAGAGGGAACGGGATGCCTATAACGAGTGGTATACACCGCTCTTTGAGGCGACAGAGATCACAGTTGATGAGGAACTGATTCAGACGCTGACGTTTGAGCGGATCTTCAACGGACCGGCAGAAGAGGAGTCTGCCGAAGGAGATACAGAGGATATAGAACAGGAACCGACAGACAAAGAAAGCGGGGAAGCGGCGGACGAGCCGTCAGAGGGAGAAGGATGAAAGGTAAGACAGCCGGTTTTCTGACGCTTGTCTGTGTGGGAATTGCAGCGGCAGTTTATTATGCCGGTATCGTGCAGGGAGAGTCCGGACAGGTACAGGAGGAAAATTCGACACAGAGGGAACAGTTTGCGGAGTCTTCAGAAGTGAAGGCTCCGTCTGCGGATACGGAAGGAACCGATACTCCGGATAAAGCGGAAGAAAAAGCGGAATCCTTTGAACTGTCAGACAGCCAGGAGAAAACACAGGAAGAAGCAGAAGACACAGAAGATACAGAAGAAGCACAGGAAACGCGGGAAAACATTCAGGAGGGGACAAAACGTCAGGAACAAAAGGATTCTGAATCGGAAGAAAAGGAGAGATCTCAGAAAAAAGAATCAGTGAAAATGCCGGAAGAAGCATTGGGAGAACTTCCGAAGGAAGTTCCGGAAGAGACGAATGATGTCCGGGAAAAGAACAGGACGGATCATGTTCCTGTTGATATTGGTGTCCGGAAAACATACAGTTCCTCCGATATTCCGCCTGAGGACACGGTTCCGTTTATTCCGTCCCGAAAAGAAGAAATCGTGGAGGACAGATATGTAGAATCCGTTGTGGATGAAAACGATCCCAATTCCTATCAGATTGTAAAGAAAGAAGAAAGGATTCCCACTCTGTATGTAAACAATGTCGGTGATATAAAATATGCGTATGAAGACGGAATCTGGTATGAATACAGATACAGTAACGTAAATATTACGCTGGACACGAAGAATGAAGACCTTGCCCTTCTGATTCTGAATATTGACGGTTTTTATGATGAGTACGAGGTTGTCAGGACAGACTGTAAGGAAGTCAAAAAAGAGAATGGCAGTACGGAATATGAATTCCATGTACGCTATCAGGGGGCGTTTGCCATGGAAGGTTCACCTTCGGAGGTGGCTCATCTTACAGCGTCTGACATCGGAATGGTGGCAGCAACAAGGACTGTAGTTACGGAAGTAAAGGTACCTGTTCTGATGCAGGAGTCGGTAGGAACCGGAGAATACTGTTATTATGGATGGCAGGTTCTGGATGAAGGGACGTTTTATTTTGACCAGAACGGGAATAAAGTGACAGGTTCCCAGGTTATACAGGGCATTCGACACGAATTTGACGAAAATGGCGTGCGGACAAGCCATGCAGGCGTGGAAGTTTCTGAGGATAATGGAGAGATTGACTGGAAGAGGGCGGCGGATGCAGGTCTGGATTTTGCAGTGATCCAGTGTGCATATCGGGATGCCGGCGAGGGAAGAATTGTAACAGACAGCCGTGCGGAAGAAAATATCAGAGGCGCACAGGAGGCTGGACTTGAAGTTTTCCTTTCTCTGTTTTCTCAGGCGGTCAATGGACAGGAAGCAGTTGAAGAGGCAGAAACCGTGATAAATATGGCGGAAAGATTTGGAATCAAAACGCCTGTTGCAGTCACCGGCGCGTATGCCAATCCGGAACACAGCGGCAGGGCTGATGGACTGAAACCGTCAGAACGGACCGCATGTATGAACGCGTTTTGCCGCACAGTGAAAGAAAAAGGATATACACCGATACTTCATGCAGAGACAGGCTTTATAAGAGAATGCCTGATCATGGAGGAGCTCATGGAAAACCCGTTGTGGGTGGCAGAGTACAGTACGAATCTTACTTATACCGGGCCGTACCAATTCTGGCAGTATACAGCCAGAGGGAGCGTTGATGGTATAAGCGGATATACAGGATTGATCATCAGCTACGAAAACAGGAGGGATTTCCAATGAGCACAACGCAAAATCTGACACTTTTAACCGATCTCTATGAACTGACCATGATGCAGGGATATTTTAAAAATCCGGTGCAGGAGACCGTGATCTTCGACGCATTTTACCGGACCAATCCCTGCGGGAACGGATTTGCCATAGCGGCGGGCCTGGATCAGGTTATAGACTATATCAAGAATCTGCATTTTTCCGGGGAGGATATATCCTATCTGAGGAGCATCGGGATCTTCGATGAGGATTTTCTGGATTATCTGAGCGGTTTTCACTTCAGCGGAGACATTTATGCCATACCGGAAGGAACCGTGGTATTTCCAAGAGAGCCTCTGGTAAAGGTCATCGCTCCGATCATGGAAGCGCAGCTGGTGGAAACGGCGATCTTGACGATCATCAACCATCAGAGCCTGATCGCTACAAAGGCGGCAAGAGTCGTCAATGCGGCAAGAGGAGACGGGATTATGGAATTCGGCCTGCGCCGCGCCCAGGGACCGGACGCGGGGGTCTACGGCGCGCGTGCGGCGATGATCGGAGGATGTATCGGAACCTCCAACGTGCTGACCGGACAGCTTTTTGACGTGCCGGTGCTTGGAACCCATGCGCACAGCTGGATTATGAGTTTTCCGGATGAATATACGGCTTTTCGGACTTATGCAAAGCTGTACCCCAATGCGTGCACGCTTCTGGTGGATACGTATGATACATTGAAATCGGGAGTTCCCAATGCGATCCGGGTATTTAAGGAGATGAGGAAGGCCAAAAAGCTTAACGGACGTTACGGAATACGGCTGGACAGCGGGGATCTGGCCTATCTGTCCAAAGAAGCGAGGAAGATGCTGGACGCAGCAGGCTTCCATGACGCAGTGATCTCTGCATCCAGCGATCTGGACGAGTATCTGATCGACAGCCTGAAGACGCAGGGGGCGAAGATTACATCCTGGGGCGTGGGAACGAACCTGATCACATCCAAAGACTGTCCGGCGTTCGGAGGCGTCTACAAGCTGGCAGCGCTGAAAACCGGAGACGGCGAGTTCATCCCCAAGATCAAGCTTTCCGAAAATACGGAAAAGATCACGAATCCGGGAAATAAGACGGTTTACCGAATCTATGAAAAAGCCAACGGGAAGCTGAAAGCAGATCTGATCACCCTGGTTGATGATGCCTTTGATACTTCAGAGGATCTTGTCATCTTTGATCCGCTGGAAACATGGAAGAAGACGCACCTGAAGGGCGGAACTTATACCATGAAAGAGCTGATGGTGAAGGTGTTCGATCAGGGGAGATGCGTCTACCAGTCGCCGTCTGTCATGGACATCCGGGAACACTGCATTGAGGAGCAGAATACACTGTGGGATGAGACCAAAAGGCTTGTGAATCCGCATGAAGTCTATGTGGATCTGTCGGAACGGTTATATGAAATGAAAACAGAACTGCTGAACAAAATGCATTCAGGCGATTGACAGAGTTGATGCATATAAATCCAATTCTTACAAATACTAGATGCAGATGATCTGTGAAAATCGGAATCGACATCGTATTTTAAGACATTGGAGGAAGATGATATGAAAGCAACAGGAATTGTGCGTCGGATCGATGACCTGGGCAGAGTAGTTGTGCCGAAAGAGATCCGGCGCACATTAAGAATTCGGGAAGGCGATCCTCTGGAGATCTTTACCGATCGGGAAGGAGAGATCATCCTGAAAAAATATTCACCCCTTGGGGAGCTTTCCGCATTTGCCAAACAATATGCGGAAAGCCTGGCACAGACAACCGGGCATATGGTATGTGTGACGGATCGGGATACGATTGTCGCAACTGCAGGCGGAGCAAAGAAGGATTATTACGGGAAAGCGATCAGTCCCCAGCTGGAGCATCTGATACAGGAAAGGGAAAGCCTTCAGGCTTCGGCCATTGAGCGTAAGTTCATACCGGTGATTCAGGAAGAAATGGAAGGAATTGCCACAGAGACAATCTGTCCTGTAATCAGCGAGGGAGATGCCATCGGCGCTGTGATTCTGCTGGGGCGGGATATCAAGATCAAGATGAGTGAAGTAGAACAGAAGGTGGCGGCCGTCGCAGCCGGATTCCTGGGTCGTCAGATGGAACAGTAAATAAAAAGGATCCATATGGATCCTTGCTTTCGAGGGAGTGGGGACTCTTACGAGTCCCCTAAAGTGTTATGAATGAAATACTGATGTGTTCCTGTTACGAGTATTATCATAACAAAAGAATGTGACGAAAATGTATCGTCGGAATAAAGGTTTTCTAAAATTACAAAAGAAATTCAAAAGAAATATGAAAGAGACTTGTAACACCATCTGAAAAAAATTGAAAAAAATAAAAAAAGTACTTGCTTTTTTGTGCTGTATAGCGTATAATAACATTCGTTGAATACGAAGGGCTATCGCCAAACGGTAAGGCAACGGACTCTGACTCCGTCATTTCAAGGTTCGAATCCTTGTAGCCCTGCTTCAAAGACCCGGTGGAATTTTCCGCCGGGTTTCTTTTTTCTGTATTTTTAGTGTATAATGAAAATAGATAACTGATGTTTTTTCCCATAAGGCAGGTGATTTTATGAAGAATTCTCAAA
>CAJTXP010000036.1 GCA_910583615.1 uncultured Lachnospiraceae bacterium | reverse complement strand
CGTTTTGTCCGTCTCATCCGGACAGATCTGTTCGTCTGTGACGGACAAAACGACTCCGCTGTCCGCTCCAGTCCACACAGTGCTGCAGAGCACAGAGATCCAGGGCGCAGCCCCCACCCCGCGAAAAGTAACCAGCCATATATAAGCGCAGAAATTTAGTGCCGTTTATATAGTGAAAAGGAGCCTTGAATGTGCTATAATAAATGCGACCACTGTTGACGGGTACAGCAATTTCCTTTTCCGGGGCAGGGACGGTTGCCCGAAAATGAATGTGAACTATGCTGTCATGTTTCGGGGGGCTTGCGAAGAAGTATATCTAAAATGCCGGGAAAGCCCGAAAATATGGGCTATACCGACATCTAAGAACTTCTAAGGAAATAATCAAATTCACCATAAAATTTGAAAGAAATGTCAATCAGAAGCAGAAAGAATTGTATACCATCATCAATAACTACATTAAATCAAAAAAAGGTTCCTGTCAGGCTTATGCGGCTCCCTTCGCCGTCAAACTGTTCAAAGACCGGAAAAATATCGTGGAGCCGGATATCAGCATAATCTGCGACCGTGACAAACTGACGGACCGTGGCTGTACGGGCGCCCCGGACTGGATCATCGAGATTGTCTCCCCGGGCAGCTCCGGTCACGACTATATCCGCAAGCTGAATCTGTATGCAGATGCAGGAGTACGGGAATACTGGATCGTCGATCCGCGGACGGAGAAGATAACAGTATACTGTCTGAAAACTCCTGATCCGGAGATCGACACCTATACTTTCCAGGACAAAATTAAAGTCAATATTTATGACGATCTTTGGATTGATTTCAAAGAACTGGACATATAGATTTATAGAAAGGAGTCACCCATGCCATTGTCAAAAAGCAGTCATTATACAATTGAGGATATCTACGCACTTCCAGAGGGACAGCGTGCAGAACTGATTGACGGGCAGATTTATGATATGGCGCCGCCGAACACCATGCATCAGCGCATTGTTATGAATTTGTCCAGAAAAATTGCAAATCACATTGAAGCCCATAATGGAGGCTGCGAAGTATTTTCTGCGCCTTTTGCCGTCTTCCTGAACAAAGACAGCAAAAACTATGTGGAACCCGACCTCTCTGTCATCTGTGACAAAGACAGGCTGGACGACCGGGGATGTAACGGTGCTCCGGACTGGATTATCGAAGTGACCTCACCTTCTGATCCACAGTGGGACTATGGTATCAAGTTATTCAAATACCGCACTGCAGGTGTCCGGGAATACTGGATCGTCAATCCTCAGAAGCATACCGTGACAGTCTATGATTTTGAAAAAGAGGAACGCTCAAACCAGTATAATTTCTGTGACGATGTGCCGGTCTGCATCTATGAAGATCTTGTTATAAACATGGACAAACTGATACGCTGATCACAAGACATATGGTATCATCTTCGAACAGCCAATGCCAGCGAACAGATGTTTTTCGCTGGCTGTTATTTTTATATCTGTGCCACCTCACTGTCGCATAAACTGTATGAAGGAGATGATATTTGATGAAAACCGTAGTCCTCTACATCCGCGTCGGTACCGACAGGCAGGAAGAACTCTCCCCGGACGCTCAGAAGCGCCTGATGCTGGACTATGCCCGGGAATAACGGCATCATCACCGGGGACAACATCTACTGGGAAATCGGCATCTGTATGATTGTTTTAAATAATTCAATTGTACTGCAAGTTTCGGATTTGTGTTTTTTTATGGATTAAAGCAGCACATTTTCATGCAACTTTCAGAGCAGCAGAAATATCCAATATACAGATACAAATATGATGCAAACCGGTTATATTCTTATATCAGCTTGAAAGGGAGACAAAAGACCATGTTGAAGATACTGATTGCAGAAGATGAGGAGCCGATCGCAAATCTGATCCGCATGAACCTGACAAAAGCAGGATATGCCTGCACCTGTGCATTTGACGGAGAAGAGGCAGCTGACCTTATGGAAGGGGGGCGATATGATCTGCTGCTTCTGGACATTATGCTGCCGAAGATCGGCGGATATGAGTTGATGGAATATGCAAAGACGCTGGATCTTCCGGTTATTTTCATCACGGCTATGGGCAGTACGGATCATAAGGTAGCAGGACTTAAGATGGGGGCGGAAGACTATATTACCAAGCCTTTTGAGATCGTGGAACTTCTGGCAAGAGTTGAGACGGTCATGCGCCGTTACAATAAGATCGGTAAAGTGATCCGGATTCTGGATGTAGAGATCGACCTGACTTCCAGGATTGTGCTTCAGAATGGAAAACAGATTTTACTGACTTTGAAAGAATATGAGCTTTTGCTGTTTTTTGCAAGGAATCCCAATATTGCACTGTATCGGGAAGTGATCTATGAGCAGGTATGGGAAAAAGAGTATACCGGAGACAGCAGGACGGTAGATCTGCATGTGCAGCGCTTGAAAAAGAAACTTTCATGGGAACGCCATATCTGTGCAGTCTATAAGATCGGATATCGGCTGGAGACATAGAGATGAGATTTTTCTGGAAAGTATATTTTTCATTTATGATTCTTCTGCTTCTGTCCTTTGGCATTTTCGGAACCTGGATGATTCAGCTTACCTTTGAAAAGTCCTATCAAAAAGAACTTGTGGAGGCAGAACGGCAGAACCGTATGTTCCAGCTTTCCTTTGAGATGAATATGAATGCTCTGGAAGAGCTCTATCAGAATGATGGAATCATTCCGGCCACTGCATCATCGATTGTGCAGAATCTTTCGGATCCCGGCAGTATCTACCGGATCTACAACAGCTCTCAGGAACTCCTGTATGAAAATAAAAAGCAGAGTCTTTCAGCAGCAGACGCACTTCGGATTACGCTGGATGTTGAAGAAGCGCCATGCGGTTATCAGCTTCTGAGGGAGGAAGAAGATACCTGGATCCTGTTCGCCTGCCGTTCATCGGTTGGAGACCGTATTTATTACCTTGAAAATATCCGGAATATATCGGAAATCTACAGGGAAAGAGAAGCCTACTATGACTGGTACAGCATCGTGATGCTGATACTTACAGGCATTACAACGATACTGGTATTTTTAGTGACCCATGTACTGACCCGTTCGATCCGGGAGCTTTCCCGGACAACCAGACGTTTTTCCCGGGGAGATTATGAAGTCCGTGCCTGTGAAAACGGCCGGGACGAGATTGCGGGGCTGGCAAGGGATTTTAATCATATGGCAGATACCATCTCGGAAAAGATGGATGAGTTGACCATGCAGGCGAGAAGACAGGAAGATTTTACAGCTTCTTTCGCACATGAACTGAAGACGCCGCTTACATCAATCATCGGATACGCCGATATGCTGCGGACGGTCGACTGTACCAGAGAGGAGACGCTGGAGGCTGTCAATTACATCTTTCATCAGGGAAAGCGCCTGGAAAGTCTTTCTTTTAAGCTGCTGGAGCTGATCGTATCTGACAAACAGACGTACCGGTTCCGCTCTCTGTCTGTACCAAAGCTTGCGAAGACTGCTGTTCGCCTGACGGCTGTGAAGCGGAAGGAAAAGGGGATCACTTTGTGGACGGGGATCGAGGATGGGCATATCCAGGGGGAAAAGGATCTTATGATTTCCGTGTTTACCAATCTTCTGGACAATGCAGGGAAGGCTGTGGAGCAGGGAGGAAGGATCGTGGTACGGGGCAGAAAATATTCCGGCAGCTATCTGTTCTGCATCATGGACAACGGCTGCGGCATGGAGCAGGGGGAGATTGCCCGCATCACGGAAGCCTTTTATATGATAGATAAATCCAGAGCCAGAAAAGAGGGCGGGGCCGGTCTTGGCATGACGCTCTGCAGCCGGATCCTGAAGATCCATGATGCCAGATGGCGGATCTTCAGCATTCCAGGAAAAGGGACGGCCGTTGCCGTAAAATTTCGTACGAAAGGGGCGGGAAAGCGATGAAGAGACCAAACGGGTTTTTCTGGAGCTGTCTGACAGGTACGGTACTGCTGGCGCTTGGCATCATTTTTCTGCCCAGATATTTCAGCCGAAGCCTGGATATGGGTTCCATCGGACAGGTGGAAGTAACCGGAAGAGACGGCTTTTCTTTTCTGGAGGCCGGATCAGGCGATATACCAGGAGTAGCACGTGCATTTCGGTATCTGGAAAAAAGCGGGGAAAATCCCCTGCTGATTTCTTCCATAGAGGAGCCTTCCCAGATCAACAGGGAACTGTCAGAAAAAGTATACTATGAGGCGGAAATCATATCAGAGCTTGGGATGGTTCCCTGGCTGGGAATCGATCAGGGATATCAGGATGTATATGACTGGGATTTTCCTCTGTATATAGACTGGTCAGAGCACGCGAAATTTGCCCGTCACTATAATCTGACATATGAGTCGTCAGAAAATCCCAATAAAAAAGAGATGATGAATCTGTGGTATCTTCGATTTTCTGATGATGAAAACTTTGACTATTATTTTGTCGTCAACGCATCCACCTGCCAGATCTATTATGCGGAAATCTATAATTCTTTTTCGGAAAACATGATACAGAGTATCGACGAGGAGATATATGTAAGCAGAGAGACGGATTATAATGACAAAGCCGCTGCAGCAGGCAGCAGGGCGACAGAACTGGGATATATGTTTGGTGATGCCTGCATGAACTACTATGATGCACGTGGATATGAATATGTGGCAGGACAGCGCATGTTAAATGAAAAACTTGGGATTGTGATTCTCTATTTCCAGGGAGAGGAAGAACAGAAAACGGTCCGAAATGTTTATATGGAAGTGAAAACAAAAGAAGAACCTCATCTTGAAAGGTACCGGGGGATCAGCATAGGGTTTCAGGAACTGGCCGGATGGGTGAGATCTCTTCAGGAGTGATATTCCGGAAAAAGGAGTGACAGATATGAGATATACAAAAGAAAAACGGCGGCGCATGAGGAGAAGAGCCATGCGCAGAATGTTCTGGCGGGGTACGATCTCCCTGTTTGGGATACTGATCCTGCTGCTCACATGGAATCTGACCTCCTGTGCACTTCGTTTTCTGTCGCCTCAAGATGACAGCCGTCAGGAAGAGATCACAGATGGAAAGGAAGACGAACGCAGGGAAGCTTTCGGAAAGGAATCGGAGAAGACGGCGGCTGATACGCATGATCTGCTGCTTGTCAACAAGACGCATCCTCTGGACAGCGGCTGGAAGCCGGACCTGATCAGACTCCGGGAATATGGAGTAGAAGTGGACAGTTCTATTGCAGATCATCTGAAAGAGATGCTTTCAGCCGGAGAAAAGAAGGGGCTTTCCTTCTGGATCGCTTCTGCGTACCGAAGCACGGAAAGGCAAAGAGAGCTGCTGGATGAAGATATCGAGACACTGGTGCATCAGGGTTATTCTTATTCGGAAGCATATGAGGAAGTCGTGAAAGAAACCATGCCTGTAGGCTGCAGCGAACATGCAACCGGACTGGCAGTGGACATTGTATCAAAAGATTATCAGATTCTGGATGAAAAACAGGGCAGAACAGATGAAATTGTCTGGCTGCAGCAGAACTGCAGCCGATATGGATTCATCCTGCGCTATCCGAAAGAAAAAGAAGATATTACAAAAGTATCTTACGAGTCCTGGCACTTTCGGTATGTAGGCGTGGAAGCGGCGGAAGAGATTATGAGCCAGGGAGTTACACTGGAAGAATATATGGGTTCAGTTGAATAAACGAAAAACTCCAAATACTTTTCCAAGAATGGTCACATCGTCTGCAATGATCGGAGCCATAGTATCATTTTCCGGTTGAAGGCGATAGTGGCCGTTTTCTTTATAAAACGTCTTGACAGTAGCCTCGTCGTCGATCAGGGCAACTACGATCTCGCCGTTGTTCGCGGTATTCTGCTGCTGAACCATGATCTGATCCCCATCGAAAATTCCGGCATTCACCATGCTTTCGCCTTTTACCCGGAGCATAAACGTATCCGTATTCGGTACATATTCCGCCGGAATCGGAAAATAAGATTCAATATTCTCCGTGGCCAGAATCGGTTGACCGGCAGCCACGGTACCTACCAGAGGCACATTGACCACTTCGTGCCGGAGCATGTAGAAATTCTCATCCATGATCTCGATGGCGCGGGGCTTGGTCGGGTCTCTGCGGATATAGCCGTTCCTCTCCAGCGATTCCAGATGCGAATGAACCGAAGAGGTAGACTTCAGATGAACCGCTTCACAGATATCACGTACTGCGGGTGGATATCCTTTGCGTAAAATCTCGGATTTGATAAAATCGAGGATCTCCTGCTGTTTTGAAGTGATCTTTCCATATGCCATGTATATACCTCCTGTTGATCGAACATTCGTTTTTCTAATTATAGCATGGATGCTTTGAAAAAGCAAACAGATATTCGAGAAAATGCATTTTTTGAAATCATTATAAAATTATGATAAAGCCATTGTAAAATTAACGAAAAAATAAACAAAATCTGAACAAATATTTCTAAAAAACGACCTTGAAATTTTATAAAAACGTAATATAATATGAAACGATGAGGGATAGGGCCTTCAGAGGCGGTATCCAAAGCATGGAAAGATTTTATTTTATGGAAAGGAAGTGTGAGTATGGGGAATCTGGGCGAGACTCTGATGGAAGAGCTGAACTGTGAAACGGTGTTTTCCATAGGCGGCATTGGTATTGCGGAATCCGTGGCTGTCACATGGATCATCATGGCAGTTGTGGTGATTGCGTCCATACTGCTGACCAGAAATCTGAAGGTTGAGCACCCGGGACGGGGACAGCTTATGCTGGAATATGCAGTCACATGGCTCCAGGGCATAGGAAAGGGGATCGTCGGAGAAGAAGGAGAACGGTATGCGCCGTATCTGACATCGGTACTGCTCTATCTGGGAGTGGCTAATCTGATCGGCATTCTGGGATTTAAGCCGCCGACCAAGGATTTGAATGTAACAGCAGCGCTGGCGGTGATGAGCATTATTCTGATTGAAGCTGCAGGTATCCGTAAGAAAGGCGTAAAACGGTGGCTGAAGGGGTTTACAGAGCCGGTAGTTCTGGTAACTCCCATCAACATACTGGAGCTGTTTATCAAGCCGCTGTCGCTTTGTATGCGGCTTTTCGGAAACGTGCTTGGTGCGTTTGTTATCATGAAGCTGATCGAAAGTATTCTGCCGGTGGGTCTGCCGGTGGTATTCAGCATGTATTTTGATCTGTTTGACGGCCTGATTCAGGCATACGTGTTTGTGTTCCTGACCGGGCTGTTTATTAAAGAAGCATTAGAATAAAGAAGAATCATAAAGCAAAAGGAGAAAAAATTATGTCTACATTAATTGCGATTGGAGCAGGTCTTGCAGTATTTACAGGTATTGGAGCAGGTATTGGTATCGGCATCGCCACTTCCAAGGCGGCAGAAGCAGTGGCAAGACAGCCGGAGGCAGAGGGCAAGATTATGAAGATGCTGGTATTTGGCGCAGCGCTGGCGGAGGCAACGGCAATCTATGGTTTCGTCGTCGCGCTCCTGATTATCATTCTTCTTGCCTGAAATATAGAGAAAGGCGGATATCAGCATGTTAAGATTAGATATTAATCTGCTTTTTACGGCGGCCAATCTTTTGATCTGGTATTTTCTGATCCGCAGATTTCTGTTCAAACCGATCAATACGGTGATCAGCAGGCGGGAAGAAGCAATCGCTTCTCAATATACAAAAGCGAAGGAGCTTCAGGAAGAAGCAAGAGCGGAGAAGGAACGCTGCACAGAATTCCAGGCACAGATTGAGGAAGAAAAAGCGGCGGCAGTCGCAGACGCACAGGAAAAGGCAAGGGGCGAATACGATCGTATTGTGACGGAAGCCAGGGAAAAAGCGGAACAGATCGTAGAAACGTCCAAAAAACAGGCGGAACAGGAGAAGGCGCGGATTGTTGGAAAGGCGGAACAGGAGATTCGTTCCGTGATTATGGAAACGGCAGTGCAGTCCATGCAGTCTTCGGAAGGCGACCATGCGCTCTACGATCAATTTTTGACAAAAGCAGGTGAAGCGGATGCAAAATGACAGATATATGGAACAGCTTACACGTATGGAGATAAAGCCGGAAGTACTTTTGACGGCGCTTGATATTCTGAAGACGGTTCCCCAGCTTCAGGAAGAGCTGGACAATCCTTCTGTTTCCAGAGAGAAAAAGGAAACGATCATACAGAAGATCTTTCCGGGAGAATCCCGTTCCTTTCTTTTGTCCCTTGCAGAAGACGGGGCAGTTTATACTCTGGAGGAGATTCTGTCAGAGTATTATAAAAAGTCGGAAGAGGAACGCACTCCTCTGGAATGCGTGCTGGAATATGTGACTGCGCCGGATGAACGGCAGTTTGCAGGCATCAAAAGATTTCTGGAGCAGAAATATCCGGGTAGAGTGCTTTCTGTTCAGCAGAAGGAAAATCCGGCTCTTGGAAGCGGTTTTGTTCTTCGGGCCGGAATGCAGGAATATGACTGGAGCCAGAACGGACGAAAAAAAATTCTGGAAGAAAAACTGAAAGAGATCGATCTGGCCGGGGCAGAATCCCTGCTGGCGGAAAAAGGGATTATCAGCATTCTGAAAGGTAGTCTTGAGGACGTGGATATCGAGAGCCAGGAGATTGGTACTGTGACCCGGGTTGGAGACGGCATTGCCTATATTGACGGTGTGGACCATGCCATGTACGGCGAGATTCTGGTCTTCGAAAACGGACTGAAGGGCATGGTACAGGATATCCGCAGAAATGAGATCGGCTGCATCCTTTTTGGAAAAGAGACAGGAATCAGCGAGGGCACAAAGGCGGCGCGTACCGGACGTATGGCAGGTATTCCCGTGGGAGACGGTTTTATCGGAAGAGTTGTGGATGCGCTTGGTGCGCCTGTTGACGGAAAAGGTCCCATTGACGCTTCGGATTATCGTCCGATGGAAGAGCCTGCTCCAGGCATCACAGACCGTAAATCCGTGGACACTCCCCTGGAAACCGGTATTCTCGCCATCGATTCCATGTTCCCGATCGGACGGGGACAGAGGGAGCTGATCATCGGAGACCGGCAGACCGGAAAGACCTCCATCGCCACAGATACGATTCTGAATCAGAAAGGGAAGAATGTCATCTGTATCTACGTGGCCATCGGTCAGAAAGCTTCGACGGTTGCCAAGCTGGTCCATACTTTTGAAAAGCACGGTGCCATGGACTATACAATCATCGTATCATCAACTGCAAGTGAACCTGCGCCGCTTCAGTATATTGCGCCTTATTCAGGTACGGCGCTGGCAGAATTCTTTATGCACAGGGGACAGGATGTGCTGATCGTTTATGATGATCTGTCCAAACACGCAGTAGCATATCGCTCGCTGTCTCTGCTTCTGGAACGGTCTCCGGGGCGGGAGGCTTATCCGGGTGACGTATTTTATCTGCATTCAAGACTTCTGGAGCGTTCCAGCCGTTTAAGCGACGAACTGGGAGGGGGCTCCATAACTGCTCTTCCGATTATTGAGACGCAGGCAGGAGACGTATCTGCATATATTCCGACCAATGTGATCTCCATTACGGACGGTCAGATTTTTCTGGAGAGCGATTTGTTCTTCTCCGGTATGAGACCGGCGGTCAATGTTGGTCTTTCTGTATCCCGCGTAGGCGGTGCAGCGCAGACAAAGGCCATGAAGAAAGCGGCAGGAAGTATTCGTATTGATCTTGCGCAGTATCGTGAGATGGAAGTGTTTACGCAGTTCAGTTCTGATCTGGATGCGGTGACAAAAGAACAGCTTCAGTATGGAAAAGGCCTGTTGGAACTGCTGAAACAGCCATTGTGCGAACCAATGTCTCTTCATGAGCAGGTGATTACACTCTGCGCAGCGAATAACCGGCTCTTTTTAAATCTTCGGGTGAAGGAGATCAGGCAGTTTCAGCGGGATATGTTAAGCTGGATGGATGAACATTATCCTGAGATCGGAGAAGAGATCGAGAGGATGAAGGCGCTTGACGATCTTCTGACGGAGAAGATCATCGCTGCCGCAAAGGAATATAAGGATCAGGTGATGAAGCGATATGGCAGGTCTTCGGGAAATTAAAAATCGTATCAGAAGTATTGAGGATACAAGAAAGATAACAAGCGCCATGTACATGATCTCATCCACAAAGATGAAAAAGGCAAAGCAGGCGCTGGAGGCGACGGAACCGTATTTTTATACGCTTCAGTCGACGATAGACCGCATCCTGCGCCATCTTCCGGATATGGAGCATATCTATTTTGAAAGTCCGGAGGTCAGGCAGAGGAAGATCGGGCTTCTGGTGATTACCGACGACAAGGGTCTTGCGGGTTCGTATAATCATAATATTCTGAAGATGGCACAGGATTTTCTGGACCGTACAGAGCATGAGGTAGATCTTTTTGTGGTGGGAGAACTTGGCAGACAGTATTTTGTGTCAAAAGGTATCCATATACATGAAAATTTTCAGTATACGGTACAGAATCCAACCTTTAACAGGGCGCGCTGGATCAGCGAGACGATACTGGATAAATATCAGAGCGGAGGGATCGGAGAGCTTCATGTGATCTATACCCGTATGGAGAGCAGCATGCAGAGCGTTGCAGAGGATAAGCAGCTGCTGCCGATCAGGCGGGCGCCGACAGCTGAGATTCCGGCTGACGTCTATCAGGAGGAGTTTTTGTTGATGCCGTCTGCAGAAGAAGCGGTTGATGCGATTATACCCAACTATATAACAGGTTTTATCTATGGAGCGCTGGTACAGTCGTATTATACGGCGCACAATGCCCGGATGATGGCAATGGAGTCGGCAACCAACAATGCGGATGATCTGCTGCGGGACCTTAAGATCATGTATAACCGCGCAAGGCAGGCGGAGATCACGCAGGAGATTACGGAAGTGTGCGGCGGCGCGAAGGCACAGCAGATGAGCAGGAATGGGAAGTAATAGAAAATAACAGGAGATATGTGTGATGGAAAAAGGAAAAATCATACAGGTTTCAGGTCCGGTAGTGGATGTACTGTTTGAGAAGGGCAGTCTTCCTCATATCAAAGATGCGCTTACGGTCAGCTGTCACGGAAATGAGTACGTGATGGAAGCGGCAAAGCACCTGGGGGACCGCGTGGTACGATGTATCATGCTGTCGGCGAGCGAAGGGCTCTGCCGCGATATGGAAGTAACATCTGCAGGAGCCGGAATCATGGTTCCGGTAGGAGAGAAAACACTGGGGCGGCTTTTTAACGTGCTCGGACAGACGGTGGATGGAGAAGGAGACATTACCGATGCTGAAAGATGGTGTATTCATCAGGAACCTCCTTCGTTTGATGAACAAAGTCCGGTAGTGGAGATTCTGGAGACCGGTATCAAGGTCATTGACCTTCTGGCGCCCTATGCCAAGGGCGGAAAAATCGGCCTGTTCGGCGGCGCCGGAGTGGGAAAAACAGTTCTGATTCAGGAGCTGATCCGGAATATTGCCACGGAACATGGCGGTTATTCCATATTTACCGGAGTCGGCGAGCGTTCCAGAGAAGGAAACGATCTTTGGAGCGAGATGAAAGAATCCGGCGTGCTGGAAAAGACGGCGCTGGTCTTCGGACAGATGAATGAACCGCCTGGAGCCCGCATGCGCGTGGCGCAGACCGGACTTACAATGGCGGAATATTTTCGAGACAGGATGAATCAGGACGTACTTCTGTTCATTGACAATATCTTCCGTTTTGTACAGGCAGGTTCTGAAGTGTCCACGCTGCTTGGGCGCATGCCTTCCGCCGTTGGTTATCAGCCCACGCTGGCGACGGAGATGGGAGAACTTCAGGAACGGATTGCTTCCACGAAGAACGGTTCCGTTACTTCTGTTCAGGCAGTCTATGTGCCTGCAGACGACCTGACAGATCCGGCTCCGGCCACTACGTTTGCCCATCTGGACGCCACAACGGTTCTTTCCAGGAAAATCGTGGAACAGGGAATCTATCCGGCAGTTGATCCGCTGGAGTCCACTTCCCGTATTCTGGAGATTGAGGTAGTGGGAGAGGAGCATTACGAGACGGCCAGAAAAGTGCAGGAGATGCTTCAGAAATATAAGGAACTGCAGGATATCATTGCGATTCTCGGCATGGAGGAACTGTCAGATGAAGACAAGCGGACAGTCAGCCGCGCAAGGAAGATTCAGCGTTTTCTGTCCCAGCCGTTTCATGTAGCGGAAAATTTCACCGGCGTTCCTGGAAAATATGTTCCTCTGGAAGATACGATAAAAGGTTTCCAGGCGATTATCTCAGGAGAGATGGATCAGTATCCGGAGGCGGCGTTTTTCAATGTGGGAACCATTGAAGAAGTTGTGGAGAAAGCGAAGGCCATAACGGCTTCCGTACAGAGGTAACGTGAATGTCAGTATTTCGTTTGAAAATTATAACCAGCCGAAGGATCTTCTACGAAGGTCCCTGTCATTGCCTGATCATACCAGGGCTGGATGGCGAACAGGCGGTTATGGCGCATCATGAGGAAATGATCATTGCGATCAGGGCAGGGGAGATGCGGCTGCAGGTGGAAGAAAACGGAGACTGGGAGTATGCGGCGGTCGGACAGGGATTCTGTCAGATCGCGCATAACCGCGCCGTACTTCTGGCAGATGTGATCGAGCGGCCGGAGGAAGTGGATGCGAACCGTGCCAGAGAAGCACTGGAGCGTGCCAGGGAGAAGCTGCGGCAGAAGCAGAGCGTGCAGGAATATCATATGACGCAGGCTGCCATGGCGCGGGCGCTGGTGCGGCTCAAGGAAACAGAACGGTTCACGGCTTCGCCGGACAGGCGCCAGAGCGGCTCCACGGGCGGATATGGAAAAAGCAGATAATAGATGAAGTGAAAAAACCGGCTTTCCCTGTCTCGTGCGGATACAAATGTCCGCATGAGACAGGGAAAGCCGGTCTGTGGTCTGTTTCTGTCTGCACAGCGTTGCAGGAAATGAAAAAGCGCACTCTGCGGCAGTCTGTCTGCAGATCAATATACATGATAAGATTTACCCGTCGTATCAGGAATGCTCTTTTAACAGCTCCATAATTTCTTCCGGGCTCTTTCCGGAATCTTCAATCACTTTAAGAAGTTTTTCCCGGTTTTCTTTCTGCGCCTTCTGCTTCGCCAGCTTTTCTTCTTTCAGCTGCTCTTTGTACGCAGTCTTTAACTCTTCTTTTGCGGCTTTCAGCTCAGTCTCCAGTTTGAGAACTTTCTCATGAATCTTTGCTGCTTTTCCAGTGTAGGTAACGGGTTTTCTAACTCCTCTTGCCATTTTCTAAACCTCCTTTATACTAAAAAAAGCAGGTAAGGGGAATCGAACCCCCCTCTCCAGCTTGGGAAGCTGGCATTCTACCGATGAACTATACCTGCAAACAATGTCATTATATACCAGCAGTTTGAAAAAATCAAGAGTGTTTTTAAAATTGAATGCGCGAATGGTTGATAATTTTTTTTAAAAGACGTATACTTGGATAAATGAGTGAATGAAGAGGTGGAAAAGTATGATGGATTATGGTGTTGCAGTTCCTGTTATTGCATCTTTTGTGATAAGCGCAGCGGCAGGACCAGTGGTCATTCCTGTGCTCAGAAAAATGAAGGTGGGGCAGACTGTCCGGGACGACGGACCGCAGACCCATCTGAAGAAAAACGGAACTCCGACAATGGGGGGACTGATTTTTCTGTTCAGCGTAGTGGTGGTTTCCCTGTTTTATGTGAAGGACTATCCGAAGGTGATTCCGATTTTATTTGTGACGGTCGGCTTTGGCATTGTTGGATTTCTGGATGATTATATCAAGGTCGTGCTCAGGCGTTCTGAAGGCCTGACGCCGGGACAGAAGATGGCGGGACAGATTCTGGTGACAGCTGTTTTTGCATGGTATATGGCGTCTTATTCCGATGTGGGATTTGAAATACTGATTCCGTTCAGCGGCGGCGTTTATCTCAACCCCGGGTTCTTCTCCGTTCCGCTTCTGTTTGCGGCAGTGATCGGAACCGTAAATGGAACGAATTTTACAGACGGGCTGGATGGCCTGGCTTCCAGCGTGACGGTTATGGTGTCGGTATTTTTTACCGTGGTTGCGATCGGAACCGGAAGCGGGATCGCTCCGGTCACCTGTGCCGTGACGGGCGGACTTCTTGGATTTTTGCTGTTTAATGTTTATCCTGCCAGTGTGTTTATGGGAGATACCGGTTCCCTGGCTCTGGGAGGCTTTGTGGCTTCTACGGCATATATGCTGAAGCTTCCGCTGTTTATCCCGATCGTTGGACTTATTTATGTGGTTGAGGTCCTTTCCGTCATCATTCAGGTAACTTACTTTAAGGCAACCCATGGAAAACGTTTTTTCAAAATGGCGCCGATTCATCACCATTTTGAAAAATGCGGCTGGTCTGAGACGCGCGTGGTGGCAGTCTTTTCGATCGTGACAGCGCTGTGCTGTCTGATTGCACTTGCTGCCGTCTGATACATGGAACCGGAATTTTCAGCTATAAAAATGTTCTTACTGTAGAAAGGACTGCATAAACTTCATAAAAGAGAAGTATCCGATCCGGGAGGGGAGTATGGCAGTTCAAAGACAGAAGGACACAAGAGAACCGGTAGATTATGTGCTTTTGATCCTTGTTCTGATTCTTGCCGTCTTTGGTCTGGTCGTGCTCTACAGTACAAGCGCGTATAATGGCAGAGTCAAGTTCGCTGACTCTGCTTATTATTTGAAAAAACAGTTTTTTGCAACGAGCATCGGACTGATGGCCATGTATCTGGTATCGCAGGTTGATTATCGAAGATGGCTTCCGGCGGCCGGTCTGGGATATGGCATTTCTCTGGTGCTGTCTACAGCGGTGCTCTTTATCGGAGATGAGTATAACGGTTCCAAAAGATGGCTGTCTCTTGGACCGCTTTCTTTTCAGCCGTCTGAATTCGCCAAGCTGGCGGTCGTGGTTCTCCTTGCTTCGATTGTCAGCAAAAATGCTTCTCATATGAAATCCTGGCGTTACATGTTTCTGGTCATTCTCCAGGTGCTTCCGATCGTAGGGCTTGTGGGAACTAATAATCTGAGCACTGCGATCATCATTCTGGGAATTGCCGTTATACTGATCTTCATCGCCAATCCCCGTTTTCTTCCGTTTATTGGTCTGGGAGTCATGGGAACTGCATTTATCGGCATTTTTCTCAGCGTGGAGTCGTATCGCCTGGAGCGTCTGGCGATCTGGAGGCATCCGGAACTCTATGAAAAAGGATATCAGACCATGCAGGGACTGTATGCCATAGGATCCGGAGGGATCTTCGGAGTTGGCCTTGGAAACAGCATGCAGAAACTGGGATTTGTGCCGGAAGCGCAGAATGACATGATCTTTTCCATTATCTGCGAGGAACTCGGGCTTTCGGGCGCATTTCTCGTGATCCTGCTGTTCGGACTGCTGATCTGGCGTCTGATGGTGATTGCCACCCATATCCAGGAACTGTTCGGGGCATTTCTTGCAGCGGGAGTTATGGGTCATATCATGATCCAGGTGATCTTAAATATCGCTGTTGTCACGAATACGATTCCCAATACCGGAATTACGCTGCCGTTTATCAGCTACGGCGGAACATCCGTTGTGTTCCTGCTGGCAGAGATCGGGCTGGTACTGAATGTATCCAGACATATGAAGAAAGAACATTGACCGGATATCTGCATATACTGATATATAATGGCAGACCTGATAACAGGTCCGGAGGGAATGGATTTGGATGGAAATAAACTGTATATCAAAGGACCGCAGAGAATGCACGGAGAGCTGCTGGTACAGGGATCAAAAAATGCAGCGCTGCCGATTCTGGCAGCGACCATTCTGGGAAAAGGGATATTTATCATTCATCACTGTCCCAGAATATCAGATGTGAAACATATGCTGGAGCTTCTGGAGGATGCAGGATGCAGGATACACTGGGAAGGGCATATGCTGATTGTGGATACAAGAGAACTCTGCAATTATCGGGTGTCATGCAGCGGCGCCGGAAAGATGCGTTCCACGGTTACGCTTCTGGGGAGCATTCTTGGAAGAATGCATCAGGTGGAGATTCCCTATCCGGGAGGCTGTACGATCGGAAAACGGCCGATCGATCTGCATCTTAGAGGGCTGGAGCAGCTGGGAGCGGTTTTTGAGCATCAGGAGCATACACTGTACGGAAAAGTTAAGATGCTGCATGGAGCGCAGGTCTATCTGGATTTTCCAAGCGTCGGGGCAACAGAAAACGTACTTCTCGCCGCAGTTCTGGCGGATGGAACGACTGTGCTGCACGGAGCGGCTCTGGAGCCTGAGATCGTGGAACTGGCTTCCTTTTTAAGAAAAATGGGAGCTGATATCAAAGGAGACGGAACTCCTGTAATTACGGTGAAAGGAGTCCCAAAGCTGCATGCAGCAGAGTATATCATTCCGTCAGACCGTATTGTAGCCGGGACTTATTTATTCGGAGCGGTCATGGGCTGCGGGGAAGTGCGGCTTCTTCATGTGCCGGTTACTCATCTGGGGAAGCTTCCGGAGCTTTTGGAGCAGCTGGGAGCTGTCGTGGAAGCGGAAGACGACTGGATCTATGTACGGATGGAACGTCAGTGTCGTCCTGTTCCTTATATGGTTACAGCGCCGTTTCCCGGATTTCCCACAGATCTTCAGTCTGCGCTGGTGGCTGCACTGTCCACGGCATCAGGAATGAGCTTTATTGAAGAAAAGATATTTGAAGCGCGGTTTCAGATTGTGGAAGAACTGAGGAAAATGGGGGCGTCTGTGGTCAGTGAAGACTCCTTTGCCCTGATCGACGGCAATGCGAAACTGCAGGGAGCGCATGTAGAGGCGAAAGAACTCAGAGGAGGCGCCGCCCTGATCATGGCGGCGCTTGCGGCGGAAGGCGAGACCTGTATCTCCGGCATGGAATATGTGTGCAGAGGCTATGAAGATATAAATTCCGATTTGAAAAAACTCGGAATTATGATATAATGTCACCAGTCACCAGTCACCAGCTGGAGCGAAGCGGAAGTTGGCAGGAGTGTTGAGGTTGAAACAGGGAAACAGAAAGAAAATTCCAAAAAAGGTGATACTGACAGCAGCAGTACTGGCAGCGGCAGTGGTACTGCTGCTGTTGTTTGCCGGCATTTTTTACATTAAGGAAGTAACAGTTGTCGGCAACGAGCACTATTCAAATGAAGAGATTGCCGATTTTGTAATTGGGGAAGGATACCGCAGAAATACGATTTATCTGTATCTGCGTTATAAATATCAGAAGCATCCCGAGATCCCGTTCGTGGATGATTTTGAGGTGAGCATGGATTCCCTTGACAGTATTACAATTCGTGTATATGAAAAAAACATTGTAGGCTATGTCCGATATCTTGGAAAAAACGTGTATTTTGACAAAGACGGCATTGTTGTGGAGAGTTCTGATGAGGAGATCCAGGGAGTTCCGCTGATCAGCGGACTTTATTTTGACCAGCTTGCCATGTATCAGAGCCTGAATGTGGAAGAACCGGGGATATTCGATACGATTCTGGAAATCACACAGCTCCTGACCAAGTACAGTCTGGATCCGGACGAGCTTCATCTTGGAAATCTGGATGACATGTATCTCCAGATCAGGGATGTACGTGTGACGCTTGGCTCCGGAGACCATATGGAGGAGAAGATTGCGCGTATCAAACAGCTGGAACCGGATCTTATGGACAAATCAGGTACGCTGGATATGAAAAATTATACGGATGAAAGCGCACATATTTCACTGGAATCGAACAGGTAGTACAAAAAATCAGAAAAATACTGTGGAAATTGGAAAAACAGGTTGCGTAATCGAAAAAAAAAAGATATGATAAAGTCATTGCAGATTGGCATGTGTTAAGGTAAGGAGGATATGACCTTGTTGGAAATTATGACGAATGAAACAGAAGCAGCTGCCCGTATCATCGTGATCGGTGTTGGAGGAGCAGGGAATAATGCTGTAAATAGAATGGTAGAAGAGCAGATCGGGGGAGTAGAGTTTATCGGTGTCAATACGGATAAACAGGCGCTCAAGCTTTGTAAAGCGCCAACAGCGATCCAGATCGGAGAAAAGCTGACAAAAGGACTCGGAGCAGGCGCAAAGCCTGAGATTGGAGAGAAGGCTGCAGAAGAGAGCATCGAAGAACTGAAAGAGGCGATACAGGGAGCTGATATGGTATTTGTAACCTGCGGTATGGGCGGCGGGACCGGAACCGGAGCAACGCCTGTTCTTGCACGTGCGGCAAAAGAGATGGGAATCCTGACCGTCGGCGTTGTGACCAAGCCTTTTCGGTTTGAAGCAAAGCAGAGGATGAATAATGCGCTTCTGGGAATCGAGAAGCTGAAGGAATCCGTGGATACGCTGATTGTAATTCCCAATGACAAGCTTCTGGAGATCGTGGACAGAAGGACAACCATGCCTGAGGCGCTGAAGAAGGCGGACGAGGTTCTGCAGCAGGCGGTACAGGGGATTACGGACCTGATCAATCTGCCGGCGCTGATCAATCTGGATTTTGCGGATGTTCAGACGGTTATGACAGATAAGGGGATCGCACACATCGGTATTGGTACGGCCAGGGGCGATGATAAGGCGCTTGAGGCTGTTAAGCAGGCGATTACCAGTCCTCTGCTTGAGACGACGATTGCAGGGGCAAGCCACGTAATCATCAATGTTTCCGGAGACATCTCTCTGATTGACGCAAATGAAGCTGCGTCTTATGTACAGGAACAGGTGGGAGAAGAAGCGAACGTGATCTTTGGAGCAATGTATGATGCGAGCAATTCGGACGAGGTCAGCATTACGGTTATTGCAACCGGCCTTCAGGAAAGCGGAAACAGGGCTGGATTTTCTTCCTACCGTTCGACAGCTGTGAAGCCGGCGTCAGCCCCTGCAGGAATCAATCCTGCAGGAACCATCAGAGGGACAGAGCAGAGAAGACAGGTGGTTCAGCCGCTGCCGGGACTGAAGAATTTTAAAAGGCCGGAAAGTACAGTAGAAGAGCAGGAAATTCAGATTCCAAGATTTTTCCAGAAAGACAGATAGACAAAACAGACAAAACGGCGGGATTGGTGCGGCATACATTGATTCCGTTTTTTTGTGCACAGGGAAAAACATGGGTCCTGCCTGTGAGTTTACATAGAATATGTGAGGAAAAGAATATGGAGAAAAGACAGATTACAGGCCATACGGGACTTACCTGCCTTCTGGGAAGTCCGGTGTCCCACAGTGTGTCGCCGGCTATGCATAATGAATCGTTTCGCTTTCACGGACTGGATTATGTATATCTGGCTTTTGATGTGGCGCCGGAACAGTTTGAAAAGGCGGTGGATGGACTGATCGCAGTGAATGCAAGAGGCTTTAACTGTACCATGCCTCATAAAAGACGGATGCATGAACGGGCAGATGTGCTGTCTGAGGAGGCATGCCTGATCGGGGCGGTTAACACGGTGGTTCAGGAGAACGGTATGCTGACCGGTTATAATACGGATGGCAAAGGTTATATGACCGCTGTCAGGGATGCAGGTTATGATATCATCGGAGGAAAAATGACGCTTCTGGGCGCCGGAGGAGCAGCCGCTTCCATTATTGCCCAGGCGGCGGTGGATGGAGTACCGAAGATTGACCTGATTGCAAGAAAAGGAAATTCCTGGGATGCCATACAGGAGGTGGCAGACCGGGTGAATCAGAGAACAGCCTGTCGGGTGTGTATGTATGAGCTTGAGGACGTGAAGCAGATGAAGGAGAGTATTCGGGAGAGCCGGATCCTGGTGAATGCATCTTCCGTGGGAATGAGTCCTCATGAAGATGTGTGTCTTGTGCCGGATGAAAGCTATCTGTATCCGGAGCTGATCGTTTCAGATGTGATCTATAACCCCAGAAAGACAAGGCTTCTTCAGATGGCGGAGCGCGTTGGGTGTAATACCTTCAACGGCATGTACATGCTTTTGTATCAGGGAGCCTGTGCGTTCGAGCTGTGGACCGGGAAACAGATGCCGACAGAGCTGGTGAAAGAAAAATATTTCAGGTAGGGAATAGATCAATGGCAAAAGAATCTCAGAAAAAAGTATTTCAGACAGGGACGGGAATCTTCGGAGAAGGTACGCCGAAGATCTGCGTGCCCATTGTGGAAAACAGCAGGGAAGATATATGGAGAAGGGCTGAAGAAATAGAGAGGCTTCCGGTGGATATTGTGGAATGGCGGGCGGATTTCTACAGGGATGCTTTTCGGACAGAGGAGTTCGTGGAAACCCTGAAGGGGATAAAGATACGTCTGAGTAAAAAGCCGCTCCTGTTTACATTCCGTACTGCCCGGGAAGGAGGGAACCGATCCGTGGATCCGGATGACTACTATCGCCTGAATCAGGCTGCGGCATCTGAAGGGGCGGATCTGGTGGATGTGGAGACGTTTCTGGATGAGGAAAGGACGGCGGAGGAGACAGAGAAGCTCCATGCCTCCAATGCAGGCTGCCATGTTCTGGCGTCAAATCACGATTTTGAGAAAACCCCGTCCGTAGAAGAGATGGTAAGACGTCTGAAGCGTATGGAGGAGCTGGGAGCAGACGTGGCAAAGCTTGCAGTCATGCCGGTATGCCCGCAGGATGTTCTGAATCTTCTGCAGGCGACCGTAACGGCAAATGAGCTTCTGGCTGTTCCGGTTGTTACCATGTCCATGGGAAACATGGGGGTGTTAAGCCGGATCTGCGGCAGTTTGACAGGTTCTGCGATGACATTTGCAGCAGTGGGGAAGGCGTCTGCTCCGGGGCAGATTTCGGCAGAACATATGACAAAGATCCTGAAAATAATCGTATAGAAATAAAAAAAGCGGTGTCCTTTCGTCAGTGAAGGGCCGCTTTTTTCGTGTACAGTGCTGCCTGTGGAGAGTTTCGGGCCGGATGAAGCGGCAGGCGGGTATGGAAACAAAGATTCCCGGGCCGGAAATGTCGAATCCTGTGGACAAATAAAGCGGTACAGCCGCAGGATCCGACAGGGATTGCAGTTCCTCCTCCCTATAATGGTGATTACCATAAGAGAGAGGGTGGCAAGTGTACTATGAAGTTTATGTAGATGTACTGTTTGTGAAAAATCTCTGGATGAATGCGATGCTGCTGTTTCTGGCTGTATGGAAAGCACAGGAGACTGTGAAAATCAGCAGAATTCTGATGGCAGCGGCGGCAGGCAGTCTGGGTGCCTGCGTCCTGCATATCGCATCAGCCCGGCTGTCCGGAATACACTATATTCTGGGAACTGTAATTCTGGCAGCAGGCATGACGGCGATTGCATGCCCCGGCAGAAAGCATTTTTTCTGGAGGATGTTCAGTCTGTATGCAGAAAGCTTTCTAATAAATGGAATATTAAGGTATCTGGAACAGTTTTACAGACTGGCGGGGGTGTGGTTTGCAGTCTTCAGCAGTATATCGGCAGCAGTAATAATGGCAGCGGAGTACATATGGAATAAAAGAAAAAGGGAGAATGAGAGAATCTTCTCTGTTGTCCTGTATCATGGGGTGTGCCATATGTCTGTAAAGGCATTATATGATACTGGTAACAGCCTGTATGATCCAGTCAGTAAAAAGGCGGTCAGTATTCTGGATGGGGAAGTACTGGAAGAGGTTCTTTTGAAATCTGAAAAACAGACGCTTCCAAGGATTGTTCCTTATGATACCATTTCAGAGCATGGGATACTGGAAGCCTATATTCTGGACGCAATGGAGCTGGAGTCCGGAAACGACGTTCAGCGCATCACCTGTCCGATGATTGCACGTATGCCAAATAAAAGCAGACAGTATCAGCTTATACTTCATCGTGACCTGCTTTCCTCATAAGAGGAGGCATTATGATTATCAAGGTAACGATTCCACATCAGATTCAGCTGAAAGTAGCGCCAAAGTTCAAAAGCATGTTCTTCTCCAAAAAAGGAGAGATTCACTATATCGGAGGAGCGGAGATCCTGCCGCCGCCCCTGAATGCAGAGGAAGAAAACAAGGCAATTCTGGGCCTGGAGACGGATCAGGAGCAGCAGGCAAAATCCAGGCTGATCGAGCATAATCTGAGGCTGGTTGTGTACATAGCAAAAAAATTTGACAATACAGGTGTTGGAGTAGAGGATCTGATATCGATCGGAACAATCGGACTGATCAAGGCGATCAACACGTTTAACCGGAGTAAAAATATCAAGCTGGCAACTTATGCGTCCCGCTGTATTGAAAATGAGATACTGATGTATCTTCGGAGAAACAGCAAAGTGCGTATGGAAGTATCCATAGATGAACCGCTGAATGTGGACTGGGACGGCAATGAGCTTCTTCTGTCGGATATTCTGGGAACGGATGAGGATATCATCTATCGGGATCTGGAAAATGAGGTAGAACGGAAACTTTTGAAAAAAGCTTTGTCCAGACTGTCCGAGAGAGAAAAAATGATTATTGAACTGCGGTTTGGACTGAATCATCCGGCGGGGCGGGAGATGACACAGAAAGAGGTGGCGGATCTGCTTGGCATCTCCCAGTCCTACATCTCACGGCTGGAAAAAAAGATTATCTGCCGTTTGAAGAAAGAGATTATAAAATACGAATAATCACTTCAGATAACTTTTCATGGTTTTCAGGGCATTTTTTTCCAGACGGCTGACCTGTGCCTGGGAGATATGGATCTCTTCTGCGACCTCCATCTGTGTCTTTCCTTCAAAAAAACGCAGATTGATGATGTGATTCTCCCTTGGACTCAGCTTTTTCATGGCTTCAGAAAGGGAAAGGTTTTCCACCCAGTTTTCTTCTCTGCTTTTGCGGTCACTGATCTGGTCCATTACATAGAGGGTATCGCCGCCCTCTGTGTAGACCGGATCATAGAGGCTGACCGGGCTTTGAATGGCATCCAGCGCATAGACGATGTCTTCTTTGGGAATGCCGATCTCGTCAGAAATTTCCTGGATGGTTGGTTCCCTGGAATTCTGCTTTAACAGATTTTCCTTTGCATAAATTGCCTTGTATGCAGTATCTCTCAGGGAACGGCTGACACGGATACTGTTATTATCCCGCAGATAGCGCCGGATTTCTCCGATGATCATGGGGACGGCATAAGTACTGAATTTGACATCCAACGTACAGTCAAAATTATCGATTGCTTTCATCAGGCCGATACAGCCGATCTGGAACAGGTCATCCACGTTTTCATTGCTGGAAGAGAACCGTTTGATGACACTTAAGACCAGACGGAGATTTCCCTTAATGTACAGTTCTCTGGCTTCTCTGTCTCCTTTCTGGATGCGTTCAAAAAGCATCTTCTTTTCATCATTGGTGAGGAGCGGCAGTTTGGATGTGTTGACTCCGCAGATTTCAACCTTGTTCACAACCATTGAATTTCCTCCTGCAGTATCATTTATACATAAAAGCATTTCCCAAAATATCCTGCTTATGCAAAAGAAATCCAAATAAAAAATGGCAAAATCTGTGTATTATCCAAATACGGTTCCTGTGTGTTTTCTGGGGCAGAGGACCTCTTCTGCGCAGATTTCCACCAGTATGATATCCGGCCCGATCTGGCAGATCTTATTCCATGGGATGATGTATTCCTGATCGGGTCCAAGCAGTCCGCAGAGCCGGAAAGGCCCTGGAACGACGATGGCACAGATACAGCCTTTTCTTTCGTCAAGTATCAGATCGCAGACTCTTCCCAGACGTTTACAGTCGCAGCGATTGATCACGTCCTTTTCCTTTAACTCACAAAAACGCATGGGATTCTTTATGAAATCTCCTTTTATTTACAGTTTATGCAGGGACATGCCGGACTGATGCTGTACACCGGCCAAAGTGCGGAAAATAACCGGTAAAGTGCGAAAAATGTTGGATGTGAAAGGCTTTCATTGACAGAAAACTCTGTCGTGATATATACTTAGAACAAGATGGATATTGATGAAATATAAATATGGAAGGAGGTCCGTATGAAGTGTCCATATTGTGGAAACAGCAATTCAAGAGTGATTGATTCCAGGCCTGCAGATGATGGAGGTTCCATTCGCCGCAGGAGAGAGTGTGACGTCTGCGGAAGACGGTTTACAACTTACGAAAAGGTGGAGACACTGCCGGTCATCGTTATAAAAAAGGATCAGAACCGGGAGACGTATGACCGTTCCAAGATTGAGGGAGGCGTTCTGCGTGCCTGCCATAAGCGGCCGATTTCTGCTGACCAGGTGGGGGAGCTGGTGGATGAGATCGAGGCAGTTATTTTTAATAAAGAGATACGGGAGATCTCCAGTCAGGAAATTGGGGAACTGGTTATGGAAAAGCTGAAAAAGCTGGATTCTGTGGCGTACGTGAGATTTGCATCCGTGTATCGGGAGTTCAAGGATGTGAATACCTTCATGGATGAACTGAAGAAAATCGTGGAGTAGCGGATGAAGAATTTAATTTTGATCGGGTTCATGGGTGCAGGGAAGACAACCGTTGGAAAGCTTCTGGCGAAAGAAAAAGATATGTGTTTTGTTGACACGGATGAAAGAATTGTGTCGGAGCAGAAAAGAGAGATTCCTGATATTTTCTTAAAGGACGGTGAGGAATATTTCCGTGACCTGGAAACAGAACTTCTTCTGCGCATGCAGGAAGATACATACCATGCGGTGATCTCCGTGGGCGGCGGAATGCCGGTCCGGAAGCAGAACCGGGAGCTTTTGAGAAGTCTTGGCTGTGTTGTCTATTTGTCAGCTTCGAAGCAGACGATTCTGGAGCGGGTGAAGAACGACGGAAGCCGCCCCATGCTGAACGGCGGGGAACTGGAAGCGAGAGTGGAGCAGCTGATGAAAGACAGAGAAGCGCTCTACCGGCAGACGGCGCATATTGATGTGAGGACTGACAGGCGAAGCGTCCGTCAGGTACTGCAGATCATTGAACAGGAAACGCGAAGGTTTGGGTGAAAAGTTTGTGATTGATATTCCAATGAGAACAAAGGGGGCGCTGGACCGGAATACGCTTTTGTCCCTGAATACAGAGAAGAAGGGAAAGGCTTTCTGCGCACAGGATATGGAAGGGCTGAACCATGGACCTGCAGGGGGGTCAGCAGGCAGAAATTCTGCCGGGGAGGCAGTTCCTGGAAGAACGGAAAAAGCGCCTGTGCAGATGAGGATTCCGGCGCTGGCACATCCGATCCGGAAGGGACAGAAAGTACCGCTTTCCCTGAACGGTCCGGTTCGCCAGGTGGATGTCTGCCTTGGCTGGAACAGCGCAGATGCCAGGTGTGACGTGGATGTATCCGCATTTCTTCTGGGACCGGACGGAAACGTACCAGGAGATGACTGGTTCGTGTTCTACGGGCAGGAGAAAAGTCCGGACGGAAAGGTTGTTTTCGAAGTGGACGGCGTGACAGACCGGGAAGTCATCCGGCTGGATCTGGAAGGACTGAATCCGGGAGTGAAAAAGGCTGTATTTGTGCTGACAATCAATGAAGCAGCGGAAAAAGGCCTGAATTTTGGGATGCTGAAGGATGCCTATATCCGGATCCTGGATCATGGGAGCCGGACGGAGCTGGTCAGCTTTCAGATGACCGATTACTATACAAACGTCATTTCCATGATGATTGGAGAGTTGTATCTTCATAATGGAAGCTGGAAGTTTCATGGGATTGGAAACGGAGTGGCAAAAGATCTTGCCGGATTGTGCAAAATGTACGGTGTCCGGGTGAGTGGCTGATGGAAGAGGATAAGAAAGATGCTTTCTTTTGAAACAGTAAATGAATTAACATTAAAAGTGACATGCAGCGGAAGTGATGTACTTTTTACAAAGGCGGGAGCTTTTATTGCCGGAGAAAGCGCAGGAGGTAAAAACTACCGGTTTGAAAAGGTACTGTTAGGTCCGCAGGGAAACCTGGGACAGGCAGCGCTGGGATCGATCCTCCGTCGGGTGACCGGAGAGAATCTTCCGCTTATGAAAGTGAATATGAACGGGGACTCCGTGACTTATTATGCCAATAAAGGGCAGCATATTTTTGTCTATAAACTGGCATATGGAGAGATGATTTCGGTAGAGTCGGAGAATATCCTTGCTTTTACGCAGGACTGCAAATATGAAGTGCGGTTCATCGGATGCGGCATTTTGTCCCAGAAAGGACTTGCCACCTCTCTTTTTACCGGAAATGGGAATCAGGCGTATGTGGCGGTTCTGTCAGAAGGAAATCCCATCGTGCTCAGCAATGTACAGAGCCGAAGCACCATCTCGGTGGATCCGGATTCCGTCATCTGCTGGATGGGGCAGGGGTACTGCGATCCGCAGGTAAAAGTGGATATTTCCTGGAAGAATTTCATCGGGCAGGCATCCGGGGAATCCTACGCTTTTGAATGGAACGGGAATCAGCCGGTCTCGGTAGTCGTGCAGCCGTCAGAGAGGGAGGGCGGCGTGTCAGTCAGAATGGATTAAAAAAAGGTTGAAATCTGGAACGTTCTATTATAGAATAGTAGAAAGTGTGGGGAGTGTGCAGTCCCTTCATAACAGCAAGGAGGAAAACAGAATGATTTCAGCAGGTGATTTCAGAAATGGCGTTACGCTTGAGATTGAAGGCAACGTATATCAGATTTTAGAGTTTCAGCATGTGAAGCCGGGTAAAGGCGCAGCTTTTGTAAGAACGAAGCTCAAGAACATTATCAATGGCGGTGTGGTGGAGAAGACCTTCCGTCCTACGGAGAAGTTCCCGGCAGCACGGATCGACCGCGTGGACATGCAGTATCTGTACAGCGACGGGGATCTGTTCCACTTCATGAATACGGAGACTTACGATCAGATCGCACTGAACAGTGACGATGTGGGTGACGCGCTGAAGTTTGTAAAAGAGAATGAGATGGTGAAGATCTGTTCTCATAACGGCAACGTGTTCGCAGTGGAAGCTCCTCTGTTCGTGGAGCTGGAGATTACGGATACGGAGCCGGGCTTTAAGGGCGATACGGCTACCGGTGCAACAAAGCCGGCAACGGTAGAAACAGGGGCTGTAGTCTATGTACCGCTTTTTGTGGAGACCGGTAACAAGATTAAGATCGATACCAGAAGCGGAGAGTATCTGTCCAGAGTATAAGAGATCGGACTGGACCGGGGCTGCCGGCAGGCATGGTTTTTGACGCTGACAATTTATTTTCGTCAGCGGTCGGACCGGTCTGCCGTCAGTCCCGTTTTTCCTGTCCGGGAGCCGGATCCAACAGAAAGAAAGTAGTGAAAATAAGAGGTGTTTCCTGTGAAAAAATGGTTATCAAGGTGCTGGCTGGCGGTGAGCCTGCCATGCACGCTGAATCTGGTGCTGTGCCTGAATCAGATTACATATCGTCTGGAACAGAATGGGATCGGGGGCGTTCGGCGTGCATTGTTTCTGACGCCGGCGGTATTCGTTCTGGTGATACAGTATATGTGGCTGGCGGTGATGCCTGCAGGAGACAGGGGAAAGGCGCGGACCAGCCTGCGGGTGCGCATGATGCTTGGAGGAGGCCGCCTGGTTTATGGCGGGCTTTATGCCATGGGCATTCAGATCTGGATTTTTTTCCGCTTTTATATCCGGTATCCATGGGCGTCGGATCCGGGCGCGGCCGTACTGGCAGTAAATGCGGTGCTGGCCTGCGCAGGATGCTTTCTGCTTCTGGCGGCAGGCGTGCTGCGGATGATCTGTACTTCCAGGAGGCTGGGAATTGTGCGCCGCCTGATTATGCTGTGTACCATGTGGATCCCGGTGGTCAACGTGATCGTGCTTCTCTACGCCTGCCGTCTGGTCGGTGAGGAATATGATTTTGAACAGGAAAAGGCGGCGCTTCGGGAGCTGCGGGTGGATTCTGAACTGTGCAGGACCAGATATCCTCTGGTAATGGTCCACGGGATCGGTTTTCGGGACCTTCGGTATTTCAATTACTGGGGAAGGATTCCGGGAGAATTGATGAGAAACGGTGCAGCTGTTTATTATGGCAACCAGGAAGCATTTGGAACCATTGTCTGTAATGCGGAGGATATCGGAAAACGAATTCTCCAGGTCCTTGAAGAGACGGGGTGTGAGAAAGTGAATATCATCGCCCATTCCAAAGGCGGGCTGGATGCAAGATATGCTGTCTCAAAACTTGGCATGGCGCCTTATGTGGCATCTTTGACCACGATGAACACACCTCATCGGGGCTGCCGCTTTGTGGATTATGCATGCTGTCTTCCGGATGGGCTGTATCGGCTGGTAGCCGCCTGCTTTGATCGGACGTTCCGGCGATTCGGAGACAGGAATCCTGATTTTTATACGTCTACGCATCAGTTTGCAACAAAAGAAAGCGAACGCTTCAATCTGGACGTGCCGGATTCCCCGGAAGTATATTATCAGAGCTATACTTCGAAGATGAAACATCCATGGAGCCATATGCTTTTGAGCATTCCTTATTGTATGATCAAACCTCTTGAGGGAGAAAATGACGGTCTGGTCAGTGTGGAATCTGCAAAATGGGGAGAATTCAAAGGCGTGTTTTCCAATGCCCGTACCAGAGGAATCTCTCATGGAGATATTATAGACCTGAAACGCGAAGATTATAAAAGCTTTGACGTGCTTGAAACCTATGTTCGGATCGTAAAGGAGCTGAAGGAGAACGGATTTTAAAATTTCATATTGCCAAAGAAGGGAAGATCGGTTAGAATAAACACAGATATAAAACATTCCTGTGCATTTCGCACACCAATTCCCGTCAAATAGATACAGAAACAGAAAGGAATTTAATGACATATGAATATTTTTTAATGCGTCTGGAACAGAACATACGGAAAAGGCTGGAGACTGGAGAAATGGTAAAAAAAGTCCGCGTTCTGAAAAATAACGGCGTGGAGCTGGACGGCTTTTCCTATTACGTGGAAGGGCACCGGGAACGGCCGACGGTCTATGTCAATCAGTATTATCGGAAAGAGCTGTCAGAAGAAGAGCTTGTGAAAATTGCAGACACCGTTCTGAAGACACAGAGGGAATGCGGGCTTTTGTCTCAGCAGGGCCTGGAGGAGATGATGGATTTTCACGTTATGCGGGAAAGGATACGCTGCCGCCTGATCTCCCGGGAAAAAAATGAAGCGCTGCTGAAAGAAGTTCCATGGCTTCCCTGGCTGGATCTGGCAATTGTATTTTATCTGCAGGTGCCAAAGCAGGTTGTGGAGCATGCGACGGTACTGATCTATACGAGCCATATGAATTTCTGGGGGGTAACTCCGGAAGAGATCTGTCATGCGGCTGCAGAAAACATGGCAAAGGTGCAGGTATTCCTGGAGCCAATGGAGTCATTTCTGGGAGAGATTGGTTTCGAGCCGCTGAGCAGCGGGATGCATATCTTAAGCAACCGCAGAAAAATGTTCGGGGCAGTGGTCATTATTGACCCTAAAGTACAGAGGATGTGCCTGGAACGGCTTGGAGAGAGCTTTTATATTCTTCCAAGCAGTATACATGAGCTGCTTCTTCTTCCGGAGAGCCTTGCAACAACGCGGGAAGAGCTGGACCAGCTGATACAGGAAGTTAATGAAGCATGCGTAAGCCAGGAAGAATATCTGAGCGACCATGCATATTATTATTCGGCAGAAAAGGAAGAGGTAGAGTAGGAATCATCCCCACCCCGAGTCTGTGCAGTCTGCGTCCTGGACCTCTGTGCTCTGCGCTCGTATGGAATGTATCGGACAGCGCTGCAGGGCACAGAGGTCCAGGGCGCAGACCGCAGGCGGGATTTGCAATGAGGAGGGACCCACGAAGTGGGGTGAGTCCTGATTGCCTGTCTGGAAGACTTATCTGCCCCGGCGGGCGTCCGGACGGCGTGGGTGTGAACAGTAACGATTTTATAAAGATGTTACAGATTTATTACAAAAAAAGGTTGCGTTATTTTAGAAATTGGTGTATGATAGGTAAGGTAGTAAGCCAAGCACCTGTAGCTCAGCTGGATAGAGCACGGGCCTCCGACGCCCGGTGTCGCAAGTTCGAATCTTGTCAGGTGCATTTTTTATTTTCAAAAATAAACATTTAAGGAGGACATATGAAAAAAGAAAACACGAATACATGGAAAGATTTACTGACTGACTATAGATTATATCTTGCAATTAATGTGGTTCTGCTGATCGTTATTGTGATTCTGTTAAGAGGCGGCAATGACGCGGCAGCGGATCAGGAGGCGGTACAGCCCCCTGCCCAGGAAGAGACCGGCGGCGGAACAGAACAGCCGGAAGAGGCGCCGGAAGCCAGTCCGGAACCTGAGAATAATCTGGAAGAGAACAGCCATGCTTCCATAGACCGCCTGGTGGAAAAGTACTGTGAATATATCGCCGGCGGAGACGTGGAAGGACTGGAAGAGATCGTGGATGTTCTGACAGACGAGGAAAAGGAAAGCATTAAAAACAGAGCATCCTTTATTGAATCCTTTGATAATGTCACCTGTTATACGAAGAACGGTCCGGTAGAGGATTCCTATATTGTCTTTGTCTGCTATGATATGAAGCTGATCAATATTGAGACCAGCGCTCCGGATATCATCTGCCTGTATGTAGGGCCAAAAGATGAGGGTGGACGCCGTATTCACTATGGATCCATTGATGAGAGCATGCAGGCATATGTAGCTGAACTTGAGCAGGATCCGGAAGTTCAGGCATTGTATGATGATGTAAGCAGGCGTTATCAGGAAGCTCAGGAGAACGATGTGACGCTGGCAGAGTTCATCCAGAAGATCAGCGGACAGGTGGCGGAGGAAGAGCCTGAACAGGAGGAAGGCGAACCGGAAGAAGGCGGAGACGAGCCGCAGGAAGAAGAGCCGGAGGCTGCGGAAGAAGAGACGCCTTCCGGCGAAGCAACAGCGCAGAACCGCGAGACGCGCGTGAACAGTACGGTGAATGTCCGTTCTGAGCAGTCCACAGAATCATCAAGAGTGGCGCTGGCATATCAGGGAGATGAGATTACACAGATCGAGTCCTATGAGAACGGTTGGAGCAAGGTGGAATATAAAGGACTGTCCGGTTATGTAATGACAGAATATCTGGAATAATATTAAAAAAACTCCATACCCTAGTAGCAGTCTACCAGGGAAAGGAGTTTTTTTATGATGACAGAAGCGGACAGAGCGGTACTGGATGAGAGTTACCGGAATACCCGGATGGGACGGGAAGCAATCAATGTGATTATCGGAAAAGTGGAGGATGATGATCTGGCGCTGGATTTGAACCGCCAGGCATGTAAATTCATACAACTGGAGGAAAAGCTGCAGAAGGAATACCATAAAGCAAAAGAAACACCGCCGGAGGACAGCATTATGAACCGGACAAGACTCTGGAGCGGGATTCAGATGAACACGCTTTTAAACGCCAGTACCGAGCATCTGGCAGATATGATGATTCAGGGAAATACCCGTGGAATCACAGAATTGATGAAAACCGTGAAAAAAAATAAATCCGTACAGAAGGAATATTATGAAATGGCTCAGGAACTGATGGATTTCGAAGAAAAGAATATTGAAAAACTGAAGGCCTATCTGAGATAGACTGGTATTCTGCGCCAAAATCTGATAAGATGGTGATTGCGGGAATTTCCCCGCGATCACAGGAGGGAAAGTTACATAATGATACGTCTGAACAAATATTTGAGCGAAGCAGGCGTCTGCTCCAGAAGAGAGGCGGATCGTCTGATTGAAGCAGGCAGAGTGATGGTGGATGGAGTGACTGCGCAGCTGGGGATGCAGTTGAAAGAAGGGCAGGAAGTGTCTCTGGATGGAAGACCCGTGCAGAAAAGCGGAAAGGATAAGACTGTTCTTCTGGCTGTCAACAAGCCCAGAGGCATTGTATGCAGTGAAGTAAGCCAGGGAGACGACATAAACATTATTGAATACCTGAATTATCCGAAACGGATCACTTATGCGGGAAGGCTTGATAAAGATTCAGAGGGGCTGCTTTTGATGACAAACCGGGGCGATATCATCAATCAGATGATGCGCGCCTCTCATTATCATGAAAAAGAATATGAAGTCGTGACGGACCGTCCGTTTACGGACCGTTTTCTGCAGGATCTGTCGGCAGGCGTCTATCTGTCTGAATTGAAGGTGACGACCAGACCCTGCCGGACGGAACGAATCGGAAAGCGAAAATTCAGGATTGTTCTGACCCAGGGACTGAACCGGCAGATCCGCAGAATGTGCCGGGAGCTGGGATTTCACGCGCAGGAGATCAGGAGAGTGCGCATCATGAATATCCGGTTGGGACATCTGAAAACAGGAACCTGGAGAAATGTTACAGAAGAAGAATTATCAGAGCTTCTGTACCTTCTTGAACAGGAGAGAAGCTTAAGTGATGCGGAGCAGATATAAAATTTCTGACAGAAGGAGCAGTTTATGGATCAGATGAAACGTATGAAGGAGCTGACGGACAGGCTTCGGAAGGCAGCAAAGGTGTATTATCAGGAAGATCGGGAACTTATGAGCAACCTGGAATATGACAGACTTTACGATGAGCTGGAAAATCTGGAAAAGGAGACCGGAGTCGTGCTTGCAGGGAGTCCTACCATTACAGTGGGATACGAAGCGGTGGACGAGCTTCCCAGAGAAAGGCATGAGACGCCGATGCTGTCTCTGGACAAGACCAAGGAAGTGGAGGCGCTTGCAGAGTTTGCCGGGGAACATGAGGTGCTGATTTCCTGGAAGCTGGACGGACTGACCGTAGTGCTGACCTATCAGGACGGCCGTCTGCTGAAGGCAGTGACCCGGGGAAATGGAGAGATCGGCGAAGTGATTACAAATAATGCAAAGGTATTCCGGAATGTACCGCTGTCCATCCCGTATAAGGGGGAGGTGATTCTGCGGGGAGAAGCGGTGATCCGTTATTCGGATTTTGAGAAGATCAATGCAGAGATTGCAGATGAATCGGAAAAATACAAGAACCCCAGAAATCTGTGCAGCGGTTCTGTCCGTCAGCTGAACAATGAGGTTACGGCAAAGAGGAATGTATACTTTTATGCTTTTGCACTTGTGCGGGCGGACGGAGTGGATTTTGAAAATTCCAGAGAGCGGCAGTTCCTGTGGCTGAAAAGCCAGGGATTCGATGTGGTGGAATATAAGAAAGCAACAGGCGCAGGGGTTCCGCAGGCAGTACAGGAATTTTCAGATGCAGTGTCAGGCAATGATTTTCCGTCCGATGGTCTGGTTGCGGCTTATGATGACATTGCATATGGCCGGTCTCTGGGACGGACAGCAAAATTTCCGCGGGATTCGTATGCATTCAAATGGCAGGACGAACTTCGGGAAACCCATTTGAAAGAGATCGAGTGGAGTCCTTCCAGAACAGGCCTGATCAATCCGGTAGCCATCTTTGAACCGGTGGAGCTGGAGGGCACGACGGTCAGCCGTGCGTCTGTTCATAATGTCAGTATTTTAAAATCACTGAAGCTTGGAATCGGGGACAAAATCACCGTTTATAAAGCGAATATGATTATCCCGCAGATCGCGGAGAATCTGACTGGAAGCGGAACGGTGGAGATACCGGAACTATGTCCGGTGTGTAAAGGGCCGGCCAGGATCCGGAAGGTGAATGACGTGGAAGCTCTTTATTGTGTCAATCCGGACTGTCAGGCAAAAAAACTCAAGGCGTTTACATTGTTTGTGAGCAGGGATGCCATGAATATTGACGGACTGTCAGAGATGACGCTGGAAAAATTTATTGGTTCCGGATATGTACGTGAATATGCCGATCTGTTCCATCTGGACCGTTACAGGGACGAGATCATAGAGATGGAGGGGTTCGGAGAACGTTCTTATCAGAAACTGGCAGAGAGTCTGGAAAAAGCGCGTCATACGACGCTGTCGAAACTGGTGTACAGCCTGGGCATACCCAATATCGGAGCTGCCAATGCCAAAGTGCTCTGTAAAGAATATGACTATGATCTGAACCGTCTGAGGGCGGCAAAGGCAGAAGAGCTGAGTGAGATACCGGGGGTAGGCGGCGTCATAGGCGCCAGTGTGGAAGAGTATTTTTCCGATGCGGAGCATAACCGCTGGCTGGACGACCTTTTAAAAGAACTGGATATTCAGGTGGAAACCGTCGATGAATCACAGCTTACACTGAATGGAAAAGTGTTTGTGATCACCGGAAGCCTGAAGCAGTTCGGAAATCGGAATGAGCTGAAAAACCTGATTGAAACAAAAGGCGGAAAAGTGACGGGAAGCGTTACATCGAAGACGGATTATCTGATTAACAATGATACCATGTCTTCTTCTTCCAAAAATAAGAAGGCGAAAGAACTTGGGGTGGAGATTATCTCAGAACAGGATTTTCTGGACCGTTTTGTAAAAGAAGAAGAATGAGCAGCATGGAGTGAATCAGTTGCGGAACCTGTAACACAGCATCTGCCCGGGAACTGTTTGGACGGGTGCAGAACTTGAATCGGAGGACAAAAGATGGAGTGGAATATGATAGAAGAATTTTTACCAAAGGTATTAAGCGGAGGAATGTCGATCATATGGTCGCTGGCATGCCTGTTTGTCGGCATAAAGGTCATCAGCATTCTGAGAAAACTGTTAAGAGGAGCTCTGGAACGTTCCAGTGTGGATACCGGTGTCGTCCAGTTTTTAGACGAGCTGGTGAAATGGGGAGCTTATGCAGTTCTGATCCTGTCGATCCTGGCCCGGTTCGGGATACAAACCACGTCGTTTATCACCCTGCTTGGATCGGCGGGAGTGGCGATCGGCCTGTCTCTTCAGGGAAGCCTTGCCAATTTTGCAGGCGGCATTCTGATCCTGGTACTGAAGCCCTTTGTAGTGGGAGACTATATCAGCGCCTGCGGGTGCGAGGGCACGGTGACGGAGATCTCTATTTTTTCTACTACGCTGCATTCGGCAGACAACCGGAATATCATTATTCCCAATGGTACGCTGTCCAACAGCAATATTATTGATTTTTCTGCGAATGAGACGCGCCGCGTGGATATGAGTGTGGACGTGGCCTACAATTCGGACCTGAAGCATGCGAGGAAGGTGATTGAGGAGATACTGGACGGAGAAGAGAAGATACTGAAGGATCCATCGTATGTGGTTGCTGTCAATGAGCTTGGGGACAGTGGAATCACCATACTGATCCGTCCATGGGTAAAAACTGAGGATTACTGGGAAGTAAAGTGGAGAATTCTGGAACAGGTTCATAATCGTCTGAATGAGGAGGGAATAGATATTCCATTCCCGCAGATGACGATACATATGGATAATAACCAGGGGATTGAATGATAAGGGGCTGCTGCAATATGTTCCTGCCTGAATACACAGGCAGGAACGTATTTTGCAGCAGCCCCTTTGGACTGTATGATTTATTTTACTTCAATCAGTTCGTATTCGTCTGTTCCGATGCCGATTTTTTTGGCATGGTCGATACAGCATCTCCAGTTTGTGTCAGGGAAGACAGAAGTAAAGTGATCGTTCATCCAGGGACGGCCGGAGTCTTCCAGCGCGCTGCCCTTGACCGGTTCCTGCGCGTTGACTGCATGGATACAGGCAATATCCAGGGCAACCGGGTCAAAGGAGGCAAACATGCCCACATCCGGAACGATGGGAAGATCATTTTCTGCATGGCAGTCACAATAAGGAGAGACATCCACGACAAAACTGACATGGAAATGCGGTCTGCCGTCAAGAACCGCTTTGCTGTACTCTGCTATTTTGTAATTCAGGACTTCATTTGCCTCATCCTGTGCAGGGCTGACGGCATCTTTTGGACAGGCCCCGATACAGCGACCGCAGCCGACGCATTTGTTCAGGTCGATAGAAGCTTTTTTGTCTGTAATGGACGGAGCATCATGGGCACAGATCTTGATACACTGTCCGCAGCCGACGCAGAGCTCCTGATTTACATAAGGTTTTCCGGCGGAATGCATCTCCATCTTGCCTGCCCGGGAGCCGCAGCCCATACCGATATTCTTCAGCGCTCCGCCATATCCGGCAGCTTCATGTCCTTTAAAATGATTCATGGAAATAAAGACGTCCGCATCCATAACAGCCTGTCCGATTTTTGCTTCTTTTACATATTCGCCGTTTTTTACGGGTACATATACATCATCAGTTCCTTTCAGTCCGTCCGCAATGATGATATGGCAACCGGTGTTATAGGGGTTGAAGCCGTTCTGGTATGCGCTTTCCATATGGTCCAGGGCATTTTTGCGTCCGCCTACATACAGCGTATTGCAGTCTGTCAGGAAAGGCTTTCCTCCCAGATGTCTGACCATATCAACAACCGTGCGTGCATAGTTCGGACGAAGATATGCCAGGTTGCCCGGTTCGCCGAAGTGAATCTTGATTGCTACATACTTACCTTCCAGATCCAGGGTTGGAAGTCCGGCTTTTCTAAGAAGCCGTTCCAGTTTTGTCTGCAGGGTATCCCCCATTTTTACCCGCAGATTTGTGTAATACACTTTTGATTTTTCCATTGAATATCCTCCTGATGGTTGTGTTTTGCATGTATCATCAGTATAAAGGTTTCAGGAAGAACTGTCAAACAGGAAACGATAAACAAATAACCGGGGCAAAAGGGGAAGCCTTCGAGACAGGTTTTTACCGGACAGTCAATCACGATATCCTGCTGGCGGAATAACAGAGTGAGGCGGCTGCAAAACGCGGCCGCTTTTTTACGGACACAAAAAAGTCAAATCTGCGTGGTAGAGTACGGGTATGGAAAGAGGTGAGAAGTATGAAAAGGAAAGTTCTGATCGTAGAGGATGATTCCCTGCTGGCGGAAGCGGCCGCAGATTATTTCAATGGGAAAGGATGGCTGGCGGAAACGGCTGGAAACGGATCAGCGGCGTTGGAACGGTTCAGGCAAGAACAGTTTCATCTGATTTTGCTTGATGTAATGATGCCGGGGATGAACGGATTTTCCGTATGCCGTAAGATCCGGGAAGAAAGCGATGTTCCGATTATATTCATAACCGCCCTGGTCATGGAAGAGGATCAACTGAACGGATATTCCATGGGGGCAGATGATTATGTGGCAAAGCCTTTTTCCCTTCCGGTGCTGTATGCGAAAGCGGAGGCGCTGGCTGCACGGGTGTGGAAGGGAGACGCCGGAAGACTGAAAGCGGGGCGCTTGGAGATTGATGTCCGAAGCCATGAAGTATGGAAACAGAAGGAGCTGGTGGAACTGCCGCCGAAGGAATACGAGATGCTGCTGTTTTTTCTGGAAAATCCAGGGAGGGTCTACAGCCGGGATCAGCTTCTGATCCGGTTCTGGGGATATGATTTTGACGGAAGCGAGCGGGTGGTGGACAGCCATATCAAAAAGCTTCGGAAAGCGCTTGGAGACTGCGGCTGTGTGATCCGAACCGTACATAAGATGGGATATCGAATGGAGGTGCGCAATGAAGACGAATAAGAGATGGATGCTGCCGGTAGTCAGCGGATTTCTGGCAGTGTACGTGACAACGATGGGACTTTCCACCTGGCTGTCGGCGGACAGATACCGGGAATCATTCCAGACGGCATACTGGAACAGGGAGGTACAGGCCCGTGAGATGCTTCAGACGCTGGGAGAGACTGCAGAGCAGGAGGCAGGAACGGATGATGCCTTTGAAGAACGGTTTGCACGGTACCTGCTGGGAACACTGTGCGCGCATGGGAGCAGATATCAGCAGTTATCCGGTGCGGTCTATGATGAAGATGGAAAAAAAATTGCAGAAGCGGGAAACAGCATCAGTATTGCATATGGCTATCCTTACGGCAGATCTCACAGCCAGCCGGCTTCCTGGCCGGTTGAGGACTATCTGACAGAGGAAGAAAAAGAAGAGCTGGCAGAGTATGTGGCTTTGAATTTTCAGAAGCTGGAGGAAAGCATGGAGAAGATGGACGCCTGGGATAAAGAGCCGCCGCCGGATTCTTTCGAGGAATATGCTCTTACCGTATATGTCGCTTCTGAAAACAGAGAACCTTATGGGATTTTTGTTCAGAAAATGTGCTGGGAGCTGGAAGGAGAGGGTGTGAAGGACCCTCTGACAGGTACAGGCGGCATCTTGACGTATGAAAATTATCCGGATGAAAAATATTATCTGACGAACGGGGAGATCGTGTGGCAGTGGGGAGAGACAACGCCGCCAAAAGGAAACGGCTTTATAAGGAGCGCGCTGTATACGGGAAATGCGTTTCCTTATATGAGCAGCGGATACGATGCATGGAAAAACTGGGAGGAGAATGCATATCTGCATGATTTCCCGGAGGAGTTTTCGAAGAGATCGGAGGATGATTCAGGGAATTCTGTTCGTTCGGGCACCGGGGACCGGTGGAAAAGGACGGTCATGCCGCTGGTGACGGGAACCGGGTCCGGTTATTCCATGATCCTTGCATATGACAGCCATCCATGGCTCGCCGCAATGGACAATATGAAATACGTTTATCTGGGCTGCGGGATACTGATGCTTGTCTGTATATGGAAAATTCTTCGGGTGATCGATCAGAATTATAAAAAGCGGGAAGCGCTGGAAGAAAACAGGCGGGACTTTACCAATGCCATGGCGCATGAACTGAAGACTCCCCTCGGCATCATCAGAGGATTTGCGGAAAATCTGCTGGAACAGGTAAAGGAAGAGAAACGGGAGTATTATCTGCAGCAGATCATCGGGCAGACCGAGAAAATGGATAAACTGGCGGCAGAGATGATCACCCTGTCCAGGATGGATTCCGAGAAGCTCGTTCTCCGGAGAGAAAAAATTTCTCTCACGGCGCTGATTCAGGAAGAACTGAAAGAGCTTCCGGCGATGACTTCAAAAAAACAGATTGAAGTCCGATGTGAAACAGAAGAGGATTTGATCCTTCAGGGAGACCGGGAATACCTCGGAAAGGCGCTGCGAAACCTGCTGGTCAACGCAGTGATGTACAACCGGATGAACGGTCAGATCCGCATTACAGTTGCTGCCAGGTCCTGCACCATAGAAAATACCGGGACGCCGCTTTCTGAAGAGCAGCTGGAACATGCGTTTGAAATGTTCTACCGGGGAGATGAAAGCCGAAACGGAAATCATACGGGACTGGGCCTGTATCTGGCAAAACGGATTCTGACGCTCCAGGGGCTGTCTCTGGACATTGAAAACACGCAGGATGGTGTCAGAGCGGTGATCCGGAAAAGGTAAGGCTGCAAAGCGCCTGACGGAGGGCCGGTGGATGATCGACAATGCCCAGCAGTGCCGGGAAGGACGCTGGGTATTCTGCGGGCTGTAACTTCATCCGAAAAATGTACACACTATTTCGGCAGCACATTTCGCTTCAGGCTGGCGTAGGCCAGCAGGATGTAGACTGCATAGATCAGGAAGAAGATTTGCCCCCTGGCGGCTGATGGCCTCCACCTGCATTTTCAGCGACTGCGCCTTTTCCATCGGCAAAATCTTTTCCCGGTGGCGCAGGTTGTCGTCCGTCATAGCGAGGATGGCCTCGTCATCCGTCATGTTGCGGACGATACAGGGCATATTTACGAACCCGGCCAGCTCACTGGCCTGCTGGCGGCGGTGGCTTCTTCCTTGCCCTTTATCGTGGCGGTCTTTCCGTCCTTGCCTTGGGACATTTTGTCTCGAGGTTGGGCCGGGGGCTTGTCCGTGGCCGCCTTATCAGCCTTGTTCGGGCGGCTACGGCGTGCCCCCGGCCCTCCCGGTTCGCCGGGCCCCGCTTTTTCTTCCTTGGGCTTGCGGCCCCGCCTGCCCTTGGGCTTATGGCAGAGTATTTCATGAGTGCGACGTCGTGTTTCTTTTGTTGTTCCATAGATAGGGTTCCTCCTTTTTTCGATGCTAAGAGGAGTATAAAGAAGATACCACGGGAATGCACGGCAGGTTATGTTGGCAGAGAAAAAAAGAGATTCGGTGTATTTTTTATCTGCATGAACTGCCGCCCGAAAAGGGAAAGGCACTGCTGTGTCAGATGCACAGGAGGTCTGAGGCGGATCTGTCCGGAAAGGAGACGCTCCCGCCAGAAAAGGAGATACATCCGGATAAGGCGGAACGGAGTACGATCATCCATTTCCGGGTTTTTATCAAGGATAACCTCCGGGGAATCTCCTTCTTCAAAGGTTTCGATCAGGGAAACGTGGTCTTCCAGGGGGATCTGGGAGTAGGGGACTAAGGAAGCGGGAAGGAGTGCGTGGGAACGCCTACAGTTCTGGCACAGGACACGCTGAATGGTAAGGAGGAACTTTGTGCCTTCAGCCTTGACATGACGGCGGTAGGAGCCGTAGCGGATACAGGAACCGGAACAGCCGCAGGTACAGGGGAGGCGGGATGGCTCCAACCGTTCCATAGCATCATCATAAGATTTTTGGAAAACAGGGTTGCATTCATTGACAGATACGGTTATCATAATCTTGCAGGTGGACTTCATCCTTATGGATGACCACGGCGTTAGGAAAGGCAGGAAGCAGACTGTGGTAGGTGGGCTCCTGCCTTTTTTCTTTTCCATAGTGACCATTGTATGATAACACAGAAAGCATCTGTAAATAAAACAATCTGGCACAGAAAGCATCAGATTAACTTCTTCATCTGATCTGTTTAAGGGGGTGGAATTTAAAATTTCATTTTCGAACAAAAAGCACATTGACAACTGAATAGACTTTACACTCCAGATGTGATATAATACCAAATACCAGAAACAACAAAACGCACAGATCACAAAGGAGCGTGATAATATGACAGATAATGAATTGCTACTTACTTTATCTACTTTATTTGATAAGAAATTAAAGCCGATAGAGCAACGATTAACAAGTATTGAATTAACACTGGAAAATGAAATCAAACCGCAACTGCAAAATATTCAAGCATGTTATACATCTACCTTTGACAGATATAAAAATCAGGTTGAAGGATATGAAGCAATGCAGTCTGACATTGATATCATTAAAAAGGTAGTCACAGAGCACAGCGAAAAGTTACAGAAGATTTCATAATAACCGCACAACATATCACATTAAAAAGTGTAAAGTCTATTGAGTTGTCAAAGGGCTCTACACTTTTTTATTGTGGAGGTTATGAGATGGCAGGAAAATCAGTATACGAGATGGTCACAGATCGCATTATTGCACAGTTAGAGCAGGGTATCATTCCATGGGAAAAGCCCTGGACAGGTATCAGAAGCGGCGCATATAACCGTATAAGCAAAAAGCCATACTCTTTGATCAATCAGATGATGCTTAATCACAATGGAGAGTATGCAAGCTTTAAGCAGTGGCAGCAGTTGGGCGGACATGTGCGAAAAGGTGCAAAATCTGAAATTGTTGTTTTCTGGAAAATTACACCTGTAGAAGAAAAACAGGATGATGGAACCGTAATCAAGAAGAGCATCCCGTTATTGAAATATTACAATGTCTTTCATATCTCACAGGTGGAAGGCGTGGAACCTCTGACAGATGATGAGCTCAAAGATATTGAACCGATTGAAGAAGCAGAAAATATCCTGAGAGATTACATCACAAGAGAAAATATCACATTGGAACATGCAGCAAGTGACAGGGCTTATTATTCACCCAATAGAGACATGATTCACCTGCCGTAGATGGAACAATTCAGAGACGCAAGCGAATATTACAGCACCGCTTTTCATGAAGCAACGCACAGTACCATGAAAGAAACACGTTGCAACCGCACGGAAGAGAGAAAAGGAAAGCTTGTTGCTTTCGGATATGGAGAATACAGCAAGGAAGAACTTGTAGCGGAAATTGGAAGTGCCAACATCATGAATATGCTTGGCATTGAGACAAAGAAGAGCTTTAGAAACAGCGTCGCATATATTCAGAACTGGTTAGACGTGCTTAAAAATGATGTCAGGTTCATTATATCGGCATCAAGCAAGGCAGAGAAGGCAGTCAAGTATATTTTGAATGGGGCATAGGCATACACAAATTTATATTTATATAAATTCAGGGTGTAATTGTGGCAGATTGCACCCTGATATAAAAAGGAAGGACCAAAAACAAAATGATGAAATTTGCAATATGGAAAGATCATAAAGTCATAGAATATATTGATCTGACATAAGAACAAAGACAGACATTAAATGGAACGCACGGAATTGACGTATATTTCGGCTATGACAGAGTGTTAAGACCAGATCTGTACAATAATACAAATACCAAACAGAAGGAGATCACACAATGAAATGTATCATATATTCTTATTTCAATTTTATTCATAGCGCATTTCTCAGGTATAGAACGTGATCAGGCAATGAATGAACCAGATTCATATTTACCGCTTGACCAGTGCATACCGCTTGAAGATATCGCCTGTTATTATATAAATGATTCTGGCCTCCTGTGCGTCGAATTAAGGGATATACGGCATCAGATGGATTTTAAAAATTAGCAATGATGCATATATGGACGTTCTGGAAGGTTTACAGGACGTTACAACGGCATTCCATGACAGATATATAGATGCGAATACAGTCACAGGATACAGCGGAACTGCTGATGGATTGATATCAGATTGACTGATATGAATATAAAACAGATGCATAAAAGCCTGACCGTTGATGAATAGATCAGGCTTTTTGTTTTGTGATTATAATTGTATATGATTTACGATTCATGCATGAGACTGCGCAGGAAATTACAGATACTTTATACCTGTATTATGTGTTACGTTTTACACGCTCTGTACGGCTTTTAAAGAGATTAAATTATTGTAGTGGTAAGCTTATCAGACAGACGATTCAAACGGCAATATGAGTGCCTGACAGCGTTACAATGAGTATTTATAATGGCGTGTTGCAAGTAGTGTGTTGATGATATTGTTTGGTACAGGGGCAGCAGGTGTATAAGGGCATGCCGGTAGGTTTACATTTTGATTTAGATGCTTTAGTCTGTAAAAGGCCCCATCTGATGTATCTACATGTCAACCTGATTTTTGGAAGTACCGAACCATCTATACAAAATCTCTTTCAGCTCGATTTTTAAGGTATGTCACATCAAAGTGTGATATGCTTGAAGAAAAAATGGTAAAGTATATCACACTACAGTGTGCAGAATCAGCCGTCTTTTTATAATAAGAGATTGTAATAATAATAAAAAACTACTATCGTAATGAATTATTCGTATACACTCATAACCCATTACTCTTTTAAAAATTTTTTGATTGTTAATGGTTGTGCTACCTATAAATGTACTCACAGGGGGTATGTTCGGATTCAAAATTTCGAATCCCCTGTATATGGTATATCCACTTTATTTTTAGCATTTTATGTCAGGAGTATGTATAAATTCTCTGCGAATGGTTATCTTCTATATCATAGGAATATTGTCGTATTTGTTCTTTTGCTAATAATATAAAATGGCTCCTTTTGAAAGAATTTGGACGTAAGAATTCTTAAGCATAAGGAGCTATTTTCATCAAAACAAACGCATCAACTTATTCCAAAAAAGGTATAAGAATTTTTTTAATTTCCGCTCCGGTTATATGGCTAGAAATGTAAATTATGTTATCTAATCCTGAATTATTCATGATAATTCAATTAGCAGCGGCTAAAGCCGCATAGTT
>CAJTXP010000035.1 GCA_910583615.1 uncultured Lachnospiraceae bacterium | reverse complement strand
GACCTGCGCGAGCATCAGCGAGCTACCGCATAATGTCACCAACTGGAGCGAAGCGTGAATCAATTGGAGGTACAGGAACATGACAGAGAAAAATACAGAAAAGAAAGAGTTTTTCATCTTTTTGCTCATCGCCTATGGAGTAACCTATCTGATGGGCCTTCTGATGTGGTATGGAAGCACGGCATCCATTGACCTGAGCGCGTTTCCCAATGCACAGATGATGTATCCGGCATCCGGCGTCATGCTGGCGTATCTGCTGGCGGGAAGAAGAAAGCGTCAGATTCCCAGATGTTTTTTTGGGCTGTTTCTCCTGACCACGGCCGTGATGATCGCTGCGGCTGTGTTGTCTTTGCTGATGCCGGAGCAGGTCATATCGCTGCCGGCAGGCGATCTGTCTGTATGGGTGATGGCGATCCAGTTTGTAATAATCGGGGGAAGCATCCTCTGCTGGATTGCGCTTCTGATAGACGGGAAGGACAGAAGAAGAGCGTGCGGGCTTGGGTGGAAAAACGGGAAGGCGTCCCTGTTCTGCCTCCTGCTGTTCATGGCCCTTTATTTTCTGCGCGCAGGCGTCAGCTACGTGCTGGGCGGAGAAGCGGCTTTTCTATTGAAGATCTTTACAGATCCGGTTACCTGGGGTTATCTGCTGTTCATGCCCGTGAATTTTATTCTGGCGTTTGCCGCATTTTTCGGTGAAGAATATGGGTGGCGCTATTACCTTCAGCCCCTCCTGCAGAAACGGTTTGGATTGAGAAAAGGCGTACTGATCCTGGGTGTGTTATGGGGACTCTGGCACCTTCCCTGTGATTTCTTCTATTATGTGACGCCGGACAAGGGACTGATTATGACGGCGGCACAGATCATCACCTGCGTGACCCTGGGAATCTTCTTTGCCTGGGCTTATATGAAGACCGGCAATATCTGGGTACCGGTGATTCTGCATTATATGAACAACAATCTGGCGCCGGTGATTGCCAACACATATTCTGCTGATATTTTCCAGAATCAGGAGATCACGTGGGGAATGCTCCCTTCATCCCTGGTCATGAACGGGCTGCTCTTTGGATTTTTTCTGCTGTCCGGAGTGTTCAGAGAGAAAGACGGGCAGGACTAAACGGGGAAAGAATAATGACAGTCGGAAAGATTCCGGCGGCTCTGCAAAAGGCTGCCGGAATCTTTTGGCGTGCGGAGATGCCGTCCGCCGCATGCGTTTGCAGCTGCAGAGGGAATGGCAGCCTGCGCATCCTGCACCTTCCGGCAGCAATCAGGCTCCGGCGTCAATTATCTGAAAAGCGTTGCCGGATGGGATATCTTCTGGTATTCTATGTATAGTGAGCCGCAGAACCGGCTGCAGAAAGAGGAAGTTTCATGAAGCTTATCATTTCTCCGGCGAAAAAGATGAACAGGGATACGGACACCGCCCCGTACCGGGATCTTCCCATGTATGTGGACCGGGCGCGCGAACTGATGGACTATATCCGGTCGCTTGGCTGCGCCCGGTGCAGGACCATATGGAACTGCAGCGCCCGGCTGGCGGAGCTGAACTGGCGCCGTTTTCAGGACATGGACCTGACGCGGGCGCTGACGCCGGCGATCCTCTCCTATGAGGGGCTTCAGTACCAGTATCTGGCGCCCCGGGTGCTGGACGATGCCGCCCTGGAATATCTGCAGGCGCACCTGAGGATCATGTCCGGATTTTACGGGATTTTGAGGCCCTTTGACGGCGTCGTTCCCTACCGTCTGGAGATGCAGGCGAAGCCGTGGCAGGAAAAGGAAAAGCCGGCGTCCCTGTACGAATACTGGGGAGATACGCTGGCGGAGCATCTGTTCCGGGAGGACCGCCTGATCCTGAATCTGGCGTCGAAGGAGTACAGCCGGTGTATCGCGCGGTACGCGAAGGGCCGGGAAGACGTCCGGTTTGTCACCTGCGTGTTCGGAGAAAAGATCGATGGAAGGATCGTGGAAAAGGGAACCCTGGCAAAGATGGCAAGGGGCGAGATGGTGCGGTATCTGGCAGAGAAGCAGGCGGAGGATCCGGAGACGGTAAAGTCCTTCTGCAGGCTGGATTATGAGTTTTGCGAAGAAAATTCCGATTCGAATACGTTTGTATTTGTTAAAAAAATAACGAACAAGACCGGCGAAGAAGGCGGCGCAGGGCAGAGCGGCCTGTGGAATAATGGGAGAAAAGAATGATCAATAAGAAAAAACTGCTGCAGTTTTATATCGAACAATATACGAAGGAAGGCAGGAAAAAGCCGAGAAATCCGCCGAAATATTCCGGAATGGAGAGAAAGGCGGAGGCGCTGCGCCGGACGCTGCGGAGCGCGAAGCCGTCTCGGGTGAACGTCCGGAATCTGGAGGACCTGCACCGGCAGGTCAAAAACATGGCGTGCTTTGCCATCCGGAAAAACCGGGAGCAGATGCTTGCGCTGGTCAACGAAGAGTTTCTTCCCAAACTGGTGCAGCTGGATCTGGGCCTGCTTCTGGAGGAGCAGAAGGAAGGCGTGGACGGAGAATTCCTGGCCTATCTCCGGCGGGCCATGCCGGGCCGGATCTGCCAGGAATCTCTGTTTACGCTGTATCCGGAATACCGGCAGCACAAGGTTAAGAACAGGATTCTGGAGCTGGTGCCCATGCGCCCGGAGATGGAGTTCGCAGAAGTGCGGGAAATGCACCGGCATTTTATCCTGCACATCGGCCCTACCAACAGCGGAAAGACGTTCCGGTCTCTGGAACGGCTGAAGCTTGCCCGGCGCGGCGTCTATCTGGGGCCCCTCCGGCTGCTGGCGCTGGAGGTCTACGAGCAGATGAACAAATATGAGGTTCCCTGCACCATGCGGACCGGGCAGGAGTGTATCGAGGAGGACGGCAGCCGGGTGACGGCGTCCACCATCGAAATGGCGGATTTTGATGAAAACTATGACATTGCGGTCATTGACGAGGCGCAGATGGTCACGGACCCGGACCGGGGCCATTCCTGGACGAAGGCGATCCTGGGTATCCGCGCCGGAGAGATCCATATCTGCATGAGCCCGGCGGCGGAGCAGGCGATCATCCATCTGATCGAGCTGTGCGGGGACGACTATGAAGTGGAACGGTATGAGCGGAAGACCGCGCTGATCTGCGAGGACGAGCCCTTCGTCTTTCCGGACGATGTCCGCAAAGGGGACGCGCTCATCGTATTTTCCAAGAAATCGGTTCTGGACGTGGCGGGCCGGCTGGAGGAGCAGAAGATCAACGCCAGCGTCATCTACGGCAGCCTGCCGCCGGAGATCCGCCGCCGGCAGATGCATCAGTTCAACCGGGGAAAGACAAAGGTGGTGGTGGCCACGGACGCCATCGGCATGGGGCTGAACCTGCCGGTCCGCCGGATCGTCTTTCTGCAGGCGGAAAAATACGACGGGGTCAGCCGGCGGCCCCTGCTGGTATCGGAGATCAAGCAGATCGCCGGCCGCGCCGGGCGGTTCGGCATCTATGATTCGGGCTATGTAACCGCCATGGGAGAGGAAGCGCTGCAGTACATCCGCGAGAGGTACGACGCGAAGGAGGACCCGGTCAGCCAGGTCAACCTGGGCTTCCCGCAGATCCTTCTGGACATCGAAGCGCCCATGGACGAGCTTCTGAAGATCTGGCATGAAGTGACGCCCACGGAGCCTTTTGTAAAGGAGAACATTGACGAGGCGCTGTACTTGTACGATCAGGCAAAGCGCTGCAGGGAGATGATCGATGGTTTTGAGAACAAGCATGTGCTGTACCGGATGATCACGTGCCCCATCGACATCAAGGACCGTTTTGTGGTGTCCCTGTGGCTTATGTACTGCAAAACCTATACAGCGGACGTATCGCTGGAAAAACCGGTGCTTTTCCGGGACCGGAGCAGGGGGATCATGCAGTATGAGACTTATTACAAGCAGCTGGATCTGTATTACCAGTTTTCACACCGGATGCAGAAGGTGATCGACGAAGAGTGGCTGGAGCGCGAGCGGGAGAAGACGGAGATGGCGATCATGCGGTACCTGACGAAGGGGAAGTATAAATACATCGCCCGGTGTAAATACTGCGGGAAGCTGCTGCCGCTTGGTTCGGCGTTCCAGGTGTGCGACCGGTGTTACCGCAGACGATAGAGAAAGGCCAGGAAGTTATCGGAAGACCGGAGCGGATAAAAAGAGAGAAAAGAGTGCAAACGGACAGACAGGGCCGGATATAATAAAGAGAAGACGCCGGCGAAGGAGAGGATCATGGCAAAAGAGAATATAAAAGAACAGACAAGAAACAGGATCAGAGTGCCCCGACAGTATCAGGTTCTGATTTACAATGACGATTTTACTCCTATGGATTTTGTGGTAAATGTGCTGATGCACATTTTTGACAAGGATGAGCCGACAGCGGTGGCGTTGATGATGAGCGTTCATAAAGGAAGCCATGCCGTTGCAGGCGTTTATCCCAGAGATCTTGCGCAGACCAAAGCGGCGGAGGCGGTGCAGTGGGCAAGAGAAGAGGGGTATCCGTTGAAAGTGGAGGCAGTATGTCAATAGGCGCAGGACCGGTGTGGACGGACCAAAGATACAGGAAACAGTTGGATCAAGGATGGCAGAGATGGAATTTACGAAAAAGATGCAGAATGTGATGGATCATGCAGTGCAGCTGGCACAGAAGAATCATCACCGGTATTTTATGCCGGAACATATGATCTATGGAATGACCTATGATGAAGATTTTAGAAGAGAATATGAGACCGGCGGCGGAGACAGTTTAAAATTAAGGCAGGATCTTCTGGATTTCTTAAAGGAGCAGGCGGGAACTGCGGGAGAGAAAGAAGCGCCTCAGGTGACTCTGGACGCGCAGCAGGTGTTCCGGATGACGGAGGAACAGGCCGGGAGCAGCGGCCGGGAAGCGGTAGAGGTGAGTCATCTTCTGGCTTCTCTCATGCGGCTTGAGGAAAGTTACGGACTGTACTATATGGAGGTGCAGGAGGTGGATCTGGTTGAGATCCTGGGGGAGATGTCCAGAGAAAGCCTGTCAAGAGAACGGGGCAGGGGGCAGAAGAACGCCGAAGATCGGGGACCGGAGGCGGAAGATGCGCCGGAGACAGAACCTGCAGAAGGAACAGAGCGTTTTCGGAGATTTCTGGAGAATATGAACGAGACCTGCAAAAAGCAGAATCCTCTGATTGGACGTGAAGAAGAGATGGAACGGACGATTCAGATTCTCTGCAGAAAGGATAAGAACAATGTTCTCCATATTGGGGAGCCGGGGGTGGGAAAGACAGCTCTGGCATATGGACTGGCACAGAGAATACAAAATGACCGGGTGCCGGATTCTTTAAAGGGAGCGGTTCTGTATGCCATGGATATGGGAGGACTCCTGGCGGGGACACAGTATCGGGGAGATTTTGAAAAACGTCTGAAAGAGATCATGGAAGGCCTGTCGAAGGAAGAACGGCCGATCCTGTATCTGGATGAGATCCATAATATTGTAGGTGCCGGCGCGGTGAACGGCGGGAGCCTGGATGTGGCTAATCTTCTGAAGCCTTATCTGGCGGCCGGGCATATCCGCTTCATAGGGGCAACTACTTATGAAGAATATAAAAAACATTTTTCTGTAAGCAGAAGCCTGGTGCGACGTTTTCAGAATGTAGATATAAAAGAACCGTCGAAGCAGGAAGCAGTGGAAATTCTGAAAGGCCTGAAATCCGGATATGAGAAATTTCACGGTGTACGATATGGAAAAGGGGTGCTGGAACATGCGGTGGAGCAGAGCAGCCGGTATGTGAATGAACGGTTTCTTCCGGATAAGGCCATTGATCTGATCGATGAAGCGGGTGCATATCGGAAACTGCATCCGCTGGAACAGAAAACGCAGACGGTCAGTCGGGCGCTGATTGACGAGGTGTTGTCAAAGACCTGCCGGATTCCGGCGCAGACTGTAGAAAAAGGAGAGACGGAGAAGCTCTATAAACTGGAAGGACAGCTGAAAAAGCAGATCTTTGGACAGGAGGAAGCGGTGGCTCAGGTGGCTAATGCGGTAAAATTCTCCCGGGCAGGACTTAATGAAGAGAACAAACCGGTGGCTTCCTTTCTGTTTGTGGGTGCAACAGGCGTGGGGAAGACAGAACTGGCGAAAGCGCTTTCCCTGGAACTGGGAATCTCGTTTCTGCGGTTTGATATGAGTGAATATGCAGAGAAACATACGGTAGCGAAGCTGATCGGCGCTCCGGCCGGGTATGTGGGATATGAGGAAGGAGGGATCCTGACGGAGGAGATCCGGAAACACCCTCATGCGGTTCTTCTGCTGGATGAGATCGAGAAGGCTCATCCGGATATCTTTAATGTGCTTTTGCAGGTGATGGACTATGCCACGCTGACAGACAATCAGGGACGCAAAGCGGATTTTCGGAATGTCATATTGATTATGACGTCGAATGCAGGGGCCAGCCGGGTGGGCAGAAGCCGCATCGGTTTTGGAAGCAGCGCAGTGAATATGGATGCGTTGATGGATGCGGTGAAGCATACATTTCAGCCGGAGTTTCGCAATCGCCTGAGCCGGATCGTGCTGTTTCACAGCATGGATGATCGGATGGCGGAAAAAATCACGGCAAAAAAACTGGGAGAACTGACGGAAAAGCTGGCGGCAAAGAAGGTGGAACTGACTGTGACGCCTCAGGCGGCAGAGCATGTGAGAAAGGCGGGAATCACGAATGAGTACGGGGCGAGAGAGATCGACCGGGTGATTGCGGGGGAAATAAAGCCGCTGCTGGCAGATCTGCTGTTGTTTGGAAAACTGAAGAAAGGAGGAAAGTGCAGGCTGGATGTAAAGGATGGAAAACTGGTTATAAAATAGAGAAGGGGTTGCTGTGAAATGCACCCCTTCTTTTTTACATCATTTTTTCGGTAATGATCTGTGAAGTTTTCCGCTTGTTCTCTTCTGCCTTTTCCCCCATAAGCCGGTAGACCTCCGCGTAGAGGATGTCAATCAGGAACAGCTGCGCAGTTTTGGCGGCGATGGAGCCGCCCTCCAGCGGACCTTCGTTGGCTCCGCAGAGCAGCAGCGTGGAAGCATACTGTGCTGCCGGAGATTTCAGGAACTGCGTGATAAATACCACATAGACTCTGGAACTGTGGCAGATCCGGGCAATCTCGATGCAGTCCTTGGTAATCCCGGAGTTGGAGAAGATGATTGCCATATCTCCTTCGCTCAGCAGCGCCGCCTGGGTCAGCTGCATGTGGGCGTCGGTGTTGTAGATGACGTTGGGCAGGATCTTGATTAGCTTGTTCCGGAATTCTCCGGCGCTGGTGCCGGAACCGCCGAAACCGAACAGATTGATCGTCCGGGCGGTCAGGATCGTATTGACGACTCTGGGGATAGCTTTGAAGTTCAGCGTCTCATACGTCTGTTCCAGCGCAGAACGATAGGCGTACAGGACATTTTTTGCAGTGTCCCTGCAATTGTCCGTATCGATGACGTTGATGGTCTCCTTTTTCTTCGCGGCTTCCGGTGAAGCGGCGCTCAGTGCAAGAGAAAGCTTGAAATCCTGGTAACCCTTCAGCTCCAGCGTGCGGCAGAAGCGGAAGACGCTGGTCTCGCCCACATCGCACAGCCGGGACAGGTCTGTGATCGTGGAATTGAGGGCTGTCTGGGGAGAAGAGAGGACAAAATCCGCCACTTTTTTTTCTGCCTTTGTCATTTGAGAGTATTTTCCGGTGATCTCGGTCATCAGATTCGTTGTGGTCATCAGGCTACCTCTGCTTTCTTGATTGCCGCCGGTGCAAGGGGTGGCTTATTTTTCTCGTTCACGCTCATTATATCATAAAAAACAATGATGTCAAATAATGGGAACTGTTCGAAAAAGAAATGGAAAAAATTTTATCTGAATAAAAAAAAGAAAAATTTTTCAAAATAATTAGCACAAATAAAAAGAGCGGACTTCTCCGGGAATTACGTTAAAATATATAAAAAATAAGGATTATAAACATCAGTAATATAAAAAATAACGGTTGACAGATAAAGAAGACGGTGATAATATAGGATTTGTAATAGAAAATATTTTGCCAATTTAAAAAATAGAAACGAATAAAATTTATAAAAAGAAAATATTTTCAAAAGAACTGTAAATAAACAGGGGGTTTAAATTGGCAGAACAACAGAAGAAAAGGAGGAACTGGAAATGAAAAAGAGGATCGTAAGTGTGCTGTTGTGTATGACCATGCTTTCGGTTATGCTGGCAGGCTGCGGGGGAAAGAGCGGCAGCAGTGACGGAGGCGGCAGCACGGGGAGCGGCACAGACAGCGGTGCAGACGGTACGGCGGCAGCTTCGGACGATAAACCTTTTGCAGGGGAGAAGCTGACGGTGCTGTACATGTCCGGAGTCTATGCGGATGCGGCCAAGAGCATTGTGGCTGATTTTGAGGCGGAGACCGGAGCGACGGTGGAAGTGGTGGATTTCCCGTATACGACGCTGCACGAGAAAGCGCTTCTGGACCTGACCAGCGGCACCGGTTCTTACGATATCATCGATGTGGCGAGCCAGTGGGACGGTGAATTTGCACCCTATATGACGGATCTGGGCCCGATGATGGAAAAAGACGGTTATCAGACGGATGTATTCATCGAGAATGTATTTGCAAACAGCGGACTCTGGCAGGGAACGACCATGGGAATTCCCAATGCCAGCACACCGCAGCTCTTTGCTTATCGGACGGACCTTCTGCCGGACGGACTTCCGGATACCTGGGAGGAGTACCGTACAGCGGCAAAAGAGCTGACCGATCCGGACAGCGGGATGTACGGTATCTCTGTCTCTGCGACGACCGGACAGCTGGGCGGCGTATTTGACTATGTGCTCTGGTCCATGGGCGGCGCCTGGGCGGATGAGGACTGGAATGTGACCATTGATTCTCCGGAGACGAGAGCAGCCCTGGAGCACCTGAAGGAAATCCAGGACTATTCAGATCCGTCCATCCTGGCATGGGGCGTGGAAGAGTCCATCAAGGCATTCCTGGACGGCAACGCGGCGATCTGTGAGACATGGCCGACGCTGGGACTGGTCCAGGCGGCAGATGATGAGACGCAGTCCAAAGTGGCTGGAAAATGGGCGCTGAGCCTGATCCCTCATGACAAGACCGGAGCAACGCTTCTGAGCGCATGGGATGTGGCGATTCCGGCGGCTTCCAAAAACCAGGAGCTGGCATGGGAATGGATCAAGATGTATACAAGCGAAGAAAACCAGAATAAGTTCTATGATGAGTTCGGCATCCTTTCTCCGAGAAAAACGTTCTGGGAGCGGGACGGCATCAAAGGTACTTATATGGATACAGTAAGAGAAGCACTGGATACTGCAAATATGTGGTGGAGAGTGCCGGCGTCTACGGAAGTGGATACCATGCTGAATACGGTGGTCAGCGAGTACATGTCCGGACAGACGGATCTGGAGACGGCGGTACAGAAGATGAAGACGGGCATCGAAGAGGCTCTGAAGAACGCTCCGCCGGAAGAAGGAACCAAAAACTACAATCTTTGATTCGGAAATCAGTGCATATTGCAGATTTTTGATTATCGGATAAAAGAGCTAAGATGGGGCAGGCGGGAGTACTGGCTGCCCCATTTTCATAAACAGGATAATTTTCACAGTAAAAATGGAGACGATTATGGCAAAAAAGAAAAGTAACCCGTCTGCAGTCAGAAAGAGCAAAAGCGACAAAGTCGCATCGTGGCTGTTCGTGACGCCGACGATGATCTTTCTGGGGATCACTGCACTGCTGCCGCTTCTGTATTCCGTGTATCTGAGTTTTTTCAGGCTGAAACTGAATCTGCCCAACGCGGTGCCGGAATTTACCGGCCTGTCCAACTATATTAAGATGCTGACCGATGAAACTCTGAGAATCAGTACCACCAACACCCTGTTGTTCGCGGTGGTGTCGGTGGCGCTGGAAGTGGTGGTCGGGCTGATGGTCGCCATGGCTTTCTGCTCGGACAAAATGTGGGCCAGATGCGCCACCTCGGTATTTCTGATTCCGACGATCATGGCGCCGGTGGCCATCGGTACGCTCTGGAGGATGATGCTGGACGCTACCACGGGCATTATCAATTATTTCCTGAGCTTTTTCGGGGTGCCCAGCATCACCTGGCTGAGCAGTCCGAAGACGGCGATGATATCGGTGATCCTTGTCAATGTGTGGCAGCTGGCGCCCTGGGTGACGATCATCTGTGCGGCGGGCCTGAAATCCATTTCCCCGGATATGCTGGAGGCGGCATGCGTGGACGGAGCGTCCAACGGAACGATTTTCCGGCGGATCGTGCTTCCGATGATCGCACCGCTTCTGACCATTGTGGTGATGCTGCGGTTTGTGGATGCGTTTAAAGTCTTTGACACGGTTTATGTCATGACGAACGGCGGACCGGGAACCGCTACGGAGATGCTTCCCAACTACATCTATAAACAGGGGCTTCGTTTCTTTGACGCAGGATACTCCGCGGCGCTGGCTATCGCCTTTGTGCTGGTCATGACGGTTGTGACGGTTGGCTTCCTGAAGCTCAGAGACAGACTGGAGGCGGAGATATGAGAAAAAAGACCAATACGAAATTACCCACTGTTGACAATATCATTGGTAATTTTGCCGGCCGTCCGGCCCGGGCGGTGATCGTGGTCGTATCGCTGATCATGATTCTCTTTCCACTGTACTGGCTGCTCACCAGTTCCCTGAAGATCGAGGCGGAGTATCTGTCCAATCCGCCGGTGGTGATCCCCAGCGTCCTGACAGGGGCGAGTTATCAGTCGGTATTCGGCAAAGACCATATGCTGCAGATCTTTTTCAATACCTTTGTTGTGGCGGCGGCTTCCACCGCGATCTCGGTCATCTTCGGGAGCATGGCGGCCTATGCGGTTGCGAGGGGGAGCATCGGCAGCCGTGCGAAGAAATGGTTCGGCCTCTGGTTCATGGTGCAGAAGATGTATCCGGCCATCGCCACGGCGATTCCGGTCTACCTGGTCATGCGTACCCTCCATCTGATCGATACGCGGACTGCGCTGGTCATCATGAACACCAGCTTTAATCTGCCCCTGGTCATCTGGCTGATGATGGGATTTTTCGAACAGCTTCCAAAGGAGCTGGAGGAATCGGCCATGCTGGACGGATGCGGATTTACGAGAAGATTTTTCCTGATCATCTTCCCGCTGACGAAGCCCGGGATGATCGCTGCGGCGATCCTGGCCTTTGTGGGCGCATGGAATGAGTTCCTGTTTGCCTGCATCCTGAGCATCAACAAATCCAAGACGCTGCCTGTGCTGATTGCAGGATTCATTACAGACCGCGGTCTGGAATGGGGTCCAATGGCTTCTACGGCGGTGATTACGCTGGTTCCGGTGCTGATTCTGGTATGGGCGCTGCAGAAGCATTTCGTTCAGGGCCTTGCCATGGGTGCGGTGAAAGGATAGGGAAAGAAGAATATGAGAAAAAGAATTGTATGTTACGGGGACTCCAATACCTGGGGTTATGATGCGGTCACGGACGGACGGTTTCCGGAGGATGTGCGCTGGACCGGGAAGCTTCAGCAGCTTTTGGGGGATTCCTACTGCGTCATTGAAGAGGGACTGTGCGGGCGGACGACGGTCTTTGAAGACCCGTTAAATGAGGGGCTGAACGGACTTTCTTATCTGTATCCCTGTCTGATGTCCCATGGCCCGCTGGATTATCTGGTGATCATGCTGGGGACTAACGACAGCAAGGAACGGTTTTCGGCGACGCCGAAGAACATAGCGGACGGCATGAAGCGTCTGGTGAAAAAAGCCCGGGAAGCGGATGCCTGGCGGTGGGAGCCGAAGGTCCTGATCGTGGCGCCGGCGCCCATTGAGGACCTGTGCGAGCAGTCGCCGGTGGCCGGAGAGATGGGAATCTGCGCGGAGCGGTCCCGGGGGCTTGCCGCCGAATTCAGGATCTGCGCGGAACTTCTGGGCTGTGATTTTCTGGATGCGGCGCCGTATGTGTCCATGAATACCATCGACTATATGCATCTGGACCGGGAGAGCCATGGCCGGCTGGCAGAAAAGCTGGCAGAGATCATCCGAAAGAAGGTAGGAAATGAATAGAAATAACGTAGAATCGGTACATAAGAAACTGATCGTATCCTGTCAGGCTCTGCCTCATGAGCCGCTGCATTCTTCCTATATTATGGGACGGATGGCTGTGGCGGCAAAGGAAGGCGGCGCTGCCGGGATCCGTGCCAACACCAGAGAGGACATTGCAGAGATCCGCAAACAGGTGGATCTTCCGGTGATCGGCATTGTAAAAAGAGATTATCCGGACAGCAGCGTGTTCATTACGCCAACCATGAAAGAGGTGGAAGAGCTGGTGGAGACCGGGACGGAGATTATCGCAGTGGATGCCACCTGCCGCGTAAGACCGGAAGGAAAGACGCTGGATGAATTTTACCGGGAGGTACGCGCTGCCTGGCCGGAACAGCTTCTGATGGCGGACTGTTCCACTCTGGAGGAAGCGCTCCATGCGGATGAGCTGGGGTTTGATTTCATCGGCACGACGCTGGTAGGCTATACAGAGGAGAGCAGGGAGCTGAGGATCGAAGACAATGATTTTGAACTGATCAGGGAGATCCTGAGCCGGGTCAGCCACAGAGTCATCGCGGAAGGCAATATCGACACACCGGAAAAAGTACGCAGAGTCATGGATCTGGGCGTGTACAGTGTGGTGGTAGGCTCTGCCATCACCAGGCCGCAGCTGATCACCAGGACATTTGTGGACGCGCTGGAGGCATAGCAGAGCCCGGACCGGGCGGCTGATCTGTCCGGACGCATCCGAATTCGGGAAAGAGGGTATTCGAGGAGGGACATATGAACTATTATGTAAGCATTGATATCGGCGGTACTTCTATAAAATACGGACTTCTGAAGGAGGATGGCGAGATCGTACAGAAAGCCGATATGGATACAGAGGCGGCAAAAGGCGGCAGGGAGCTGCAGAACAAGGTGTTTCGTATCATACGGGATTACAGGGCGCGGTATCCGCTGTCAGGCGTCTGCATCTCCACCGCCGGCATGGTGGACTGTGAAAAAGGCGAAGTATTTTTTTCGGGGGAACTCATTCCGGAGTATCAGGGTACAAAATGGAAGGAAGACATAGAAAAAACTTTTTCACTGCCGTGCGAGGTGGAGAATGACGTGAACTGCGCCGGGCTTGCGGAGTATAAGACGGGGGCGGCCAGGGGAAGCCGGGTCGCGGTCTGTCTGACGGTCGGCACTGGCATTGGCGGCTGCGCGTTGATTGACGGGAACGTCTTTCACGGGTGCAGCAGCGGCGCCATGGAGATCGGTTACCTGTACGCGGGCGAAGCGGATTTTCAGACGCTGGGCGCGGCGAGCATCCTGAGCCGGAAAGTGGCGGAGCGTAAGAAGGACGCGGCAGGTAGCTGGGACGGCGTCCGGATCTTTGAAGCGGCAAAAGCCGGAGACGAAATCTGTGTTGCGGCTATTGACGAGATGTGCGATGTACTTGGAAGGGGGATTGCGGACATCTGCTATGTACTGAATCCGGAAGTGGTCGTGCTGGGGGGCGGAGTCATGGCGCAGAAGGAATATCTGCGCCCGAGGCTCCAGGCGGCTCTTGAACGGTATTTAAAACCGGTCATCTGCAGGCGGACGCGCCTGGAATTTGCACACCACCGGAATGACGCAGGGATGCGGGGGGCATTCTGTCATTTTATGGACCGGCAGAAAAGAGGAGGGCAACAGGGCCGGAGGTAACATTGTCCGGGCAGGAAAGGGCCGGGATGTATAGATTCCCGAATGTATCAATAAACGATACATTCGGGATTTTTTGTTGCGGGTTATTTTTCGCGAAGCCGAACCCCATTCCCCCGTGAAAAGCAACCGTTGCAGAATTCATCTTTATAAAATGTTTGTAATTATATTGATAAGACAATAAAAATATAATAAAATTAAATATATAAAACAAAATGTCTATATTATAAACAATAAATAAAAAGGAGAAGAAAATGGGAAATATGAAAAGACGTACCATGGACGGCAATGTGGCGGATAAGATCCGGGCGATCGTAGATTCCGGAACTCCGGTCATGGGACATATCGGACTGACTCCTCAGACGGTAGCCGCGATGGGCGGCATGAAGGTTCAGGGAAAGTCCGGCGATGCCGCAGAGCGTCTGATGAAGGATATTCGTGCCATCGAAAAGGCAGGCGCCTTCTGCTGCGTCGTGGAATGTGTTCCGCGCGTGGTCGGCGAAGCGCTCTGCAAAGCGGTGAACATTCCGGTTTTAAGCGGGGGGCCGTGTACATCGGCAGCCTGCCATGGACAGAATTTCTATGACATGCTCGGGTTTGAAGGAACCTTCGTTCCGAAATTTGCAAAGCATTATGCGGAGCTTCAGGAGACGATCATTCATGCGCTGAATTGCTTTCATCAGGATGTAAGCGACGGAATCTATCCGGCGCCTGAAAACTGTTACGATGTAGAGGTACCCGGATACCAGAATAATCAATAATGGACAAGGAGGACATAGAATATGAAGAAAAGGATCGTATCTGTAGTTTTGACAGTTGCCATAATATCCATTGTAACGGCCTGCGGAAACAGCAGTCAGACAGAGACTGCTGTGGATCCGGGCCAGTCGGAGAATGCGGAGACATCGGAAGAAAAGCCGGCAGCTTCTGACAGCGGATATCCAACGATGACGATTCAGGTCGGCACGACAACGACGGCGGAAAGTCCTTATGTGAAAGGTCTTGAGGTGCTTGCCGAACAGCTTTCTCAAAAGACAGACGGGGCGATTACGCTCGAAATCTTTTCCGACGGACAGCTGGGGGGAGAGGTGGATCTGATTGAGGGAGTTTCGATGGGAACCGTAGATATGTGCGTCACATCTTCTTCGCCGGTTGCGAATTATGTGACAGATTTTTTTACATTTGACCTTCCGTTTTTGATTACGGACCTGGATAAAGCGCATGACGTCATGGATGGTGAGCTTGGAAGGAGCCTGCTGGATCAGCTTGGCGATACCGGCATCTATGGACTGGCTCTTTGGGACAATGGGTTCCGAAACCTGACCAATTCCAACATTCCGGTGCATACACTGGCAGATGTGTCCGGCATGAAGATCCGCGTGATGGAAAATGAGGTGCATCAGGCATTATGGACGGCACTGGGAGCCTATCCTACTCCTATGGCATGGGGAGAAGTAATTACAGCCCTGGAGCAGGGAACCATTGATGTAGAAGAAAACCCGCTGAATGCCATTTATTCGTCAGGAGTCTATGAAGTCCAGAAATATATTACGAAGACCAATCATGTCTATACGGCAGGGGTATGCATGATCAACCAGGATCTGTGGAACAGCTTTTCGGACGAAGTCAAAGAGGTTTTCCGGGAATCCATGGAGTATGCCACGGACTGGGAGCGTGAACATGTGGCTGAGGCAGAGGAAGAGGTGGCAGAGCTTCTGACTGAGGCAGGATGTGAGATCAATGACGTGGACAATATTGAAGAGTGGTCGGATGCGGTGTCGGGGCTGTATGAGACCTATGCGGATAAAGTAAATCAGGAGCTTGTTGAGGCACTTCGCAATTGATTTTTCAGCCGGCAAAGTCATACGCTGTCAGGCACATGGCATTGCCGGCCAAAGCGCCAGGATGCGCAGGAGGTATCTGAATGGAGCGTTTTTTGGGGATGTTAAGAAAAATAGAATATGGCTTTATCGGAGCATGTCTTGCCGGTATGGTTGGAATTGTATTTCTGGCAACCGTGGCACGATATACAAAATGGTTTGTCACACCGTGGGCGGAAGAGGCGGCAAGGTATCTGATGATCTGGCTGGCGTTTGTGGGGGCAGGCGCAGTGGCAAAAACAGGCTCTCATTTTGGTGTGGATATTCTTGTAAAAAGAATACCTGAGAGATACAGGGCGTTTCTGTATGCGATACAGATCCTGGTGATCTCGGGCATTTGTCTGTGGATTGGATATTATGGACTGTATCTGTGTAAAAATCAGATTATGACAGGCAGGACAAGCCCGTCTATGGGGTTGCCCATGTGGCTGGTTTCGGCCTGTGTTCCCTATACGGCGGTCTCTGTCTGCATTCAGAATCTTTTATGGGAACTCTCTTTGATACAGGACTGTCTGGGGAAGGGGGACACAAAAGAGGAAGGAGGGATAGAAGAATGATTCTGGCGGTTTTACTTTTTGCAGCATTATTTATATTGATCTTACTGGGGGTTCCCATTGCCTTTTCTCTTGGCGGAGCCGTGCTGCTCGGGCTTCTGGTTCAGCAGAATGCAGGTCAGTATGTGATTCTGTCACAGAGGATCTTTACTGCTCTGGACGGATTTACGCTGATGGCGATTCCGTTTTTTGTCCTGTCCGGAAATCTGATGTCGAACGGCGGAACTTCCCGGAGACTGGTAGTTTTTTTTAAGATGCTGCTTCGTCGCATACCGGCTGCTTCGGCCTGTATCACTACGGTGGCGTCCGCCTTTTTTGGAGCGATATCCGGTTCCAGTCCTGCAACGGTAGCGGCCATTGGAGGGATCATGGTTCCCAGTATGGTGGAAAACGGCTATTCGAAGGAGGATGCCTCTGCAATTGCCGCATCTTCCGGTTCCCTGGGGATCGTGATTCCACCGAGTATTCCCATGGTAACCTTTGCGGTCACTGCCAACTGCTCGGTCAGCGCCATGTTTATGGGCGGCATACTTCCCGGGATCCTTATGGCATCTGCCATGTGCGCTGTGCACCTGTGCCTCCATAAGCATACAGAAAAACCAGAAAAAGGGAAGCTGTCATTAAAGGAGAGCAGGCACAATTTTGTAGACGCCCTGTGGGCCCTTGGCATGCCGGTCATCATACTGGGCGGAATCTATGGAGGCGTGTTCACGCCGACAGAAGCAGGCTGCGTAGCCTGTGTGTATTCTCTGTTCGTGGCTTTGTTTATTTACAAGGACCTGACTATAAAAGATGTTCCGAAAATTTTTGTGGAATCGGCGCTCAGTACCGCGGCAATCCTGTTTATTGTCGCGCTGGCATCCCCGTTTGCATGGCTGATGACCAGCGCCGGAATCCCGAAAATTATTGCGGGTTACATTCTGAATCTGGACAGTAAAGTGCTGATCCTGATTGCCATGAATGTCTTTCTGCTGTTTCTTGGCTGCTTTATGGAGACGCAGTCCATCATACTGCTGGTGACTCCGATTCTGCTTCCCATTGCACAGGCATATGGAATACACACTGTTGCGCTGGGAATCATTATTGTCGTAAATACAGCTCTGGGAATGATCACGCCTCCAATGGCACCTAATCTGTATATCGGGAACCGCATAGCGGGGACGAATGATATCGGCGGGACAAGCCTGAAGATGTTACCGTATCTGGCAGTATGCGCAGGAGTGCTGCTGCTGATTACGTATGTGCCCGGCCTGATTCTGCTTCTTCCGCATGCACTGGGAATCATGTAATATGCCCTTTTTATTGACAGAATGTCTGAAATCATTTAGATTTAGAGAAGAAAAATGTCAGTAATGAAGACACAAGGAAAAGGATGATTTGCTTATGGGAAGAAAAGCGCAGACGGATAAAAAGACGGCCGGCATTCAGTCAGTGGAACGTGCCCTCAGTATACTGGAGGTGCTCAGTAAGACGCAGACGCCCATGGGGGTGATCGAGATCAGCGAAGAGCTTGGGATCAACCGCACAACGGTATATGGGCTTTTAAATACCCTGATCCAGTCAGATTATGTTGTCCGAAGTGAGGTAAACAGTAAATATACCATATCAGGAAAGATGTACAGCCTCAGCTATTCGTATCCAAACCGGCTTCCGGTTGTAAGGTATGCGACGCGCTATATGCAGGAACTGGCAGAACGTTATAATGTAACGGTTCATCTGGGGGCGCTCAGCATCCGCAATGATGTTCTGCTGGTAAATGCTCAGTTTCCGAAAAATATTCAGAATGTACGGAGCGGCTCCACATTTCCTCTGCATGCAAGCAGTATGGGGAAAGTGCTTCTTGCCTGTATGCCTCTGGAGAGAATGGAAGAGATGCTGGCCTCCTGTGATATGAGGGCATTTACTTATCATACGATTACAGACCGGGAGGTTTTGAGAAAAGAACTGTCGGTGATACGAAAGCGGGGTTATGGGTGTGATGTAGAGGAATACATAGACGGAACATCCTGCATAGCATTTCCGATTTTTGATGATAAGAACAAAATTGCGGCTGCCATGAGTGTTTCCGGCACTCTGGACCTGATTAATTCACAGATGGAGCAGATCATTACAGACGGGCTTCGGTGCAGCAAGCAGTGTTCTGCGGAGATGGGGTGGATTGTCTATAACCGTTAGCGGAGAAAGGATATTTATGCAGACTGTTGAAAAGCGCAGCGTACAGCTTTCCAGACAGCGCTGGATCATTCTTGCGGTCAGCTGCCTGATGAATCTGTGCATAGGCTCCATGTACGCATGGAGTGTGCTGGCGGCGCCTATGGCGGAGGAGCTGCATGTGCCGGATCTGTCCATTGTATTTTCCACTGCAAATGCGGTTGGGTTTATCACTATGATTATCGGAGGAATTTTGAATGACCGGTATGGCCCCAGATGGGTGGTATTTGCGGGCGGTGTGATGTTCGGACTGGGAATGTTCAGCTGCGGCTTTGCCGGAAATACAGGGGACCTGATTTTGAGCTATGGACTTATGCTTGGTCTGGGTCTCAGCCTTGTCTATGGCTGCACCATCGGCAATACCGTTAAATTTTTCCCGGACAGAAAGGGGATGGCGGGCGGAGCGACAACGGCGTTTTATGGAATCAGTTCCGTGCTTTTTGCGCCTGTGGCCAACGCCCTGAATGATATCGTGGGAGTGCGCGCCGCGTTCCGGATTCTGGGTACGGTGTTTCTCTTTATGCTCTGTCTGGGTTCGTTTTTTATGCATAAGTGTCCGGAAGATTTTACTCCGTCAGGCGATACGCGGCATGCATCGGCATGCAGGAGGAAGGCCGGTGAAAAAACTCCGCTGGAAATGCTGCATATGCCGGTTTTTTATATTATGCTGCTGATGCTGGTGTGCGGCGGCTCCTTTGGCATGATGATCATTTCCTCTGCAAAAAGTATGGGTGTTCGTATGACGGGTGTCAGTGCGGCTGCGGCATCGCTGCTTGTGTCCGTTCTCTGTCTGTCCAATACTGCAGGCCGTCTGATTGCCGGTATGCTGTCGGACAGATTTGGACGCATTCATACTTTGACAGCGGCCATGCTCACTGCGCTGGCGGGATTGGCAGCTTTATTCAGAGCAGACATATCCGGCTCCGTTTTTCTGTTTGCTGTGGGGCTGATTCTGACAGGGAGCTGTTTTGGAACATTTATGGGAGTGTTTCCGGGGTTCTGTACCGATCAGTTTGGAATGAGATATAACACGGTAAACTATGGTATCATGTGGATCGGTTTTTCTCTTGCCGGCGTGATTGGCCCGGCGGCTCTCCGTATGGCCTACGGCGCTTTCGGAACTTATCGCATGGCATTTGCAGCAGCAATGCTCCTGTTGCTGATAGGGTTGATCTGTGTATTTGTTTACCACGTTTTAACGAAAAGAGGACCCGGAATCTCATGAAAAAGAATGTAAATGTGTGGTTTCTGATACTGTTTTACCTGGTGCTGAACCTGTGTGTGAAAATATCCTTTACTGCGCCCCAGGCTTTTGAAGAGCGGGAGTGCCGGATAACGGATGAGGATTGCAGCGTCTGCTATCTTCTGAATCTGGACGGGATGAAAGGGCTGGGGCATTCCGCGCTCCTGCTGATCGATGAAGAAGGGTATGGAAGCGTGTTCAGCTATAACGGTATGCAGTATGGCCTGGTCAGGTGTCTGGCGGGCGAAGAGGGGATCGGAAGGATGACGGAATACAGACTGGATCCCCGGGAAGTAGAAACTTTTTTGAACACCGGAGAACTGGAAGCGGACGGCCATGAAGAATGCGACGATTTTGACCGCATGCTGTACCGCCGGATATCGGATATGCAGTATGAACGGATTGCCGACGCAGCGGGGCTCTATATGGAGGTCGGAGATCAGTATGAACAGCGGTATGCAGCAGTCGTTCAGGCGGAAGGGACACGGCGGGTCGAAGCTGAAGCCGAGATGGAGAACTACCTGCAGCAGGATCTTCCCCGCTATCAGATCTACACGCATAACTGCGATACGGTGGCAAGGGAACTGCTGGCGCTGGTGGACGACGAGATCCTCCGTTATAATGAGCAGGAGCAGAAGCTGACTCCGAAGGGGAATTATAAAAACATGTGCGCTTATGTAAGTGACCGGTGGGGGATCTCCCGGCTGGGAGAAGACAGCCTGGCGGAACGGATATTGGATTTCTGAAAGATTCATCCTCCTTCCTGATGTATCAGAGCCGTTCACAGCACCACCGTAAAGGTGCTTCCGCCGCCAGGGGTATCGCTGACCTTTATGCGTCCATGGTGGGCTTTTATGATCTCTGCAGCGATGCAAAGTCCCAGCCCGAAATGCCCTTTTTCACTTCTTGCCTGGTCGGTTCGGTAAAAGCGTTCAAAAATCTTCTTTTTTTCTTCATCAGGTATACCGATCCCGTTGTCAGTCACAAGAAATTTCGTATTTTTTCCATCGTATAGGAGCCGGAGGCGGACCAGTCCGCCCTCCGGCGTATAGCTGAGCGCATTGTGCAGAAGAATCGACAGGACCTGCCGGATTCGTTCCGGATCACAGGAAACGGGCGGGACAGCCTCGTCCGGGAGTTCGATGAGAAAACGGATCGATCGTTCCGCCGCCACTGGTTCAAAGGCCTCGAAGGTATCAAGCAGGAGTGTGTCCGGCTCAGCAGACTCTTTCCGGATCGACCAGCGGCAGTCGCCTGCTTTGGTAAGCAGGAGCATGTCATCGATGAGCCGGGACATCCTCAGGCCTTCCGACTGAATGGATTCCAGAAAATGCATCCGTTCTTCGCCTGGTGCGCGTATGGAAGCGGATGCACAGGAGAGGATCACAGCCAGCGGCGTGCGAAGTTCATGAGAGGCAGAGGCAATGAACTGAGTCTGCTGCCGCTGGTTTTCTTCCAGAGGCCGCAGAAGCTGTCTGGTAAAATACCAGGAAAACAGTGCCAGTGCGACGGATGCCAGAAGGTTCAGTCCCAGAAAGAGAAGCCTCTGGGTTCGAATCTGCATTAGAAGAGGTTTCATGGAGCAGAGGATCATGACCTGGAACGTGCCGGTGTTCCGCTCGGATGTGATGACGCAGGCGTAATAATCGTTGCCGTTTTCTTCAGCAGAAGAAAACGGGTATTCCATATGCCAGGTATCATATGCCGAAAACAGCGGTTCGACTTTGAAACGGTTGTCATAGACGTCCCATGCAGTTTCGAACAGCTGCTTTTGTTCTGGTGTATTTCGTTCATTATACAGAAAAGGAATACCGTTGTCGATGACGTTGATCAGGTATTTGCCGTTGTCTTCGATCCTTGTGAGCCATTCATGGGTGATGATCGTCTGCTGTTCCAGACTTCCGATCAGGGTATCCATATCGTTCTGAAAAGATGCAAAGCTGCTGGTATGAAGGCTGCGCTCCGAGATATAGAGATAACCGCAGGACATGACAAGAAGGATGAGGATGGTGATGCCTGCGCAAAGGGCGGCAAGACGTACGTGAACTTTTCGGAACATGCGCTCCTCCTTCCTCATTCGAGACGATAACCGATTCCGCGGACCGTCTGTATGCGGACCGGGCTTCCGACCGTTTTCAGGCGCCTTCTCAGAAAATGAATGTAATTGTCCAGATTGCCTTCTTCCACATCACTGTCCATACCCCATACTTTTGACAGGAGGATCGTTCTTGACAGCGTCTGTCCGGGATTCCGAAGAAATGTTTCCAGAAGCATGCCTTCCCGTCCGGACAGGCTGCAGGAACCGTCCGGGCCGGTCAGCGTCTTTTCTTCCATATGAAAAGTAAGATCCTTGAGGGACAGCTGTTCACCAAGCTGCATCTTCCGGGGGCGGCGTGTTACGCAGCGGATCCGCGCCATGAGCTCTTCAAAGGCAAAGGGCTTGACCAGATAGTCGTCCGCTCCCAGATCCAGTCCGGTCACTTTATCGTCCAGCGTGCCAAGGGCGGTGATCAGGATGACCGGAGTCTGATTTCCGTTTTTCCGCATCTTCTGAAGCACCTCTGTACCGCTGACCCGGGGCAGCATCCGGTCCAGAAGGATCAGGTCATGGATATGTTCTTCAATATAATAAAGCGCCTCTTCCCCGTCCCGGCAGGAGTCGGTCATAAATCCCTCTGCTTCCAGCTGGAAAGCAAGGGACTGATTCAGTTTTTCGTCGTCTTCCACAAGCAGGATTCTCATAATCGCTTTTCTGGTCCTTCCCGTTTTTCCGTTTGATCCGGTAATTTTCCTTTCCTGTAATTGTAACACAGAATTCTTTAAAAAATCTCTAATTATGATTTTATCACATGATGTGGTAAAAGTAAAAACCGGCGGTTTTGTGAAGTTTTAGAGAAAATTTAGAGGAACGTCTGCTATGATGTATTTACATCATGATAGAATGAGGAGGAGATTTGGCGTGAAGAAAAAATGCAGACAGTGGATGGGGTTACTGTTACTGGGGGTCCTGTTGTTTACAGAAGGGTGCGCCGGAAGGGAATATGCCGATGCAGGATGGGACAGCGGACAACGAAGCCCTGAAGAGACGGCAGAAGGCGGAACCGGTCGGGAAACGGGGATGGGGCGGTATCTGGAACAGGAGATCACGCTGCCGGAAGAGATCACGTCTCTGACCGAAGACCCTGAGGCATCTGTCCGTCAGCTGGATAACGGAGACTTGGCGTTGATGGAAAAGAGGGCGGGGCTGTATCTTTCTTCCGACCAGGGCGCGACCTGGATCAGAAAGCCGACTCCCTGGCATGAAGAGCTGAATGCCTGGATCAGCCAGATCTCCATTGCGCCGGACGGCGCCGTTACCGTGATTTACAATCCTTATGAAGAAGAAATTTCAGATGGAACTGCGGTTCCGGATTCCGATGCGGATGCAGGTCCGGAAGATTCGGAAACAGATGCAGAGGTACCCGATCTGTACGCGGAATATGCGCCGGAGTATCTCTATGTGGATCCGGAGGGAAATACGAAGAAACTGGAGGCGCCGGATCCGGAAAACTGGATCCGGCAGTTCTGGTTTGGAAATGACAGCGGCCTTTATGCCTGCGACCTGAACGGAAAAGTGTACCGGATGGACGCAGAGAACGGTATGGCAAAGGAACTGTTTGAGATTGAGGGCCTGTCGGAATATGTCTGTTTTACGGACCATGAAATGATCGTCTTTACATCCAGAAACGACGTGATGCTCTATGATCTGGAAGCCGGGACGACTGTAGAAGATCAGGTCCTTCGAAGTTTTGTCAAAAACAGTGCCCAATATGCTTCCGACTCTGAAGGAGAGGGTTACAGCCTCATGGCCGCAGCGGGAGAACAGGAGGATGTGCTCTATCTGGCATATCACGGAGGCCTGTACCGGCATGTGCTCGGCGGTTCTGCCATGGAGCAGCTGTCAGACGGGAGCATGAGCTCTCTTGGGGATCTTCGGACCGCTTTCTGCGGCTTTGCGGTGCTTCCGGAGGATGAATTCCTGGTTCTTTACGATCATGCGAAGCTTTACCGGTATGTGTATGATCCGGATATTCCGACGGTGCCGGAAGAACAGATTCATCTGTACAGCCTGACAGAGGACTATACGATCCGGCAGGCGGTAAGCCTGTTTCAGAGACAGCATCCGGAAGTATATGTACACTATGAGGCCGGACTTTCGCCGGACGGCAGTCTGACCAGGGAGGATGCGGTCAAAAATCTCAATGCAAGGATCCTGTCCGGTTCCGGGCCGGACCTGCTGGTGCTGGACGGGATGCCGGTACGCTCTTATGAAGAAAAAGGCGTGTTGACAGATTTAAGCGGGATCGTTCACGAGCTGGGTAAAACAGACCCGCTGTTTAAAAATCTTGTGGATGCCTGCCGGCTGGATGGAAGACTGTATTATGTGCCGGTTCGTTTTCGCCTGCCTCTGCTGGTGGGAGACAGGGCGTGCGTGGAACAGGTGGAGGATCTTGCGTCTCTGGCGGATGCAGTGGAGACGCTGCGCGGGGCATATCCGGAAGGGGCGCTGACCGGTCTTCGGACGGAAGAGGAAGTGCTCCGGACGCTGACGCTGACCTGCGGGGCTGCATGGACAGATTCTGAGAGCGGGACCGTCAGGAAAGAGAAGCTGACAGAGTTTCTCGAAAGCGCCAGGCGCATCTATCAGGCGGAGATTTCAGGGTTTGGCGAAGAAGAGCTGGAAGAAGATCATGAGAATAATTACGAGGACTGGCAGCAGGATGTTGCTGAAGAAGGAATGTATCATGCGGTCGCATCCAAGAATGCGGTCCATGTTGCAATGGAAACTCAGAAACTGGGAGCAGGCTTCACTTATCGAATGGACTGTGAATTCAATACCGTGAGCACTTTGGCAAATCAGGAGGAGAATTTTGCCTACGCCCCGTGGCAGGGACAGATAAAAGACGGCTTTATTCCAAAGAGCATGGTGGGAATCTGTGCCGGTTCGGAAGAAAAGGAACCGGTCCTTGCATTTTTCCGGTTTTTATATGGAAGAGAACTGCAGGATCTGGACCTGCCCGCCGGTTATCCGATCAATGAGGCGTCTTTTGAAAAGCTGCGGAAAAACCCGAGAAAGGTATATGAGAATTCGGGGATCATTGTATCCGACGAAACCGGCAGCCTGTTCACGCTGGAGATCCGCTGGAGTCCGGAGAGGGATTTTGAAAGGCTTCTTTCCATGGCCCGGTCGGCCCGGACGGTCTGCACAGGAGAGGCAGAGATCGAAGAGATCGTGCGGGAACTGGGAAGAAAGGCGGTGAACGGCAGCGCTGATGTGGAAGATACCGTGGAAGAGATTGTTAAAAGGATATCCATCAAACTGTCGGAATGAAAAGTGCATTTTAGAGAAAAATTAGAGATTCAGTTGTTATGATCATGACAGAGGGAGATTTCCCGTGAGAAGAGGGAACGTGAGGGTTATGATGGATACGGAAACCGGAAAGGAGACGACTTGGAAATGAGGAAAAGGTATAGACGCCTGACGGCATGTCTGCTGATCGGGTTTATGCTTCTGTCAGGGTGCGGGAGCAGGGAAGGCGGTTCTGCCGCGCAGTCGGGCGGTATGGATGGAGTGAATGAACCGTCTGCGGCGTCTGCAGGAGACGAAAGCGGCGGTGAGAAATCCATGGGACGTTATCTGGAGGAAGAGATGACGCTGCCGGAGGACGTGGCCTATGGGAGCAGCTATCCGACCCTGTGCCTGCAGAAGCTGGCGACAGGAGAGCTGGCCCTGCTGGAGCAGACGGCGGGGCTGTATGTGTCGGCGGACAACGGCGAAGGCTGGACCAGGGAAGAGACGCCGTGGCTCCGGGATCTTCGGGAGGCGTGGATCGCCCACATGTCCATGGCGCCGGACGGTTCGGTGGCGCTGGTGTACAGCCCGCCGGCGGACGAAACCGAAGAAACGGTGGAGGAAGGCTGGAATCCGGAATATCTGTATGTGGACCCGGACGGGAATCCCACGGCTCTGAAGTCTCCGGACGGGAGCAATACCGTCCATCAGTTCTGGTTTGACAAGGACAGCCGGCTCTATGCATATACCATGAGCGGGAAAATCTTCGAGATGGACCCGGCAGGAGGTGCGGCCCGCCAGATTCTGGAGGCGGAAGGGCTGTCGGACTATGTGTGCTTTACAGATCAGTATATGATCGACATCGGTTCCAGAGGGCTTCTGTTCTACGATATGGAAAATAAGATGCAGGCGGACGGCGACCGGGTGCTGCAGGATTTTATCATGGACAATGTGGGTGAGGAGATCGGAGCCAACTCCGGCTCCCATACTGTGGTCATGGCGGAAGGAGAAGAAGCGGACGTGGTCTATTTCGCCTTTTCCGGCGGCCTGTACCGCCATGTGATGGGCGGCACGGCGGTGGAGCAGGTGATGGAGGGGTCGCTCAGTTCTCTGGGAGATCCCAAGATGAGCCTTGCCGGGATGGCGGTGCTGCCGGACAATGAATTTGTGATTCTCTATACCAACGGGAAGATGTACCGGTACGTGTACAACCCGGATATCCCCACCATTCCGGAGCAGCAGGTCAGCATTTACAGCCTGACCGAGAATTATGCGGTCCGTCAGGCGGTCAGCCTGTTCCAGAAGCAGCATCCGGAAGCCTATGTCCGGTACGAAATCGGACTGAATACGGGGAGCGGCATGACGTCGGAAGACGCCGTCAAGAATCTGAATACCCGGATCATGTCCGGCTCCGGCCCGGATCTGCTGGTGCTGGACGGGCTGCCAAGGCGTTCCTACGAAGAGAAGGGCGTGCTCATGGACCTGACGGAAATTGCCGGCGGCATGAGCGGAGAAGAGGCGCTGTTCCCCAATCTGGTGGAGGCGTGCCGGGAAGACGGGAAACTTTACTATCTGCCGCTCCGGTTCCGGCTGCCGCTTCTGGTGGGAGACGAAAAGACCATCGAAGGCGTTGCGGATCTGGCCGGCCTGGCGGATGCGGCGGAAGCGCTCCGGGCGGAATATCCGGAGGGATCTCTGACCGGCCTGGCGGCGGAGGAGAAGCTTCTGCGCACACTGGGGATCACCTGTGCCGGTTCCTGGACAGATGCGAAGACCGGAGCCATCGATCAGGAAAAGCTGAAGGAATTTCTCACGCAGGCGAAGCGGATCTACGACGCGGAGACGGCGGGAATCACAGAGGAAGAACTGACAGAATACAGGGCCTGGTATGACAACAGCCTGAACTGGAGCGGGGCCATGGAATATTTTGCCACTGTGTACGGCTCGGGGACGAACATTGCCATGGGAGAGCAGCGGATCGGCATGGGAATCACTTATATGATGGACGGAGATTTTAATACGGTCAGCACGCTGGCGAACCAGGAAGAGAACTTTGGCTTCGCCTTCTGGAACGGGCAGATCCGGAACGGATTCGTTCCAAAGGGAATGGTCGGCGTGTGCGCCGGTTCTGAAGACAGCGAACTGGCGCTTCAGTTCTTCCGGTTCCTGTTCGGCAGGGAGCTGCAGGACATGGAAGTGTCCACGGGGCTTCCGATGAATATGGCGTCCTTTGAGCAGTTGAAGGTAAATCCAAGAGAAGAGGATCAGGGAATCAGCATCAGTACGTCCGGAGCGGACGGAAAGAGTTTTCATCTGGATATCAAATGGGTTACGGAGGAAGATTTTGCGGAACTGAAAAGCATGGTGGAATCCGTGTCTGCGGTCTGCGCCGGAGACGCGGTGATCGAAGAGGTAGTGTACGAAGTCGGGCAGAGGGCGCTGGCCGGAGGCCTGAGCGTAGACGACGCCGTGGCGGAGATCGTGAAGAAGGCGGCCATCTATCTGGCGGAATAAAAACGCAGGAGTCGAATATGAGAGGAAAAGGGTTGAGAACAGGGCTTTTGCTCTGCATGGTGATGTTGCTGTTGTCCGCCTGCGGCGGACATCCGGAAGGGGCGGACGGGAATCCGGACAACGGTCCGAACGCCTCGGACCGGGGAGCCATGGGCAGATACATGGAGACGTTTTATCCGATGCCGGAGGAGATCAACCGGAACGGCGGGGTCAACTGGCTGGACGACGGGAGTCTTGCAGTCATCAGCTTTGGAGAGGGACTCTACCGGTCCGCGGATGGAGGACAGACGTGGAAGCAGGAGGAGACGGAATGGTTTCCCATGCTGCAGGGAGTATACTGCCTGTCGGCGGCCATGGGCCCGGACGGAACCGTGGCGGCTTCCTGCTCCGGAGAGATGCCGGAGCAGGCGCGGGCAGCCTGCAGGGAAGAGATACCGGAGGACTGGGAAGGAAATTACTGTGTCTTTGGAATGCCGGACGGGACGGTGAAGGCCGTGGATTTCGGATTTTCCCAGGAGGATGGAAGCTGCATTGAGACCTTTGTGTTCAAGGAGGACGGAAGGCTTTTCGCGGAGGACCTGCAGGGAAAGGTATACGAGGTGGACCCGGAGAAGGAGAGTTTAAAGGAACTGTTCATGGCGGAGCGGTCCGTGGGCTGTATGGATTTCTCCGGAGATATTCTGCTGGCGGTGGGCCATGACCGGCTGTACCGGTATGATCTTGAGGAAGGCGTGCTGCTGCCTCAGGAGGAGGCGGTGGACGCCTGGATCAGGCAGGCGGTGCCGGACGGGACGGTGGCGTATACGGGCGGCGGTTATCCGGTGGCCGTGCTGGGCGGCGCGGCGGAAGATGCGGATGTGATCTATCTGGCCAGTGCGGACGGCGTATACCGGCATGTGCCGGGCGGCAGCATGCTGGAGCAGGTGATTGACGGCGCGCTCAGCGCCTTCGGAGACGCGTCTTCGTATCTCTACCGGATGAAGGCGCTGGAAGGCCAGGAATTTCTGGCGGTATTCAATCCGTCCGTGGGCCTGGTGCGCTATACCTTTGACGCATCGATTCCTTCCATGCCGGATCAGGAGATCCGGATCTACAGCCTGACGGAGAACCGGGGCGTGCGGCAGGCGGTGACCGATTATAAGAGACAGCACACGGACCTGTACGTCCGCTATGAGACAGGCATGTCCGGCGACGGCGGAATGACGGCGGAGGACGCCATTAAGAAGCTGAACACCCAGATACTGGCAGGGGAAGGGCCGGACGTACTCATTCTGGACGGCCTGCCCATGGAAACCTATATGGATAAGGGGATGCTGCAGGATATCCGTCCGGTGCTGGCCGGTCTGGAAGGCGGGCTGTTCTCCAATGTGGCGGAGGGCTTTACGGATGCGGACGGGGCGGTCTACGCCATGCCCATGTGTATCCGGGTGCCGCTGCTTGCGGGAGACGGGGATGCCGTCCGGCAGATGTCCGATCTTGAATGCGTCGCGGATCAGGCGGAGCGGCTGCGGACGGACCATCCGCAGGGCGGGATTTTCGGAATCCACGATCCGGAGACGATGCTTCGACTGTTCGGCATGGTGTCCGCTTCCGCGTGGATACAGGAGGACGGGCAGATCGATCAGCCGGCGGTCGAGGAATTTTTAAGACAGGTGAAACGTATCTATGACGCGGAGGAATCCGGGATGGTGCCGGAGCAGGCCGAAAGGCTGGCGGAGGAGGCGGAAGAGATGGCTTCCTACGGGACGGATCCCGTACAGTACCGGATGGAGGCGTGCAATAATGTGCTGGACATCACCCGGGGCTACGCCATGGCGGCCGGCGGCTCTGTGGAGGGGATCCAGCTCTGTCTGGACAACATAACCTCCGTGCTGCGGCTGGACGAGGGACTGGATTACCGGATCTTCAGCGGCCAGGCGGAGGCGCCGTTCCTGCCGTCGGCCATGGTGGGGATCAGCTCCCGGACCGGGCAGCAGGCGGAGGCGGAGGAATTCGTCCGCCTGATCTTCTCGGCGGAGACGCAGGAGCACATCTATGAAGGATTTCCGGTGAACCGGGAGGCATTCGAGGCGCGTTTTGACGTGTCTGAGGAAAATTCCTACAACGGCAGCATGACGCTTCCCATGGCGGACGGGACGGAGCGGGAATTTACGCTGTACTGGCCCGATCAGGCGGAGCGGGAACGGTTTACGGAATACGTGGAATCGCTGAAAACGCCGGTTCTGGCCGACGGGCATCTGTGCGAGCTGGTGTACGAGACAGGGAAAAAGGTACTGGAGGGCGGATTGAGTGCGGAAGACGGAGCGGCAGAGATTGTTAAAAAAGCGTCAATCTATCTGGCGGAGTAAATCGGGCGGAAAGCGTCGGCTCCTGCCTGGTGAGAAGCGCCGGCTTCTGTCCGGAGGGGGGCGGAAACTTCTGCCCGGCGGAACCCGGGCGGCCCTGAGAAGCCGGTACGCGTGGGTCGGTTTTCTGCTGCCCAGCCTTATGGGGGTTCTGCTGTTCGTGCTGCTGCCGTTTCTGGACGTGATCCGGCGTTCGTTTCTGACGGCGGTTACGGAGGAATGGTCGGGACTGCGCAATTATGAGGTGGTCTTTGCCAACCAGGCGTTCCGGCTGGCGGTCAAAAACACCGTGCGTTTTACGCTGGTCTGCCTGCCGCTTCTCATCGGCATCGGCCTTTTCCTGTCGGTGCAGCTGAGCCGGCTGAACCGGGTGCAGCTTGTAAAATCCCTGTTCCTGCTGCCCATGGCCATGCCCGCGGCCACGGTCGTCCTGATCTGGAAAATGATCTTTGCCAGACAGGGATTCCTGAACGCGGGCCTTCTGTGGGCCGGATTTCTGCCGGAAGGCGCGATGCCCGACTATATGGGGACGGGGGCGTCCTTCTGGGTGCTGGTGTTCAGCTATGTATGGAAAAATCTGGGCTACACCATGGTACTGTGGCTGGCGGGGATCTTTTCGGTGTCCGGGGGGCTGACCGAGGCGGCCAGAGTGGACGGCGCCACGGAGCGGCAGTGTTTCTGGTATGTGATCTTTCCCAATCTGAAGGGCTCTCTGTACACGATCACCGTGCTTTCTTTCCTGAACTCCTTTAAGGTGTTTCGGGAAGCCTATCTGGTGGCGGGGTCCTATCCCCATGAGAGCATGTACCTCCTGCAGCACCTGTTCAACAACTGGTTTGTGAATCTGGAACTGGATAAGATGGCGGCGTCGGCGGTCTGTGTGGGCGCCGTGCTGTTCGCGGTCATCCTGCTTCTGCAGAGACTGTGGGACAATGAGGAGAAAGGATGAGGGAATCATGAATAAAAAAATGAACAAAGCGGCGGTGAAGGCCCTGCTTCTTCTGCCGGGGCTGTTTTTCTGCGCGCCGGTCCTGTTTCTGCTGAGCGGCTCCATCCTGAGCCGTCAGGAACTGAGGGAGAGCCTTCTGCCCCTGATGGCGGATACGGATCAGCTGATTACCTGGAGATTTTTCCCCATGTATCCCACCTTTGCCCACTATGGAAAGCTGTTGTTTCAGACACCTCAGTTTTTCGTCGTCTTCTGGAATTCCATGAAGATCACCGTATGCATCCTGCTGGGGCAGCTTCTGATCGGGGTGCCCGCGGCCTGGGCGTTCGCGGTCTATCCGTTCCGTTTCCGAAAGGTTCTGTTTACCCTGTACATTGTGCTCATGCTTATGCCGTTTCAGGTGACCATGCTGTCCAGCTATCTGGTGCTGGATGGACTGGGGCTTATGAATACCCAGGAAGCCATCATCCTGCCGGCGGTCTTCTCCACGTATCCGGTATTTCTCGTATACCGGGGCTTCTGCAGCCTGCCCAAAGGGCTGATCGAGGCGGCGCGGATCGACGGGGCGGGCGAATGGATGATTTTTGCAAAGCTGGGGCTTCCGCTGGCGTCCGGCGGGATTTTATCCGCCATGGTGCTGGGGTTTCTGGAATACTGGAGCCTGATCGAGCAGCCGCTGGCGTTTCTGGAGGACCAGACCCTGTGGCCTCTGTCGCTGTACCTGCCGGAGATCAGCCTTGAGCAGGCGGGATATTCGTTTGTGGCGGCGGTCATTACGCTGATCCCGGCGGTCTTCGTATTTCTGGCGGGCCGGGAATATCTGGAGCAGGGCATCGCGGCGTCCGGGATGAAGGAGTGACAAGGATGGAATTGTGGAAAAAACAGAGAAGGATACTGATCGCTTTTGGGATATTTCTGGCGTTCATGTTTTTCTGCACCCTCGTATCCCGGGCGGTGTATGCGTCGAAGCTTCCCCAGGTGACGGCGGAGACGCCCAGGCGGATGGCGCTCAACCATACGGTGAACGCGGAGGGGATCGTGCATCAGGGCCGGGAATACGCGGTGACCGCGCTGTCCGGGCTCCGGGTGCGGACGGTCTATGCCAGCGTGGGCGACCATGTGACCGGAGAGACGCTGCTCTTTGATCTGGATCTGGAGGACCTGAGACAGAAGATACAGGAAAAGGAGCTGGAGATCAAAAAGCTCCAGCTGCAGATCGCGTCCATGGAACAGAACCGGAGCCTGGACGCGCAGAAGAAGCAGACGGAAAATGACCGTGCGCAGGAAGATTATGCCCGCGCAGAACAGAAGACGAATGAAGCTCTTGACAGGGCGAGGGAAGATCTGGAGGACGCCAGGGACGCCTATGAGGATCATAAGGACAGCGGGGTGCAGCTTACGCCGGAAGAAGACAGGGAAGCAGCGCAGGCGGCGTATGAGGAGTGGGTGGAACAGGAGGAATCCCTTCGTCTGGAAATGAATAAGAGTAAAAAAGCATATGAAGAGGCACAGGAAGAGGTAAAACGGCTGGAAGCAGAAGTTTCCAGGCAGCAGGAAGAGCAGGGAACATCCAATGCAGAAGAGGAGATTTCCGGAGAGCCGAAAGAGCCGGAGGAAGGCAAAGACAGTTCCGGGCAGCCAACAGACGCAGCAGGAGCCGCTGCTGACTCCGGAGAAAGATCAGAGGAAGACAAAATATCCGGTTCAGACGCGGAAGATGATACCAGCGGCCTGTCCGCTCAGCTGGAAGCTGCCCGGGAAGCGGAAAAAAAGGCAAAAACAGCTTACGAAGAGGCTGCCGCCGCGTACGAATCCCATACGGCCCATCCGGTGGAAAAGCCGGATTTCAGCGGAGAGGATGCCGGGCAGTCTGCATGGGAAGAGAAAAAAGAAGCGCTGAAAGATGCCGTTACAACGGCAGAACGGGCAGTGGAGGACGCCGAACAGTCACAGTCGGACCAGCTTCTGGACGCCGGGCGTAAGGTGGCGGACAATCAGCTGCCCCCGGATGCGGACAGCAGCCTTTCGGTGAGCCGTCTGGAGCTGTCCGTTCTTCAGACAGAGTTGGCGGCTTATAAGAAGGTGCAGGATGCTTCCGGGCAGGTATACCCGGAAGCAGAAGGAATCGTTACGCGGATTCAGGTGAGCCCGGGAGAACGGGTGGGAGACGGCGCGGCGGTGGTATACGCCGACCTGTCAAGCCCCATGCAGTTTCAGGTGTCGCTGACCAGGGAACAGAAGAAATACGTGAATCAGGGAGACGCCGTGTCCCTGAAGCTGGGAAGCACGTCCGTCAAAGATCTGACGGTGGACTACGTGGCGGAAAATGAGATGAATCCGGAACTCTATGACGCCCGGGTATTCCTGCCGGATCAGGTGGGCACCATCGGGCAGAGTGGGAGCTTTGAGGTGGAGGCCCAGTCGGAAACCTTTTCCTGCTGCATTCCCCTGAACGCACTGTATGAGGACGCCAGCCACAGGACATTCGTCTATATCGTCAGCGAGCGCTCCGGTATTCTGGGAACGGAGCTGGCGGCGGAGATGGTCTACGTCAAGGTGCTGGACCAGAACGATACGTACGCGGCCATTGAGGAAGGCGTCATCAGCCGGGAGACCGAGCTGATCGTCAGTTCTACGGAAACGCTGGAGGATAAAGCCGTGATACGGTATAAGGAATAGAAAAAAGAGCGCTTATCTGCAGGCGTCCACCAGGGCCTGGAACAGCCGCTTCTGCGACGGCGTACGTCCTGCCATGTATTCCGGATGCCACTGTACAGCAAGGCAGAAAGGATACGCTTCCAGTTCCAGCGCTTCCGCAAAGCCTTCCGGACTATCTGCCGGGATCCAGAGCCCTTCTCCCGCTTCGTCCACTGCCTGATGATGGAGGCTGTTGACGGAAAGCGTATCCGTATCCAGAAGATAAGCCAGAAAACTGTTGGGGTCGATCTCCACAGGGTGGGTGGCAGTCGTCCGGTGCAGAAGGTCTGCATGTTGGTATTCCTGTTTTAACCGGATATCCTGCATGAGCGTGCCGCCAAAAGCGACATTCAGAAGCTGCATGCCCCGCCCAATGCAGAACAAAGGCTTCTGCGCTTCCAGCGCCGCTCCAAGCAGAAGAAGTTCAAAATCGTCTCTGGCAGAATCCGGTTCCTGGCAGGAGGTCAGACGTTCCTGTCCATAGCGTTCCGGTTCAATATCCGGCCCGCCGGGGAACAGGAAACCGTCGCATGTTTTCAGGGCGTTATCCACCGCGCCCGAAAAAGCGTGCAGGGCAAGCGTCTGTACGGTTGCCCCGGCACGCTGAAGACAGCGGGTATACTGATATTGATCGTATCGCCGGAAGATGCTGGTTCCCATAAAGGGAACGCCGATGGTTGGATAGAGCATGACTGTCCTCCTGTCCGCCGAAATCCGTTCTGTTTCTGACCATTGTAAAGACTTTACGGAACTATCGGAAACTCTTTACCCAGTTAATCAGGGAATCATGATGGGTATTTGCCAGAACGTCCCTGCGCATCTGGTCAGTGACAGGTCCGTTCTTCTCCATGATGGCAAGAATGGCTTCCTGCAATCCTGCGATCCGGCCTTTCTCGAAGGGATCGGCGTCTGCCTCTTTTTCGGCTGCTTTGGCGGAAGATCCGGCGTTCCCGTCGTTTTCCGGCGTTGCGGACGGAGCTTCCGCAGCAGAATCTTTCTCCTGCATCTTTGCCGAAGTCTCTGCAACAGAATCTTTCTTCGGTACATTCGCCGAAGTCTCTGCGATAGGATCTTTCTTCGGTACATTCGCCGAAGTCTCTGCAACAGGGTCTTTCTCCTGTATCTTCGCTGAAGTCTCTGCGACAGAATCTTTCTCCGGTACATTCGCCGGAGCTTTGGGGCTTTCTTCTGCTTCAGAAGTTTTCCACCAGTATTCTGTATCAGATTTCTGTTTTCTTGCAGATGCAGTCGTTTTTTTGTCTGCTGTCTGTTCTGCGGCTGTTTGCTTTTCTGGTGTCCTGTCAGGCGCTTCCTGGGTTGTTTTCGCAGAAGGCGCAGCAGACATTCTTTCCGGAACAGCTGCTTTTTTGTCTGCAGCTTCCGGCCGCTTCAGTGCATCTGCCAGGGTTTCCGGCATGCCTGTCGTCTCCGGTTCTGCTGCCTGCTTTGCCGGCGTTTCCACCTGTCCTTCTGTCTGGTCATCTGAAACGGGCAGCCAGATATCCCCGGAGTTCCTCTTTACATTGACAACAATCTGTCCGTTGCACACGGACACTCTTTCACCGGAAAGGGCGCCTCTGTACTGCGATGCATTTCCAGCAGGAAGGGTCATGACGTAATCGCTGTCGTCGTTGTTGACGGTGACGACCGCCGACACGCCGTTGTGATTTCTGGAGAATGCATACTGCCGGTTGGTCAGAAGCAGTTCTCTGTAGTCGCCGTAGGACAGGGCGGCGGTGCTTTGCCTGATCCTGCCCAGAGCCGCAATCAGGCGGGTGCAGGGATTCTTCTCTTCTGCATCCGCATAATCGGACAGCGAGAGCGCAGGACGCAGAGAATCGTCGGAGAAGCGCTCCTTCTTTCCCTCGATGCCGAATTCGGAGCCATAATAGATGGAAGGCACGCCGGGAAGCGTGTAGAGCAGGATGTGCACCGGTGTAAAATGTTCCTTGTTATTGAGTTTTGTATGGATTCGCTCCACATCATGGTTGTCCGTGAAATTATAGAGCCGAAGGCCGTCGATGCGGTTGCCTCCCATTTCGTAGAGTCTTTTTACCGTGTGGGCGATTTCAAAATAATTGTGGTCGTTGTGGCCGGAATAAAGCGCCTTGTGCAGGGTATAGTTGGTGACGCAGTGCAGAGTCCCTTCATTGACCCAGCGGGTATAGTCTCCGTGGATCACCTCTCCCATGAGCCAGAAGTCCGGCTTTACCTCGTTGGCGGTCCGCCGGAGCGCTTTCATATATTCAAAATCCAGGACATCGGCGGCGTCCAGCCGGATTCCGTCGATATCAAATTCGCTGACCCAGAAACGGATGACGTCACAGATATAATCTCTGACGGCCGGATTGTGCTGGTTTAATTTTACCAGCAGGTTATGTCCGCCCCAGTTTTCATAGGAAAATCCATCGTTGTATTCATTATTTCCCCAGAAATTCACATTGCAGTACCAGTCCTTATAGGCGGAGTGCTCCCGGTTCTGCTTCAGATCCTGAAATGCGAAGAAGTCCCGTCCGGTGTGATTGAATACGCCGTCCAGTACGACCTGGATGCCCTGCCGGTGGCATTCCGCCACGAAAGCGGCCAGGTCTTCATTGGTGCCCAGGCGGCTGTCCAGCTTCTTATAATCAGTCGTCTCGTAGCCGTGTCCCACGGACTCAAAGAGGGGACCGATATAAAGGGCGCTGCAGCCGATTTTTTTTATATGGGATATCCATGGAAGCAGTGTATTGAGCCGGTGCTCCGGCGCTCCGTAGGAATTCTGCTTCGGCGCTCCTGTAAGCCCCAGCGGATAGATGTGATAAAATACAGCTTCGTCATACCATGCCATTGATGTGTACCTCCAAAATGATGTTGTAGCTGTTTTATTATACCATCTGTTGCGGGATTGTGCACGCATATTTGAAAATCCATTTTCCGCATTTGAAACGGCATCTGTTTTATGTTAGGATAAGATCCATAAGGAAAGGATACTGTCATGGATGATAAAATTTTGATTATCGAGGACGAAGCGGTTATACGAAGAGAACTGAAGGTTTTGCTGGAATGTGCAGGATATCGGACAGCGGTATCGGAACAGTTTGTGAATGTTTTGTCAAAAGTTCGGGAAGAACAGCCGGATCTGATTCTTCTGGACGTGAATCTTCCGGGTTGCTCCGGATTCGATCTCTGCGTACAGCTTCGGGAGCAGACAGACGTTCCTGTTATCTTCCTGACCGGACGTACGGACGCTATGGATGAACTGAACGGGATTCTGCGGGGCGGAGACGATTATATCACGAAACCTTATCATGCGCCTGTTCTGCTGGCAAGGATCGCGGCTGTGCTGAAGAGGAGCGGAAAATCCAAAGGAGCAGAAGCTCTGCAGCTTATCCATGAGGGAGTACGGCTGGATATGAGCAGATGTTGCCTGATCTTTAAAGAACACAGAGCAGAGCTTACCAGAAACGAGATGAAGATCCTGTACTGCCTGTTCCGGCGTCCGGGAGAATATGTTTCCCGTATGGATCTGATTGAATATCTGTGGGAACAGCAGATTTTTATTGATGACAATACGCTGAGCGTGCATATGACCAGGATCCGGGAGAAACTGCGCAGCATACAGGTGACGGATTTCATCAAAACAAAAAGAGGGGTCGGTTACCGGATATGAGACTGGGGGATTTTCTGAAGGACAGGTGGATGCTGTTTCTGCTGCATGCGGTCTGTATGGGTGTTCTCTCCACATTTCTTCTGCTGACCGGCTACAGCCGTACGAATGCTGTACTGATTCTGATCTTCTGGTTTCTTCTCATACTGGTCTGGTTCTGTAAAGAATATGTGCAGAGAAAACGGTATTTTGAGGAAGCAGAGCGGATCCTTGAAAAAGCGGATCAAAAATATCTGCTGGGGGAACTGCTGCCGGATTCTTTCCGTCTGGAGGATCGGTTGTACCGGAACATGGTACGCAGGTTAAGCAAAAGCGCCATTGAGCAGCTGCGCCGCATGGAGGATATGAAAAGAGATTACCGGGAATATGTAGAGAGCTGGGTCCATGAGACAAAGGGCCCTCTTACAGGCATTGCACTGCTCTGTGAAAACGGAAGAGAAGCAGATCCGGTATCGTTAAAGGATACGCTGCGTGCGATTCATATGGAAAATCAGAGACTGGAGAATCAGGTGGATATGGTTTTGTATTATGCCCGTTCGGAGCAGGTCCGCAAAGATTTTCTGATCCGGAAGACGGACTTGTCAGCAGTTGCCCGGGAGGTGCTGCAGAAGAACCGTCTGCTTCTGGTGCAGCATCAGGTGCGGGCGGAAGTGGAGTGCACGGATTCGGTTTATACGGATGAAAAATGGATTTCTTTTATTTTGAATCAGATGATTTTAAACAGCGACAGATACCGGTGTGTGTCTCCGGTATTCCGGATTTGGACAGAGCGCCGAAAAGACGGAGTTCTTTTGATACTGGAAGATAACGGGAAAGGGATTCCCGGAGAAGATCTTTCCCGTATCTTTGACAAGGGATTTACCGGAAGCAACGGAAGGAGCCGCAGGGGGGCTACCGGGATGGGGCTTTATCTGTGCCGAAAACTCTGTGACCAGCTGGGAATCCGGCTTTTGGCACAGTCGGTGCAGGGAGAAGGAACAAGGATGCTGCTTTACTTTCCAGTCGGCAGCTACCATGAACGGCGCTGAAGGCCCGCACCTGCAAAGCGGTAGCCGCCTAACCATGCATCACAGGGATATCTTTCAAAAATGTAAGACAGCTTTAAGGCAGATCCATACAAAAGGGAACCGCCGTCTGATAGAATGCCGGACAGGAACAAAAATCTGTGAAAAGGAGTGAGGCATTTGGAACATTATATCAGAGTCTGCGACGTGGAAAAATATTATGGAAATGCATCCAATGTGACAAAAGCGGTGGACCGGGTCAGTTTTCAGGTGGAGAAGGGAGAGTTTATGGGCATCATGGGAGCTTCCGGTTCCGGAAAGACTACCCTGTTGAATCTGCTGGCAACGATTGACCGTGTAACAGCCGGTCATATCTATTATGAAGAAACAGATATTACGGAACTTTCAGAAGATGCCCTGTCCGAATTCCGAAGGGACCATCTGGGATTTGTGTTTCAGGAATACAACCTGCTGGATACATTGACGTTAGAGGAAAATATAATGCTCGCCCTGACGCTGCAGGGGGCGAAGAAAAGAGAAATCCGGCAGTCCTGCAGCCGTATGCTGAAGCTTCTGAAACTTGAGGATGTCGGGGATCTGTTTCCGTGGCAGGTATCAGGCGGACAGAAACAGCGGTGCGCCTGTGCCAGAGCCATGGTGAACCGTCCGAAACTTCTTCTGGCGGATGAACCGACAGGAGCCCTGGATTCCGGTTCGGCACAGACGCTTCTTGACAGCTTTGCGGATCTGAATCATACCATGGATGCGACGATCCTCATGGTCACTCATGATGTATTTTCCGCCAGTTACTGCAGCCGGATCCTCTTTCTGAAAGACGGACGGATCTTTCATGAACTGATACGGGGCGGCAGGAGCCGAAAAGAATTTCTGCAGAAGATCCTGGACGTGCTGTCCCTGACGGGAGGTGACTGTCCGGATGCTGACTAAGCTGAGTGTGCGGAATATGAAGCGTTCCGCCAGAGATTATCTGGTATACATCATTACTTTGACGTTGGTATCCGCTTTGATGTATGGTTTTCACAGCCTGCTCTTCTGGAAGGAACTGAAGAATGCGCTTGAGGCGGAGGATCTGATGAGCACGCTGCTGGGTTTTGCCACCGTATTTATTGTTTTGATCGTGGCATGGCTGATTCACTATATGGTGGGGTTTATACTGGAGAAGAGAAGCAGTGAGTTTGGAATCTATCTGCTTCTGGGTATGAAAAAGCAGATGATTGCCAGACTGTACATGCGGGAAAATATACTTCTGGGCGTTTTTTGCTTTCTGGCGGGTCTTGCGCCCGGGATCCTGTTTCAGCAGGTGCTGCTCTCCGTTCTGTATACGATGGTGCAGATGGAATACCGGCTGCATCCGGCGCCGGACGGAAAGACGATCTTTCTGTCGGGACTCTGCTACAGCGGCTGTTTTCTGCTGGCGTTTTTCCGATGCGGGCGAAGATTCAGAAGGATGAGCATTCATGGCCTTATGAACGCCGGCAGGCAGGGTGAAACAGTCAGGGAAAGGTACGAAAAAGGAAAACAGATCCTGCTTCCGATTTCCGTCCTGTTTCTTTTCTGGTTCTGGCACCGATTTGAGCGGTTGGCAGGCAACAGACAGGTAGCCTTTTTTCTGATCGGGCTGGTCGCTACGATCTATCTGTTCTATATGGGGCTGTCTGCATGGATCATATGTTATGTAAGAAAACGGGGAAATGCGGTTTACAGGGGACAGAACCTGTTTTTGATGCGTCAGTTTGCTTTCCGGATCAGGACCATGCAGTTTACCATGGGTACGCTGACCGCGCTTTTCACGCTTGCCCTTATGGGCGGTTCCATAGCGCTTATGCTTGTTGAATATGAGAATGCGGTTCTGAAAGAGAAATTTCCCTTTGATATCCAGGTGTACAGCAGGGAACCGGAGGATGATTTTGCGGCCGAAAGGGTTCTGATAGAGGAAGAAACAGGGGCACAGGAGGTTTATTCTTACACAATCTATACGGATGGAGAGTCAGAAATCAATACATGGATGCTGACCCACTTAAGAGACTGGGGGAGAATTTTCTATAACGCACAGGGCGGGCCGGACAGAGAGAAGATCCGGAACTTTCTGGATGTGGAACGGGTGTATTATCCCTTTGATACCTATATGGGATTTTCGGATTATGCGCGTCTTAGAAGGCTGCTGGGATACGGGGAAGTATATCTGGGGGAGAAGGAATACCTGGTACAGGTAAAACCCCGTCTGGAGCAGGAAGTTCAGGGGATTGGAGAGGATCTGCTTCTGAAAGATGAAACCGGGAACCGGGCTCTTGTCTGTGCGGGAATCTGTGCGGAACCTTTTTCGCAGGACGGACACAATGGGGCGGACTATCTTATCATCGTTCCTGATCCGGTTCTTGAAAGGATGAGGCCGTATTATGCGGAACTGGCAGCCGGAACAGAAGGGGGACAGTCTCCGGGACTGCAGAAAAAGCTGGAAAAGTTGACGGATACCAGTACCTCTGACTGTCAGGACCCTCTGGATGGACTTTGCAGCGGAAGTGATTCTTTCATGTCCTTTGCCGCTGTCTGCATGGTTCGGGCGGATCTGATTCCCAGAGCGAAATACATGCTGGCTTCTCTGATTATTCCGTTTTTCTATACAGGGCTGGTATTCGTATGCGTGGCAGTGACGGTATTGTCTGTGCAGCAGCTGAGTGAATCTGTAAAATACCGGTTCCGCTATGACGTGCTGACAAAACTGGGGGTGAACAGGAGCCAGAAACACCGGCTGATTCTGAAACAGCTGGCAGCCTGTTATCTGTGTCCGGCATTCCTGGCCATCATCATCAGCGGAAAGATGATCCTGTACCTTCATCGGCGTTTTGTGTGGATAACCGGCGTACCGGTGCCGGTAGGGAGCGTGTTTGCAAAAAGCATTTTTCTTTTTTTCAGTGTGTACCTGATCTACTTTGTGATGGTGTATGCAGGATTTGTGCGGAATACGGAGAACTCCGGGTAAACGCCCGGAGTTCCCTTAATTCATGGCAGCAGGTTTGCCGGCAAAGCCGGCAATCTATTGCTGCCACGCTTTCCATATATCAGGCTGATATCCAACCGTTGCTTTCGGCCCGTTTCTCACAATCGGCGTCTTCAGGATCTGCTGGTTTTCCAGCACCTTTTCGTCCTTTTCCGCGTCTGTCAGGCAGCGGACCAGGGCCAGTGTATCCTGATCCCGGCATTTGGGATTCAGCAGGGCATTCAGTCCGCCGGCGGCCTGCTTCACTTTCGTGTATTCCCCTTTGCTCATTCCCTTTTCCTTCATGTCAATGAACTGAAACGGGATATTCCGTTCTTTAAAATAACGCATGGCTTTTTTCGTATCAAAGCACTTTTTCGTGCCGAAGATCTGAATGTTCATAATGCTTTCTCCAACTGGTTGTGTTTTATTTTTCATTATATACAAAAAGCACTGGTACATCAATCAGTATCGCAGTTTTTCAAAGACCTTTGTTCTGCATGACCTGGGTCTCTTCAACGGACAGCTTTTTATGAAGATTCAAAGCCATAAAGACGGTGATAACAGCAGCCAGAACATCAGCAACCGGCTGGGCGTAAATGACGCCGTTTAATCCCCAAACCCCCGGCAGAAACCAGATCACCGGCACAAAGCAGATCCCCTGTCGGCATGCGCCGAGAAAGCAGCCCTCTTTTGCCTTTCCCATTACAAGAAACAGGAAGGAGTACACCGTATAAAATCCGAAAAGGATAAATGACAGACCATTTGCCCGTAACGCCGCTGCGCCAATCCGAATCATTTCGGTATCTCCTTTTGTAAATAATGCCATAATCTGTGATGGGAATACAGCGGCTGTCAAACCAAAAACTACACAGAATATGGTTGACCACAGAACAGAGGTTTTTATTGCTTCATACAGGCGGTCAAACTTTTTTGCTCCGTAGCTGAATCCGGCGATTGGCTGAAATCCTTTCAGGAAACCAAAGACAATCAAAGTTCCCATAGACATAATTTTTGTAAGCGGTCCCATGGCGGCAAGGGCAGAGCCGCCATATTCTTTTGCCCCATTGTTTATCATGCTGATGGACATACTGGTCAGAAACTGAAAGAGTAAGGTGGGAATCCCTATTTTCAAAATTTCAGACATAATTTCCTTTGAAAAACAACAGTCTTTCATACGAAAATGAAATATGCTCTTTTTCCGGAAGATATAGTACAGATAAACCACCGTGGAAATCACCTGAGAAATGGCGGTGGCAATGGCCGCGCCGGCAACTCCGAGATTTAGGACATAGATAAAAACAGGGTCTAAGATCACATTCAGGACAGCGCCGGCCATTAACGCACACATGGCCGTCTTTGCGGCTCCCTCACTGGACACGATATTATTCATGGTGACATTGAAAACATTAAAAATGGAAAAGGTAATGTAAATGCTGGTATAGGTAATCGCATAAGGCATAACACTTTCCAATGCGCCTGTCTGATTCAATATGGGTTTCAGAAATATGACAGAGCCTGTAATAACAATCGTCCCAATCAATACGCTGCTGTATAAAGCCGTACTGGCTGCCTGATCAGCGGTATCTTTATCCCCTTGCCCCAACAGCCTGGAAAGATATGCCGCCGCCCCGTTCCCGAAAAGCAGCCCCAGGCCGACAACAATCTGTCCTAAAGGAAAAGCTACTGTAACCGCCCCCATCTGATCCGTACCTAATCCACCGACAAAATAGGTATCTGCCAGATTATAAAGTGCGTTAATCAGCATACCAATCATGGTTGGCAGTCCCAGTGCCAAAAGAGCCTTTGGTATTGGCACAGTTCCCAGAAGTTCCATTTTCCTGCTTTGCTCGTTCATTTTGTTTTCCTCACTTTCATTTAAGTATACTATTTATTATACTACTATAAAATATAGTAATTGCGCAACGAAAAATATACTACTATAATTTATAGTGTCTGTCAAGTATGAAAGGAGAGCAAATATGGCCACAATCGACTTAATTGTACTTGGAATTTTAAAACGGGAATCTTTAAGCGCCTACGATATTCAAAAACTGGTTGAGTACCGTAACATATCCAAATGGGTAAAAATCAGCACTCCCTCAATTTATAAAAAAGTCCTTCAGCTGGAAGAAAAAGGATTTATCAAAAGCCGCATTGTGAAAGAGGGAAAAATGCCGGAAAAAGCCGTCTATTCCATAACCCGGCAGGGGGAGCAGGAATTTGAAAAACTGATGCTGGAAATTGCCGCAAAGTCCATTCGTATTTATCTGGATTTTAATGCCGTGATTGTAAACCTGGACGGCCTCTCGCAGGAAAAACAGGATGTATGTCTGGCAAATATTGAAAGCAATGTCGAGCAGTTAAAATCCTGTCTGGAAGAAAATTTTCTCGCAAAGGAAAATATGCCGGATGTTCCTGAAAACGGAATGGCAGTCCTTGAGCAGCAGCTTATTCTTGCCAGGGCAATCGAAACATGGATTTCTGCGCTGAAGAAAGGCGCTGATAATGCAAACCTGGACGATACAGGGAAATGATTCGTTAATTTTTGGGTTTTCTGCTATTTTATCAGGTAACCATCCTGTACGGGAACGTTGGATAATTTGCATGAAATATCTCTGCTGTATGGTAATGAAACTCTCCATAGTAAGCTGCGGGGAATTACCCCTTTTTGGGGTTAAAATGTGGACTGTCATAAGTCTTATCCAGTGGAGATTTTGTTTTCAAGCATTGTTTTTTATTATTTTTCTGCAAAATATGCAGTTTAAAGGGCAAAGTATGTCGAAAAAGTGGATTATGCAAAAATGGATGATATGATTATGATAAAAAAGATTATTTAAGAGGCATATGGTTTTGATGGATAATTTGAAGTTATCTGTTGATTTATGATGAGTAGTAAT
>CAJTXP010000034.1 GCA_910583615.1 uncultured Lachnospiraceae bacterium | reverse complement strand
ACGCGCCCTAAGGACCGGCGCCCTTCAATGGGTCTGGAAGACTTATCTGCCCCCAGCGGGCTGACCACCGGCTGACGTGTGAACAGTAACGGTACCGGGTTACGCAGGAAGATGTGTAAAAGTATGAGTTCCGGCATATTCGGGAAAGGAGCGGAATATGGAATCAGGAGAGAGCCGGAAGAGTCTGGCGGAGGAAATTTTAAAACTGGTGCGGTTTCGGCTGCAGAAGAAGCTTCCGGTTCTGGGGGCGGCGTTCTCAGCGGCAGGGGCGCAGTGGAGCGAAGAGGCTTCCGGCACAGATGCAGAAATGCTGTACTGGAATGCGGATGAGGTGCTGATGCTGTTCCGGGAAGGAACAAAGCGGCTGGAGCGAAAATATCTGCATCTGATCCTGCACGGATTGTATCTGCACCGGTTTCGGCGGCATGGCTGTCCGGAGAGGGTCTGGTGGCTGGCATGCGATCTGATGACGGAGTATCGGATCGACCGGATGCATGTTCCGGGGTTTGACTGGCCCATACCGGAATCAAGGAGCCGTTGGTACCGGAAGATTCGGGAAGCCGGTGCAGTATTTTATGAGAGGGGTCTGGCAGGCTGGATTCAGGAGCAGAATGAGCCCGGACTTTTGGAGTTGGAGCGGATCTTTCGAAAAGACAATCATGAATGGTGGCGGGAAACGGCAGTTCCGGATCAGGAAGAGTTAACGGAGAAAAAACAGGAGAGGGCGGAAAGGACAGACAGATCGTCAGAGGCTGTCCATCGATGGAGGACGGTGTTCGAGCAGCTGGAGATGAGGCAGGAAGAACATCGAAGACAGGCGGGAGGAAGCAGAGGATCCCAGGCGGAGCAGATTGTGCTTCAGAAAGAACGGGGATACGATTACCGGCAGTTTTTAAAGCAGTTTGCGGTCAGTCAGGAAGAACTTTCTCTGGATATGGACAGCTTTGACTATATTCCATATGATTACAGCAGAAGGATGTATGAACGGCTGGTATTTCTGGAACCTCTGGAGTATCGGGAGAGGAAGAAGCTTCAGGAATTTGTAATTGCGATTGATACTTCCGGATCCTGTTCCGGAGAGATCGTACGCCGGTTTCTTAGAGAGACATGGGAGATATTTAAGGAGAAGGACAACTTCTTCCGGGATATGAGAATCCATCTGATCCAGTGCGACTGCCTGATCCAGGAACATGTCTGTGTGACCTGCGAAGAAGAGTGGAAGGATTATCTGGAGCACATGACCGTGAAAGGTCATGGAGATACGGATTTCACTCCGGTATTCCGGCTGGTGGAAAGAATGATGGAAAAAGGTGAAGTGAAGCATCTGAAAGGACTTCTTTATTTTACAGATGGGGATGGCATCTATCCGGAACAGAAACCGGACTATGATACGGCATTTGTGTTTTTAAATGAGGAACTGAGAAAGGGCAGAGCGCCGGACTGGGCTCTGACACTGACTCTGGATGCAGAATTGGAGACGTAAAAGATGAACATAAGAGAGGCAAAGGAAGAGATCATACGCACGGTGCATGCATATACGGCGAAGGATGAAAGCGGCAGTTACCGAATTCCTTCTGTGCGTCAGCGGCCGGTTCTTCTGATCGGGCCGCCGGGAATCGGCAAGACAGCGATCATGGAGCAGGCGGCAGAGGAATGCGGAGTCGGGCTTTTGTCCTATACGATTACCCATCATACGAGGCAGAGCGCAGTAGGACTGCCGCAGCTTGTAACAAAGACGTTTGGAGACAGGGAATACACCATGACAGAGTATACCATGAGTGAGATCGTGGGTTCTGTTTACGAATATCAGGAGCGGACCGGATATCAGGAGGGAATCCTGTTTGTTGATGAAATCAACTGTGTTTCGGAGACTCTGGCGCCGACCATGCTTCAGTTTCTTCAATATAAAACTTTTGGAAACCACAGGGTGCCTGCAGGCTGGATCATTGTAGCGGCAGGAAATCCGCAGGAATACAATCGTTCTGTCCGGGAACTGGATATGGCGGCGCTGGACCGCGTCCGGGTGCTGAATGTGGAAGCGGATGTGTCTGTCTGGAAGGATTATGCACAGCAGCAGGGAGTACATCCGGTGATTCTTTCCTATCTGGAGCTGCATCCGGAACATTTTTATCAGGTGACGCTTACCAGAGAACGGCAGGAGTTTGTCACGGCACGGGGGTGGGAAGATCTGTCAGTGCTGCTTTCCGAATATGAACGGGAGGGGTTTTTGCCTGACAGAAGTTTTATGGAGGAATTTCTGCGCGTGCCGAAAATCGCCTCTGATTTTGCCTCCTGTTATCAGCTTTGCAAAACTTATACCGGTATGTATCGGATAAAAGAGTTTCTGGAAGATGGGCTGACGAAAGAAGAAAACAGGGAACTTCAGGTGCAGCTTCTGGCGGCGCCGGGAGAGGTACGGTGCATCTTTATCCGATATATGCTGTCGGCTGCTTCGGGGAAGATGACGGAATATGGAAGACGTTATCGATATTATGAGAGAGAGAAAGAAGTTTTAACACAGTTTTCCTCTTATATGAAAACAGAAGGGAAAGGAGATCCGGAAGGATTCCTGAAAAGACGTTCCCATGCACTTTTAGTACGCAGAGAAAACGATCTGCTTAAGCCCTGGGAAGAGCAGATGGAGCAGGAAGTGGATGAACGGCTGAAGAAACTGCTTTTTGGAACCGGAAGGGAGACATTTCTGAAAGAACTTTCAGAGTATGAAACGGAGGGCACAGGAGGTCTGCTGCATGCAGAACTTTTGAAGGAACGGGATCAGCTTTACATGCAGAAGGAAAAACTGACTGATTTTCTGAACCGGATGACGGATTTTGTGGCCGGGACTTTCGGGGAGGATCTGGAACTTTCCGACTGGCTTAACGGAATCGAAAATCATGGCGATTACAGGCAGACCGGCTTTCAACGTCCGGAGTTTCATGCTTTTCTGGATCAGAAGAAACAGGAGGAAAAACTGAGAAAAAAGGTAGAAGAGATGGAGGTATTATATGAAACTGATGATCGCAGGTGATATTCATGGTTCTGCATATTTTTGCAGAAAGCTTCTGGAGGCATATGAGAAGGAGCAGGCGGATAAGCTGATCCTTCTGGGGGATGTGCTGTATCATGGACCCCGCAATGACCTTCCGCCGGAATATGCGCCGAAAGAGGTGATTCGGATGCTGAACGAAAGAAAGCAGGAGATTCTGTGCGTCCGCGGGAACTGCGATACGGAAGTGGACCAGATGGTGCTGGAATTCCCGATTCTTGCAGAGTACGGATTCCTGTATGAACAGGGACGCATGTTCTTTCTGACACACGGTCATGTGTTCAATGAAAATCATCTTCCGATGTTGAAAAAAGGAGATATTCTCCTCCATGGGCATACGCATGTTCCGGTGTGCAGAGAGCATGAGGACTATGTTTACCTGAATCCGGGTTCCGTGTCCATACCGAAAGAAGGAAGCGCACACAGTTACATCCTCTATGAGGATGGGACATTCCTGTGGAAAAATCTGGAAGGAGATCCTTACCTGGAATATATACTGGAGAGCAGTAAAATTTGCCGGAATTCATAAAAATTTAATGGAAAATACGGAAAGAAAAAGGTATACTGTTTAGAGTGTGTTTGAGGCGTGTAAAGGAGTTTGACCTATATGGATGTAAATGCAATTTTAAAATGCGTGAAATCCGGAGAACTGGAGCTTGAAGAGGCAGAAGAACTGTTGAAAAAACTCCCGTATGAAGATCTGGGATATGCGAAGATTGACCACCACAGAAAAGTCAGGCAGGGTTTTGAAGAGGTTATTTACTGTCAGGGAAAAGAGATTCCGCATCTGACGGGAATCTGCAGCCGTATGGCCCAGGAGCGGATCCATGTACTTGGAACCAGGGCTTCCAGAGAGCAGGCTGAGGCAGTTATGGCGGAAGTGCCGGAATTTACCTACGAACCGGTATCCAGGCTTTTGAAACTGGAGTTTGAAAAGCCGGAGCCCATTGGAAAGATCGTGGTCTGTACAGGCGGAACGGCGGATATCCCGGTGGCGGAAGAAGCGGCAGGAGCGGCTGAATTTTTCGGAACCGGTGTGACCAGGCTGTTTGACGTAGGGGTGGCGGGAATTCACCGGCTGCTTCGGAATCTGGACGTGTTTGAGCATGTAAACTGCGTGATTGCCGTAGCCGGCATGGAAGGCGCCCTTCCGGGCGTTGTTGCAGGACTTGTGGACGTTCCCGTGATTGCAGTGCCGACCAGTGTGGGGTACGGCGCCAGCTTCAAAGGACTGTCCGCGCTGCTGACCATGATCAACTCCTGCGCCAACGGCGTTACCGTGGTAAATATTGACAATGGATACGGAGCCGGTTATGTGGCGACTCAGATTAATCGACTGGCGGTGCGTGAATATGAAAAGAATCGGTAAGATCCTGAAGAGCAGGCTGGTCGTTGTAGGCCTTGCCATATTGCTGCAGGTGCTGTGGTGGGCGCTGTTTTTGGGCAGGCTGACAAGATATTCCGTATTCATCAATGCGCTTTTTCAGATCGTCAGTATCGGTATTCTGCTGTATCTGATCCGCAAGGATGAAAATTCTGCCTATAAGATCGCCTGGATCATTCTGGTTATGGGAATTCCGCTGTTTGGCGGAATCCTTTATGTGATGATCGGAAATAAAAAACCGGGGAAACGTCTGGCTGTGAAAATGGCTGCCGTGAAAGCGGAAATGAAAGAATCCATGGAACAGAACCAGTGGATTCTCAAAGAGATCCAGGCACAGGATCCCACCGCTGCGGGCAATATACGCTATATTGGGGAATTTGGCCCTTATCCGGTCTGGAAAAATACGGAAATAACCTATTTCCCGCTGGGTGAAGAGATGTTTTCTTCCATGCTGGCGGACCTGAGGGAAGCAAAACACTATATTTTTCTGGAATATTTTATTATTCAGGAAGGGCTTATGTGGGACTGGATCCTGGAGATTCTCGAACAGAAAGTAAAAGAGGGAGTGGATGTACGCCTGATCTATGATGACGTGGGCTGTGTGTCTCTGCTTCCCTTCCGCTATGCAGATATCATGGAAGGAAAAGGAATCAAATGCCTTGCCTTCAACCGTTTTATTCCTGTAGTATCTCTGGTTATGAACAACCGGGATCACAGAAAGATCATGGTTATAGACGGCCATACGGCTTACAATGGCGGAATTAACCTGGCGGACGAATATATTAATAAAAAACTTCGGTTTGGACACTGGAAGGATACCGGAGTGCGGATACATGGGGATGCCGTTTTTAACTTTACGCTGATGTTTCTGGAAGTATGGAATGCGTTCAAGGTGCCGGATCTGGACTACAGTATTTTCAGACCCCGCAGATGGCACGAAGAACCGTTTGAGGGAGACGGGTATGTGGCGCCGTATGCAGATACGCCTCTGGATAATGAAGCGCTGGGAGAAAACGTCTATATCAATATTCTGAATCAGGCAAAGGATTATGTATATATAGCAACTCCATATCTTCTGATCAGTGATGAGATGGAAAATGCACTTTGCCTGGCGGCGAAAAGAGGAGTTGATGTCCGGATCCTCATGCCCGGCATCCCGGATAAGCCCACGGTGTTTTTCATGGCGAAATCGTATTATCCGCCGCTTTTGAAAGCAGGAGTTCAGATCTATGAGTATACGCCGGGATTTGTACATGCCAAATCCTATGTATGTGATGACAGAATCGCAACGGTGGGTACGATCAACATGGACTTTCGGAGCCTGTATCTGCATTTTGAATGCGGGACCTATCTCTATGGGTGCAAAGCGGTGATGGATGTGAAAAAGGATATGGAGGAATGCTTTCCCAAATGCCATCAGGTCACTCCCGGCGACTGCAGGCAGGGTCTGATCGGAAATATGCTGACCTCGGTGCTCAGGGTACTGGCGCCGCTGATGTGATCCAGGGAAGCGGTGAGACAGGATAACAGGATATATTGGAGGATAAGATGAACGTATTATTTTTTCTGACACCGAAAAGCGAGGTGGCTCATCTGCATGATGACTGGACGCTTCGTCAGGCGATCGAGAAACTGGAGCGGAGCGGTTATACGGCAGTTCCGCTGATTGACAGGAAAGGACATTATATAGGAACCGTGACAGAAGGAGATATTCTGTGGATGCTGAAAAAGCGGTATGATATGAATCTGAAGACAGCAGAAGGGGTATCGGTTTCAGCAGTGGAAAGGAGGATGAATTTTCATCCGGTATCCATTAACGCATCCATGGAAGACCTGGTGCAGATGTCCATGAATCAGAATTTTGTGCCAGTTATCGATGATAACCGGATCTTCATTGGAATCGTAACAAGGAAGGATATCATCCGGTTCTGTTATGACGGATATATGAAAAATAAAACGGCTCCGGAGGGACCGGTTCACGAAACATATATAAAATCTTAAGAAATCTTATGAAATCTCCCTGAAATAATATGATATGATAAACAGGACTCTGCTGCAAATGTCTGGCAGCAGAGTCCAGAAAACGGTCAAAAAGGGGAAGAGGATGAAGGAAAGGATACTGGTCGTAGACGACGAGCGGGAGATCGCAGATCTTGTTGCGGTTTATCTGGAAAACGAAGATTATACGGTGTACAGGTTTTATACGGCGGAAGAGGCTCTTGCCTGCATTCGGACGGAAACGCTGGATCTGGCGCTCCTGGACGTGATGCTGCCGGGGATGAGCGGTTTTGAACTGTGTCAGGAGATCCGCAAAAAAGATACTTATCCGATCATCATGCTGACGGCAAAGGATGCGGAGATCGACAAGATCAACGGGCTGACGCTGGGAGCAGACGATTACATTACCAAACCGTTCCGGCCGCTGGAGATGATGGCAAGAGTCAAAGCACAGCTTCGCAGATACAGAAAATATAATCCGGCTTCTGCCGTACAGGCGGAAGAGACGCTGCTTGGCCATGCAGGGCTGACGATCGACGTGACCAGTCATGAGTGTACGCTGAACGGACGGCGGCTGGACCTGACGCCGACGGAGTTTGAGATTCTGAAGATCCTCTGCAGGAGGAAGGGAAAGGTCGTAAGTTCCGAAGAGCTGTTCCATGAGATCTGGAAGGACGAGTACTACCAGAAGTCCAACAATACCATCACCGTCCATATCCGGCATCTGCGGGAGAAACTGGGGGATACGGCGGAGCGTCCAAAATATATCCATACGGTGTGGGGAGTGGGGTATAAGATTGAAAACTGAATGGTTGAAATCCGGCTACAGAAAGCTGAGAAGAAAGATTTTACTTCAGATCGTGCTTATGGTTCCGGGCGTCTGGATCCTGTTTCTGTTCGTCGCCAGTCTTCTGAGGGGGCACGTGGCAAACTGGCTGGTCACGTTGATCCAGAGGATTCTTTTTGTAGAATTTGAGGATGCGCGGAATATCTATCAGTTCTATGTACGCAATCAGATAGAGTGGATCGCAGGGCTTTTCATGCTGTTGTCCTTCTGTCTGTTTTTTTATCTGTCCCTGAGCTGGTTTATGAGATATTTCCGGCAGATCGACAGAGGCCTGGACGCCCTGCTTGCCGGACAGGAGATCGTGCTGTCCCCGGAGATGGAGACGATGGAAAAGAAGATGAACCAGGTCCGCCGGACGCTGGAAAAACGGGAGACGGAGGCGAGGCTTGCGGAAAAACGGAAAGATGACCTGGTCATGTATCTGGCGCATGATATCCGGACTCCGCTTACTTCCGTGATCGGTTATCTGAGCCTTCTTGACGAAGCGACGGATATGCCCGTGGAACAGAAGGCGAAATATGTGCACATCACGCTGGAAAAAGCATACCGCCTGGAGATGCTGGTCAATGAATTTTTCGAGATTACCCGCTGTAATCTCCAGCAGTCTGCGCTGGAGCGGGAGTCGATCGACCTGTCCTACATGCTGATGCAGATGGCGGATGAGTTCTATCCTATACTGTCTGAAAGAGGGAACACGGTGGAGCTTCGGATGACGGAGGATATTCGAATTCACGGAGATCCGCAGAAGCTTGCGCGGGTATTCCAGAACATTCTGAAAAATGCTGCCGCCTACAGTCTGGAACATACAGCGATCCTGATACGGGCGGAGGAACATACAGAATATGTGCGCATTTCTTTTGAAAATACCGGGAAGACGATACCCAGGCAGAAGCTGGATGTCATTTTTGAAAAATTCTGCAGACTGGACGATTCCCGGGGCACAAAGGCCGGAGGCGCCGGCCTTGGGCTTGCCATTGCAAAAGAAATCGTTCTGCTTCACGAAGGACGGATATGGGCGGAGAGTGAAGACGGTAAGACAGTGTTTACCGTAGAACTGCCGTCATAATTCCGGATGTTGTACAGAGGATGAACATGTGTTAAAATATCCAAAACGGCTCAGGTCAGGCAGTTACAGGAGGGCGGGTTAAATGACGGAAAAAGACGGGAAAGAGTGGAGAGGAGAGAGCGAGAATTCAAAAAAAGGCGCTTTCGGACATGCAGCATGGGATTCAAAGAGAAGCTCCGTATGGAATCAGGAAGAGGAAAATCCCTTCCGCCGCAGGGCCGGGATCCGGAGATTCCGGGAGCTCTATACAGGAAAGAGAAGAAAAGACCGGACTGCATGGGCGGATTATTTTGTGTCAGGTGATTTTCTGGAGGGGTACCGGGAAAGCCGCTTTGCCCAGCTTCTTCTGGAAACGGTCTGTGAAAATCAGGAAGCGTTTCCTCCGCCAAAAGAGTTTTTGACGGAACTCTCGATTGCTTACGGCGTACAGACGGTGAAGACGGGGAACGGTCTTGAACTTCGGGTGGAGAACAGCGCGTTTTTCCATGGCATTGACTATATCTATGAGATCATGCAGAGGGGAGCTTACGCAGTCCGGTATAAGGGCAATGATTTTGCCATGCTTGCCGGATTCCGGGATTATCGGGAGCTTCTCATGCTTTCCATAAGCGACTGGGATGACGATACGATGCTGAAGCTTGGAAAGATACTGGATCATTATGGGCTTTCTGACCTTTCCGACCGTCCCATACCGAATGCAGAACAGTATGAGCTGTCGCAGCGTCATCCAAGATCGTTGAAGCTGATTACCTGGTTTTTTGCTTCTCAAAAGCTTCCGGAGAAAGTCTATCAGCTTCCGTGGAACCATCTGCGTCTGGAAAATGCAACGCTCGGAAAGGAAAAACTGTTTTACGGTCCTCTCCGGGAGGCGGTTCTCGCCCATGTGCCGGGGCTTCTGGAGAAACCGAGAGTCAGTTATAAGGAGCTTCTGCGGGAATTCTATGCTTCCGGCTGTTTTCTAAACGAAGGGAGAACGCTGGAAGAACGGCGGAAGATGGAAGCTTATTTTGGGCGGAAGGATGTGTCTGAAGCTCTGAATGATCCGGCTTTTGCAGAAGAGCAGGTGCTGCATTACTGGATCACAAAGGGCAGCAGCGTCTTTTTCCTGAAAAAGCTCCGGGAGTATTATGCCGGACATCCCCAGGCGCCGTATGCGGACCGGGCGCTTCGGCAGATCGATGAGATGATGGGGCATCATAAGATCGGGACAGAACTTTTGGAAGATGAACAGTCAGAGCCGGTCAGAGGCGTCTTCGATCTCCAAAAAAGGGCATATCTTCGTTATTATCTGAACGCTGCTTTTCATCTGGCCCGCGGGATTCAGTACAAAGTACTGCTTTCGGAGTATCTTGAGGAACGGATGCCGTATTCTTTTGAATGGGGAAGGAAGCTTTCCAATCCGGAGCAGGGGGGATTTTCCAGTGAAATGCCGGTACGGATTCTGTTCGGGGAGGATGAGCTTCAGATTTATTTCTGTCCCAAACATGTGGAATACCGGTGGAATGGAAGCCGCATGGTTCCGTTTTTTCCGGGGGAGCATCTGATCGGAATAGAAGATGATACGCTGTTCTGGCTGCTGGTTCCCACAGCGCTTGCTTCCCATGAGCATTATCAGGGAATCCGTACAGAGATTACAAGAAGAATGTCCAGACTCCCGGTACAAAAAGAGGATATTCCTGTAATTGCAGACTGTATCACAGGTTCCATATGCCGCATGGACGGATGTGTGGTTCCGATTTTAAGTTTTTATGCCGAAAAGGAAGAACAGCTGTTTGGCTGCGACATTTATGAAGACTTTCTGGTGAAAATCTACGAGGAGACGGCAGAGGAAAAACAGTATCTGCCGAATGGAAGTCAAAAAGCTCCTGATATGGAATCGGCTCTTCAGATGGGAGAGAGGTTCCTGAATGGGATTGTCATGGAACGGGCGGAAGATACCAGAATAGAACTTCTTCCGAAACAGGTTCTGGTGAACAGTCGGTGGAAGGCGCAGAGGATTCTGACGGAAACGGATGTGACCGAAGAATCCATAAAGGAGATTCTGTCTCAGTTTTCTGAGGGGAACATAGACAGGGCGGAGCTGACATGGGGAGAAGGCTCGCTTCTGTTTATCAAAAGCGGACAGCAGTACGGGTGCTTTTACTTCAGGCACAGCACACAGGACTGGTATGCGCTGGTGTCGTTGCCGGAAGTCTATCAGGTGGTGGAGTCGGATGATGTGGTGTATGAACCGTTTGGCCTGGGAATGCTGCCCAATTATCTGATTCATCCGAATCCCGCTTATATCATGCAGCAGATGGATGATATCATGGCGCAGATCGCCCGGAAAGACCCCTGTCCGCGAAGCATGATGTGGTCACCGCAGATCTACCGCTTCGAGACGCGGCAGAGATACCGTCTGGCAAAACGCCAGTTTGGCGGATATCCGGCAGAGCAGGCGCAGAATCAGATTCCGGACCGTTTTTATATCCCGAAGCTTCCGGTGTATCTGTCTTATACCGATCTGGAAGGAAAAGAATCCGGTAAAAAGGCGGTCGGAAAGAACAAGGCTGCGCTGCAGCAGACGCTGGCGGACTATATGGCAGGACGGCTTTTACAGCTTGTTCTGATCTGGCAGTATGAGAAAAGAGAAGCTTATGAAGGAATCCGCATTCAGAAGCGTTATATAATACTGATGCAGGATCAGGGCAGCCATGTAATGATCTGGATGGAGGATGATGGAACAGGCATGGAGTATCTGGTATCGGATGTGAGGGAATATCTGGATGCCGATGAGAAAAAATACAGAAAAGCTGTTTTTAAGAGCAGGACGATACCCGGATATCGGGTACATACAGATATGCGCAGAATCCGCGACGGCCTGGACCTTCTGATCCCGCAGATGCCGTTTTCTCTGGTGAACAGGGGCGGTTTTGGCGAATTTTCCTATGAAAATAAAAAGGAATATGAGCGGATAAAAGCAGAACTGGAGCAGATGGAGGCAAAAAAAGATACTCCGCTGTAGAGGGCGGAGTATCTACAGGATCAGAAAACGGATTACCAGATGGTGGAGGGCGGAAGGATGGATTCTTCTTTTTCGCCTTTTACAAGAGAGAACTGGTACAGCGCATAAGTGCCGGGGATGAACATAAAGGTACATTTATAATCTTCTCCCTGCTGCGTGATGGACAGATCCTCCTGTTCATAATCCGGAAACATCTCTCCGGCTCTGGCACGCGACAGTTCTGTGACAGGGACGCCGTTTATGGAAACCTGATCCGGAAGCGTGTCCGTCTGGTGAGACAGATGCAGTGCAAGGCGGGAGATGACGGCATCTCCCATCCGGACGTCCGCGCCACCTGCTTCCAGAGAAAGGCGCGCAAATGCGGAATCGGTGATCCAGAAAGAGATATCGGTTTCGCTTGTGCCTGCGGCAAGCGTTTCTTCCGGGTCAATGTCCCGTTCTACTACCTGCTCCCCGGTCCATTCCGATATTTTGACCGCAAGTCCGGCATCCAGAAGGGGCTGCAGGGTGGTAGTGCCGACCAGGATCTCGAGGCCGTCTATCGTGACAGGAACGGAATACTCTGCCAGCGTGAGAAGCTTCGGCGGCGTTTCTTCTTCCTTCGGGGAACAGCCTGCCAGAAATGTCATGGATAATATGAGGGCGATTCCCCTGAGTATCTTTTTGTTCATCTGAAAATGATCCTCCTCGTTATAAATCTGTCCTAATCATATCATATCTGTCCGGAATTTTAAATTACTTTTACAAATAAAGTTTATATTGAGTAGGAACTTCATTGCATAATCCAATTAGCCGGTTTGATGCAAATGAGGCAGTTCGATGTTGTTGTATGCTGGTAAATTGTGGTGGTGGCAGGCTGATGGTTTCCCACAGAATTGCTGCAAAGTTCAGATTATTGCGACCAACTTGCGACCAGTTGCAATTCAGTCGCAAGTTAATAGCTTCTGATTGACGGAAAGGCTGAAAATATGAAAACAGAACAGGAAAAAAAGGAGATCATAGAGTCAATCGCACTGTCTTATCCGGTCTGCGAGTACTGTTTCGGGGATACAAGCCAGATCCCTTTTTCGGATAAGGTACGGTATATATGCGAAACGGACTGTGAGCGCTACGGACATTCCTGGGCGTGTCCGCCTTACTGCGGGGATGTTTGTGAAAATATCGACAAATGCCGGAAGTACCGGAACTTTTTCCTCTTTTCAACAGTAGTTGAGGTGGAAAATGCATGGGATAAGGAGGTCTGTCTGCGCGCAAAGAGCAGTCATGAAGAGATCAGCAGGAAGATCCGGGCGGAACTGAACGGGAAAATGGGGGATTTTTATATGCTGTCCACCGGATGCGCCATCTGTGAGAAATGTGCCTGCCCGGAGGAGCCGTGCCGTCATCCGGAGGAACGCCTGTCCTCCCTGGAGAGTCACGGGATCGTGATTATGCAGCTGGCGGAGGAGATGGGGCTGTGCTGGAATTACGGAGGAGATACGGTCGTTTATTTCAGCATGATATTGTTCGGAAGCTGAGGTTGCTTTTCACGGGGGTCCGATACATTCCGTACGAGCGCGGATCACAGAAGCCCAGGGCGCAGACCACCCATCCCGTGAAAATGACAAAGCTGAGAGCGGACCGGGTTGTTCTGGGCATATTTTTGTTTTTCGTCTTCCACAATCAGAATGTCTGCCGTAGTGTTTCTCTCCTTCTACGGATCATCGTCTGACTTCATGATCCTGTCCGTGCCCATCGTTTTTTCGGATTACCCTGCAGGGATTTCCGCAGGCGACTACATCGGAGGGAATGTCTTTGGTGACGACGCTGCCGGCGCCGATGACGGTGTTGCTGCCGATGGTGACGCCGGGCAGCAGGACAGCTCCGCCGCCGATCCATACGTTGTCTCCGATGATTACCGGGGCGGTCTGCGTTTTGCAGAATGCAAAGGAACCGTCTTCCCGGGGCGGTCCGAAGCGCTCTGCGGCGCTGGTGGGATGAAAGGCGGTATAGATCTGTACGTTGGGGGCAATGAGCGCGTTGTCGCCGATGACGATCCGGTTGTCGTCCAGAAACGTACAGTTCATGTTCACTTCACAGTTATTTCCAAAATAAATATTGTTTCCATAGTCGGCATAGAACGGAGCGGTGATCCAGAGGTTTTTGCCTCTGCCTCCCAGAAGCTCAGAGAGGATCCGGTCTTTTGTCTGTGCGTCCGCGGAATCCGCCTGATTGTAGTCCCGGATCAGGTCTTTTGCCTTATGCCACTGAGCCAGAAGCTCGGGATCGCCGCAGTCGTAAAGCTGCCCGGCAAGCATTTTTTCTCTTTCGGTCATGGTTTGTCTCCTTTGAAATTTCTTTGAATTCGGATAGCAGACTTGTAAAAACGAAGTATCTGGTGAAATTCAGTATACCCTGAAAAGATATAAGCGTCAATTGAGAAAATTTAATATAAGTGTGCGTTGAAAACAGCAGGCGGCTATTTTATAATCAGAGGTATAAACGATTCAGGGCATACGGATTTTCTGTGTCTGCCTGTACCAGTGTGAAAGGAAAAAATGATTATTTATGAAAAAATGGACATACAGGATTCGGATTGGCCTGCTTGTTTTTGGCGCTGCAGCGCTTATGGGCTGTTCACGCAGTCAGACGCCTGCTGCAGAAGAGAAGGAGCCGGTCAATGAAGAGATAGAAGCGGAAGAAAGCGAAGAGATTTTGCTGCCGCCGGAGAGAGAGGAAGAGATGCCGTCCGGCAGTGAGGCGCAGGATCCGGAAGTTATCAGTATGGACTGGTCCGGATATTTTGACGGCTTGAACGGGGCGGCGGTGGTGTATGATGCTACTGCTGGCCGGTATCTGATTTACAATGAAGAGCTTGCCCGGACCAGGCGTTCTCCGTGTTCTACGTTTAAGATCGTCTCGTCTCTGGCTGCGCTGGAAGACGGTCTGTTTCATCCGGAACAGTCCACCCGTACGTGGAGCGGAGAGATTTTCTGGAATGAGCAGTGGAACCGGGATATTGACTTTCCGGATGCGTTCCGGGCCTCCTGCGTCTGGTACTTTCGGGAAATGATTGACGAGATTGGACAGGAGCGGATGCAGGAGGTTCTGGAGGAACTTTCCTATGGAAACTGCGATATCTCCGACTGGGAGGGGCGGTTGAATACGAATAACAACAATCGTGCGCTGACCGGATTCTGGATCGAATCGTCTCTGCTGATTTCACCGAGAGAGCAGACAGAAGTGATGGAACGCATCTTCGGGGAGGATTCTGTCTGTTCGGAGGAAACCAGAAGGGAATTAAAGCAGGTCATGCTGTTGGAGGGTCAGGAGCAGACAGCGCCGCTGATCTACGGAAAGACCGGGATGGGCATGGCTCAGGGAATCGTCGTGGACGCCTGGTTTACCGGGTTTGCGGAATATGAGGAAAAGGAGATGTATTTCTGCGTCTATCTGGGGCAGAAAGAAGACAGGGATGTGTCCAGCGCGGCGGCAAGGGAGATTGCGGTTCGGATCCTTTCGGAGGAGCCGGTTTTGACGGGGGAAATGCCGGATGAAAAAATGTAAACAGGGTATTGGCTGCGCGGCGTTTCAGCATGGACTTTTTACCGGAGGTTCAGAGGAAAAGGAGAACTGCAGATGAGGAAAGTAATCTTGTTTATCGCCATGAGTCTGGATGGTTATATCGCGGACCGGGAAGGCGGCGTTGATCTGGTACAGCAGCTTTGGAAGGAAGATCTGATAGATGTCTATTACATTTCTGTGATTCCCATACTGCTGGGAAACGGGATCCGCCTGTTTGGAGAGAATGGAAGCCGGATCCCGCTGAAGCTGGTTAAGACCCAGAGCTATAACGGGATCACGGACCTTATATATGAACGAAGAGGAACTGTCCACTCATCAAACCAATGAAAAGGAGGTTGACACGAATGAAAAAACTATTTATGTACGCGGACCGGTATCTGCAGAAAAGCAGCTGGAAGGATATGGCTTTGCTGAAGTTCTGCCTGTTTTCCATGGGGCTTCTGGCGGGCATGCAGATTCCTGCCAAAGGCAGGAAAGCGGCGTCCGTCGCAGCTTCCGCAGTTTTTGTGCTTACGTATATTCCTCTGATGAGGAAGTTTATTCAAGTAGTGCTGGAGCAGGACTGAGCATAAGCTGTCAGGCTTTTCTCCCCACCGGAGCGGCGTAGACCGTGCAGATATAGTTCCTGTCCGCGGAGGGGCCGGGCGGAAATCCCAGAAGATCGTCCATCCGGTCCTGATCGTAGGCGCCGACGGCGCAGGTGCCGCAGCCGATGGATTCACAGGCCAGATACAGGTTTTCGCACACATGCCCGGCGTCGATCAGAAGGTATTTGGCAGCTTTTTGTCCATAGCGCCATTCCATCCGGTAGGGGATGGAGGCCCATACAAAGAGGACCGGGGCGGAGGCGGCAAACTGCTGTCCGCAGAGGGCGTCCTTCAGTTCTTCGTCAAAATCAGAGCGGCTATCCCAGAACTCCAGTTCGTGTTCCTGCGGAAGATAGTGATAGATGCCCTTTTTCAATCCTTCCACCTGATGGACGAACAGGAAGGTCTCAAAGCTGTGGCGGGAACCGGCCGATGGGACATTCCGGAAGGTGACCGGGTTTTTGTGCCCGGCAAAACGGCGGACTCCCTGGGTGCTCCACAGAAGGAAGGACAGCTCCAGGAGAGACAGAGGGGCGTCGGCATAGGTCCTCCTGCTTTCCCGCCCGCTGATCAGCTCCATGATGTTTCCGGAAAAGGAAAGAGACGCATAGTCCGTGGGGAGCGGAATGGTATCGGTTCCCCTTTTTTCCTGAAGGCAGGGAATGGAAGGCAGCTTCTGCTGCTGATCGGTCTCTTCCGCACCGGCGTCCGCTGCATGATATCCTTTCAAAAGCTCCCGGTTTTTCATAATCTCGTATCTGGTTTTGTCGTTCATGGAATTTCCTCCTTTTCTTTCCTGGTGTTTATAGGGATCTTACATTGAGTTTCCTGTATGTTTTCAGACAGGATGCAGGTTTCGAGGATCTGTCTGGACAATTATAGCATGGCTTCGGACATGTGAAAAGTAACAGTTGTCGTTTTGGATCGAAAAAGCTATAATGGTATGGAAACCAAAGAAAGCGGGGAATCAGCGTGAAAAACCAAAGCGCTTTTGTGCTAAAACAGGCATTTTATAAATCGCTTCCGGTACTGGCCGGATATATCATCCTTGGAATCGGATTCGGGATCCTGCTTCGGAATGCAGGGTACGGATTACTCTGGGCATTTGCCATGAGCAGTTTTATTTACGCAGGCTCCATGCAGTATGTGGGCGTGGGCCTGATCGCCGGAGGCGCTTCGGTTGTCACAGCGATACTTACAACGATTATGGTAAATGCGCGTCATCTTTTTTACAGCATTTCCATGATTGAACGCTATAAGGACACAGGGAAATACAAGCCGTATCTGATCTTTTCCCTGACGGATGAGACCTATTCCCTCCTCTGCGACGGAAAGGTCCCTGAGGAAGCATCCGGCAGTCGGTACCGTTTTTTTGTTTCTTTCTTTAACCAGTGCTACTGGGTTACGGGAAGCGTAATCGGGAGTTTTCTGGGGAGCGTACTGCCCTTTTCCACAGAGGGAATTGAATTCTCCATGACGGCGCTTTTTATCGCTTCTTTTACGGAGCAGTGGCTTTCCGGAGGGAACCATATTCCGGCGCTGACAGGCTTTTTGTGTTCGCTGCTGTGCCTGGTTTTATTTGGACCGGAACAATTTCTGATTCCGGCCATGCTTTTGATTACGCTTGTTTTAACGGCTGTTCAGAGCCGGATCAGGATGGACAGGGAGGGAACCGAATGAATTTTGACGTACATGTTGCGGCTCTTGTGCTGGCCATGGCGTTCTTTACATGGCTGCTGCGCTTTCTGCCGTTTCTGGTTTTCCGGAAAAACACGCCTGGGTATATCGTCTATCTGGGAAAAGTGCTTCCGTCGGCAATCATAGGAATGCTGGTTGTCTACTGCCTGAAGGATGGGGAATTCTCGGCTGCTCCTTTCGGACTGCCGGAGCTCATCGCCGCTGTGAGCGTGGTTGTATTGCAGCGCTGGAAACGAAATTCGCTGATCAGTATACTCGTAGGGACCATTCTTTATATGGTCTTGATACGGACTGTATTTTGAGTATGTTCGTTGCATGAAAGGAGGAAGCCTGTGGAGCATGATGTAAACTTAAATGTCCACTATACAGCGCCGGAAGAGATATGGACCAGGATTGGAAATGTCTATCGCTCCATGCCCTATTGGTCAGGGACGGATGCGGGGCCGGGATGGACCGGCGAGGGCATTGACCTGTGGGCATCTGTAGAGCCGGGCGGGATTCAGATAGCAGGTACGATGCCGGATGACGTCTGGGAGATATGGTATCGCGAGCTGAAAGAAAGATTGACAGAAGCGCTGGGATACGAGATCGGGGAACCGGAGGATGGTTACGATTTTCAATACTGGGAATAAAAAAGTTCTGTGAAACAGGAGGCCGGGATGCGGAAATTCTGCGTCAGGATTTGCAGGGAAGGTTCGTTGCAGGAGTATGGAAAACATGGAGGATGCAGCATTCAGAATATGGAAAGTGGAATATGGTTGGATCTTTGCGGAGATAGAGACGGCAGGGAAACGGGTACGATTATCCAATTCTTATCTGGGCGGCCTGCAGATGCCCGGAATTTTTCTGAAAACGTTTGCGGAATTATTCGACGGGCCGGAAAAGGAAAAATGGCTTTGCTGGCATGGGGAAAGCAGCAGCTGGATCTGGCATCTGGTTTCGAAACATGACATTCTGTCTATTGAACTTTTTGAGGGAGGCTGCTCGTTTGGAATGCCGCTGGAAGGGGAAGAACTGCGCCGATATACCAGAAGTTCAGACAGAATACTGGAAATCAATACATTTCTGTATCCTTTTTCTGCTTCGGTCTGCCATGCCTTCCAATGCTGCAGTTATGGCGAAGGATATGAGGCATGGCAAAATTCCAGATACAGGGAGGCGTTTCCAAAAGCGGAATTGTCTCTGTTACGAAAAAGGCTGCGCAGAAAAAGCCATAATGGACAGAATGCGGATGGTCTCCAATGTATGCCAAAGCGGAGGTGGAAGTATGAACAAACAGGAAATTTATGAATATCTGAAGAGCCGGAAGATCTGGCACGAGATCACGGAACACAAGGCGGTCTATAACATGGAAGAGCTTTCAGACGTTGCCCTTCCCTATCCGGAGGCCGACGCCAAAAATCTCTTTGTGCGCGACGATAAAAAGCGGAACTATTACCTCATAACCGTGAAAGGGGACAAGCGGGTTGACCTGAATGAATTCCGGCAGAAACATCAGACAAGGCGTCTGAGCTTTGCCTCGGAACGGGACCTTATGGACCTGCTGGGACTCATTCCCGGAGCGGTGACGCCTCTGGGCCTGCTCAACGATGAGGCGTGCAGAGTGCAGTTTTTCCTGGATCAGGCGTTTGCGGATGCGCCGGGGCTGATCGGCGTACATCCCAATGACAATACGGCGACGGTCTGGCTAAGGACCGAAGATCTGCTGAAAATGATCGAACAGCACGGCAATGTGATTCATGTGACAGGAATGTGAAAAATTTAACAAGATTTAGCGAGGAGAAAGAGAATGTTGACAAGACCTGAAAATGGATGGACCGGTTTCAGTCTGGAGGGCACTTCCACATACGGTTTAAGCTATCTGGACGATATCGCGTTTGAATGGCTGGATCAGGCGATACACGGCCTGGAAACCCTGAGTCCATTCTGCGTAAAAGGATTTCTGGAACCAAACCGGATGCTCTGCGTGGTCAGCTACTGGAACTGTCATATCATTGTGGAAAACGATGAACGGTATCCTTTGAAAAAAGAGCAGATCAGAAATGAGTATTCTCATACCAGCATGATCGAATTCTGCAAATATCTATACAACGATGTTTATGACTATAGAGATGGTTGGATTTCTTTTGTGGATTACGTGGACGCCGATCCGCAGAAAAAGGAACAGCAGCTTTTACAGCGGCTGGAAAGGCTGAAAGCGCTTATTGTACAAAGAGAGGAATGCTTTGGGGAAGACCGTTGTTTTCTTTAAGGAAACCTCTAAGGAAACTGCTGACGAATTGGCCTGTTTTGGGCGTGGGGAAAACATGGTATCTTTCTGACCTGCTTTGGGTGCCAGATATGCAATGATACTTGAATATTCGGAGGGAAAGACGGATGGGAATATTTCAAAGAACGAAGAAAAAGGAAACAACGCAGGAAAGTTTTATCGATGGCCTGGATCTGGACAGGGGAAACTGGTTCCAGGTTTTCTCGGCGTGTCTGGGAAAGATGATGGCGATACAGACGGCCTGCAGCGAGCTCGTGGTAAAGGGGCAGGACTGGAATGTTGATTTTGCAGAAGGGACGATCCGGTTTGGAAACCGCGCGTATCCCATTCAGTTTCTTGGAAGCGAATCGACAGCGGACAATACCTGGCTGTGGGGATGGGAGAATATCAACGGTTTTTCGGAGGAGATCATTCAGCTTGCCCAAAAGACAAAGGAAAAGGGAGAACGCTTTGGATTAAAGCCGCTGACAACTGCAGAATTTGCACTGGATGATACCTGTCATGGGCACAATCTGTCCATTGTAACCTGCGGCCTGGCTGAAAAATACTGTTATTACAGAGGGCCGCATTCCGGCGGAGCGATCTTCGTTGCATTTTCGGGCGTTCCAAAGGAGGTATTTGCGCCGGTGGACATGCATAAATTTATATCCATAACCGCTCAGTGCATGCAGCAGTTTCCGATCGACCATAAACTTTTTGCGGAAGGTTTTCTCTCATGGAATCGTACGGAATACGACTGGAACGGACATACATTGACGGCTCATTTCGATGAGGATCTGTACATGGAATTGGAACAGGCGGGGGAATGTCTGCGGATCTGCTCCATGACAAACAGGCCGTCCGGGACAAAAAGCCACGGAACCAAAGATCGTACGGAGTCCGGGGACAGAGGGTGAGGAAGGAGACGGCATGAACATAAAGAAAATACCCGGCACCTTTTCAATCTGTAAAGTGTCGGATTATTCGCAGGTGAATCGGGATACAGCCTTCTGCTTCACCGGGCAGACGGACGAAGAAAAGTCTCTGGTCTGCCTGACTGAACATGTACCAGAGAATACGACGGAGCGGGAGGACGGATGGAAGGCGTTTCGAATCCAGGGCATGCTGGATTTTTCACTGATTGGGATTCTGGCAAAAATCACATCGCTGCTGGCGGAAAACCACATCGGGATTTTTGCCATATCCACCTATCATACAGACTACATTCTGACCAGACAGGAACATTACGAGAGAGCGCTTCAGGTACTGGAGGCCGCCGGGTATTTTGTGGAAGCATAACTTCGGTCCCGGACTGTGACATACAGTGGGCGGAACGTAGTTTTCATACACGCTCTGGAGCGAAGATATCGAAGACATCATTCAGGGAAGGAACCAATTCTTTATTATGGAAGAGAAAATGAGACATGCGCTGCGTACATGGAGCGGCGCGGTGCTGCTGGCCGGATGCATCGTATTCGCAGTCGGAGCCTATTACGAGGTGATAAAAGCCGGAATCCCCTGTCAGGACCCGCCGCTTGAACTGCAGATTCAGTATGCCATCAACATGGGCATTGGAGATGAGCTTTGCAGGATCGGTTTCTTTACGATACTGGCAGGCGCTGCTTTTCGTCTGGCGGTTTGGCTGCTTATAAAAAAGCGGCTCTGTTCCGGTTAGTCTGGAACAGAGCCTGAGCGGTACTGCTTATCTTGTGCCGGACAGATAATAAAAACATACATGTTCCGGAATGCGGAATACATCTTCTCCTTCTGTCCGGTATTCGGTGCAGTCTGCGAACACGAGCCTGCCGTCGGAAAGCGCACAGCGAGGAGCATTTTCCCATGCAAAGGGGGCTTCATAAGCAGGCAGGACGCAGTCGGCTTCGGCATCGCCGGGATGGTAGGTAAAGATCCCGTCATATCCCCAGAATATGAGATCGCTGTCCGCTCCGGGGGCGATCACGTCCAGCATAACCGTTCCTTCCGGAACGATGTTTGGATAGACTTCGTCCAGGGTTCCTTTCTGCAGGTCGATCGTTGCGATTCCCATCTGACTGCCCGTCTGTATCTGCGTGTATATGCGGCCGTCTCTGCCGACACACAGTCCGCCCATGTCATGGGAGGTGTAAGCGTCTGATGTGATACTCTTGACATAATTTCCCTGACTGTCCAGAACGATCAGCAGTGCATGATCTACACCGGCTGCACGTACATAGATATAACCCTGTTCATCCACCACCATGCTCCGGACGATGCTTACCTGGTCGTTCCCGTCAAGAGGAAGGGCGGACAGGTCTGTTTTTTCGGTCACTGCGCCGTCGGCGTTCAGGGTCCAGAGTGATGGCCGGTACGGTCTGCCTGCGATGGTTATGCCGCCGGTATCTTCCGTCTGCTCATTCAGGGCGAGATAAACGGTTCCCTTTTGATCTTCATAAAGCGCGCTGACGAAAGTGTCCGTATCAAAATCATCGAAAAACAGCTCGGAGTCGCCGCTGCCAGCCGCCATGCGGTGAACGGCATTTTTTCCCATGAGAAACAGATCCTGCTGTCCCGCCGCAATCTTCTGGATCTCCAGATCCCCGGTATAGGGAATGACGGTTTCCCGGGCCGCGCTGTCGCTGCCTGCGGAAGCGGCTTCCTGCCGGATCGCGTCCTCCGGAAATGCGGCCTCCTCTGCGGCAATCTTTTCCTTCATGGCCTGCAGGCTGTAATCTCTCCGGCGCCGAAAATCAATGATCTGCAGCAGTTCTTCGTCGCTCATGTCCTGTTCCGGCAGGAAGAAGGTGGAACTGTCTTTGGAAAATGCAATCCCTTTTCCGTTGTATGTTTCCGCAGAGGAGATCATGGTGAGCGCTTTTTCCGGAAAGAGGGCCGACTGTTCATAAGACTGTCTCAGTTCTTCCATCCGCGTCTGTTCACGGTCCGTCAGTGGACGGCTGTAGTGGTCGGCGCCCAGTCTGCTGGCGTAGATCTGTACAAAATAGTCTTCGATCTCCTGTTCGTTCATGGCTTCCATCCGCTGCTGTACGGCGCTGACTGCCGCCATGACGGTGGCAGAGCACAGGGCGGTCAGTGCGGCGGCCAGGATCAGCGCTCTTTTCCAGTTCATCCGAAAAGCGAAAGGGTGTTTTGATAAATGATCGAATATATGTTCTGCATTCTCGTATAAAGTATCCGGAAGAATCATTTTTTCCTGATCTGCCATCTGAAACAGTTTCTGTTCAAACGGATCCATTCTTTTTTTCATAGGGGGACTCCTTTCTTCTGGTCAATCGTCTGATAATTTTTCACGAAGCAGTTTTTTTCCTCTGGAAAGCCGGGACTTTACGGTGCCCTGGGAGATGCGGAGCGCTTTTGCAATCTCCGGGATAGAAAGCCGTTCATAGAAATACAAAAGAATCGTCTCCCGGTAACACAGCTTAAGCTCCATCACCACATCCCAGAGTTCGTGATGATTATCCTCAAAAGCCGGCATGTAAGGCTCCAAATTTTCCATGGGCGCGCGTTTTTTATTTTCCGCATAGATTTTCTTTGCCTCATTTGCGGCAATCTGCATGAGCCATGCATGGAAATGGTCCGCTTCGCGCAGTGTATGCAGTTTTTCATGTGCCCGCAGGAGCGTCTCGCTGACGGCGTCCTCGGCGTCCGCCCGATTGTGCAGGATGCCGTAGGCAAGTCGGTACAGATTCGGCATCCATTCCCGGATCTGTTTTTCAAATGTTTTATGGTCTATGACTGCCATGCCTCATCTCCTTACTTTGTATTTTGCCGGCTTCTGTCTCTTATGATAGCAGAAAGTCCCGAAAGGTTCCCGGAAAATAAAATTTTTCCAACTGTGCGGTTGCAATCCAATGGTTCGCCTGCATGCAATTTATTGCGATGCAGGTGAGGCGTTGGATTAGCAACCCACTCCCAAATGAGTAAAACGCGGATGCATGTCAGGCGGTTAAAAATGCCGGGAGGCAGATTCACCGTTTATTGTAATCTGCCGGAAAACTGTGTATAATAAAATTAAGTAACAGCGTTTTTCGGCAGTGATTTACAGGAAAGAAGGCGGGAAGAGAAATGGAATATATAGAAACAAAGCAGGCCAGATGGGAAGAATTAAGCATATCCAACGACTTCCTGTTTGGAAAGATCATGCAGAATCCGGAACTGTGCAGGGAACTATTGCAGCGGATTCTTCCGGATCTGAAGATTGACCATATTGAATATCCGGAACTGCAGAAGAGTATCCATGCAGATATGGATGCTCATGGTGTCAGGCTGGATGTATATGTAAAGGATGACAGGGAGACGGTTTATGACATCGAGATGCAGGTCAGTGATACAAAGGAACTGCCAAAGCGAAGCAGGTATTATCAGGGAATGATCGATCTGCAGCTTGTTGATACCGGACAGCATTATAAAAAAATAAATAAAAGTTATATCATATTTATCTGTCTGTTTGATCTGTATGGAAAAGGGCGGCATATCTATACCTTTGAACATCTCTGTAAGGAAGACAACGGTATTTCCATGGGAGACGAAGCAGTAAAGATATTTTTGAATGCAAATGGAACGATGGATGATGTCAGTGGGGAATTAAAAGCATTTCTGGACTATGTGGCAGGGCAGAAGCCGAAAGATTCCTACGTTGAGAAATTGGAAAAAGCGGTACAGGAAGCCAGAAAAAACAGGGAATGGAGGCATGAGTATATGACGTTGTTGATGAGAGATCAGGAAAACGTGGAAAAAGGGGAAGAACTGATGCTTACTTTAATACAAAAACTGGTGGCAGATAAACGGTTTGGCGAAATAGAGAGAATGAAGGATGATAAAAATTATCGTCTGACCTTATACAGAGAATATCACATTATCTAAAAGCAGGAACGTGACAGGGCATATAATAATGTTCTGCCTTCTTTGCCAAAGTAAAAGACCACCCTGTAAGTAACGGGACATTAAGTTTGCAGGGCCGCAGAGCAGCGGAGTATTTGGTCTGTGTTCCGCTTCGGTTGGTGCCGATTATATGCCGCTGGCACACAGCACCCCTCGCGGCAGTCGCCAAGTGTCTGCAGGCAGCCGCCCGGCTTGTTGTTCGCGGAAATAAAACAGAAGAATTGTGAGAAGTCATTTCAGAGATAAGGGGGATTTATGATGAAAGCATATCAGACAAAAGAAAAGGATATTATTCTTGCATCATCTTATCACATGGCAGAAGATGAGATTTATGGAGAAGATGATGGAAAGTATCGGATTTCATTCAGGGTGAATGATGCCTTTAAAGAGGCAAAATCTCATGCTTCTGAGGTGGAAATGCTGCACACCTATGCGCCTGCGGATGAGTATGGACGAGAGGGAGAACTTCCATGTCTGGCCATACAGATTGACGATAAGGTATACGATGCAGTGGAAGAATTTAAGGAGACCGGTACATTTTCAGGAGCGATGGAACTGACCCCGCTCTCCGGGAGATTTTATTTTAAAGCGAAGATGGAATATTATGGGGATATCATGTACTTTTACGGGCTGGACCGCTGTGACGGTTTCTGGGAAAATAACGGTCTTTGTATGGTTTATCAGAAAGCGTATCTGGGAACGGAACAGGAAAAAAAGCTGATGCAGGTGCTGGACGAGGCGGTCGGAAGCTATCAGGAAGAAAGAAAAGAAGGGACTTGATCAAAGCCCTGGCATCAGGAGGACAAGGGGGAGCTGCATATGGAACTGACCAATGAACAGCGAATGTATCTGGGCCTGGAGCCTGTGGAACCGGCCTGGGAGCGTGTGGAGATTCCGAATAACAGCGTGAATCCCGAGCGCTCCACGGGAAAGGATATTCTGTTCTTTGACGGTGATATTCTCCGCAAAGTCATCTGGCTTCATGACAGCGGAAGATTTCTTGAAGATTCCTGGCGTCTTAAGACCCAGGACAACCGCACGATGATCGCTCCGATTACGGCAAAGGGAAAGCCCAGGCGGTTAAACGGCGTCAATATCCAGAGATGTACGCCTTATGGAATGTATTTCAGCTTTGGCGGCGGGCAGGGACAAAAAGGCGGTATGACGCTTGCAAATTATACAACGCAGAGAACGTATTATTCATCAGGCTTTGCCGGCGTTCCCGCTATGGACGAGGAAGGGCTTTTGAAGTTTCTTGATCAATGGATCGCGGATACCAGTGCGGAAGATCTGGCGGAGATTCAGGCATTTGCAGGGGCAAAAAGGCGGCGGTGCAAATATCGGGAGGGTGATTTCTTTCGTTTTCGGTATGACCGCAGGGACTATGGCTACGGCCGGATTCTGCTGGATGTCCGGCAGTTTATAAAAGACGGCGGGGAGTTCTGGAATATCCTTATGGGAAAAGCGCTCTGCGTTTCCATCTTCCATATCATTACAGAAGATCCGAATCTGAGCATCGACGAGCTGCAGAAGTTAAGAAGCTGCCCTTCTGAGTATATGATGGACAATCGTTTTTACTATGGAGAGTATGAGATCATCGGACATGCTCCGCTTCCGGAAGATCCAACGGAAATCGATTATCCGATCATGTACGGGCGTTCCATCAGCGGGCGGGATCCCAATAAAATCTGTTATTGCAGAGGAAAAGATTATCGGGAAATTCCGCTGGAAGGAAATGAAGTTCTGAAGAAGGATTTTAAAAATAACGGGATCAGTTATGGCCCGCGTATAAACAAAACACTTGTTCAGGAATGCATCAAAGCAGAATCCAATGAACCGTTTTGGGAAAATGAGCCGAAAGTTTCCTGTACTTATGATCTCCGCAATCCTGCTTACGAAAAGGAGCTGGAGTTTGTGCGGAAGCAGATGGGAATTACTTCAGAAGAATTTCATTCCGTAATGGAAACAGGGCTGGCACAGGCGAAAGCTGATCAGTTACGTCCGGTTAACGAAGTATTTGCAGAATTGAGGCGGGAGTTACAATAATGGCAGATACTTACATTGTAAAAATTACTTCTCATTAGCAGGAGGGGAGCGTTGCAAAAAAATATTTATCTATGGGTAGAAGACAGATGTGCTTCTGGAATTCGAGTATCTGCTGGATTGGATCTATGCACCGCACAATGAATTTATTCAAAAAAGAGCAGTGGCAATTACAGCCAGAGAAAAGCTGATCGCAGCAATTCGTAACCAGGGTATTGACTATAAACAGATCAAAGAACTGCAGGAATATCATCAGCATCTGGATACAATGAATATTGAACAACTGGTTGCACGGTTATTATGAGAAATTAAAGGAATGGTGGAATTATGCGTAGTACTCCCATTGTAATGGATTCTTATTATACAAGTCATACTTCATTTGTAATAAATTTTGAATTCAAGAATAATCTTACGATTCTGATCGGTGATTCAGGCACCGGCAAGACGGTTTCTTATTCCCTGCTGCTTGAAAGTGGGGCGGAAGACGACCGAATTGTATGTCTGAATTACAGAGACATAAAAAAAGATATCACTGGTCTCCTGAAATCTTATGATGGGAAATTGATTGTGATCGACAACGCGGATATTTTGCTTGATCAGGTTTCCCGGAGATATATTGCGTTTGATACCAGAAATCAGTACCTGATCATAGGACGGGATGTGAGAGATTTTCTTGCTACGGAAGATAATTTATATGAGTTACAGACAGTTACTCAAAATGAGCGAACAGAATTTTCATTGAAAAGATATTTAGAACCATAATCAGGAGGAAATCAATAACATGGCGGAATTTACTTACCAGACAAGAAGAAAATTGAGCGAAGAATGGGTCGCGCAGACAAAGCAAAACGCGGCAGGCGTCTCCGAGAAGGCAAGGACGCTGCTTCCGACCATCCATTACCATAATATTCCGAGGGACACGTGTATCTGGATGCGGAAGCAGTTGGAGGATGGTACATACCGGACGCTGCGGGAGCTGTACGAAGACCGGTTTGCGGATCTGATCCGCGCCTGTATCCCGAAGGAGCAGCACGAAGAATTTTACTATGCGCTGGATCAGATGAATCAGTACCAGATGACGGCCGGATGGCAGAGAAGGAGCGTGCGCTCGGAGAGCTACGCGCCCTTTGTGGACGCGAGTATCCGGCTGTTCCAGGCGTATACCCGCCTGAAATTTTACGGGGCGCCTCTTTCCGACCTGCTGACCGGAGGCGCAGAGCCGGAGATGCAGGACCATGCGAGGACGGAATTCTTTGCCTATGCGGGAATTCTGGCTGCGCAGATCGATCTTGGAAATGAGAAAACCATACAGGCGGTCAGAGATGTCCTGCTGGGGGAGGGAAATACTTCCATGGTCAGCCATGAGCTGATCCGCGGGATTGTCATGGGCAAAAACCAGGAGCTTTACGAAATCCTCGGCAAATTCCTGCTTGCGGCGAGGCTGCAGGAGGGGGCCAGGCAGGCTGTATGCGAGACGATGGATGCCGGGCGGCCGGAGGCTTTTCTGCATCTGTTTTCCGTGATCGAAGAGCATGATCTGATCCGTTATTCTTCCGTCAAACGGGCAGTCAGCACCTGGATTGGAATTTTCAATGAAAAAAGCGTCGATCGGATCTCGGAAAAGCTGCTGCGCCTGATGGGAGGGTGTCTCAGGGATGAAAATTTCAGGAACGAACAGCTGGCGTCCAACGATTCGGTGGCCATCAGCTGCGCGCTGTGGGCGCTGGGTTTTTACCGGGCGGAGGACGCGGTGGAGGCCGTGCAGCGTCTGGCAAAGCACGGAACGAAAAATCAGAGAATGACCGTTTCTTATTTTATTCCTTCTCTGCAGAAGGAAAGCCTGAAAATGCAGGCTACAAAAGAAGTGATCCGGGAATGTTCGGACGATCTGGAGCTTGCAGCGTGTTTTATGAACGGCTTTATGGACCTGTCCGGAATGCATCTGTCGTCTCTGATAAAGGAGGAGAACAAAAGTTATTATTCGCTGCGGGACGCTGCCGTCACAGAACCCAAAAAGATGGAGCCGACCGAACTTTTTGACAGCAGGGAAGAAGCGAAAGAGATCTATGAGATTTTAAAAGGCATCCTGAAAAAGCTTCCGAAAAAAGGGCTTGTGCTTTCGCCCTGTATTTTTCCATGGCACGAGGTAAGCCTTACCCAGTCGGATCTTGCGGTGCGGATGTGTCTGATCGCCTGGATGCTGCAGGAAGATTGTCTGCTTGATGAGGCGGCAAAGTTGATTCCGACGATCGGACAGGGGAGCCGGTACGGGACCTGGAACCGCATCACGGCGGCGCGCGTACTTCTGTACCGTCCGGCCTCGAAGGTACGGCGGGAGATTCTCTTCGACCTGATGCACAATCCGGAGGAGGATACCTGCAGGGCGGCATATAAGCTGGCAGACGACCTTGCGCCTGCCCCGGAGGATTACCGGAAGATTGAGCAGAATTTAAAATATAAAAAAGGCCGCGCCGGGACGCTGGCGCTTCTGAAAAAGCAGCCGTCCGTGCAGCTTGCAGAATCCATCGGAAGGCTTCTGGCTGCAAAATCCGAGGAATGCCATCTGGGGGCGCTGGATCTTGCGCTGCAGATGAAGAAGGAGCAGTCCCCTGACTTTGCGCTGGTCAAGCCGTATCTGTCAGATTTTACCGGGGCGACCGGCCCGGAACAGGTGCTGTTAAAAGAGCTGACCGGGGATTCCAGCGAGGCGCAGGACATTCTGCAGACGCCGGGCTACGGTTTTTATGATGTGGAGAAGGAATGGGTCCTGCCGCCCATGGAAGTGGATGAAAAGGAGGCGTCGTCCCTGTTTGTCTATGGGGAAGGCGAGTGCATCCGCGTGCTGAAGGTGTTAAACAGCCTGATCGAAGAAAACCGCGAGCGGTCCTATAAGACGGCATGGGATGCGGATGAACTGCTGGGAAACAATCTGGAACGATGCCGTTATATCGGAAAAGACCCGGACGCCACGCCGCTGGACGCCTACCCGTTCCGGGAACTATGGGAGGAATTTTATCAAAAGGAAATCAAAACCCCGGAACTTCTGATGGAAATCGCGCTGTATCAGGAGTGCCGGGCCAACCGGGGAAGTTACGAACAGAACCTGTCGTTATACGAATGTGTGTTCGGAAAAGAGCCGGCGAAGAAGGCGCCGTTTTCCGATCTGGTTCAGGGGCTGCGTTACGGGGTACAGGCACGCACGGTTCTGGACACCCTGTTCGAGGAGTACGTTCCGGATGCGCTGAAGGCGCGTTTCGGGCTGTATGGTACGGCGGCTCTTCTGTCTGTGCTTGACAGTTCCAATGATTTTTATATGGTCAGTGAGAAGCGTTGGAACGGCGAGACCGTCACCTACACCAGGCGGGCCGCCGATCTGCCGATCTTCAGGAGCATGCGCCTCTGGCTTTCCAGAGTGGAGGAAAAGGACTGGGCAAATGCGTTTACCCTGCGTTTCCGCCTGCAGCAGTATTACCTGGAACAGAAAAAACGGGAGCAGCTCGCGCCCCATCAGAGCCAGTATGACAGGTATCTGTTTCTGGCGGATTATGTCCAGTGCTATGTCCGCGGCATCTGGGACAAGGATCTCTTCTATAAAGCGGTCTTTGATTTTTCCAGTCCGGGCGCTCTGTTGGAGCCGGTCAGTATTGTGGAACAGAAAGGGCCTGTTTCCTCTAAAAAAGCCCGGATCGGCGCGCTGAACGCATTTTTCGGATACAACGCCATCGCGCCGGTGGACGGGAAGTTCCGGTTTGACCAGATTGGAGCGGAGATGCCCGCCATGGAGCTGGCCCACGAGCTGTACCGGGAGATCGTGCCGAAGGTGCTGGAGGTGGAGTTGAAGCGGGGCGAGCAGCCCACTCCGTTTTCCGAATGGATCAGCAATATCAAGGTGATCTATGGAATTGATTACATGATCCAGATTCTGACGGCCCTTGGAAAAGAGCCCCTTTCACGGGGCTACAGCTATTATGCTTCTGCCACGGAGAAAAGAAGGGTATTGAGCCATCTGCTGAAAGTCAGTATGCCGAAGGAGGAGGAGACGGCCGCCGATCTGGCGAAAGCGCTGAAAGGGACGGATATTACGAAAAAGCGCCTGGCGGAGCTGGTCATGTATGCGGAACAGTGGATTCCCATGCTGGAGGAGTATTTTGCGGTTCCTGGTTTTTCCGGCGCCTGCTATTATTTTATGGCCCATACCAGTGAGCATTTTGATGACCATATGACGTCGGTCATCGCCAGATACACGCCCCTTTCCCCGGAGGAGCTGCATGACGGCGCGTTTGACCTGAACTGGTTTTTTGAATCCTATGAAAAGGTGGGGGAGAAGATTTTCAAGCTTCTCTATGACGCCGCCAAATATTCTTCCACCGGGGCCGCCCATGGAAGGGCCAGAAAGTATGCCGATGCGGCGCTTGGCAAAAAAGACAAAGAGGAATTAAAGACGGAAATCAGTGAAAAACGCAACAAGGACCTTTTGATGAGCCTTGGCCTTCTTCCGCTGCCTTCTGAAAAGGAAGAACGGGAAAATGAGATGCTGGACCGCTATCAGTTTATCCAGAAATATAAGAAGGAGAGCCGGCAGTTCGGCGCCCAGCGGCGCGCCAGCGAGGGACGCGCGGTGGAGCTTGCCCTGCGGAACTTAAGCGTGAACGCCGGTTTTACGGATGTGACGCGCCTCGTCCTGCGCATGGAAAGCAAACTGGTGGAAAACGCTTCCTCCTGCTTTACGTGGCAGCCCGTGGACGGTGCGGACGGCGTGGAACTGATGATTGCCGTAGATGAAAACGGAAAGAGCGCCCTGCAATGCCGTAAGGACGGCAAGGCGTTGAAATCCGTTCCTGCCAGACTGAAAAAGAACGAACAGGTACTGAACATGCAGGAAATGAACAAAGCCCTGAAGGATCAGTACAGCAGGACCCGGCAGATGCTGGAGCAGGCCATGGAGGACCGGACCGCGTTCGAGGTATGGGAGCTTCTGGACCTTTTCAAAAATCCGGTTGCCGCTCCGATCCTGAAGCCGCTGATCGTCATGCCTGTACAGGAAGATCAGGCAAAGCCGCCCTGTCTGGGCTTTCTGACGGAAGACGGTATTGTGGATTATCAGGGAAAACTTACACCTGTAAGATCAGAGGATGCGCTTCTGATCGCACATCCGGTCGACCTTTACCGGGAAGGGCACTGGAGCGAATACCAGAAGCTTCTGTTTGAAAAGCAGCTGAAGCAGCCGTTTAAACAGGTATTCCGCGAATTCTATGTGAAGCTGTCGGAGGAGCTGGAAAAGGGAGAGTCCATGCTCTTTTCCGGCAATCAGATCCAGCCGCAGAAGACCGTCGGCGCGCTTCGCGGACGCCGCTGGGTGGCAGACTACGACGACGGCCTGCAGAAGATTTATTATAAGGAAAATATCGTGGCGCGGATCTACGCCATGGCGGACTGGTTCTCTCCGGGCGATATCGAAGCGCCGACCCTGGAATGGGTGGTATTTCTGGACCGTAAGACGGGAAAGACGATGAAGATCAAGGAGATTCCGGATGTCATCTACAGCGAGGTCATGCGGGATGTGGACCTGGCGGTCAGCGTGGCCCACGCAGGCGGCGTCGATCCGGAGGCGAGCCATTCCACCATCGAGATGCGCCGCGCCCTTGTGGAATGCAACCTTGCGCTGTTCCGGATCAAAAATGTGAAGGTTGAGGGCAACTTTGCAGTCATCAAAGGAAAGCTGGGCGAATATACGGTGCATCTGGGAAGCGGCGTCGTGCATCAGATGGGTAATGCCATGCTGTACGTGGTTCCGGTTCATTCCCAGCACAGAGGAAGGATCTTCCTGCCCTTTGTGGACGAGGACCCCAAAACCGCGGAAATCATGTCCAAGATCCTGCTGTTCGCAGAGGATACGAAGATCAAGGACCCGGGGATACTGAATCAGATTCGGTAGTCAAAGAGATCGTTACTTTTCACAGGGTGGGGGCTGCGCCCTGGGCCTCTGTGCTCTGCGCTCGTATGGAGTGTATCGGACACCGAAGCCGTTTTGTCCGTCTCATTCGGACAGGTTTGTTCGCCTGTGACGGACAAAACGACTCCGCTGTCCGCTCCAGTCCACACAGCGCTGCAGAGCACAGAGGCCCAGGACGCAGTCCCCCAATCCGTGAAAAGTAACAAGAGATCAAATGTGATTTTAAAATCTCTTATCGCCCTGTATTGAATTCATCCTCCTTTTCATGTATTGATGGTTGGTGTGATATGATTGAAACGAAGACAGAGCAATGGACAGAGAATTGCAGAGTCAGGAAGATCAGCGGCAGGATTTGCCGGTGACAGAATACGGTCAAAGGAGATAAACATGAAGATTGCAATATGTGATGATTGTGCTTCAGACAGAAAAAAACTGGCAGATCTGATTCGGGAATGCATCGGACCTTCTGCAGATGTGTGCATGGACGAATTTCCGAATGGACAGGCACTGCTGGAGCAGAGACGGGAATATGACGTTGTGTTTCTGGATATCAGGATGGACAAAGAGCAGGAGGGCATAGATACAGCCGTATATTTACAGCAAAATGATGAGAATGCCCTGCTCGTCTTTTATACGGCGTATGATTATCCCGCCAGCTGTATTGCAAACGTGCGCCCTTGTCAATATCTGATGAAGGACAGGGGAACGGAAGATTTAAAGGCCGGCATTCAAAAGGTGATGAAGGAGGCAAAGAGAAGAAAACGCATACCGCATATTCTGGCGTTCGATAAAGAAAAACAATATGTATTGAAAACGGAAGATATTCTGTATATTGCAATCAGGGATAAAGGAACGGACATTTATCTGACAAAAGAAAAGGCGTCCGAAATCTGCGGTCCGGAACAGGCGCCAAAAGAGCGAAAGGAATTTACCCTGAGAAGTACGATGAAGCTGAATGAACATTATGCGAAGCTGGAAGAATACGGCTTCGCATATGGAAAGAAGAGTTATATTATCAATATCCATTATGTTGCATCTATAACGAAAGATACCGTTCGGCTGGAGGACGGAACGATACTGAATATTGCGAGAAGCAGGAAGAAGGAATTTGACAGCCGGTGCGGCAGATACTGGAGGGGATAGGAAAAGGATGGAATTGTTTGTCTGTGAATGTGTCATGTATCTAAGCTGCGTGTTTGAGATCTATCTCCTTTTTTATTTTCTGAAAGATATATTTTCGGCATACGAGGAGCGAATCTGTGTCCGGGTGATGTTTACGGCAGGATGTGCAGCCATTTTGTATGCAGTGAACAGCCTTCAGCTTCCCGGCGTGAATATGATCTGCGCGCTGTGCGTTTGTGAACTGTATATCTGGCTTGTTTTCCGGGCCGGATGGAAGGATACTGTTTCCTACCTCATATTTTTTGTAGTGCTTATGTCGATCATAGAGTTTATCTTTCTGTTTTTGTATGGAGTGCTGGGGATAGACACCCGGACAACGGAAGTACGAAGAGTCAGCGTGCTTCTGATGGAAAAACTGGTCGAATTCGTGGTGGTACAGATTCTTCAAAAGAAGAGACATTATTTGTCCGAGCATGTTGGAGGATCAAAGGTGAAGAGTCTGTTTGTTCAGCCGGTATCGATTCTGCTTCTGCTGAACGGGTTCCTGATTCAGGGCCAGCAGCAGCCATTTGATCAGATCTGTATCTTTCTGGGCGGGATTTTGAGCGTGCTCAGCAGCATTGTGGATTTTTCTCTGGTTGACCGGCTGCTGGAAGCGGAACATTCTTTGAAAGAAAAAGAGCTGGTACAGTTAAAAACAGTGCTGGAACACAGCCATTATCTGAAGATGGAAAAGCTGAATCGGGAATATGCGGATTATCTTCACGAAGCGCGCCATATCGTACAGACGATCCGGCAGTTCTCGGAAACTGAAAATACAGGCGCGCTGAAAGAACTGTCTATAGAAGCTTCCCGGTTTCTGGACAGAAAAGACAGGCTGGATACAGAAATCTACCTGAGAGACCCCATCGTAAATGCGGTCCTGATGGAACGTGCAGAAAGGGCAAAGGGGAAAGGAATCCGGTATGAGGTAATGATACAGCCGGGCGTAGAACTTGAATTTCTGCGCGAAACAGACAAGATCCGCATCTTTGGAAATCTGATCGACAATGCGCTGGAGGCTGCGGAAATCTGTGAAAACGGATATGTTTCGATTGATCTGCGCATGGAGAATGCAAACATGCTGATCATAAAGATCACAAACAGCTGTCCCCGGAGGACGGTAAAGAAACGAACGGTTTTTCAGACTACAAAGAAGGATCAGAGAAAGCACGGCTTCGGACTGAAAAATGTGAGCGAACTGGCGGAGCAGTATCAGGGGCTGCTTGACATTACAGAAGAAGAAAACGAGTTTATTGTCCTGCTTGTGCTGTCCAACATGCACAACATACAAAAAAATAAAAAAGTATTGCAAAAATTTGTATGATACGTTAAAATAACTACAAATACAATTGAACTATAAAAATAATTATAATTATTACGAAAGGGGAAATGAGATGAACGACTGGTTGACAGACAGTGAGCTCCTTGTGATGAAGACGGTCTGGGAGAGCGAGGAACCGCTTTCGGTACAGGAGATCATGGTGCGGACCAATCAAAAATACGGTAAAAAGTGGAAAGTGCAGACGATTTCGACATTTTTGGGGAGAATGGTGAAAAAAGGATATCTGGATATGGAGCGGAAGGGCAGAAGCTTTTACTATTATCCGCTGGTTATGGAGGATGCTTACCGAAAAATGGAATTTGAACGGCAGATTACTTTCTGGGGAGACGGGAGTCTGGACGGGCTGGTCGCCTCTTTCGCAAAGGTGACCCGCCTGACGGAAGAAGAAAAAGAACGGATCAGGAGGCTTCTGGATGATATGGATTAAAATGCTGTGGATCAGACTGTTTTTATCCTGCCTGCTGTTTGAGAGCGCTGCCGGGAGTCTGGCCTGGGCGGTGATTATGTGCAGGAAAAGACTTTGGGGAGAAAACGATTATTTCTTTGCGCTGGCGGTTCGGAAGGCGGCGCTTCTTCTGTATGCGGTTCCGGTTACGTTTGCGTATGTATATCTGTCCCGATTTGGATTCCGCCCCTTGAAAGGGTACTATGTGATAAAAGGCGAATTTGTTTCAGGGATGGTTCCGGGGATGTATCCCTTTTTCGGGGCGCTGGGGATTCTGTGGGCCGGAGGCGTGCTGATATTCCTGTATCGGTATATCAGCAGAAGTACGGCGCTGTACAGGAGAATGAGAGAGAACCGGGAGGTCTGCTGCAAAGACAGCCGGAAGGTTTTCCTGGAATATCAGGAGCGGTTTCCCAACGCGCGGCTTTTCCTGTATGAGAACCGGACGCTTTGTTCGCCGGTTTCCGTCCGCAGAGGCGGAAAACATATGATTCTTTTGCCGGATAAAACGTATACGGAGAAAGAACTGCGGATGGTTCTGGAGCATGAGGTAAACCATATCATATTCGGGGATCTGCGCTGGCGGATGTTTGGAGTGGCCATGATGTGCGTGCACTGGTTTAATCCTGTGGTATACAGGCAGTTCCGGGATCTGGTCCGTTATCAGGAGACCGTATGCGACCTGCGCTCTTCCATGGAGAAGCCCTGGTATACCAAAAAAGAATATACCGTGCTGCTGGCTGCTCAGGCAGATCCGGATCTGTATCTGCCCCAGACAAGCGCATTCGCAGAAAAGAAAAATGATTTGATCAGGAGGATTGAAATTATGGTAAAGGTAAAGGAATTCGAACGTACAAAGAACAGGGTGATCGCGGCGGGGTGCGCCTGCCTGCTGGGAATCTCGCTGATTCCTTCTGTGGCGTTTGCTTCTGCAGGGGCGAAACTGCAGGAGACGTGGCTGCATGCAGGGGAGACGGAGATAGAAGATGAGCCGCAGAACTGGGGAGATGAATCCCTGGAAGAACATGGGATGGATGACGGCAGTGTGACGGAAATCTATGCGTCGGATACGGGAAATACGAATAAAAGATCCAGCGTTTTTGTTGAAACTGTCAGTAAAAAAACCAGATTGATACTTAATACGGTTCAAATGTCGAAAGGGGATACAATTATAATCAGTGCAAAATGCAGTGATAAAAATATTACTTATCGAATTGGAATTAAAAATAATGACACGAATACATATACATGGATTGAGGGAGAAGGAGATCTAACGCATACATTTACGATAAAAACATCGGGATCTTATTCTGCATATGTGGAAAACCGCAGTAGTCAATCCATGGATGTGGAAGGAAGCGTGATTTACTAATAATGAGAAAAGGGGAACACCCCCTTTTCTTATCCCGAATTCAACTACAGACGTAAAGTTGGAGATGCTTATGAGACACATCAAAGTGGCGCTTCTGCTGTGCGCCGGCGTGATAAAAAGAAAAAATTTAGAATAAAAACTGCTAAACAGAAATTATATTATTTTTATCGATGCAATTTTCGGAAAAAAAATGACATTTTCTGGAAACAGGGTTGTAGAAGACAGGGAAACATGCTATTTTCTGCACAGAGAAAAACATGGCGTTTCAGCGGGCGTCAGGAGGAGTACATATGAAAAAGTGGCGGAATTTTTTCTTAACCGTTTTTATACTGCTGCTGTCCGGCTTTCTGCCTGCAGAGAATGCCGCGGCAAAAGAGGAAGACGGATATAACACCTGTGCCGGTGAGATCGTGTTCCTGCTGGATACCAGTGCATCCATGAATACCCAGGACCCGGACCGGCTGGCGGCTGATGCAGTCCGTGAGATCTGGTATGGACTCCCAAAAAACTGGCAGTCCGGTCTGATCGCGTACGGGACGGACATACAGGCCAAAGTTCCGTTTGGGACAGAAGCGCAGCAGATGGAAGAGATACTGGAGAATCTGACCTGCTCCGGTTATACCAATGCAGGGGAAGGACTTCGTCAGGCGGTAGAGCTTTTTACGGAAGATGCGGACACCGACCGGTGCATCATCATGCTGACAGACGGAGAGATCGATATGCCGGATCCGCAGGAAAAGGAAACATCCAGGAGCCTGTATGCGGAAGCAGCCGCCCGGGCCGGAGAGAAAGGCATCCGGATGTACATCGTGGCGATCGGTTCAGAACTTCGGGATCCCAGGATGCATATCTTTGCCGGCGCGGAAGAGACGGACGGCGCCATCTACTGGGAAGGACAGTCGGGAACATTGTCTCAGATCATGGGGCGCATCCTTACAGAACGCCTGGATTTTCCAAAAGAGAATGTAAGAGCAGAAGCCGGGAGCCTGAGTTATGAGATACCGGTCGGGGCGGAGCGGGTAACCTGCGTGCTCTGGTCGGATCAGCCGATCGGAGAGATCATTGCCGACCATCCGGCCGAACACATACAGATCATCCGGGGACAGCGTTATGCCATGATTCAGCTGTCAGATCCGGAGGCAGGAACGATGCAGGTGCAGTACGGGGAATCGGATGGCGCTGAAATACAGGGGTATGAAATTCTGGAATATGACGCAGTCCCGGAAGTGACTGCCAGGTACCGGACGGAAGAGATTCCGCGGACGGAGGAAGAGAAAAATGTTCCGCCGGTCTATGAACATAAGGTCGATCTTACGATCCGGCTTCCGGCCTCTTCCAGGGATCATGAAAACATATGGGCGGATCCGGGATTTGAAGGAAAAGAAATAACCTTAAGGATCAACGGCGAGACGTATACGGAAGTGATCCGGCAGGGACAGATCTGCATGACATTGCCCGCGGACGGGATCGATCGTCTGGAAGTGTCGGTGGAGGCAGATGCAGAAGATGCAGTTTTTCGTATGGAGCAGCCGGCTACGGCAGGGATTGAGAAAGTTCCGGACCCGGTATATGAACCGGCTCCCGACTATCGGCCGCTGGCTTTCATTCTCGGCATTCTGGGTCTTGCGCTGCTGATTCTTGCGCTGATCTGGATGCGAAAGAAGCATACGACAATCATATACATGGCCGGAGAATCCGCAGGGAAGGAAGACAGGAAACCATCGGAGGTCAGAGACTGTCCCTATTCCGGAAAACTGAATCTGTATGTGGTCCGCACAGAAGACGGCAGGGATGTTCCGCCCCAGACGTATCGCCTGTTCGGGAGAAAATCCGGCAGGCTTACCCTGGATCAGATTCTTACTTCCTGCGGAATCCGGCTTGGAAAGATCGGAGCGGACGGCATTCTTCTGTATCCGGGGCCTGATCACAGCCTGATCGTGCTGGATCAGACCGAAGGCTGTACCGTCATGCGCGGGATGGAGATTCTGAAGAAAGGCACGGGATATCCGGTGTACTATAACGCAAAGATCACCGTATCCTTTGAAGATGAACAGACGGAGCTGGAACTGCATTACCGGAATCTGAAGCCGGGAGAAAGAGAAGGGATATGGGAATAACTTTCCTTTAACCATAAAATACACAAGGAGGAAGCAATCACTATGGGAAATGTGATAAAGCAGACAAACCGGACCATGCTCTTCGAGGTCATCAATCCGGATAAGCTGGATTTTCTGACTCTGGTAGGAGATGTCCGCGGAATGGAAAGTCTGTCAGACGACAAGATCCGGGAGATCAACGACCATCTGCTGGTCCACAGCTTTGATGAGCTTCTGGAAAAGCTGGATCCCAAAGTATACTGCTACTGTAATGCCAACAATCCGAAGGCGGATCCGAAGGTGGTATACCAACTGGAACGTCCAGAATACGTACCGGAAGAGATGCTGACGGAGATCCCTCTGAACAGGCAGAATGAATTCATGTCCATGCTGATGTCCATGGTGGATACCAGGAGAGCGGAAGGAAGCATCAATGTGGATTTCAAATTTGAAAAGCTCACAGAGATGATCTCGCCCAGGAAAGTGATGGAAGCCATCCGGCAGAACCGGAAAGAACTGCAGTACACCTATGGGGAATACGCCAAACTGGAAGAGGGAGATCCGAAAAAGCTTGACCTGGCCGACCGGCTGAATGTGATGTTTGAGGAAGCCAGCGCCAATTACAACAACGTCATGGCCATGCTGCCGCTGGCGATCGAAGACATCAAGACAAGACTTCTGCTTGGAGACGGGACAGACAAAAAGGACAATACCCCGCTGGCGCTCGGCGTGCTGAGCATGGGAGAACACGGAGAACTGAAAGTGCTGGAGGCGCCGAAAGCGGAGAGCACCGCTCTGGCGACCGTGGATGATCATGCGAACACCGGACTGATCGAAGCGCTGAAAGAGGACTATTCGGCGCTGAACGAAGAAGGGAATGACTATGTGGCCTCTCTGGTAGCCCGGACCTTCTGTCCGCTGGCCTCCACGATGGAGAGCAGCGCCGATCTGGAGCAGGAGGTTGCCAATTATAATTCCTATCTGGAGTTTTACCGGGAATCCAAGGATGCATTTATCAAAACTGTAAAACCTCTGATTGAGAAACTGCTGGGAGTCTGGTGCTTCTTTGAACAGTATCCGAAAAAAATAAAAGGCATGAAACCTTCCCTGCTGGTAACCAATGTGCCCAATGACCTGTTGGCAAAATCCGGCAACATATCCCGGCTGATTACCTATCTGAATACGGTCAACGCGAAGAATGATTTTGGAAATACCGTATGGTATGCCATTATGCCCAATGTGTCTCTGGATCAGTACAGCAAAATGAAACTGACCAGAGAGCGTTTCCGGGGAAATGCAAAGACCGAACGCAGCGATGTGAACAGTGTGGAATCGATGGCAAGACTGCTGGATGTGTTCAAGGATTACGGCGTGCAGTGCTTTTTCAGCTATGAGGCGGACGACAGTACCACGTTCAATGCCCTTGCCACCGAAGGGGTGGAGAAGTATGAGGACCGCTGTGCACCCCTGCGCGGAAAACCGTACAGTGAATATGCAATTCCCTGTCTGCCGAATTTTACAATCATTCCAAAAGATAAATCCGGAGTGGTTCTGGACAGACGTATGGTGATCAACGGAGAGACTGCAGAGCTGTCCGGCGAAAAAGAAGATATCATGAAGCTGTGGATCGACGGGGTGTATGTGGGCGCGGCTTATGTGGCGGCTGGCATCGTGGCGGCGTATCAGTGTCCGGAATATCTGAGCAGCAAATTTGGAAAGAGACGGATAGATCCGGAACTGCCGGGAGTGAGATTCGATATGGAGGCGGATGATCATGCGCTGGTGGTCTGCACCACCATGGCAAAGGAGATCACGGGATTCACCAATTCGATCAAAAATGACATCAACCGGAAGAATTTCGGATTTGTCTTCAGTTCCGAGAATGCAGTCTACAAAGGAAATGATATCACCAATATCATGGTCTATAAAACAAGGAATCTGATGTCGGACGGATATGTGTACGAGCCCATCTACAAGACCCAGGTCAGCAACTACATCGAGCGGATTCTGCGGCATGGGACGGGCGATTTCAAGGAGGACTCCATTGTACAGTTCTTCTCCAATAATCCCAACAGCCAGAAGAGCCAGTGGCTTGCCAGGAGAGAATATCTGAACGGGATCCTTGGTCAGGGAGACGATATCGAATATCTGATCGACGAGGACAACGGTTACTGTACCCTGAACATTACCTTTAACGGAAACGTCAAGAATCTGGAAGTGGAGATCAACCGTCTTTCAGCAGCAAAGGGATGATCATAAAAAATAAAAAACAGCAAAACTTCAAAGGAGGAAAGATTCATGGGATTTCGTATGAAAATCACCGGAGGAACCGAAGACATTGTTTTTGATGAGAGAAGCATTACCAGAGTGGATTTCAATTCTGCTTCGTCGCCGGATTCCAACGCCCGGGCAACGGATTTCGGAATGACGGTAAAAGTGTGGGGCAGGATGCTCTATAAGCGCGGGGCAGGCGAAGGAGACGCGACTCTCGGGCTTGCCCAGTGGTCCCAGGTTCCGTCGGAACGTCCGGACTGCTACCGGAGCGCGGAGATCACGGTGGTATCTGCAGGTCAGGTCGTAAGGCAGATCACGCTGCCGGACGCCTTCGTTATGGAATACAGCGAGGAAGTAGATGATGAGAGCGGCGTCGGAACTTTCTACATCCATATGAAGCAGAAAAAAGACGAGAATGCAGCGGCAAAGATCGAAGGCGGCTTCGGCGGCGAGTAACGGGAAACGGAAGGAGGAGAAGAAATGTCATATAAAGTAACCGTAGAAGGAACAGAAAGTTTTGAGATTGCAAAAGAATGCGTGCGGAGTGTAAAATTCACGACCGATATCCCGCAGGATTCCAACGCCAGGACGAAGGACGTGGGAAGCACGCTGACGATTACCGGAAGGATACTGACCGCCGTGGACGGAGACCCCTTTGACAGCACCAGAAAGCTGGCGCTCTGGTCTGCAGTTCCCGCAGAAAAGGCGGACTGTTATCGGAAAGTCACCGTAGAGCACGTGGCGGCCGGCGTGATGGAACGGAAATATTATTTTCCGAATGCGTTTGTGATCGATTACAAAGAGAACTTCGGGGACTCGGAAGGAACCGGAACTTTTACACTGGTTATTAAACAGAAAAAAGACAAGCTGAACATGATCACCATAGAAGGCGGATATTCCGCTTCCTAAACAGAAGAGACAGGGGAATGCCGAATGGGATGTTCCCCTGTCCTTTTATCCATAAAACGGGCTGCAACACCACAGATAACAGGAGGAACCGGGAGGGTGGAACAGGATTATTACAGGATACTTGGAATAAGAGAGGACGCTTCCGAAGAAGAAATCAAGAAGAGATACCGCATACTGGCGAAAAAATACCATCCGGATACCAATCCCGGAGACAGGGAAGCAGAACAGAAGTTCAAAGAGGCGGGAATCGCTTATGCGATACTCGGGGATCCAAAAAAGCGCAGGGAATATGATCAGATGCGCCGTGTTGAAAAGAAAACAGAAGGAAATGAAAAAAAATCAGAAACTGGAAACAGAAAATCAGCCGGTTTTGATTATGGAAATCCGTCAGCCGGCTTTGAGCAGTTTTTTGGTTTTCGGCCGGGAAATTATGAAAAGAAAGAAAATCAGGAGCAGAAGAAAAAAGTAAATCCTATTGACACAACAGAACTGTTTGAAAAATTTATGGGGATAAAAAGATAAAGGGAGGGAGCAGGATGAAGAAGTGCATGACCGATCTGGCGACTGGCTGCGTCTGCCTTGCAGTCTTTGGGATCGCATGGTTCTATCCGGAGCAGATAAGATACCGGGATAATATTCTGTGGATCTCTGCAGTTGCTGCAATCGTGTGTTTTTTCCTGGCATTTCTGGATCAGCAGAACAGGAAAAAGGGTCTGAAAGAACGTTTAGAAGGTCTGGATACAGACCCGGATGTACCAGAGATGGTGACAGAACTGGTACTTCTGAGCGAAGAAGATACTGAACTGATGGTGTGGAACCTGTACGGAAGAGTGTCCGTACTGATCGGCCGGGATGTAAAGGACAGCGAAGCGGATATCGACTTGGGACAGGGACCGTATGCCGGTATGGTGGATCCGGAGCATGCAGTGCTGAATTATTCCTCAGGCAGCTGGTATGCGGAAGATCTTGGGAGCAGAAACGGCCTCAGTGTAAAAAAATCAGCAGACGGAAAGATTTATCGTCTGTCCCCGGATACGCCATGCCGTCTGGAAAAAGGAGACTGCCTCCATGTAGGTATGAACCGGCTGCTCTTAAGATAGAGAAACAGCCAGAACAGAAGAGAAAAGGAGCAAAAAAGCATATGAGCAGTAATCTTATCCGATGCCAGAACGGGCATCTGTTTTCAGCCAGAAGATACGGGACGGTATGCCCGTACTGTAACATTGAAACCGCCACACAGGAGAAAAAAGAGACAGGAAGAGACAGCACAGAAGCGCTGGAAGAACTGCTGTTTATCCAGGAGAGCGCTCCGGTCTGCGGCTGGATCGTATGTATCTCCGGTCCCCGCCAGGGAAAGGATTATAAGATCCGAAGCGGCAAGAATTTTATTGGAAGAGCAGATGATATGGATATCCAGATTCTGGGCGACAATAAAATATCCAGGAGAAATCATGGAGTGATTGTTTTCGACCCGAAGAAAAAAGAGACGGTGCTGCTTCCCGGAGACAGCAACGGTATTGTGTATCTGAATGATGCGGCGGTATATACGCCGACGGTTTTGAGTACCTATGATGTGATTGAGATGGGGGACAGCAAGTTTGCATTTATACCCTTCTGCGGAGAACAGTTCATGTGGGAGGAAAAAGGGTCATGACCATTCCGGAATCTGTGATTGCATTTCTGCTTCTGATGATCTGCCTGCTGATCCTTTTTCGTATCTTTCTGCGGTTTTCCGGCAGAAAGAGAGAGCCGGCTTCCGTATCCGGGTGTGAGAGCGGAGCATCCAAAACCATTGGGGACCGGGAAGTACAGGAAGATGTGTATGGAATAAAGACGGCTTTGGAAGGAACCATGGCGGTTCTGGCGGACGGGATGGGAAAGCGCTTTGGCGGAAAGATTGCCGCAGGGACGGCGGTGGAAGCATTCCTGCAGATCTTTGAAGACGGGGACGCCTTTTACAATCCACAGTATTCCTTCCGCCGGGCATTTCAGGGGGCGAACCGGGAGATTCTGAACAGGCTGGAAGAGGAACAGGGCTGTGCTTCCGTTGCCGCTGTAATGGTCAGAGACCGCAGGCTCTATTATGCCGCCGCAGGAAATGTAAAAGTAGCCGTGTATCGGAATCAGGAACTGGTTCCGGTCACTTCCGGACATACGATCGATGTACTGGCAAGGCAGAAATATGAAGAAGGAAAACTGACCAGACAGGAGGCAGCAGCACTTCTGGAGCGGCACCGGCTGTACAACTTCGTGGGACAGGACGGTTTCTGCGATATCGAATTCTTTGATAAGCCGATCAGCCTGTATGGAGGGGAATATGTTCTGCTGATGAGCGACGGTTTGTACGAGACCGCCAGATGGAAGGATATGGAGGACTGTCTGGAAGGTGAGGGCGACTGCCAGCAGAAGGCGTATCAGCTGATTGAACTGGTGAACCGGAGCGGGAAAGAGGATAAGGATAATGCGGCGGTGGTGGTGCTGCAGTGCCGGTAGCAATTGGAGGAAAAAGATGGCTTTAGAAGCATTAAAAGAACTTTTAGATCTTTTAGATAAATTACTCAACTTTCCCAGCAGATATTTTCAAACAAAGCCTGTATAAATGTT
>CAJTXP010000033.1 GCA_910583615.1 uncultured Lachnospiraceae bacterium | reverse complement strand
CCCGTTTAAAGTATTGTAGGTTCAAAAATTCAAGAGTATCGAACATTTCAGGAAGTCATACTCCTAGTATACCTAATCTATTTGATTTTATCAAGTGCTTATTGAAAGAATTATTTTCCAAAATGCGCACCCTTTGTAATGATATAACTTCTCGGAATCTTCAGCCTTGATTTTATAAGGCTTTCAGACCCCTATCTCAAAAAAATCACCCACTTTTTTTGCAAAAACACTTGACAAATCGCTCAAAATTTGCGGCGAAGCCGATTGATTATATTTTATTTCAATCGACTGGAGGCGATTTCTTTGTTACCTACAAATCCCGGCGGCCATGCCGCCTATCAGGATACTTTCGTATCCCAGTTTCTTAAATTTTATCCTGATCCCTTTGTGCTTCCAAAAAGCACTTGGGATTATATCGTGCAGTTCTGGTATCTCGATCTTTCCAAGACGGATTCTATCATGCAGGAATGTTACTCTGTTTTTGGCCCGGAACCAAGGCTCCCTTCCTGCTTGCTGCGCTCCTACCTGCTTGCTTTGAAACTAAAAGTGACTTCCATCACTGTCTGGTGCCGCATGCTCAAGGAAACTCCCCTTTATGCCATCCTCAGCGGTTTCTCTTTCGGGGATACCCCTGGTGTCGGTACTTTTTATGATTTCTTTTCCCGCATCTGGCAGGATGACTCCAACAACCTTTCCCCGAAAGACCGGTTCCCTAAAATGAAGAAAACTCCCAAAGGCAAAAAGAAAGGCGATAAGACTCCCTGCGATTCTTCCAGCACTGCTTCAAAACTTCTTCCCTTGCTGGAACGCTGGCATTTAAAACCTGAGAATCCCTTTTTCCTCATTTTCCGCCTTTATCAGCAGCAGTTCCTGGACCGTTCCATTCACAACGGCTTGATCGTTCCTGGCCATCTGGCTCTTGCCGGTGACGGCACCCCTGTCCGTACTACCTCACAGCAGCGGAAAAAGCGCATATGCGATTGTAAGGAGAAAGGCTGTTCTTCTTGTAACTGCAAACGTCATTATTCCCAGCCCGACTGTAACTGGGGGTGGGACTCCCACAGGGAATGTTATTTCTTCGGCTACCACCTCTACATGTATGTGGCTTCCGATTCCTACAATGATCTCCCTGTATTCCCTCTTTTAGAACGTGCCTCCAGGCATGATATGCTTTCCTTTCTCCATTCCTTTTTCACCATGAAAGCATATCTTCCGAAATTCCAGATTGAAAAGCTCCTTCTGGATTCTGCACACGACGCTTACCCTGTTTATGAATACTGCAGACGGGAACATATCACACCGTTTATCGACCTCAATCCCGGACATACCGGGCATTTTACCTATAAGGACGATTTCACAATCGATGACGATGGTGTCCCTGTCTGTAAGTTGGGCTTACGTATGCATAAAGATGGATATGAAGCTGCCAAACACCGGGCAAAATACCGGTGCCCGAAATCAAACCGGAAACGTGGCTGCTTCTGTGAACACCCTTGTTCACCGGCGAAATATGGAAGAACCGTACACATCTTTACCGATGACAATCCAAGGTTATTTAACATACCGCCAAGGGACTCTAAAGCATGGGAAAAGGAATATGACAGAAGGACTTCCGTGGAGCGCTCCAACAAGCGCGAGAAAGAGGACTATAAATTAGAAGACGGCAGGCACCGCTCGACGAAGATGTGGTACTGCCGCCTCTACGGCATCATGATGTTACAGCATCTTGATGCCTGGGAAATGCCCTCTGCTGAGGCATTTCAAGAATCATTATTAGGATTCACCGCCTAATAATGATATCTTAAGCGATTCCATAAGATTTTTCAAGGCATAGTACCCGCTATGTCCAATGTTTATGTCCATTTTTCTCAAATTTCTTTTCCTGCACGATATTCAGTTGTCAATTTTCAGTTAGAATCACATTCATTGAGATTCCGAGAAGTTATATCTCTTCACCAGCTGTTGATACATGGGCCGGTAAAAATCTTTCCCCGACTGTTTATCCACATAGATGTTTTCTTCCGGAACCCGGATCTGCTGTAACGCGATCATCTGCCTGTCTTCATTCTGTTCTCTGGTGCTTACGCGCACATATCCATATACTCTGCTCATTTTCTCCTCCTGGTATTGGTTTTGGATTATTTTCTGCTGTTTCTTCAATAAACATTCTATATATCCTGTGTTACCCGGAAAAGCACGGCAAAATAAAAAGATGCAAAGTCTCTGGCCGTTCAACCAGGACTTTACACCTTATCTGATCATCTCATATACGATTTTATATTCATTGCCCTTATACCTGCAAAAGGGCCTGTTCCAGATCCTCAATAATATCCTGCGGATGCTCGATGCCAACCGACAGCCGGATCATCCCCGGCGTCACGCCTGCCTCCCTCAGCTGTTCATCGTTCATCTGACGATGCGTATGACTTGCCGGATGGAGCACGCAGGTGCGGGCATCCGCCACATGCGTAACGATTGCACAGAGCTTCAGTGCATCCATAAACCGGACTGCATCCTCCTTTGTTCCCTTCAGACCGAAAGAAAGCACGCCGCAGGTTCCATTCGGCATATATTTCTGCGCCAGCTCATAGTACGGATCGCCTTTGATCATGGCACAGTTGACAAATTCCACTTTCTCATGATTTTTCAGAAACTCTGCCGTCTTCTTCGCATTACTGCAGTGCTTTTCCATACGAAGCGGCAGTGTCTCCAGACCCACATTCAGCAAAAACGAATTCATTGGAGACTGAATGCTCCCCAGATCCCGCATAAGCTGCGCCGTCGCCTTGGTGATAAACGCCTTCTTTCCAAACTGCTTCGTATAGACCACGCCATGATAAGTCTCATCCGGCGTCGTCAGTCCCGGAAATTTCTCTGCATACGCTTCCCAGTCAAAATTTCCGCTGTCCACAATGCATCCGCCTACTGCCATGGCATGTCCGTCCATATATTTGGTCGTAGAATGAGTCACGATGTCCGCACCGAACTCAAACGGCCTGCAGTTGATCGGCGTTGCAAAGGTATTGTCCACGATCAGCGGAACCCCGTGCTTATGCGCCAGTACGGCAAATTTCTCAATGTCCAGAACCGTCAGCGCCGGATTGGCGATCGTCTCTCCCACGACTGCCTTCGTATTCTCACGAAACGCCTGGTCGATCACCTCCGCCGAATCATCCGGATCCACGAAGGTGCAGTCAATGCCCAGTTTTTTGATCGTCGCCGCATACAGATTAAAAGTTCCTCCGTACACTTTGGCGGAGCAGACAATATGATCGCCTGCCCGGCACAGATTGGCGATCGTATAGAAATTCGCCGCCTGTCCGGAAGACGTCAGCATGGCTGCTACGCCGCCCTCCAGTTCTGCGATCTTCTCCGCCACTGCGTCATTGGTCGGATTCTGCAGACGGGTATAAAAATACCCCTCGTCCTCCAGTGCAAAAAGCCTGCCCATCTCATCCGTGGTATCATATTTAAAAGTCGTGCTCTGGTAGATCGGAAGCACTCTTGGCTCCCCTTTTTTCGGTTTCCATCCGGCCTGTACGCAGATCGTATCCGGCCTGTATTTCTTTCCCATGTACTTACTCCTCCTGTTTTCGACTATTGTATATATCTTTCCTTCAGCTTCAGCACCATATCCTGATACAGGGTTTTACATGCTTCATAATCCTGCTCTTCAATCTTCCGGATACAGGGAACCAGATACTCCTCGTACAAATCCTGATAGAGTTCCTTTCGATTCTCCTGTCTGTCGATCCTTTTTACGATCGTCGGCGCAATATCATAATATTCCTCCACAAGAGCATGTCCTTCTTCTGTGGATTCCAGATACCGGTCCCTGTACTCCTTCAAAATACTCAGTTCACAGCAGTCTTCTCCCTTTCCAAGGCCTTCGCAGACTGCCGTTGTGATGTAGCACAGTTTTCGATGAAATCCACTGTCAATATCATCAAACCGGGCTTTTCCAATGGATGTATCAAAAGTCTCATTCCATGATGCAATCAACATATCTGCAAAAGGCTCTGAAACCTCTGCCGGATACTTCAGCACTGCAGGTACCAGATAAACACTGATCAGAAAATTATAGTCCAGAAGGCGCTGATTCTTCTGACCTTTGAATTTATATGTCTTCAGGTCCTCCTGAACTGCTTCGATCACGCAGGAAACCATTTTTTTCATCCAGACATCCGGCTTCTCTTCCTGCTGATAGACATATTCCATTGCCTCGAACATACTCCGGTGCGAAGAATAGAAGTTCTGAAACACTCCTTCATACAGATTTTTCTTAAAATCCTGCATGGGTTTATAACAGGTTCTGATCAACTCCTGAAGCGCCTGAAGCGCCCGATTATAATTCTCGCCATATGCCGCATAATCGACTGCTTTTTCCTCACCCAGTGCCTTCTTTACCAGAATCTCTTCTCCGCAGTACATACAGAGAATCTTCTCCCTGTCATCCGGAACCTGTATCTTCTCATGGCATCTGGGACATGTCCCTTCTTTAAACATGGTCACCTTACTCTTCCCAGTTGTGATAGACTGCCTGAACATCGTCATCATCGTCCAGCAGATCCAGTGTACGGTTCAGAAACTTCATATCATTTTCATCGCTCAGCGTATTGTAAGTCTGCGGGATCATCGTCACCTCAGCCTGAACCATGGGGATACCTTCCTTTTCCAGCGCTTCCCGCACTGCGGAAAAGTCCTCCGGAGTTGTCAGCACTTCAAAGCTGTCCTCCTCCTCTGAAAAATCCTCCGCTCCTGCATCCAGCGCCAGCATCATCAGATCATCCGCATCCATCCCGCACTCTTCCCGGTCGATGATGATCTGTCCCTTCTGGTCAAACATATAAGATACACAGCCGGTCGTTCCCATGCTGCCGTTTCCTTTGGTAAATGCATTCCGCACATTGGAGGCGGTCCGGTTTTTGTTATCCGTCAGCGCCTCTACAATAATCGCAACTCCTCCCGGGCCGTATCCTTCATATGTAACGTGCTCATAATTAACGGAATTCGCATCTCCGGCTGCACGCTTGATCCCGCGGTCAATGGTATCGTTGGGCATATTATTGGCCTTGGCTTTTGCAATCACATCGCGCAGACGGCTGTTGTTATTCGGATCCGGCCCTCCCTCTTTTACCGCAACCGCCAGTTCGCGGCCGATGATCGTAAAAATTTTTCCTTTCGCTGCGTCATTTTTCTCTTTTTTATGCTTTATGTTGGCGAACTTGGAATGTCCTGACATAAATATTCTCCTTTTCTTTCTTTCGTCATAGGGATGCTGCAAAACACATTCCTGCAACATCCCGATCCTTATTTTAGCATGAGGAATCCGGGTTGGCAAGCCTATGTATCCAATTCCAGGCTGATTTTCAACGCAGAATCTATTTTTTCCAGAATGGATGCGTCCAGATGACACACTTTATCCTTCAGTCTTTTTTTATCGATCGTCCGAAGCTGTTCCAGAAGAATTACAGAATCTTTCACCATGTGATAGGCGGTCGCTTCCAGTTCCACATGCGTCGGAAGCTTCGCTTTATTCATCTTTGAAGTAATTGCCGCACAGATCACGGTTGGACTGTGCCTGTTCCCGATATCATTCTGAATAATCAGTACCGGACGGATCCCGCCCTGTTCTGAACCGATTACCGGCCTTAAATCCGCATAATAGACATCTCCACGTCTGATAATCAATTTCTTTCACTCCGATCTGCCAGACTTTCTTTTTTATGGCTTTTTCAGTCAGAGTATTTCCAGTCGTTTCCTGTTTTATTCACATAACTTTTGATTTTTCCTGTCTTACAGTTCCATAACTCCCGTCATGTCAAAATAATCCTGCTGTGCCACTGCCCTTCCATCCTTCCAGAAGCGGCGCGGAACCCGTTTCCCTATATCGCAGGCAAGTTCATAGTTAAAGCGGCCGGACAGTTCCCCCAGATCCTCCATCGTAATTCCATTTCCACCGTCTGATCCGATCAGAATTACCATATCCCCTGGTTTCGCTTCCGGTATATCCGTCACGTCTACCATAAACTGATCCATACAGACCCGCCCGAGAATCGGCGCATGCTGTCCGCGGATCAGCACGCTGCCTTTCCCCGACAGAGAACGGGGATAACCGTCTCCGTATCCTACCGGAACCGTTGCAATCCGCATGGGCCTTTCCGCCGTAAAGGTTCCGCCGTAGCTGACCGACGTCCCGGCTTCAATATCCTTTACATAGATCACATGGCTTTTCAGCGTAAGGACCGGAGTAATGGGAACTGCCAGATGATTGACTTCTTCTGAAGGATACAGGCCATAGATGGAGATACCGGCACGCACCGCGTCCATGTTTGCCTCTTTCAGATCAAAAATACCGGCACTGTTGGAGCAGTGATGCATACAGATGTCCACCCCTTTTTCTTTCACCAGCGCAGAAAATGCCCGGTAACGCTCAAGCTGCTTTCTTGCATCTGCCTTGTCTTTCTCATCCGCCCTTGCAAAATGCGTATAAAGTCCTTCTGTTTCCACATTCGGAAGATGACTGATCTCCCGGACCAGATCTGCGCTTTCTTCATCGTCCTTCAGTCCGATCCTTGACATCCCTGTATCAACTTTAATATGTAAATGAACCGTCCTGCCCTGCCGAACCGCCTCTTCTGAAAACTGCCGTGCAGAGTCAAAGGTAAAGACAGTAGGACGGATCTCATTCTGCACGATGTCCTCACAGACATCCGGAAATACATATCCCAAAATCAGAATCGGCTTATGAATGCCTGCTTTTCGAAGCAGGAGCGCCTCCTCCACAGTAGCCGTCGCAAATCCCCATATATAAGGAAAGTTCTCTGCCATACGGGCAATCGGAACCGCTCCATGCCCGTATCCGTCTGTTTTCACAACCGCTATGATCTGTGTATCCTCCGCCAGATTCTCTTTCATGCTGTTAAAATTATATGCCGCTGCATCCAGGTTAATCTCTGCACATACTCGTAAATAAGGTCTCATGCCCTGTCTTTTTCTCCATTCTTTCCGTTTCTCTTCATCGCTTCCGGCAGATATTCGACCAGATGCCGCGCCATCATTCCATAGGTTCCTTCGCTTTTGGCAGCCAGATCCCCGGCTCTCCCATGCAGCCAGACACCCAGCACTGCCGCTTCATATGCCGGCACTTTCTGTGCCAGAAGCCCTGAAATGATTCCGGTCAGCACATCTCCGCTCCCTCCTGTGGACATCCCGTTATTACCTGTTGTATTCACATGGCAGACTCCTGTCGGACTGCCGATTGCGGAGGGCGCATCTTTCAAAACACAGATGCAGCGATGTTCACCGGCAAACTGTACGGCATGTCCCGGAATGTCAGCAAGGATCTGAGAGACGGACATTCCCGTAAGCCGTCCAAACTCTCCCGGATGCGGCGTTACGATCAGTTCTCCCTGATGTGTATCCAACAACTCCCTGTGTCCGGCCAGATGATTCAGACCGTCTGCATCCGCTACCAGAGGCTTATGAAAATATTCCATGGCCAGACGGGTAAGTTCATACGCCCACGGCTCTCTTCCCAGTCCCGGCCCGAGAGCTGTCACGTCTGCCCAGTCAAACGCCTCCATCACCTGTTCTTTTGACCGCTCCGGATCTTTGGTATCAAAAGTCATAAGAAGAGCCTCCGGCAGCAGGTTCTGAAGGATGACCCGGTTCTCCTTCGGTGTCAGCACCTTTACCAGTCCGGCTCCTGTCCTGTATGCCGCCCACGCACACAGGTATGCCGCCCCCGCCATATGCATGCTGCCTGCAATACACAATATCTTACCGTAAGTTCCTTTGTTCGAACGGGATATTCTGACCGGCAGATATTCCAGTATCTCCGGCCCTGTTCTAATATATTCACTTTCCCGCATATTGTTGCAACTCCTCCTTCCGAATCACAGGAACTGCAGAAAAATAACAGATGCTGCCTGCGCAGGATATTTTTCTGCAGTTCCTGTCCTCTTCCATGCAGAAAGCTGCCTTAAAATGCGCTCCGGACCACTGATCTCTTCTGAACACATTTTATGACAGCCCCGCCCATATTTCTTCCTATGACTGTTCTTCTTCCGAATGGCTGATGCGGTAGGAAAGCTGCATCAGACTGTCTACCAGATGAACATTTTCCACTACCACATCCTCCGGCACATCCAGATCCAGGTGTGCAAAATTCCAGAGCGCCTTGATCCCGCAGCGCGTCAGACGCTGTGCCACTTCCGCCACCTGGCTCTTCGGAAGCGTCAATACGGCAATCTCTACCGGCTCCCTGGTAATAAAGTCCTCCAACTGATCCATCATCAGTACCGGTATCCCGCGGATAAACGTCTGATCCAGCTCCGGACGCACATCGAAAATAGCCTTTGTGACAAACCCGTTTTTTTCAAAATCATAATTGGCCAGCGCATGGCCGAAATTTCCGCCGCCGATAATGATCATCGGATGCGTCTGATCAACTCCCAGAATCTTTCCGATCTCATCATACAGATACTTCACATTGTAACCATACCCCTGTTGCCCGAATCCCCCGAAATTGTTCAGATCCTGACGGATCTGAGAGGCCGTCACCTGCATCTTGCTGCTCAGCTCTCCGGAAGAAATGCGCTCAATTCCGTGATTCAATAACTCCTCCAGATACCGGTAATATCTGGGCAGTCGTTTGATTACCGCTTTCGATATCTGTCTTTCCTCCATAAGACGCCGCCTCCAAATACTTATTCTTGTATTTATTATAAATCTTTGCCAATTTTCTGTCAAATAAAAACTGCCTGTTTTAAAATCATGGAAAGCAGAACCAGTAACAACGAATGGGTTGTGATTTTTTCCATTATCACGTATACTGTTGGAAAATACAGAAAATCAGTGAGGAACATCACCATGCATGAAAAAATATTATTTTTTGACATTGACGGCACTTTAATCGACTACGGATACGGAATCTTTGAGATTCCATCTGAGGTTACTCTGGAACTAAAACGCCTCCAGAGAATGGGACACAGGCTTTTCATCTCCAGCGGCAGGCCCAAAGCCATGCTGAATGACAAACTCTTAAGCGCCGGCTTTGACGGATATATTCTTACCAACGGCGCATATGCAGAAATTGACAACACCCCTGTCTACGAAAACCGGATGGATTACGCACTGTCTCTTCAAATGGTTGAAATGCTGGACGAGCTGGGCTGTCACTATATGATCGAAACAGCCGGACACATCTACATTGACCGCAGATCTGAGGCCCTCTATCAGTTTTTCTCCGGTTTTGGTCAAACACATCTGTTTGTGCGTGATTTTGACAGAAACGAAGTGCTTAAAAGAGCTTTGAAAATAGAAGCAAATGTAACCGAAGAAGGCAGGGAACGCGTAGAGTCCTGCATCCGGAATCATTTTGGTTATGTGGCGGCGTTCGATGCTCACGGAACCGGACATTCCTTTGAGATCTATTCTCCGACCATCTCCAAGGCAACCGGCATCAAAAAAATACTGGATCGTCTCGGCCTGTCCAGAGAAGACAGCTATGCATTTGGCGATGGAACCAATGATATTGAGATGATCCAGTACTGCGGCACCGGTATCGCCATGGGCAATGCAGTCCCTGAACTGAAAGCTGCCGCCGATATCGTCTGCCCGCCCATATATGAGCATGGTCTGGAACGCATTCTGAAAGAACTGTTTCCATAGAAAAGGCCGTTGTCATTACCTCAGAACATATCCGTCCGGCACGGAAACAGCCAGTACCTGCCTGAGATTTTTCAGATCAGACCCGTTCTGTATGGCAGCCGATATTGCTTTCGCACTGGAACTCAGGTTGATGATCTCAAGCAGGACGCTGTTATCCGGCCTCTCTTCCGACAAATACCGTTCTACCGCTTCGCAAAGCCAGTTGTAGCAGCCGATCTGAGACTCATGTACAGCAGGAGGATCCTGCTTTCCGGGACTGCACAGCAGGATCCTCCTGCTGGAGGTCTCCATGTCCTGAATACAGTAAAGACAGAAAATCTCCGGCAGCAGAAAAAACAGCTCGCAGCTTAGAGACTCATCTCCTGTCATCCTGAGGATCCGGTCATAAATATCGTCATACTCTATTTTTTCTGCAAACAGGTGAATCGCCTGCCCCGCGTATTCTTTTACCTGTGCCGCCGTAAACGGCTGTTCCACACGGGTCTCTTTGTCCTGCCAGAGAAGCACGGTCTGCTTCTGATCCCAGTCCGTTACTGCGTACTTTTTCACATCTTCTGTAAGAAGAGCCGTCAATTCCGGAATGATCCGGTTATTGATCCTTACCTCACAGTTGATCTCATCCCCGAAATGGCTCTCATACAGTTTGATCCAGTAATTGTTTTTTCTTCCCACATGTGCAAGAACCTCTGTTTCAAACCTGTTGAACAGCCCTTCTGAAGGCACCTGTTTTTCCACTGCCTCCTGGTCCCGGAACCGGCTCATGATATGACTCCTGCCTACAGAGAAACTATGCTCTGTTCCAAGAAGCGTAACTGTTTTCTTCTCCCCCGCGCCGCCGGACAGCCCGCTCAGCACCGGAATAAGAACCAGTTCCATCACCTGATCTGCAAGTTCCTGAAGCTGCTGCGTAATATCATCCCCCGGAGCCACCAGGAACTCCTCGATCTCATCTGTAAATTCAGGATGCGAACAGTGCAGCGCCATCTGGAGCATCTGCGGCTGTGACTGCCAGAACTCTGTCCATATCTTCATCCCTGTTTCCGGAACAAACACGCAGTCTTTCTGCAATTCTGCCCCTTCCATATTCATACAGATCACTCTGCGCATCCACTCTTCCGGAGAAATCTTCGGCATTTTCTGAGTTTCCTCATTCGTGCCGGAGTCCTGATGATCTTTCTTTTTCCCAAATTCAAACATATATTCTCTCGCTTTCCATCTTCAACCATGGAAAAAAGGCATGCTGCCTGGAAATGGTGCTGCGGTCAGGATCCGGAACATCAAAACAGCCACAACAGCAAATGCCACTGCACTGCTTCCCAAAAACAGAATTCGATTTGCCAGTCCTTTTGCATGAAACAGCTTCAGGCAGAAGCCGCCTTTTTTCACAGGATAAAACAGACGTACCTTTTTGTAGTTAAAAATATCTGTTGCCAGATGTGACAAAAATGCAACCGCGAAATACGGCATCGCAGTCGGAAAAATGATATCCACCAGTGCAGACAACACAAAAAGCGCCAGAAATGAATGCATAAAACTTCTGTGAGGCTGTTCTTTTCCAAATGCGCATATACCGATAAAAGCAAGCGCCCCTGGAATGACTCTGGCAAGACTGCTTCTCTGCATAAGCATACGCCAGATTCCCACATGGAACATCTGATCCAGCAGCACCACCGCTGCAACCGCAAATACAGACATGGCAGAGATCATGTCGGCGTCTTTGTGCGCATCTGTTGACCCGACATCTATATCACTGATCAGTGCTCCCACAGAAGCAGCCCCCAGCCCTGTAATCAGCTCCGGAAGTGTATCCGGGCGCAGAACCGTCATGGACACGGCAATTCCCACTGCCAGATGTGTTTTCCCAAGCATTGCTACTTCTTTGCCTTTCCAAGATAAGCCGCTTTTACTTCTTCATTCTCGGCGAGCTCTTTTCCGGTTCCGCTTAAAGTAATCCGCCCGGTCTCCATGACATAACCCAGATCGGCCGCTTTTAACGCCATATTCGCATTCTGCTCCACCAGAAGAATTGTCACGCCCTGTTTATTGATTTCCCGAATAATGTCGAACACGCCCTGTACGACGATCGGCGCCAGTCCCAGAGACGGCTCATCCATCATAATCAGCTCCGGTCTGGACATGAGTGCACGTCCGATGGCAAGCATCTGCTGTTCCCCTCCGGACAGCGTTCCTGCCAGCTGCCAGGAACGCTCCTGAAGCCGGGGAAACAGTTCATGTACCCAGTTCAGATCTTCTTCCAGAGAATCCCTGCGCATATACGCCCCGATTTTCAGATTTTCCAATACAGTCAGATCAGGAAATACCCGTCTTCCTTCCGGAACCAGCGTGATTCCCTTCGATACGATCTGATCTGTCGGAAGCCCTGCCAGCTCATTTCCATCAAACCGGATACTGCCGCTTTCCGGATGGACCAGCCCCACGATCGAACGCAGCGTGGAACTCTTTCCTGCTCCGTTGGCGCCGATCAGCGTCACGACCTGCCCTTTGGGAACTGCAAAGCTGATCTCTTTTACCGCCTTAATACCGCCATACGATACATTCAGATTGCTCACTTCCAGAATATTACTCATCCTGTGCACCTCCCAGATAGGCTTCAATCACTTTCGGATTATTACGGATCTCTTCCGGCACTCCTTCTGCAATCGGCTTTCCAAAATCCAGTACATAAATACGATCTGATATCTCCATAACCAGATCCATATGATGCTCGATCATAAAAATAGTCAGGCCAAACTCATCCCGGATCCGACCGATAAACTGTGTCAGTTCCAATGTCTCCTGCGGATTCATGCCGGCTGCAGGTTCATCCAGAAGAAGCAGTTCCGGTTTTGTCGCCAGCGCACGCGCAATCTCCAGATGACGCTGCTTCCCATAGGGAAGGGAAGTGGACAGTTCATCTCTTACATCCTCCAGGTCCATAATCTTTAAAAGTTTTTCCGACTCTTCACGCATCTGCTGTTCTTCTCCGGCATTCAGACGAAAAGTCGCCGTAAAAATATTGCTGGTACGCAGCATATGCTTCGCAATGAGAATATTTTCAAATACCGTCTGGCTCTTGAACAGCCGGATATTCTGGAAAGTCCTTGCAATCCCAAGCCGGGTGATCCTGTCAGGCGTAGGAGCCAGTACATGCTGTCCTGTATACTCGTCTGCATTTTCGCCCCGATAAAGTTTCTTCATCCTGCCCTGCGGAAAATTCTGGATAATCTTTTTATCCTTATAATAAACAGCGCCATTAGTAGGTGCATACACACCTGTAATTACATTAAACGCCGTTGTCTTGCCGGCGCCGTTCGGACCGATGAGCGATACGATCTCACCTTTGTTCACTTCCAGATTCATATTGTCAACTGCAATCACTCCGCCGAACTGCATGGTCACATTTTCTACTTTTAATACGTGTTCTTTACTCATGGGAGCCACCTCCCTCTACTGCTTTTTTTCTTCCGAACCGGGTCTTTAAAAACTTCCTGATACCTTCTATAGAAAATTCCTTCGTCCCCATGATCCCCTGGCGATAGAACAGCACCATCACCATAATAACGATGGCAAAGACAACCTTGCGGAATCCCGGACGCAGAAAGGGTACATGAAAACCTCCGATATACAGATTCTCATTATCCAGGAACCGGAGCCACCATTCAGAACATGCAATAAACAGGAAGGAACTGATGCAGCTTCCTGTCACCGATCCGATACCGCCGATGACCACAATCAGCAATATCTCATAGGTCATGGCTGATTTGAACATGGACGCCTGAATCGTTGTCTGATACATGGCAAGAAGTCCTCCGGACACCCCTGCAAAGAAAGAACTGATGACAAATGCCAGACGTTTGTGATGCGCCAGATTGATTCCCATGGCCTCCGCCGCAATCTCATCATCGCGAATCGCCTTGAATGCCCTTCCATAAGTAGAATTAATCAACAGGACAATCAGCGCAATGCAGATGCCGGATACCACAAAGGGGTAGAGAACAGAGCGAAAAGACGGAAAATTTCTCAGGAGATTGGAACCATTGGTAATCGGGCCCAGCTTATCCCACTGGAACACCGCACGTATGATCTCCGCAAATCCCAGTGTCGCAATCGCCAGATAATCGCTCTTCAGGCGAAGAACCGGAAGGCCGATCAAAAAAGCAAAAACTGCAGCCAGAAGCCCGCCTGCAATCAGCGCCACCGGTACCGGCACCGTAAACTGAATGATTCCGCCGTCAAAATACTGGTAGACACTTCCTCTGGATTCCACCGGTATGGTAAGAATTGCATACGCGTAGGCGCCCAGCAGCATAAATCCCGCCTGTCCCAGAGAAAACAGCCCGGTAAATCCATTCAGAAGGTTCATGGACACTGCAACAAGTGCATAAATTGCTCCCTTTTTCAATACAGTAAAAAACATGGAACCGGAAGGCAAAATCTGCTCCAGAATAAAAAGCGTTGCCAGAAGCGCCACGATAAGGCCGACATTCCATGCCATCTTTGTTTTATTACTCATGTCTGAATGCCTCCTTACACTTTATCCGTTACTTTTTCGCCAAAAAGACCTGTAGGCTTGGCGATCAGAATTACAATCAGCAATGCAAAGGTAAACGCATCGGAAAACGTTGTCCATCCAAGACCCTTGATGATGTTTTCACAGATGCCGATAATAAATGCGCCGATCACAGCGCCCGGAATCGAACCGATTCCGCCGAACACTGCCGCAACAAAAGCTTTCAACCCCGGCATGGCCCCGGCTGTCGGCGTCACACCGGTATAGTTCGTAAAAAACAGAAGGCTTCCGACTGCTGCCAGAAATGTACCTATAATAAAGGTCATGCTGATGACGGAGTTGATCTTGATTCCCATAAGCTGAGAAGTCTCAAAATCTCTGGAAGCCGCACGCATGGCCATGCCGATCTTCGTCTTTTTAATCAAAAGCACCAGAGCCACCACCAGAACGATGGTCAGAACCGGCGTGATCAGAGTCACACGTTTGGTCGTGGCGCCAAACAGCGTCACCGTATCGCTGATCCAGGGAATCGTCGGATACTGCTGGGAAAGGCCTCCGGTCACATACAGGGCCATATTCTGCAGCAGATAAGACACACCGATTGCAGAGATCATAATAGACATACGGGGCGCGCTGCGAAGGGGCTTATACGCCACCCTCTCCACCATAAAGCCAAGAAATACTGTTACCAGAATCATCAGCGGAATCGCTATGTAGATGGGCATCGCCGTAACCGCATAAACCATAATCAGGCCTGCCACCATAAAAATATCACCATGAGCAAAATTGATCAGCCTCAAGATTCCATAGACCATGGTATAGCCGATCGCAATCAGGGCGTACTGCCCTCCCACGGAGACCCCTGCCATAAGGTAGGGAAGATTTCTCGTAATCCATTCCATAAGTAACCTCCAGTATGAAAAAACGTACAGATGGCGGGAGTCATAAGAGCCCTCCCGCCATAAAATCCAACAATTTAAATGCTCTTAGTTTACTCCCTGCTCAGCCACGAAATCCCATTCGCCGGACTCTGTGTTTGCGCATTTTACATAAGCGGTATCGCGTACTGCATCGCCGTTCACTTCATCAAATGTGATGCTTCCGGATACACCTGTGTAGTTGACTTTCCAGAGCGCCTCGTTCACTGCCGCCGGGTCAGTGCTTCCTGCAGCCTTCAGAGCTTCCAGGGCCACATAATATGCGTCATATCCCATTGCAGAAACTGCAGAAATCGTATCATCTCCGCCATTGTTTGCCGTTGCAGTCGGATCGCTGTTAATATAGCCTTTAAATCCATTGTCAAAGTCTGCATTGCCGCCTTCCTGATAGAAAGTCGTCACATAGATCTGCACATTCTTGCCTCTTGCCGCATTCAGAATAACGTTGGAATCCCAGGTATCGCCCGCCATCATCGGGATGGTCAGGCCCTGTGCCGCCGCCTGCTCAATAATCAGGGCTGCCGCTTCCGTGGATACCGGAGCAAAGAATACTTCTGCGCCTTCATTCTTCGCCTTGGTTACATAGGAAGTAAAGTCACTGTTTCCTTCCTGGAAGGTTTCCTCAATTACCTCTCCTCCAAGAGCTGTAAACGCTTCTTTGAAGTAATAGCCAAGACCGGTAGAATAATCATCGCCCAGCTTGGTAAGAATGTAAGCCTTCTTCGCAGAGAAATTCGCATCTGCGAAATTAGCCAGCACCGTGCCCTGGAACGGATCCAGGAAGCAGATACGGAAGTAATGGGTATTGCCTTCTGTAACCTGCGGATTCGTACAGGTAACGCCGATCGCCGGGATCCCTGCCTCCTTGAATACATCAGAAGCTGCAATGGACACGCCGGAACCATAAGAACCAAGTACTACAGATACTCCTGCACTCACGAGGGAAGATGCTGCGGACGGTCCTTTGTCATTGGAAGACTCATTGTCCACGATCTCAAGCTGGACAGAATACTCTTCTCCTCCGATCTCTACTGTGGGCATCTCCTGATTCGCATACTGCATGCCAAGCACTTCCTGCTTTCCGCCTGCGCCGTTATCCCCGGATGCCGGCTCATAGACACCGATCTTCACCACCCTGTCGCCATCTGCTGCCGGAGCTTCGGTGCCCGCACTGCTGTCACTGCTGCCTCCGCCGGTGCTGTCGCCGCTGCCGCCGGTGCTTCCGCCGCCACAGCCTGCCAGCATGGTTCCAACCATGGCAACTGCAAGAGCTACTGCTAATACACGTCTTTTCATAACTGTTTTTCCTCCTGTGTGTACGCATGCCAAAGACACTTGTACGTTTTTTGAATACGTGCTCTAGTATACCATGTTTATTGGAAGAATTCAAGAAAAAATCACAAAAAAGCCGAACGCTTCCTTATTATTGTTGTATCATTTGCCTCATTTTTTTAATTCCGGAAAAGAAGCGGGTAACAGAGTTTTCTTCTATAACTATACTGTATATTATAGAATATAATCAATTTCCTGTTTAAAAATTCCAGAAAATATGATATAATGTTTTCCAATGAGTGCATATTTTCCAAAATTTTTTTATATCAATCAGGCAGCAGGCTGTAAGGAGGATTTAACATGGATAAGCAATTGATATGGAAAGACGAATTCAATATTGGAGTTGATGCGATTGACAAAGAACATCAGCGCCTGTTTTCAATTATTAACAGGCTTTTCACTCTCAGACATGAGGAACAAAAAAGCGGTAAAGCATGCGAAGAAGGAATCCGGTATTTTTACGAACACGCAATCCGGCATTTTACAGATGAAGAAAACTACATGGAACTGATCGGATATAAAAATCTGAAGATGCATAAGCGGATTCATAAAGATTTTCGCGACAGGACGCTTCCGGTTCTGGAGGGAGAACTCAAGCGTTCCAATTATTCTCCGGAGTCGGTTGACCATTTTCTGGCTGTCTGTGCCGGATGGCTGATCGGACATACCATGACAGAGGACCGGGCGATCGTCGGGGAAGATGTAAGCAGATGGGAAGAACTTCTGCCGGCACAGGAACTGGAATCCATGAAAACTGTAATCATGGACTGCCTGCAGCAGATGTTTGGCCTGAAGTCCAAAGTGATCAGCGAAACTTATGACGGTGAAAAATATGGAAACGGCATCTATTACCGTCTCGTTTACGGCAGGGAGCAGGATCGGAAAAAATGGGAGATTTTCATGGTTTTCGAAGAAAAGATCCTTGTCAATACAATCGGAAAACTGATGGGAGTCCGCTCCGGAAAACTGGATGTGATGCTGATTAATGCAGTCCGGTACAGTGCAAGCCAGTTTGTATGGCATGTAATGTCGCATTTTCCGTCGATGGAGACTTATGAGATGCAGGAGGAGAATCTTCTCACTTATGAAGAGTTCCATCAGGTATTCGGGAAAGAAAAGCCCCAGGTCAGTCTGCTGTTCAGTACGGACGAAGGATATTTCTCCTATTGTATTATTGCGCCGCATCTGCTTGAGACCGGGATCGGCACACCGCTTGCAGTACAGAATGAGATGTCAGAGACCAGAAAATATTTCAATACGACGCGGAAAAAAAGCACAAAGCCGAAGATTCTCCTGGTGGATGACTCCATCACCATACGGGAAGGAATTCGGAGACTTCTGGTAGGGGATTATGAAGTATCTGCAGTTCAGTCAGGTGTGGCTGCGATTCGCGCAATCACTCTGGACAAACCGGATCTGGTTCTTCTGGACTACGACATGCCGGTCTGTGACGGAAGACATGTGCTGGAAATGCTCCGTACGGATAAAGAGTTTGCAGATGTTTCTGTTATCTTTCTCACCAGCCGGGATGACCCGGAGAGCGTGAAAAAAGTGCTCAGTTTAAAACCGGAAGGATACATGATGAAGTATCTGAAACCAACGGAAATCCGCAGTCGTGTGGATAATTTCTTTAAAAAGAAAAAAGCAGAACAGGCAGGGAAATCATAATGGAAAGCGGTTTTGTAAAAGAAGAGCATGCAGAAGACGTACAGAGCGAGATTTTGCAGGACCGGGCGCAGCCGCAGATGTCGGTGGATGAGATCTATGCTCTTGCAAAGCACTGCAGGGAAGAAAAGGATTATCAGATGGAAGCAAACTGGTATGAGATGCTTCTGATGTACCGGGATATAGAGAAAGACCTGCTGGTAAAGACACAGTATTACTGCGGGGAAGCCTGTTTTGATGCCGGTAATGAGAAAGAGGCACTCCACTGGTTTGAAAAAGCCGCACGCCAGGGACATAAAAAGGCAAAACTCCGGTGCGGCAGGATGTTTGCTCAGTCAAAGGATGAGAGAGATCAGGAAAAAGCGCTGTACTGGCTGGAACAGGCCGCAGAGGAGGGGAATCCGGAGATTCAGCACCTGTGCGGTGATATGAACTGCCAGGGCAGAGGCACAGAGATCAATTATGCCCGGGCCCTCTACTGGTATGAGAAGGCTGCTCCATGGGGGAATGCAAGCACAAACTTTGCCCGTGGAATGATGTATTACAAGGGCGAGGGGATCGAAAAAGATCATGCCAGAGCTTTTGACTGTCTGAAAAAAGCCGCAGGCGGGAAGCATGTCCAGGCACAGTATCAGTGCGGATGGATGTATCAGCATGGAGAAGGGACCCGGAAAAATCTCAAAAAAGCGTTTAGCTGCTACGAAGAAGCAGTCGAAAACGGTCATACAGGCGCTCTAAATCAGCTTGGAAACATGTATTATCATGGAGAAAGCGTCAAGAAAGACCGAAAAAAAGCTCTGAATATTTTTAAAGAAGCAGGCAGTAAAGGTGAAACAGAAGCACAGCTTCAGTGCGGATGGATGTATTACCGGGGCGAGGGCACAAAAAAAGACCGCCAGAAAGCGTTGCAGTATTTTGAAAAGGCTGGTCAGAAAGGATGTGTGAAAGCCTGGTTAATCTGTGGCAAAATGTATTACAAAGGAACCGGAACGGATAAGGATTATGCCAAAGCATTGTACTGGTGTGAAAAAGCAATACTGGAACCGGACAGCCCGGAAAGCGCCGAGGCAAAATATATATGCGGAACGATCTACATCTCAGGTGAAGGTGTGGAAAAAGATCAGGAAAAAGGACTCCGTCTGATCCGCGAAGCCGCTGAACAGGGTTATCGTCCGGCCAGATTTGCTCTGAAATTCAAATATTCCCGTCAGGCCGCCGGATCTGTCACATAAAATACACCCGATGAATTCAGGCAGAACATGTATGAAAGCAGAAATAAGGGTGAGCAGACAACATCACCGTCTGCTCACCCTTTATATTTCATATTTCATTAAAATCTCCCAGCGTCCGCTGCTTCCTGAATGGAGACAGCTACTGCCACCGTCATACCGACCATCGGGTTGTTACCTGCGCCGATGAGGCCCATCATCTCTACATGAGCCGGAACGGAGGAAGAACCTGCGAACTGCGCGTCAGAGTGCATACGTCCCAGAGTATCGGTCATACCGTAGGAAGCCGGTCCTGCCGCCATGTTGTCCGGATGCAGGGTACGGCCGGTACCGCCGCCGGATGCAACGGAGAAATACTTCTTGCCTGCTTCGTTTCTCTCCTTCTTGTAGGTACCTGCTACCGGATGCTGGAAACGGGTCGGATTGGTGGAGTTACCGGTGATGGACACGTCCACGTTCTCCTTCCACATGATTGCAACGCCTTCCGGAACGCTGTTTGCGCCGTAGCAGTTTACCTTCGCACGAAGTCCCTCGGAATAGGACTTGCGGAATACTTCCTTCACTTCGTTGGTGTACGGATCATACTCGGTCTCCACATAGGTGAAGCCGTTGATGCGGGAGATGATCTGCGCCGCGTCTTTGCCAAGACCGTTCAGGATGACGCGGAGCGGTTTCTGACGAACCTTGTTCGCTTTCTCTGCGATACCGATCGCTCCCTCTGCCGCCGCGAAGGACTCATGGCCTGCCAGGAATGCGAAACAGTCGGTGTCCTCTTCCAGAAGCATCTTACCCAGGTTTCCATGTCCAAGACCAACTTTACGGGTGTCTGCAACGGAACCCGGGATACAGAATGCCTGAAGGCCCTCGCCGATGGCTGCCGCCGCGTCCGCTGCTTTTCTGCAGCCCTTCTTGATGGCGATTGCAGCGCCTACGGTGTAAGCCCAGCATGCGTTCTCAAAACAGATCGGCTGGATTCCTTTTACCTGTGCGTACACATCCAGTCCTGCGTCTTTCGTGATCTTCTCTGCTTCCTCAAGAGAAGCAATTCCATAGCTGCTCAGCACAGCGTTGATTTTATCAATACGTCTCTCATATGATTCAAATAATGCCATTTTTGTCTACCTCCTCGGAAATTACTCTTTACGCGGGTCAATGATCTTAACCGCATCTGCCACACGGCCGTACTGGCCTTTTGCTTTTTCCCATGCAGTGTTCGGGTCATCACCCTTTTTGATAAAGTCAGTCATCTTTCCAAGGGATACATACTGATATCCGATAATCTGATTGTCCTCATCCAGAGCAATACCGGTGACATAGCCTTCTGCCATCTCCAGATAACGGGGGCCTTTTGCCAGTGTACCGTACATGGTACCGATCTGGGAACGAAGACCCTTTCCAAGATCCTCAAGGCCTGCGCCTACTGCAAGCCCGTCCTCGGAAAATGCGGACTGGGAACGTCCATAGACGATCTGCAGGAACAGCTCTCTCATGGCGGTATTGATGGCATCACATACCAGGTCGGTGTTCAGAGCTTCCAGAACCGTTAAGCCGGGAAGAATCTCAGAAGCCATGGCTGCGGAATGGGTCATGCCGGAACATCCAAGAGTCTCGATAAGCGCCTCCTGGATCACGCCTTCTTTCACATTCAAAGACAGCTTGCAGGCACCCTGCTGCGGAGCACACCAGCCGATACCATGGGTAAAGCCGGAGATGTCTTTGACTTCTTTTGCCTGCACCCATTTTGCTTCTTCCGGAATCGGAGCAGCGCCGTGATGAACGCCCTGGGCTACCGGACACATTTCTTCTACTTCACGTGAATAAATCATTTGTTTGAAACTCCTTTCAAGTTATCATATTAGGCCCGTAGGGGTAAGGCCTCATATGTATTTATTTTCTCACAAATTGAGCAGTTCGTCCAGCAGTTTTTTCCTGTTTGTGAAAAAATTTCAGTTGTTTCCATGTTCATTTTTCAACCGAAGAAAATTTTACACTATCTAAAATTTCGTCTGTCCAATTACTCAAATTTAATCCCCAGAAGTATTTTCAGCGTATCAATAAACAGCCGGCTGATCCGGGAAAGATAGACATCCTTCCGGAATACGGCGGCCAGCGGCCAGATCAGCTCCGGAAGGATCGGTTCTTCAAAAATCGTCTCGCAGGTCAGCGTACTGTAGTTCATCAATGCCGGCAGATTCATCCTGCAATGATATCCGGAGGATACCGGGAAAACAGTGCGGCGGGCCTGCTGGCATGCGGAGGCGCCCTTGGCCCGGTCATCCCGCCGAGCATCTGCATGATCGTCTATGGAACGACCATGGGCGTATCCGTCCCGGCCATCGTTCTGGGCGGAATCTATGGAGGCGTTTTCACCCCCACAGAAGCAGCCGCCGTATGTGTGGCATTTGCCCTGATCCTTGGAATCTGCTACCGGGAACTGAATCCTGCAAGTCTGATGGATTCTCTGATCAAAACGGTGGAAACTTCTTCCATGGTCATTATTATCGTCGGAATGTCCGCCGTTCTGTCATGGATTCTCTCCGCAACCGGTATCCCGGCGCAGATTGCATCCGCAGCCACTCCCTTCCTCGGAAATAAATACGTCTATATCGTCGTGCTGCTCCTGATTCTGTTCGGCATCGGCTGTCTGATGGAGACCGTAGCCAGCATGCTCATACTGGGTCCCATTCTTGTCCCCATCGGCCTGGCGCTTGGAATGAATGATCTGCATCTGGCAATCGTATTTTCCGTAGCCCTCGTTGTGGGGATGGTAACTCCGCCCTTTGGTCTGAACCTTTTCACGGCATGCGCCACCTCCAGACAGACCTTTCTGCAGGTGGTCAAAGGAATGGTCCCTTACCTGATCGCACTGATTGCAGCCGTGATCCTGGTGGCCTTTGTACCGGAACTGTCGCTGTTCCTTCCGCGGCTCATGGGACTGGCCTGACCTCTTTTACATGAAAAAACCAAAATATTTAAAGAGCACCTGGATCTACTGGAATCCGGATGCTCTTTATTCTGTCAACTACTCTGTAAATGGCTGGTACAGGTTACCATCTGTCTTCGCTGGTTTCCCCCCCTCCTGTACATATTATGGGCCGGGAAATAACAAAATCATGTAAATTCTCCTGTGATGATCCGCTAAATCACCATAATCAAAGTCCCCGCCCCGATCAGCACACAGCCGACCAGCGACTTTACTGTAAATGGTTCATGAAGAATCAGAAAAGCCAGTACAAGGGTAAGCACGACGCTCAGCTTATCCACCGGCACGACTCTGGACGCGTCTCCCAGCTGCAGGGCCCGGTAATAACAGAGCCAGGATGCGCCGGTGGCCAGCCCGGAGAGAATCAGGAAGATCCAGCTTTTTCTGCTGATCCCGGCGATCCCGCTCTGGGTATTGGTTAAAAATACCATGCCCCACGACAGCAGCACGACCACCACCGTCCGTATCGCCGTGGCAAGATGAGAATCCACGCCTTCGATTCCGATCTTGGCCAGTATGGAAGTAAGCGCCGCAAAAAGTGCAGACAGCGCTGCAAAGAAAAACCACATATATTCCTGCCTCCTGTTGTAAAATCTTTTTCGCTCCATAATGTTTCTGCAGAAGACGGCTCAGAAGCTTCAGACTGTTCTGCAGAAAGGCCGGCTGTTCAAAATCCCCCGGATCAGACGGGCAAGCTTCTCCTTATCCGTCTGGGGCAGCCGCTCACTTTCCAGCAGATAATTCAGCCGCTCCGCCTCCTCGCAAACATTTGAGCATGTCCAGATTCAGACTCTTGCCCGTTATTCATTCCCCTCTGCATCCGCCTTCAGCGCCAGCAACATCTTCTCATACAACGCGGGAAGCTCCTTTTTGATATTGGAAGGTTTCCCGTCCTTTTTCAGAAAGCAGTGCCTGGATACGCCCTCCGCGCGCACCTCTTTGGTCTTTTCATCCTGCATCACATAGCCGATCTCATATTTGACCCCTTTAAAGGAGTGAAGCGACACTTCGATCCCGATCCGGTCTCCAAAATGCGTCATGGAACGGTACTCGCACTGTACGCTTAAAACCGGGCTCATGATCCCCGCCTCTTCCACCGCCCGATAGGGAAATCCCATCTCGTCCATATAGGCGATCCTGGCCTCTTCCATCCAGCGGATATAATTGGAGTGATGGATGATTCCCATCTGATCAGTTTCGTAATACTGTGCCTGATGTGTATATATCATTTTTGTTTTTCCTCCCCTGGATCTTTATTTTGTATGTTTCCAAATACTCTCATTTCGAATCACATGTAATCATGGATTCCTCTATGCTGCTTCTCAGCAGTTCCTGCAGTTCTTCATCCATAAACTCATAATCGTCGCCGATGCACAGACAGATCAGCCTTTTGCCTGCAACCAGATCCGGATACTTTTCTTTTATTCTTCGCACATGTTTCTTTTCCATACAGAAGATAAGATCTGCCCATCCAAGAAGTCCGGGTGTGACCCTGACCCGGGCCCCCCGTTCCGTTCCTGCAGACCTGGCTTTATGTCCGTGATATCCGTCAAAGATTTTTTCCGCCGTCAGGCTGCGCCTTTTATTCTGGCTGCATAAAAAAAGTAAATTCATCCTTCTCTCCTCCTCCGGCCCGCTGACATCCTCTAATCCGAAGCCAGAACTGTAAGCAGAGAAGAATATCTCTTTGAATGATTTCTGATATCCTCCTTAGACACCCCATAATAAATATGCAGTCTGCGGCTGAGTCTTCTCAGTCTCTTCATGGCTTTTTTATCCCCGCTGTAAGAAATCCCGAAAACATCCCATTGAAAATCAATCTCAATTTCCATTTTCCCGCCTTTTAACCGGATCTGATACATGTGATAATCCATGGGAAACTGGTCATCCGGTATCTGTGCCGCCCGCTCTTTCTGCTTCTGCATCCGGTCGAACATCTTTTTGACGGATTCTTCATTGTATATATCAGGCCTCGGGATCGTGCGAAGCTCTCCCAGAAGTTCCGGCCGGTGCCTGCCGACCAAAGCGCCTTTCAGACATTCCCGCTGCTCCCTGTACGCTCTGCTCTCCTTCGAGACCTCCCTTGCGCCGTAATGCTGTTTCATAAACCGGACGACTTCTTCCAGTGTATGCGCATTCGGACGAATCCTGCGCGCAATCCATTTTCTTCTCAGCTGAAAGATCCGGTTCCGAATCCGGACCTTCAAAGACCGCTTCCCCGTTCTGCCTGCCAGAAAGATACTGGTCGGGCCGTCTGCTCCGCCGATGATGCTGACGCTTTCTGCTTTCATTTTCTCATCCTTTTTCATGTTCTCATTCTTTTTTGCCGGCGCATTCCCTGTACAGCCGGCTTACGTTTCCTTCAAGTACCGCCGGATCCAGCGTCCGACCCCGTCCTCGTCGTTGGATTCCGTCACTTCGTCCGCCAATGCACGCACATCCTCCGGGGCATTTGCCACCGCAACTCCGCAGCCCGCCCACTCCATCATATCCAGGTCATTTTCCGCATTTCCGAAAGCCGCAGTCTCCTCCCCTGAAACTCCCAGATACGCCGCCAGAAAGCGAAGACCCGAAGCCTTTCCTCCGCGGGCGTCTGATACTTCCAGAAGCATCGGCGTCGCGGAAGTCAGATAGATCTCCTGCACTTCCTCTAGGATCCGCGTCCGAAGCTGCTCTCTCTTCATCGGATCACAGGTAATCAGATCCAGACTCTCCAGTTTCGCTCTGCGGAGCCGCAGGAAAGAAAAGATATCCTCCACCGGCCGCCTGGTCCGCCTTACATACGCCGCCGCACGGGGATCTGCGCCGAACTTTTCCGGATTTTCCACATAGTCACGGCCTGCATAGGGAGTACCGTTTAAAAATCCTTCCACCATTACCCCGGCTTCCTCTGCGATCCGCAGCAGGCCCTCCACCGCTTCTTCCTTCAGATAAAATGCCTGCAGCTGTTTTTGATGCTTCACATCATATACGACTGCGCCGTTGGAAGTGACGGCATATTCCACACAGGGCAGCGAGAGCACCTCTTCCGGAAGAGAAGTCCAGGACCGGCCGCTGGCCACAACGATATGAAGCCCGGCTTCATGAGAGGAAAGGAGCGCCTCTTTGCAGTCCTCCGACAGGCTGCCGTCCGACCGAAGCGCCGTCCCGTCCAGATCCAATGCCAGCAGGCGGAACCGCTGTGTCTTCTTGTCATTCATCCTGTTCTTCCTGCTCCTCATCCTCCAGCCGTTCGATCCGGAAAATATTCAGCGTGTTCACATCCGGACAGGAAAACAGCGCCGTTCCTTCTTCATATCCGGGGATCTCCCCGCCGTATCTTAAAATATCCACATACGGAAACGCCACATGCATGGCCATGGGACAGAGCTTTCCCCGCTCCGTATCAAAGTCAAAACTGTCTCCCACCCGGTGGCCGTGATGACATCCCACCGGTCCTTTTCTCTCAATCAGGGTCAGCCGGATCCTCGGACGCTTCTTCATTCCAGCACCTCCAGACAGGTCTCCAGCGGTATCCCCTTGAATTTGTCCTCATTGTCCTTGTTTCGGTCGATCAGCGTGCTCACTGCATCCATGGCCTTTCTCGTACTGTTCGCAAACGTCTGCCCTTCCAGAAGCTTTCCCATAAAAACTGCAGAAAAGATATCCCCGGTTCCCGGAAATCTCACCGGAATACTCGTAAAGGGCAGCAGCTGTTTCTTGTCTGCTTCATGGTCATACAGGATCACCACATCCTGATGATCCACACGGGCGCTGGTGATAACCATAGATCTGGCTCCAATCTCCCGAAGCCTGCCGATCAGCTCGTCTGTCTCTTCCATCGTCATCCCCTCCGGATCGTACCTCATGCCCGCCAGGTACACAGCTTCCGTGTAGTTTGGGACCATATAGTCGGATACCTGCACCAGCTCTTTCATATGCATGACGGTCTGTTCTGTAATGCCGTTGTAGAGCTTCCCGTCATCTCCCATGATCGGGTCGACGAAGATGACCGCCCCGTCCTGCCTCTGCTCCCGGCAGAATTCGGCAATCATCTTCGCCTGTACATCCGATACAATAAATCCCGTGGATACCGCGTCAAAACGAAATCCCAGCTCCTTCCACACCCGGATCGTATTTCTCATATAGTCCGTCGTCTCCAGTATATCGAACTTCCCATAATCCAGCGTATTGGACACCAGCGCCGTGGGCAGATTGTAAATATGATGCCCCATGTGGGACAATACCGGGATCATGGCCGACAGAGCCACCTTCCCATAGCCGGCCAGATCATTTACAAGCAGCACCTGTCTGCCCGCTGTTTTCTCTCTGTAATTCTGCATGTTTTCCCTTCCTGTATGCTGTTTTCATAAACCACTTGACACTGCCCGGTTTCCCGGATATTTTTTTAGCCACGGATACAAAGTATCAATTCATCCCTGCCCAATCAGCACAACCTTTCCTTCAAACGCAAATCCATATTTCCGAATCCGTTCATCCGGGATCCCTTTCTGCCGCAGTCCGGCCGCATAATCTCTGCTCTCAATCTGCGCCAGCGCATTCTCCACGGTTTCCTCCAGATTCTTCTCTGTCTTTGCATTCCTTACTTTAAACTCCAGAAGGATTGCGTCGTCCGTCTCCTTTCTCGGCTCCAGCTGTACATCATAGCGCCCGTAGCCGCTTTCCCGGTTGGATGTGAGCACATACTGTTCATTCAGATCCACCAGAAGCCCCAGTACGAATCCATGGTAGAACCGCTCCGGCTCGCTCCTTTCAGAAGGTTTCCTTCCGGTGTCAAAGGAACTGAATACCGCTTCCGATATCCGGTTCATATATGCGTTCATAGCCTCCACATTCCCCTCAAGCAGCGCCTGGGTAAAGATATGATAGTCCGATTTCACAACCGCGAACCAGGAGCGGATCAGATTCCGAAACATCACCTTCACTTCAAAATTCGTCAGGGTCAGTTCATAATCCTGGATCCATTCTCCGAATTCACTCGTATATTCTTCGTAACGTACCATCTTCAGATACCCGCTGGCAAGGAAGAGACTCCAGATCGCAGATTCATCGGTGTCCAGCTGCTCATACACGATCTGTTCATCAAGCTGTACACGAAAGCTCTCACCTCTCAGCAGCCCTTCGATCATCAGCTTGATCTCCCCGCTTCCTTCCTGAATCAGTTTTCCCGCCAGACGGTTGCTGCTGGTGTTTGCCCAGTAGGGGGCAAATCTCTGCTTATCCAAAAAATTCAAAATGGACCATGGATTGTAAATACCTGATTTTTTACCCAAAGTAAAACCGTCGTACCACTTTTTTACCTCTTCTTTTTTATCAGACAGTCCGCACTCTTCCAGTGCCTCCCACACTTCCTCCTGTGTAAAGCCGAAAGCCGTCTCATATTTTTCTGAAGTAGTTGTCACAACTTCCAGATTATTCAGATCCGAAAAGATCGATTCCTTACTGACCCGGGTAATTCCTGTCAGAACCGCCCGGTCCAGATACGGATTGGTCTTAAATGCGGAATTGAAAATTCCTTTGATCAGTCCCACCAGTTCTTTCCAGTATCCGTGTACATACGCCTCCTGCATGGGAGTATCGTATTCGTCCAGAAGAATGATCACCTTTTTCCCATAGTATCGGTACAGATACCCGGATAACTGGTGAATCGACATGGAAGCATCGCTTTCCTTCATATCTGCCGACACCCGGTCCCAATAGCTCCGATCCTTATCTGTCAGCAGATTTCCTTCTCTCAAAAAATCAAAATGAGAATAAAGATTCGCAAACAGCTGACAGATCTTGTGCTTTGCTTCTTCGTAACTGCTCTCCTTCACATTGGCAAAGGACAGACTGATCACAGGAAAGGTCCCCTGCATCTTCCGGTATGCTTCGTCCCCCCATATGAAAAGCCCCTCAAAGATCTCTTTTCTGTCTGCATACTCCACCGACAGAAACTGCTCCAGCATACTCATATTCAGCGTTTTTCCAAAGCGCCTGGGCCGGGTGATCAGCGTCACCGCATCCTTGTTCTCCCACCACTCTTTGATAAACGCCGTCTTGTCCACATAAAATACATGGTTGGTAATCAACTGCCCAAAATCCTGGTATCCAATCCCGATAGTTCCTGCCATAGCCCGTTGCTCCTGTCCTGTTTTCCGGTGAAAATGCACCGCTTTGTATGACTTTTATTTTATCATCTCATAAAGTGCATTTCAACCCGGCATTTCCAATCTTGAAAATAAAGGATTGATCAAGCTGGAATATAAGGCGAAATATAAGACAAAACACAATCGCAGATAGAAAAAATTCTATATCTGTGATAGAATAAAAAACAGTAAGACATCGGAAGGAGACGGAACGCATGAAACGTGCCCTTAAACTGCCCATCGGCATTGAAGATTTTAAAGAAATCCGTACAGAGGGATTCTACTATGTAGATAAAACAGGAATGATCACGGAACTTTTAAACAGCTGGAGCAAAGTGAATCTTTTCACACGCCCAAGACGGTTCGGTAAGTCCCTGAATATGAACATGCTCAAATATTTCTTCTCTTATGACTGCGACCCGAAGCTCTTTGACGGGCTTGCCGTGTCCGAGGAAACGGAACTCTGTGAAAAATACATGGGGAAATTCCCGGTGATCTCCGTAACGCTCAAGGGTGTGGAAGGCATGAATTTTGAGGAGGCCCTCTCCATGCTGTGCGTTGTCATCGGACAGGAGGCGCTGCGTTTTCGTTTTCTTCTGGAAAGCGAAAAGCTTTCGGACACGGACAGGGAGCAGTATGCCCTGCTGACACGGGTAAATGCCGAGGAAGGATCCATGTTTCCCATGGAAAAAAACGTTCTGACCGGCAGCCTGAAGACGCTGTCTGATCTTCTCTGCAGGCACTACGGCCAGAAGGTAATTCTTCTCATCGATGAATATGATGTCCCGCTGGATAAGGCGAATCAGTACGGATACTACGACGAGATGGTCCATCTGATCCGGGGACTGCTTGGAAATGCGCTGAAGACCAACGAAAGCCTGTTCCTGGCGGTACTCACCGGATGTCTCCGGGTGGCAAAAGAGAGCATCTTTACGGGACTCAATAATTTCAAAGTCCGGTCCATCACCGACGCCCGCTTCGACGAATATTTTGGCTTCACGGATACCGAAGTAAAGGAAATGCTGCATGATTATGGACTGGAAAAGAAATATGGAACAATCAAAGAATGGTATGATGGATACTGTTTCGGAAATTCTGACGTCTACTGCCCCTGGGATGTGATCAACTATGTAGATAAGGTCCGTTTTGATCCCGATGCCGAACCGGAAGCGTTCTGGATCAATTCCAGCGGCAACGCCATCATTCGGACGCTTCTTCAGAAAGCTACTGATCAGACCATGGAGGATCTGGATCAGCTGGTCAACGGTCTGTCCGTCACGAAGAAGATCAATGAAGAGCTGACTTACCGGGAACTGTATGACAGCATTGACAACCTCTGGAGCGTCCTTTTCACCACCGGTTATCTGACCAGACGGAAAAAGACTGCCCCAGGCACCTGCGAACTGGTGATCCCCAATCAGGAGATCCGCGTCATCTTTACCGAACAGATCCTGTCCTGGTTTCAGGAAGAAGTCCGGAAAGACGCACCTACGCTGGATGCTTTCTGTGAATCCTTCTCCGCCGGAGATCCTTCCAGAATCGAGCAGATGTTCTCATCTTATCTGAAGAGGACGATCAGTATCCGCGATACTGCGATTCAAAAAGATAAAAAGGAAAACTTCTACCATGGTATCCTGCTGGGACTTTTAAGCCACCGTCAGGACTGGTCTCTAAGATCCAACGCGGAATCCGGTAAGGGCTACTGTGATATTCTGATCAAGATCAAGTCCATTTCCATGGGAATCGTGATCGAAATCAAGTATTCCGAAAGCCGGAATCTGGAAGCGGCCTGCCAAAAGGCACTACAGCAGATCGAGGAAAAAAACTATGCAGACCAGCTCATGGAAGACGACATGACGACGATCCTCAAATACGGCATCGCCTGCCGCAGAACTGCCTGCATGGTCAGAATGGCGGATTAGAAAAGGATAACATGTTTTGCTTAAAGCTGATACAAAATTTCCCCAATGTCTCCGTTGATACAAATGGATTTCTTTTCTATTTCATCCGGCGCATACGCCTCTCCATAATTCAGGCAGGCATAGACCGCATCTTTCCATTTGTGAGTCATGTGCCAAAAGCCGTATTTTATTATCGTCGGCGTATTGAATCCGACTGCCGCCTCTAAAAACAGCACTTTCCTGTTCTGATGTCTGCGTAAGAATTCGGCATACCGCTCCGAGGCCAGATGCCATCCCTCATCCTCTGCAAAAGTATGGTCTGCCCGAAGGTTCATGTTCATGAGCTCCCCGCACTTCGGGCAGTACGGAACAAGGTCTGACGGAACCATCATCTCAGGTGATATGCCTTCCGGCAGAAGTAATGTACCATCCATATCAATCACATAGCCCTGCGCTTCCACCATTTTCCGGATAACGGTCTCATTCTCATAAGTCTTCTGATGGCAGGGCCTGCTGCACTGGAACAAACCATAATCCCCCTGGGTGTAGAACAGCCTGTGTTTATCAAATCCGGCCTTTTGGAAACAGTGATCCACATTCGTGGTAATCACAAAATAATCCTTATCCTTCACAAGCTGCAAAAGTCTGTCGTAGACCGGTTTCGGGGCATCCATATACCGGTTGACATAAATATAGCGGCTCCAGTACGCCCAATACTCTTCCGGCGCAGGATACGGATAAAAGCCTCCCGAATACATATCATGAAAGCCGTACTTTGCTTCAAAGTCGGAAAAATAACGCTGAAACCTTTCTCCGGTATATGAAAAACCTGCAGCGGCGGAAAGACCTGCACCGGCTCCAATGACCACCGCGTCCGCCTGTGCAAGTTCTTTTTTCAGTTTTTCAATCTGCTCCAAGCAGTTTCCTGTAGATTTCGTAATCCTCATTTTTGAAAACATTGAATATCACCTCCATACCGCTGTGAATCTGTTCCCGGTATTCCTTTACCGTCCGGACTGCAATCTCCGCCGCCCTGTCATTTGGAAAATGAAACTCCCCTGTGGAAATGCAGCAGAACGCGATGCTTTTTATCCCGTTTTCCTCCGCCAGCTCCAGGCAGGAACGATAGCAGGATGCCAGCAGTTCAAGGTCCTGACCGGTAAGCCGGCCGTGAATCATCGGCCCCACTGTGTGTAGAACATAACGGCAGGGCAGATTAAAACCCTGTGTAATCTTTGCCTTCCCCACAGGTTCTTCCTGTCCCTGCCTCTCCATCAGCTCCGCACAGGCCAGCCGAAGCTGAATGCCGGAAAAAGTGTGGATCGCATTGTCTATACAGCCATGGCAGGGGCAAAAGCAGCCCAGCATCTGACTGTTCGCCGCATTGACAATGGCGTCACAGGCAAGCGTCGTAATGTCTCCCTGCCAGAGACAGATCCCCTCCTGTACCGGAGTCAGATCAGAGAGCTTTGTAATTCCCTTTCTTCTCGTCTCTTCCTTAAGATAAGCATCCTGCACCGCTAAAAACTTGTCGCCTGCGGGCAGGGGCATGCGGATATTAAAAAGAGAACGCAGAAGCCTTTTTTGCCCGCCCTCATCCTCCGGAATCTGCAGGCTGGCATATTCCGGCTGTTCTGAAAGCAATTCCCTGATTAAATAATTTCTTCTTTCTGTCTGATTCATTTCCCGCCTCGCTTCCAAACCGCATTTGCCGGGCAGTTTTCGTAGCAGCTTCCGCAGTGCAGGCAGTGTTCCTGCTGGATCTGATAAGGTTCTCCCTGTATGATACATCTCTGCGGATTTCCCTCGCCGTCAACCGTTGCAAAGGATAACACGCCCACAAGCTTTAATTTTTCCAGACAGGTTTTCGCGTCCATAACAAATACCTCCTAAAATCGCAGTATACGCCCTTCTTTTCTTTGTTTTGGTGCGGGATGTGGATCTCCCCCGCGGGGATAGCCAAGCAGAAGCTGCATGACCGCATAGTGATCCACAGGGATCTCCCACTTCTTTAACACTTCCTGCCCATAAGGGTCTGCAAAAGCGGTCCAGCCCTGACCGATATAGCAGGAGTCAATCCCCAGGGAATCCGCCGCCAGCATCATATTTCCGGCGGCAAGGGCGCAGTCCTCCGGAGAAAAGAGAAAGTTTTTCGGAGCAAACAGGGTAATGACCGTGGGCGCATCGTAAAAGGCGTTCTTCAGCTTCAGGTCATCGGCGATGCTGGGCTGTTCTCTGGACACATAGTTTGATGCCGTCGCCATACGGGGACTGGAATTTGCCCGTTTGATTTTTCCAAGCCGCTCATTGATTTCTTTGGTCTGACAGACGGCAAAGAGTACGCCCTGGCGCCCGCCCGCGCCTGGAGCATACAATCCCGCCTGCAGAATCTCCTGCAAGGCGTCCTCTTCGATCTGTTTTTCGTCAAATCTGCGAATGGACCGCCGATGTAAAATGGTCTGCATTGTTTCATTCATCTTCAAACAATCTCCTTCCAGCACTGGGGATCAGCGGCATAAAAATTTCCGCCTGTTCCTTTTGCGACGGCGGGACAGCCGCGGCAGAACGCCAGCAGCTCACACCTCGCACATTTTTCAAATTTTTTGTAGTCCCGCCAGGCTTCCATTTCACATACCCAGATATCCGCAAGCCTGTCTTCAAACACGTTGCCCACTTTGCTGTCGGCCACCCGGCGGCAGGCAAAGACGTCGCCGGTGGGAAGAATCGTGATGTGGCAGTTACCGCAGTTGCAGCCGCCGTAGATCATTCCTTCCTCTGCATTTTCAGAAATTTTGAACGTTCCCGTCTCATACTCATACAGCGTCCACAGGTGATCTTTCTTATTAAAACAGGTCTTACAGCCCGCCGCTTCATATTCTTTGAATTTCTTATCACATATGGCAAGCAGTTCCTGGTATTCCTGGGGCGTCATATTTGCGTCCAGGTCGCCGCCGCTGGGAACATAGCGGGAAAAAGCATATACATTTACGCCTGCTTTTACAACTGCGTCGATAATCCCGGGAACCTCCATGCGGTTGGTTTTGGAAACCGTTGTCATCACCACGCTGCGGATTCCCGCGCGGTTTATGCAGCCGATCTTTTCCAGGGTGCAGTCGTAGGAGCCAGGTTTTCGGAACCAGTCGTGGGTTTCACGAAGCCCGTCAATGGACAGCTGATATTTCTCGCAGCCGTATGCCCTCAGCTCACGGCATACCTGGTCATTTAGATGAAATGGATTTCCGAGAATGGTAAACGGTACGCTGTGTTCCTGAAGCAGTTTCAACAGCTTCCAGAAATCCGGATGCAGAATCGGATCGCCGCCGGTAATATAGAAATAAGGCAAACGGTTGAAAACCCTGCAAAAATCAAGGCAGTTATAGAACGTATCCTGCATCTGCTGCCAGTTCATGGAATCAATTTTTTTACAGGCATCCCCCGAAAAAATGTAGCAGTGCTTACACCGCTGGTCGCACTCATCCGTAATGTGCCACTGAAAAGAAAAATATTGCTTCATCTCTCTATCCTCGCTTTGCCTTTTTATATAAAATCGGCCCCGGCCATAAAAACCCGCCGCCGAAAAATTCTCATATGTTCCCGATGGAATCTTTTCCACCGGGAACACTTTTGGGAAAGAACCTGGTGTGCTGACCGGTTTACTTGTCGCCGGCTCCGCAGGCTGTTCCGCAGGCTGTCCCCGCATTGTTTCCGTTCCATCCAGTTAAGTTAGAAAGTGCCATTGTAGTAACCTCCGTAATTATGTATTCAGTGAGCTGTTCTGCCCTCTGTATCTACCATTGTACGGAATATTTCTGCTGCTGCAAGTACGCACTTTTTTGTCGGGATACTTACCTTTTTGTAACTTTTGTGGATTTACAAGGTTTTAGCAAGAAAAATTTTAATTTTTTCCAACTGTGCGGTTGCAATCTAATGGCTTGCCTGCATGCAATTTATTGCAATGCAGGCAAGCCATTGGATTTGCAACCCATTCCCAAATGAGCAAAACGCGTATGCGCAGCAGACGCAGGAGCGCGTAAGCGCGGGTTTTGCGAATGTGGGAGTCAGGTTGGATGCTCTCTGGAGCGTCCAACCGCACAGTTGGAATTTTTTTATAACGGATATTCATCCGTGTTTCCGATCATTGCGTTTTAAGGAATATTACAGTATAATTAGAATGTAACCCTATCATCCGCAATCTGCGGATGCGGCCATGGCGTTTTAATGAACTGCAGAAAAGTCTGGACGGCATCAGCCAGAAAGTTCTGACGGACAGCCTGCGGTCTATGGAAGCGGACGGACTGATTACCCGTACGGTATATGCGGAAGTCCCGCTGAGAGTGGAATATGCCCTGTCGGAACTGGGCGAGACCATGCGCCCGATTCTGGACGCTATGGAAGTATGGGGAAATTCCTACAAATCGATGATACATTCTTAGAAATTTTGATTTTAGCAGCTTCTGCTATTTACGGAAGCCAAACAGCTGCTGACTTCTCCCTGCATTACACGTAGCTTTGTAATATACGCATCCGTCCGATTCCCATAAACCGGTATTTTGGCAAGCTCCATCTCCAGCCGCTCATTGGACCAGAGTTCTATGCGGTCAAAAAAAGTTCATTCTTCTTACGTCCCCCGCAGACCTTCTTCATCCTCACGCTGCCCGCTGCGAGAAGCGCCCTGCTGACGTGTCTGGCTTCCCGGGGACAGACGGCAAGGCATCGCATGCAGGAGATGCAGCGTTTCGGATCCGTCTTCGACGGATCCGAAGCCGGGATCGCTCCCACCGGACATTTCTCTGCGCAAAGTCCGCATTGTGTACAGGCTTTTCCGGCTTTCGGCTTCATGGGAACGCCGTTGTATTCCCGGTAAGGACGATTGCCCGGCAGGGACAGGGAGCCTGTACCTTCGCCTGACTCCATCTGCGCCCGGATCTTCTCTGCAAAATCAGCAAGCTCTCTCTGGTCCTGCGCATCGGGCCGCCCGGCAGCAAACTGGCGCATGATGGAATGCTCCGCCACCGCGGCGAGAGCGGCGATGCAGATAAATCCGGCGTCCGACAGAACATCCTGAAGTTCCGCCAGCGTATCGTCCCAGGCGCGATTTCCATATACCGCAAGGAGCACGGCCCTGGCTCCGTTTCCTCTCATCTGATGCAGCCGGGAGCAGACGACCGCCGGAACACGGCCGCCGTAGGACGGTACCGACACCACGCAGATATCCTCCGGACAAAAGGAAAAAGACGAAAAGTCCATATGGCGGTCCGCAAGGTCAATCCTGGTATGTTCCGGACAAAAGGATCCGGTAAAAATATCGGTTACTTTTTGAGTACCTCCGGTAGGGCTGAAAACAACTTGATAAAATGACATTCTTTGACTCCTTTCTTCTACATTGTTATTATCACAACCATAAGCTCTTCACCAGATCATCATAGGCTGAGCTTCCGTCAAGCACCGTTCCAAAGGTATCCACCCACATGGGCCGGTAGCCGCAGCGGTGCGCCACCATCTGAGAACCGAGATTCGTCACAGACGAAGAATAAAACGGAAGGATCCCACGCGCCAGCAGTTCCTCTGTCAGTCTGCTCACCAGGCAGCTTCCAAGCCCGGCGTCCCGGTACCCTTCCTGCACGTCCACCCCCGCTTCCCACAGGTCCTTTATGGCAGAACCGGCAGCACCGGCCGCTCCGACGATCTTCTGACCATGTCTTGCGATACAGACCGCTTTTGTGGGCGTGGCGCCGTCCCCGTCAAACGCCAGTGCATTTTCAAAACCATTTAGTCCGTACAGAGACCCTATTTCCTTCTCAAAAAGAACTTCATATGTATAACCCGGCGCCGTCGGTACCGGGGCTTTACGGTCTTTGTCAGGAACGTAATGGATCGTCTGTCCGTATACAAACGGCAGCTCAAAGATCTCATCCCTGCTTCTGTTCTGGAGAAGTCTCTGTACTTTTTCCTGCAGATCCTCGGACGTACAGACCACCACACAGTTTCGGTATGCAAGGATCTTGATGTAGGGCTGCTCTGTATGAGGCTTCACGGAATACACCGTCCCCTTTTTATGAAGCGCCTCCACACTGCAGTGATATTCCTTTGATAATAATTTCTCAATCCTGCTCTGTATCATTTCTTTTCTGTTTCCTCCTCCGGAATTATCTGTTTGCGGCTGTGTCAGAACACATGCCCCCTGTCAATCCCCATATCTTTCAGCAGTTTCTGCCATCACTTCATTGAATTCCTGTTCTCCGTAAATAAACGGGGCCAGATAACTTTCTGCAATTTTTTTCTTCTCCTCAGAAGATGCCTTTTCCCAGCGTCTGTTTTTCCTCATTCGCAGGAGCGCACGTTCCCTGATATCCGGGCGGTTTTTAAGCTGAAACCATGCGCTCCACTGCCCGGATTCGTCATTTTGCATGAGCAGATCTCTGACCTGTATGTATACATCCGCAACCAGCGGGCTGCCCGACACCAACTCATTATCCGGATTCATGTGAAACTTCGCTTCCAGCAAAGCCTTATGCAGATTCAGCAGTTCATAATAGTCCAGACTCAAATGAAAATCTTTCATCTTTTCCCCAGTCCGTTTACAGATTTCTTTCCGGCAAATACACCTTCTGCCAGAAAAGTATTATACTCAGTATACTACAGCCCCTCCCGAAAAAACAGCTACAAAATCAAGAAAAACCATGATATAATGAGCGCAGGCGAGAAGAATGAGCATACTTAAGTCACACACAAGAACAGGAGAACACAGCATGAATCAAAATCCAGCCTTTCGGTACGCCCAGAGAAACGATCTGCCCGTCATCTTATCTTTTATCAAAGGGCTTGCCGAATACGAACATATGTCCGATCAGGTAATCGCCGATGAAGCCACACTGGAAAAGTGGCTGTTCGACCAGCCAAGAGCCGAGGTGCTGCTGGCTTCCGCCGACGGAATCGATGTGGGCTTCGCCCTCTTCTTCCACAATTTTTCGACTTTTCTGGGCAGATCCGGAATCTATCTGGAAGATCTGTTCGTACTGCCCGCATACAGAGGACGGGGGTATGGAAAGGCCATCCTGAAAAAACTTGCATCCATCGCCGTGGAGCGGGAATGCGGACGGCTGGAGTGGTCCTGCCTGGACTGGAACCAGCCCAGCATTGATTTCTACCGGTCCTTGGGCGCTGTCCCCCTGTCCGAGTGGACCATGTACCGGGTCACCGGAGAGACGCTCACGAAGCTTGCCAGAGAATAAATTCCAGGACTGCTGCGCCGCCCGAACTACTGATACGGACAGCTACACAAAAAACGGCACTATATAACTTTCACCTGTACCGAAATATGGGAAACAACTGGAAAATCTGCGGCACCCATCTAAAATAAAACTCACGGCAGACCGCCCCAACCGGGAGCCGGATAAAACAACAGAATCATAACAGGAGGATGACAATGAAAGTTTTGATGTTAAACGGGAGTCCGAAGGCAAATGGCAATACCTGCACCGCACTCCTCGAAATTGGAAAGCAGCTGGAACAGGAAGGCATTGATTATGAGATCGTACAGATCGGAGGTAAACCCGTCAGAGACTGTATCGGATGCAACAAATGCACGGAAAACGGATGTGTCTTTACCGATGATGAGGTAAACGCCTTTATCTCAAAAGCAAAGGAAGCGGACGGCTTCGTCTTCGGGACGCCGGTCTATTACGCCCATCCAAGCGGCCGGATCCTGTCCTTCCTGGACCGGGTATTCTACAGCAGCAGCCGCGTCTTCCGGTTCAAGCCGGGGGCTTCCGTCGCCGTAGCCAGACGGGGCGGCACCACCGCTTCCTTTGACTGCCTGAACAAATATTTCGGCATCTCCCAGATGCCGGTGGCCGGATCCTCCTACTGGAATGTCCTGCACGGAGCCGTACCCGGCGAGACAGAACAGGATGCAGAAGGACTGCAGACCATGCGGAACCTGGCCCGCAATCTGGCCTGGATGATCAAATGTTTTGACGCCGGCAAAAAGAGCGGAATCCCCCTTCCGGAAGCGGAGACCGGAAACAGGACGAATTTTATCCGCTGATCCTGCATCAGGAACTCATACACAGAACATACAGGAGGACACTCATGATCCAGATCGACATCGATAAATGTATCGGCTGTAAAGCCTGTGAAAAAGACTGTCCCGGCAGAGCCATAAAAGTGACTGACGGGAAAGCCGAATATGCAAAAAAATGTATTCTCTGCGGCCACTGCGTTGCCATCTGCCCGCAGAACGCCGTCTCCATCCCGGACTGTGATATGGAAGATGTGGAAGAATATGATCCGCAGACCTTCCATGTGGATCCAAAAGCCTTTCTGCATGCAGTAAAATTCCGCAGAAGCATTCGGAATTTCACAGAAAAACCGATCCCCAGAGACACTCTGGAACGGATTTTGAACGCCGGACGCTATACTGCCACTGCCAGAAACAGCCAGGACTGCCGGTTTATTCTTGTGCAGAACCGTCTGGAAGAATTCCGGACTCTGGTCTGGCAGGAGATGCCGGGCGTTCTGGAGCATCTGAAAGAGACGGACCGTTCCTGGCACTATCTGTTTTCCCGTTTTTATGAAAGATACCAGAAGGATCCCCAAAATGATACGCTGCTTTTTAACTGTACCTCTTTCCTGGTCATCGCCGCAGACTATCCTCTGAACGGCGCTCTGGCTGCCGTCAACATCGAAAATATGGCCGTCGCCGAAGGCGCCGGCGCACTGTACAGCGGTTACATGATGCGTATGGTACAGGAAAGCGATACACTGAAAACCTGGCTGGGCATGGATGAAAAACAGGTGGCCTGCTGTATGCTGCTGGGGTATCCCCGTATGACCTACCAAAGAACCGCTCCCCGCCGGAAAGCAGATATCATCTGGAGATAGGGCCGCCTGAAACGGACCATTTCAAAATATGCCCCTGCCTGCGTACTCAGCACACAGGCAGAGGCGTTTTGCGGCAGGCTCTTTCCGGATCATTTCAGTCACCGTCAAACACAATTCCTTCTTCTCTTCTGGTTCTGGTCATCAGTTCTGAAACTTCACAGCTCAACTTCAGCATTTTCCGGCACCGTTCAAAATCTCCTTCTTCCATCATGCGGATAAACGCCGCAAATTCATAATACAGCCTGTGTTCCGTCTGCCCGAACCGGCGAAATACTTCCCGCCCGTCATTGTACAGAATTTTGTACTCCGTCATCTGATTGACCGGCTTCTCTATCACAATTGCCGCCTGATTTCCCTGAATGGTGGAAACAATCGGCGCCTTGCAGTCCTTCGCCCCGATACACACAGCCTTGAATGTTCCATAATCGCAGAGCATCATACCGCTGGTGTCAATCCCTCTCTCCACATTCGCATAATATCTGGCATATTGGGGAACACCAAAGAGTCCCATAACTGCATGAACATTGTAAACATTGATGTCCATCAGCGCACCTCCCGCCATGTGCGGATCAAAAGCCGGAAGAACAGTTCCCTGTTTAAATGCATCGTATCTGGAGGAATACTGACTGTAATTCAGGCTGACCATCTTGATCTCCCCCAGTTCTTTTAAATCCTCTTTCAGCGCCTGGAATGCCGGAAGATAATGAATATTTACCGCTTCCAGCAGCATCAGCTTCCGGACTTCTGCAAGCTCTACAAGTTCCACCAGCTCTTCTGCACTGACCGTTGCCGGTTTTTCCACAATCACATGCTTTTTGCAGTCCATGGCTTTCCTGGCAAAATCATAATGCAGATGATTCGGCAGAGCTATATAGATCACATCCACATCCGCCTCAAGCATCTTCCCATAGTCATAAAAAGAACCTGTCAGATGGCATTCCCCAACCAGCTGCTCCACTTTTTCCTTTGACTGTTCTCTGCCCAGAATATAGATCTTATCAAAATTCAGTTTATGGATCGTTTTCATCAGTTCTTTAACGATCATTCCGCTGCCAACAATTCCAAGATTCATCATTTACTGTCCTTTCGTTCCTTTTTGCAACATCTGTCTGTACTCCTCCCAACTCACATATCTTCCGCCCATACTTTCCAGGTGCTCTGTATGAAACTGGCAGTCAATAAAGACAAAACTTTTATCCCGAAGCACTGCGGCAAGTCCGATCAATGCTGCCTTGGATCCGTTTTCCTTCTCTGAAAACATGCTCTCACCAAAAAAACATCTTCCAATGGCAACGCCGTAAAGTCCTCCCGAAAGTACTTTGTCCTCATATGCTTCTACACTGACTGCAAATCCTTCCTTATGAAGCGCCAGATAAGCCTCCTCCATATCATCGCCGATCCAGGTCCCCTCATTATCTTCTCTCTTCATTCTGCACTGATGCACCGTAGATTGAAAATCCCGATTCAGGCGAATCTCCATCTTATGTTTTCTGATATATTTCTTCATGGAGTGTGATACATGGATCTCCTTTGGAAAAATCAAGAATCTGTCTTTGGGACACCACCACATAATCTCCTCTCCTGGATTATACCACGGAAAAATCCCATTACTGTACGCCAGTAAAAGACGCTCCACACTCAGATCCCCTCCGACTGCCAGAAGGCCATCCTCCTGCGCAAGCTCCGGATTGGGAAAACTTATCTCATTTTCTCTCAACCGATATACTGGCATACCTGCTTCCTTTCTTCCTGGATTAATTCCAGTTCTGACTCACTGTTCTTTATATGTCTGAAAACTGTCCCTGAACATCTTCTACTCTCTTTAAGTTCAAACATTTTTTCTCTACTGTCTTAATTATAACACAATACGCTTCTAAACAGAATATTTTTTTACAAATTTTCTCTGTCTTATACAATATTTTTTGGTAAAAATGTTGCATAAAAACAGGAAACCAGCCCTCTTAAGACTGATTTCCCATAATATGGATATCCTGTTCTGTTTATTCATCCGCTGTGATCCCGATTCCCAGCTCTTCAAGCTGCACCGGGTCCACCACGTCCGGCGCGTTGGTCATCAGGTCAGAAGCATCCTTCACCTTCGGGAAGGCGATGACCTCGCGGATGCTGTCCGCTCCCGTCATCAGCATCATCAGCCGGTCAAAACCGTACGCCAGTCCTGCGTGAGGCGGTACGCCGTATTGGAACGCATCCAGAAGGAATCCGAAACGCTCCTGCGCCTGCTCCTTCGTAAAGCCCAGCACCTCGAACATCTTCTCCTGCACGTCCGCCTGGAAGATACGAACCGAACCGCCGCCCAGCTCCGTGCCGTTCAGTACGATATCGTACGCTTTCGCCCGGACCGCTCCCGGATCGCTGTCAAGCTTGTCCAAGTCCTCCTCCATAGGCATGGTGAACGGATGGTGCATGGCCACATAACGTCCCTGCTCCTCGGACCACTCCAGAAGCGGGAACTCGGTCACCCACAGGAAGCGGAACTGATTCTTATCAAAAAGCTCCAGATTCCGCGCGATCTCCAGACGAAGATTGCCCAGCACGTCCCATACTACTTTATTTTTATCCGCCGCAAACAAAAGCAGGTCGCCCGGCTGCGCGTCCATGGCCTCTGTCAGCGCTTTCATCTGCTCCTCCGTCATAAATTTCGCAAACGAGGACTTGACGCTGCCGTCCGGCTGGATCGCCGCGTAGGCCAGCCCTTTCGCTCCAAAGCCTTTGGCGAACTCCACCAGTGCGTCGATCTTCTTGCGGGGCATCTGTCCCTGTCCCTTTGCGTTGATGCCGCGGACGCTTCCGCCGTTTTCCAGCGCCCCGGTAAACACGCCGAAGCCGCAGCCCTCCACGGCCTTTGACACATCCACAAGCTCCATCCCGAAACGGGTATCCGGCTTGTCCGAGCCGTAGCGGTCCATGGCCTCCTGCCAGGTCATCCTGGGAATCGGCAGCGGCACGTCCAGGCCGATGGCATCCTTGAACACCTTTTGAATCAAACGCTCGTTGACCGCGATCACGTCGTCCACGTCCACAAAGGACATCTCCATGTCGATCTGGGTAAATTCCGGCTGGCGGTCCGCCCGCAGATCCTCGTCCCGGAAACATTTGGCGATCTGGAAATACCGGTCGTAACCGGAACACATCAAAAGTTGTTTAAACAACTGCGGGGACTGGGGCAGCGCATAGAATTTCCCCTGATGCACCCGGCTGGGTACCAGATAATCCCTTGCTCCCTCCGGCGTGCTCTTGATCAGGATCGGTGTCTCGATCTCCAGGAAGCCTTCCTCCGCCAGTACCGCCCGAACTTTGGTGGCCACCTGGCTCCTGAGCATCAGCTTGCTCTGGATATCCGGCCTTCTCAGATCCAGAAAACGGTATTTTAACCGCAGCTCCTCCTTCGTCTTTGAATCAGCCTCAATGGGGAAGGGCGGCGTCTGCGCTTCCGACAGCACCCGCACTTCGGCCACGCGGACCTCGATCCCGCCGGTCGCCAGATTCTCATTGACCGCGCCGGACCTGGCCTCCACCTTTCCCGTCGCCGCCACTACAAACTCGCTGCGCAGCTTCTCCGCCTTTGCAAAATTGTCCCCGCCGCAGTCCGCCTCCTCAAAGATCAGCTGCAGGATGCCGGAACGGTCCCTTAAATCCACAAAGATAATACCGCCTTTATTTCTGCTCTTCTGCACCCAGCCCATGACCGTAACCGTCTCGCCGATGTTGGCGGTGCCAAGCTCCGCGCACCGGTGGCTTCTGTGCAGTCCTTTCATCGTCTCTGCCATCATTCATCCTCTTTTCTTCTCTGCCGCTGTTTCTGCCGGTTCTGATCTCACGTTCGGAAACAGCCTGCTGCTTTTTATGCTTTATCGGTTAAAAAATTCCCGGAACTCCGTGTAGCCCTCTTTCATCAGCTGTTCCTTCTGGAATTTCTTGTTCTTGTTCATGAGCGTCACCAGCACCTGGGTTCCGCTCTCCCGCTCCGCCTTCGCTTCCTTCAGCACTTCGCACAGCTTTTCTGCAGGCATCTTCTTTTCCACCAGATATGCCTTCTTCGCAGCCGCTCCCGGAATCTCGAAGCCCTGCTCCATCAGGATCGTGATGATCCGCTCAAAACCGATGGAAAATCCGCACGCCGGCACGTCGCTGCCGGTGAATTTTCCGATCATTTTGTCATAGCGTCCGCCTCCCGCAACCGAGCTTCCGAACTGCGCCATCTCGATCTCAAAGATCGTCCCTGTATAATAGGACATGCCGCGCACCAGCGTCGGGTCGAACTCCAGTTCGAATCTGCACGCGCTGGTCGCCTCCACGCTCTGCCGGATCGTCCGCAGGTTGTCGATCACGCCGTCCTCCAGGATTCCCGAAAGCTTTTCCTCCAGATACCGCAGCCCGTCCCCGGCGTTTTCCATATCCGTGAACAGGTTCACATACCATTCTACCTTTTCCTGCTCAAACCCTGCCTCCAGCAGCTCCGCTTTTACACCGTCCCAGCCGATCTTGTCCATCTTGTCCAGGATGATGAAGATCAGGTCAAACTGTTCTTCCTTAAATCCACTGTACACCGCCATGGCCTTCAGAATCCGTCTCTCATTGATCCGCACCTTGAAATCCGAAAAATTCAGTTTTCCCAGAAGCGTCGTCGTCGCCAGAATCAGCTCGATCTCCGCCAGACAGCTGGCCTCTCCGAGAATATCAATATCACACTGGACAAACTGACGGAACCGCCCTCTCTGCGGCTGATCCGCCCTCCACACGCTCCCGATCTGCAGCGCCTTAAAGGGGCTGGGCAGGCTGTTGGCGTTGTTGGAATAAAATCTGGAAAGAGGCACGGTCAGATCGTACCGAAGCCCGCTGTCCGCTACATCGGCCTCTGTCTCCGCCTTCTGAAGATCCAGTTTTTCTCCTCTCTTCATGATCTTGAAAATCAGTTTTTCATTATCTCCGCCCTGTTTGCTGCACAGATTCTCGATATGCTCCACGCAGGGAGTCTCAATGGGTGAAAATCCAAAGCTTTTATAAGTCTCTTTAATCAGTCCAGTCACATAGTCCCTTACCTGCATCTCCGCAGGCAGCATGTCCTTCATACCCTTTACCGGTTTCTTCTTCAATGCCATTTTACACGTTCCTCTCCATACTCTGACATACTGAACATTATATTTTTCACGTTACACTTTGTCAACTGTTTTTGTATACGTTTCTGTTGTTACAGCCCAGGGCGCAGAACACCAATCACCCGTGGACAATAACTACTTGTGGTACGGCGCCCCGCTTCGGATCATATAGCTTCGGTAGATCTGTTCAAGCAGAATCACCCGCATCAGTTGATGCGGAAACGTCATCCTTGAAAAACTGAGCTTCATATCCGCCCTCTCAAGCACCTGTGGCGCCAGTCCCAGCGATCCTCCAATGATAAACGTTATGTGGCTCACACCATTCACATTCCATTGTTCCATCTGCTGCGACAGTTCCACGGAATCCATCATCTTTCCATCTATGGCAAGTGCCACTACACAGGAATCCGCAGGAAGTTTTTGAAGAATACGCTCCCCTTCTTTTTCCCGGATCTGAAGCTTTTGTGCCCAGCCTGCTCTGTCCGGTGTCTTCTCATCTGCCACTTCCACAAGTTCCAGCCTGCAAAAACGGCTTAGCCGCTTCCCGTATTCTCCAATGGCTTCTGTAAAATATCTTTCCTTGATCTTCCCTACTGCTATCACCGTAATCTTCATGCTGTTCCACCTTGTATTTCCTGTTCTTTTTCTGTATAATAAATATGTACATTATATCATAGGAAGCTCGCTGATGCTCGCGCAGGTCATCAACTTCCGCTTC
>CAJTXP010000032.1 GCA_910583615.1 uncultured Lachnospiraceae bacterium | reverse complement strand
GAGCGCAGAGCACAGAGATCCAGAGCGCAGACCCCCCACCCCGTGAAAAGTAACTATGGCTGAAAAAGAACGGCAGGATAACCGCTGAACTTCTGCAACAGCTCCCGCCGTCTCTTCCTTAAGAAATTCTTTTACAGTTCGACCACTGTATCTCCTATAAGCAGCGCCGTGATTCGTTCAGGATTTACGACTTTATCAAATGGAAGCAAAAGTTCATAAGTTTTCTCTCCGTCCCTGAATCCCGCAGTCAAAGGGAGCATAAGTCCTTCATCCACAACGGTTCCATCTTCATAGCGCACGCCGGTAGGATACAGTTCTGTCAGTTCATCCAGTTGATCCAGGCGTATTTCCTTTCCTGCTTCCATGGTGCGGACATCCGTTCCGTCATAAACGATGGTCATGGAAAGCGGCGAAAGCGCCACAGTTCCTATGTATATGTCATAACCGTCCAGTTCATACGTTTTTTCCACCTCATGAGAGATCATATCGGAGGTACGAAGATTCAGGGAAAAATCCCAGCTTCCGGAGATAAGCAGCTCTCCTTCTCCAGCCTTTACCTCAGGCTCCCCTCGAAGTCCCGTGAAATGCAGGTTCATGACCAGATCCACATTGGATTCTTCCATCTTGGTTCCTCTGATCTCGAAATACCGGGTATTGGATACTGCCTGATCAAATTCGGATACAAATCCCCATCCTCTTGCACAAAAGGGATCTTCACCCCCTCCAAAGTCCAGCGTATAATCCAGCGAGCAATCGGATGTGATCTGCATATCCGGATTTTCTGCTGTCACTTCGAAAAGTGCATAGAACCGGTTTTTGTCCTGGATCGTCTGAACTGCCGTAATCGTCAGTCCCTGATCCGTGACTGTCTGGGATATGTCTTCGGCCATCTGGTTTATGGAAAGTTCATTTCGCGTTTCCTCATCCGCCTCAAAAACTTCTCCTGCTCTTTCATTCCACTCAAAGACGCCTGTAGCAGCAGCCGTCATTCCCACCAGCGCCACAAGCGCCGCCGCCAGTAAAATCATCCTTTTTTTCGGTGTTTTTTTCATTTTTTCCTCCTGTTCATCAAGTGAGGACAGGGCATCGAGTACAGAACGGTGTACCGCTTCAGGCACTTCCGGGTATTCCTGGTTCCAGTTAACATGTTTCATAGCCATATTCCCCTTTCAGCCTTTCTTTCATCAGATTTCTTGCACGGTGAAGTCTGACCTTTACTGCGCTTTCTGACAATTTCAGAATGCTTCCGATCTCTTTTACCGAATACCCCTCCACATAATGAAGGACAAACGGAATCCGATAATTTTCCGGAAGCTCCAGAACTGCCAGATACAGTTCTGAATACCTGCTCCTGTCTTCTGTTTCACGGTCATCCATATAGTCTTCATAGGACATATGGTTCTTTCGCCTGCGAATGATCTGGCAGGATTCATTAATCAGGATTCTCGTGATCCATGTTCTGAAAAATGTATCCTGTTTTAATGTATGAAGCTTCTGGTATGCCAGAAGAATGGCATTCTGCATGGCATCCGCACAGTCTTCATCATTGTCCAGAATGGATTTTGCAATATGGTACAGGCTTTTCTCTACCTTCAATACCTCTGCTGTAAACTCTTCCCTGTTCATCATGTCTGCCTTTCACATGGATTTTGGCGCCAAATTCTCCGGGTTTCAACAAATTTGTTTTACATATATTAGACGGTGCAGAAAAGCGAAAGGTTACAGAAACAATGACGCTGCTTTTAATTATTTTCCGGAGTCTCTTCCATGGTCACTTCTTTCTCGATACCCAGATAAGGCAGGATATTTTCAAAGATATTTTTTACCACAGGCGCACAGACCGTGCCTCCATAATAGATTCCCTGCGGATTATGGACAATGCAGAGTGCAAGTACCTGCGGATCATCCGCCGGTACAAATCCCACAAAAGAAGAGATATATTTATGTGCGCTTCTTGGAAGCGTCTGAGAAGTCGCTGTCTTTCCTCCGATCCGATATCCTTCTATATACGCTTTGTTTCCGCCCCCTTCAGATACCACTTTTTCCAGTATTCCCCTCATCTGTTCCGATATTTCTTCACTGACAACTCCCTCTTTTATTTCATAGGAAAATTTTTTCAGCACATTTCCATCCCGGTCCTGAATCTCAACTCCAAAATGAGGCGTTACCCGATTTCCGCCGTTGATAACAGAGCTGACCATGGTTGCAAGCTGCACCGGCGTAATCTGAAAAGACTGTCCAAAGGTCATGGTTGCAAGTTCCACCTCGCCGATATTTTCCAGACTGTGCATAATGGTGCCTGCCTCCCCGGGAATATCGATCCCCGTCTTTTCCAGCAGATGATAATCAGTAAAATACTGATAGAACATCTCCGGTCCCATCCGGAGCCCCATGGTCATAAGAGCAGGATTACAGGAATTCATAATTGCATGTGTAAAATCCTGTCCCCCATGTCCTCCTGCTTTATGACAGCGGATTCTTCTGTCCTCCACGATCTTAAATCCCGGGCAGGAAAACTGATCCTGAATGGTAGAGGTTCCTGACATCAGCGCAGCAGAAGAAGTAAATACTTTAAACGTGGATCCCGGCTCATACGTGTCATTCACACACTGGTTTCTCCACATCTGGTTCAGCGCATCCTGTTTCTGCTGCTCTGACATTCCATCCATGCTTTCTCCGGTATTCAGGGTAAAAGGATCATTCAGATTAAATTCCGGCACATTGACACAGGCGTAAATCTCTCCGTTCTGCGGGTTCATAATCAAAACAGAGACATAATCCGCCTGCTTCGCTTCCATCACTTTCAGCGCCTCCTGCTGCGCGTAGGACTGAATATTATAATCCAGGCTTACCACCAGGTCATTGCCCGGTACGGATTCCACCCTTTCTTCCTTTGCGTTTTCTATCTCAACTCCTCTGGCATCCGTCAACGTCAGTATCGTTCCAGGAATCCCTTCCAGATATTCGTCATATTTTACTTCCAGCCCGATGATTCCCTGATTATCGCCGCCTGTAAATCCCAGTACTTTTGATGCAAGTTCATCAAAAGGATAATATCTTTTGAAATCTTCATCCACTTTCACTCCTTCATATTGATAAGCACGAATTGCGTCTCCCACCTCTTTATCCACATTGGACTTGATCCGCTCAATGGAGCTGACTTTCTCCACCCTCTTCTGCACCGTCTCTCTTGGCATATCCAGCTCTTTACAGAGCATCTCAATGACTGCCTCCGGATCCTTGATCTGGCTGTGTATCACGGATATGGTGCAGACGGTCCGGTTATCTGCCAGAACCGTTCCGGTCCGGTCGATGATCCTTCCTCTTGCCGCTTTAATGCTTCTCTCCCGCTCATGCAGATCCCTGGCAAGTTCCTGATAATATTCAGATTCAAATATCATCAGATAAACCAGACGTCCCCCAAGAACAGACATCATCAGCAGACAGGCCGTAAATACAATGACAATCTTTTTTTTATGAAATGTCTTACAGTGCAAAAAAATACCTCATAAGAATCTTTATCCCTATCTTATGAGGTATTTTCCTGTCTTATTCTGTTGGATTGTTGTCTTCCTCATCTGAGATCGCATCTGCCGGTTTTACATCCACCAGATTATCATTGACCGGGGCATCTCCCATAACCGAATCGTCATTCGGATCAATGGTCTGCGGATCCGGCATCTGCACTGTCTCTCCCGTCTGTGGATCCACCAGCGTTCCTTCTTCCGCCGTCTCCTCTTCCGGTTCTTCCTCAGGTGATTCCTCCTCCGTCTCTTCTGCCTGTTCTGCTGCAACCTCCTCCTGCATATCTGCCGGAACCTCTTCTGTCGGATAGATATTCAGATACGGAAGCGCTTCTTTCATAATATTTTTCCAGATTTCCATAGCAAAAGAACTGCTGGACTGTTTCTGCGCATTCGGTCTGTCTACCACCACATACAATACCACTTCCGGATGATCCGCCGGAGCAAATCCAATAAAAGATACCAGATAATTGGTCTTATCCCTTGGAATCATTTCGGCAGTCCCCGTTTTGCCTCCCATGGCATATCCTGCAACTCTGGCTGCCCGTCCGGTTGCATGGTTTCCATTGGCATCTTCCGGACCATACATGGTATTATACAGATATTTCCGTATCAAAGAAGATGTTTTGGAGGAAATCGGCGTTCTTAAAAGAACCGGTTCTACCGTTCTGACAGTTCCTCCTCCGCTGTCCAGCACTTTTTTCACCACATGAGGCTGATAATAGTAACCTCCGTTAATACATGCGGAAAATGCAGAGACCATCTGAATCATCGTCACATTGAAATTCTGCCCGAAAGAGTTGGTTGCCAGGTCTGTCGTACGCATAACCAGCCTCTCATTGGGCGCATTTTCCTGCGTATAATAGATCAATGTATCTGTCCGCGCTTCTCCCGGCAGGTCAATGTTCGTCCGAAGACCCAGATTAAACATATTCTGGTACCTGGAAAAACTGCTTTCCCCAAGCTTTGACGCAATCTGCATCAGCGCATCATTACAGGAAAACATAAGCGATCCTTCCAGAGTAATCACCTTATGTCCATATTTATTGGAGCACCAGATGTCCTTGCCTGCAATATTCTGCCTGCCGTCACATAAAAACGTATCGCCGTCATGAATAACTCCTGCCTCCAGAGCCGCTGCAATCGTGATCGGTTTTGCCGTGGACCCCGGCTCATAAGTATCGCTGATACAGAAATTTCTCCACAGCTCATTCAGAGCATTCAGACGTTCCTCCTCGGAAAGTCCTTCTGCTTCCTCCTCGGTAAACAGACCGTTTGCAACCACGTCATAGGGATTATTCAGATCATAGTTACGGTTGCTTGCCATCGCCAGAACTTCGCCTGTATTGGGATCCATCATGACTGCAGCCGCTGTATAGCTCCCGTCTCCTTCCCGAAAAGCATCGGTATACTTTTCCTGAAAATCAGCGATCGCTTTTTCCACGATCCCCTGCAGTGTGATATCGATCGTGGACATCACACTGTCCCCATCTGTCGCTGCCCGGACCGTTTTCTCCTGTTCCAGGTCTTCGTTCAGATAATTGTAGCTTCTTCCGTTTTCTCCGTTCAGAACCTCAGAATATTCCTGTTCAATTCCATACTGTCCTACATTTCCGGAAACGGTATATCCGATTACATTACATGCCAGATGATCGTAGGGATAACGGCGAATATAGGAATCTTCCAGCCAGACGCCTGCGATCCGGCTTCCCTCTTCCTTCATTGCCTCTTCAAATTCAGATACCTCGTCCTTCGTAAGCTGTCTTGCCAGAATCACATAGTGGCTTGTCTTTTTCTCAGCCATAATCGCATTCAGTTCTTCCCTGTCCTGGTCAAAATAATCCACCAGCGCCTGAAGCGTCGGCTCCACACAATCCTTCTCCGGCTGGTCACTCTGATTCTCCAGCAGTACTGCCGGATCCAGAATTATATTATATACCTTCTCACTGGTTGCAAGTATCGTACCATTACGGTCATAGATATCTCCCCGCCTGTATGGAAGCAGAATGCTGTTTGTATCCTGCTGCGCAAGTACTTTTCGTGTATACTGTTCTCCGCTGACTCTGATAATGTATACAAGCCAGCCAAAAATCCCAATTAAAATCAGCACTATTATGGTAAATAATAGTGCCAGTTTTCGTTTCATCTTCAGAGTAATACGTTTTTTTCTTGATCCTGGTGTCCGTCTTCTCTTTCCTGCCACTTCACACCTCTGTCCAGTCTTTATTTCCCCCGGATCTGATCCATCAGGGTCGTATCCTCTTTGGGAATTTCCCCGTTCTGTCTCACGTAATCTCTCGTTCCGCCATCATACAGAATCACCTGATCTTCATTCGCATACACCATTCCCAGTTCATTGATGGCAACTTCTTTAATATAATCCAGATCCACGGATGTCATAATCCTTGTATAGTTGTCATCATTTTCTTTTCTCAGGCTTTCGAGCTGCATTTCAAGGGAGGCAATATTCTTTATCCTGCCTGTGAGTTCCGCCTGAAGCTGCAGATAATTCACTCCGGACCACAATACCATGCATGCCGCTGCCGCCAGAAAAACGGTATAGAAAACGTTAACATACTGTATGCGTTTTCCCGCAGACGACTTTCGTCTTTCCTGCGGTTTTGGCCTTTGTCTTCTGTCAGGACGGCTGGAAGGCTGAAGCTTCCTTACCGTATTGCCCTCCACATATCTGTGTCTCCTGTCCAGGGCCATGTGAACCAACTCCCTTCACTCATCTAGTCATGCACGTTCAAAAACACGCAGTTTTGCGCTTTTGGAACGACTGTTCTCCTTCAGTTCCTCATCCGTTGGAATCATTGGCTTTCTTGTTACAACATGTCCCTTCGAAACCCTCCCGCATACACATACCGGAAAATGATTTGGGCAGATGCATGGATTCTCATTTTTCCGAAAAGCATTTTTCACAATCCGGTCCTCCAGCGAATGGAAGGTTATGATGCAAAGCCTTCCCCCGGGCTTTAAAAGTCCGATCAGTTCATCCAGAGAATCCTCCAGTACTTCCAGTTCCTGGTTCAGTTCAATCCGAATCGCCTGAAAGGTCTGTTTTGCAGGATGCCCTTTCTGCATTCTTATTTTCATCGGTATGGCTGCTTTGATTACTTCAACCAGCTCTCCTGTAGTCTCAATCGATCTCTTTTTTCTCTCCTGTACAATATGTTTTGCTATATTTTTTGCAAATTTATCTTCTCCATAGTTGCGGATCATCCGGTAAAGTTCCATCTCACTGTAACCATTTACAATATCCCTGGCCGTCTTTTCCTGACGCTGATCCATCCGCATGTCAAGGGGAACATTTTCTCTGTAAGTAAAACCTCTTTCTGCTTCGTCAAGCTGATAGGATGATACACCCAGATCCAGAAGAATTCCATCCACGTACTCCACGCCTGAAGCATTCAGTTCTTCCTTCATCCGGCAGTAATTGCTCCGGATAACCGTCACAAGACTGCCAAACTCAGACAGTTTCTCACCGGCTGCCCGGATTGCCGCTTCATCCTGATCAATTCCGTAAAAATGTCCGGTTCCCGACAGTCTTTTGCATACCTCATACGCATGTCCGCCGCCGCCCAGGGTTCCGTCCACATAAACTCCTCCCGGACGGACGCAAAGTTCATCGACTGTTTCCTGAAGCATGACTGAATAGTGTCTGAATTCCATAGCCCCTCCTCTACACTCTGCTGCTCAGATCATTCAGATGACTGGCAATGGTATCCATATCGCTGAAATCTGCATTTTCCTTCCAGCGTTCTTCATTCCAGATCTCAATATGATCCAGCATGCCTGCAAGGAGTACATCCTTATCAATACCGGCGAATTCACGAAGCGTCACCGGAAGCAGGATCCTGCCCTGCCTGTCCAGTTCGCAAGTTGTAGCGCCTGCTATGATAAAACGGGTGAAAAGCCGGGCATTCTTATCTGTCAGAGGCAGCTTTTTCAGTTCCTCTACATAGGCTACCCAGCTGTCCATAGGGTATACAAAGAGACAGCCGTCCAGGCCCCTGGTTACCACAAATTCTGCTCCTAACAGTTCGCGGAATCTGGAGGGGATAATCAGCCTGCCTTTGGGATCTACCGTATGTCTGTACTCTCCCATGAACATCGATATCCACCCACTCTCACCATGGCCCGCCACTTTATACCATTACAGGACCACTTTATACCACTTTCCACCACTTACCTGTTTATCATAACCCTAAATACCGAAAAAATCAATACTGTTTCTTAAGTATTTCTTCAGAATATCCCGATACATAAGAAAAGCCGCCATGTCTGGCGGCTGCCTGCTCTTTTGGAGAAAATTTCCGCAGAGCAATCATTCATCTTTTACAAATTCAGACTTTCCCCTCCTTTTTTAAGATACTGTTCCAGTCTTGCCGCCAGCATCCGGTGCTCCGGTAATTCCAGATCCGGATCCTCTTCCAGTATCCGTCCTGCCGCTTCACCTGCCTGCTTCAGCACTTTCGCATCCTGAAACACATCTCCTAACTTAAACTCCAGAATTCCGCTCTGACGTATCCCGAACAGATCTCCGGGCCCCCGAAGCTTCAGATCCTCGCCGGCAATGTAAAATCCGTCGTTAGACCGATTCAGTACCTCCAGTCTTCTTCTGGTTTCTTTCCCTTTGCTTCTGCTCATAAAGATACAGTAGGACTGTGCCTTCCCGCGCCCCACGCGCCCTCGAAGCTGATGAAGCTGCGCCAGCCCGAAACGTTCTGCGTTCTCTACCATCATCACCGTTGCATTCGGCACATTGATCCCCACTTCAATCACCGTCGTAGATACCAGAATCTGGATCTCCCCTTCTGCAAACCGTTCCATAATCTCATTCTTTTCTTTCGGCTTCATTTTCCCGTGAAGACAGGCGATCCGATGTCCCGGCAGAATCTTCTGAAGCTTTCTGGTATAATCCGTGACATTTTCCAGTTCCATCTCGTCGCTTTCTTCGACCATCGGGCAGATGATATATACCTGATGTCCCAGCGCCGTCTCTTTTTCCATAAAGCGGTAAGCAACAGGCCTGTAGGATTCGTCCACCACACAGTTTTTGATCGGCAGACGATGTGCCGGAAGCTCGTCCACCACGGATATGTCCAGATCGCCGTAGATGATAATCGCCAGAGTCCTTGGAATCGGCGTTGCGCTCATAACCAGCACATGGGGATGCAGTCCCTTCCCCGCCAGATTCTCTCTCTGGCGGACGCCAAACCGGTGCTGCTCGTCCGTCACCACCAGCCCAAGCCTGTGATAATTCACGCTTTCCTGAATCAGCGCATGTGTTCCGATGATGATCTGCACGGTCCCGCAGGCGATCTCTTCCCCCGTCTGTCTTTTCTCTTTCGGTGTCATGGCCCCGGTCAGAAGAACCGGCTTCAGAGGAATCTGATGCTGCGAAAGCAGTTCGCTGATCGACTGAAAATGCTGCCTGGCCAATACCTCCGTGGGTACCATCAAAGCTCCCTGATAGCCATTACACCCTGCCATAATAAGCGCCAGCATGGCCAGGATCGTCTTGCCAGACCCCACGTCTCCCTGGATCAGACGGCTCATCACATGACTGCCCGTCATATCCTCGGAAATTTCCTTCCAGACCTTTTTCTGCGCGCCTGTCAGTTCATAGGGAAGCGCCCCAATCAGCCGTTCCGTCTCCGGCACTTTTATCATCTGCGCTTCATTCCGAATCTTTCCCTGACTTTCCTTCAGTCTGCGCACCCCCAGAACAAACAAAAGGAATTCATCAAACACCAGACGATCCCTTGCTGTCCGCATCTCCTCCTCGTTGATCGGAAAATGTACCTGCCGGACAGCCTGCCATTCCGGCATAAGCCCATAAGCTTTCCTCATGCTTTCCGGCAGATATTCTTCTACACCGGCCTCTCCTCCGTCCAGCACCTGCCGGACTGCCTTCGCCACCATCTTTCCGGTCAGGCCTGCAGTCAGCGGATACTTTGGCTGCATCACATGGAGCAGCCTGTCATAATCTCCCAGGGTATAGTGCTCCGGCTGCTCCATCCGGTACTGGTTTCCCCGAATATACACGATCCCGCGAAAGACATACTGCGCGCCGCGCTGAAAATGGTTCCGAAGAAAGGGCATATTGAACCAGGTTCCCTGCATCACTTCCTGCCCTGCCTGGATCTGCGCTGTAAACACCTGGTATTTCGCATATCTCTTCACCGCCGACACGGACAGGATGAAGCCCAAAACCGCATATTTCTTCCCATCCTCCACGGCCGACAGCGCCACCGGCTCTCCATATGTCTCATACGCCCGCGGATAATACCGGATCAGATCCTCCACCGTATGAATACCGACTTTCGCAAAAGAAACCGCCGTTTTCTCCCCGATTCCCTTAATCTTTATAATCGAATCCTGAAGCTTCATACCTTTCTCTTCACAGTCACGCTGATTCAGCAAAAACCGCGCTCCTTATTCCACGGACACCACATAATAATAGATCGGCTGCCCTCCATAATGCACTTCCACTTCCGTATCCGGATATTTCTCTGCAATCTTATCGCCAAGCGCCTGCGCATCCGTCTCGGACACTTCCTCACCGTAATAAACTCCGATAATCTCCGAATCCGCATCCACCAGTCCATCCATCATGGCAAGCGCCGTTTCCTGAATGTCTTTTCCAACTGCCAGAATCCCGTCATCTCCGATTCCCATGATATCTCCAAGGTGAATCTCCTTATCATCGATCTTTGTATCCCGGACTGCATAAGTCACCTGACCGGTCTTCACATTCTGGATCTCCTCCTGCATGCGAAGCTCGTTCTCTCTGGGAGTTTCCTCCGGAATATAATTGACCATTGCCGTAATTCCCTGAGGAACCGTCTTCGTCGGAATCACGATGATCCGTTTGTCAGAGGTCAGAAAGCCTGCCTGATTTGCTGCCAGAATAATATTCTTGTTATTCGGAAGGATGAAAATATTGTCGGCATTCACCTGGCGGATCGCCTCCAGCATATCCTCTGTGCTGGGGTTCATGGTCTGTCCGCCCTCGATCAGATAATCCACACCCAGTCCTCTGAAAATCTCGCCAACGCCTTCCCCGATGGATACGGATATAAATCCCATCTCCTTCCGGGGTTCTTCCTTCTTTTCTTCTTTCCTTTCCCCGTCCTGCTTTTTCTGCTCTGCAGCGATTCGGGAAGCATCCTTGATCAGCTTCTCTTCATGCTCCAGACGCATATTGTCGATCTTCATGCGGGACAGGGAACCATACGTAAGCGCTCTCTGGATGGCAAGTCCGGGATCGTTCGTATGTACGTGCACCTTGACGATATCGTCATCCGACACCACTACGATTGAATCTCCGATGGACTCCAAGAACGCTTTAAACTCCAGCTCCGTTTTCTCATCGTATGCCTTCTCCAGCATGATGATAAATTCTGTACAGTACCCGAACCGGATATCCGCCTCTGTCCGGGCGCTGATCCGGACTTCGCTCTCTTTTTTGGGTGTTTCAAAGGAATAATCCACTTCTTTTCCAAGGAGCGCATCATAGCATCCTCTCAGCACTTCCACCAGTCCCTGGCCGCCGGAATCCACCACACCGGCTTCCTTCAGCACAGGAAGCATGTCCGGAGTACGTGACAGGACCTCCTCCGCTTCTTCAATGACCAGACGGCAGAATTCTTCAATGTCCTCCAGGCTCTGCGCAAGCTCGGCGGCCTTCAGGGCAGCTCCTTTTGCAACCGTCAGAATCGTACCTTCCTTAGGCTTCATGACCGCCTTATACGCAGTCTCCACCGCCTTCTGCATGGCGCCTGCCAGATCAATCACATCCAGCTCTTCCTGATCCTTGATCCCCTTCGTAAATCCTCTCAGAAGCTGTGACAGGATCACACCGGAATTTCCCCGCGCGCCGCGGAGGGAACCGGAAGAGATGCATTTTGCCAGCGTCTCCATATTCAGGTTTTCCAGATTGCTGACTTCTCCTGCTGCAGCCGTAATCGTCAGTGTCATGTTCGTACCTGTATCTCCATCCGGCACCGGAAATACATTCAGTTCATTGATCCACTCTTTTTTGGATTCAAGATTTTTGGCACCGCCCAGAAACATCTTTGCAACCATCTGAGCATCAATTGTCTTAATCACAACGCAGTTCCTCCCTCGTTAATCAATCACTCTTACGCCTTCTACAAAGATGTCAATTTTACCGATCTTCATACCGGTAAATGCTTCCACCTGATATTTCACCGAATCAATCAGGTTCTCGGAAACTACAGGAATATTAACTCCATAGGCCACGATCATATGAAACGCCAGATAGATCTCATTGTCCTCAATGGCTACCTCAATGCCTCTTTTGATACTGTCCTTCTTCAACAGCTTCATCAGGCCGTCCCGCATATCCAGCGATGCCATACCGACAATACCGCTGCACCCGATCGCAACAGAGCCTGCATAAGTGGCAATCACATCCGCATCAATCGTGATACTGCCAAGTTCCGTACTAACCTGTCCCTGCATATGAATACCTCCCGGTTCTATTCTCTTATGAAAGGCCGCCCTTTCACAAGCACACATAATTATTAACTATTATACCCGATATCCCGTAAAAATGAAATAAAATTTTATTTTTTCTATTTTTCATTTTTCTGCATATAATTAAGATAAGCAACCTCTGATGTCAGGGCGGCCGTTTATGAAAAAAACCATTGGCTTTATCCTGTTCTGGATCGGTATCGGGATATTCATCACACTGTTTTTGCCGGAAGACAATCTGTTCCTCCGGATCTTCCTCTCTGCCGTTCTGATCCTCTGCGGCTATCAGTGCTTTTCCAGCTGCTGAATCTGTCCTCAGAAATAAAGAAAAGGGCTGTCACACCGACAACCCCTTCATGCAGTCCTATCAAATGCCAGCCGATTAAGCTCTTTCCACTTTACCGGACTTCAAGCAAGAAGTGCATACATACATTTTCTTTGCTCCGCCGTTTACTTTCACTTTCACGGATTTCACATTGGATCTCCACATTTTACTGGATTTTCTATGGGAATGACTCACATTGTTTCCAAAGTGAACACTCTTGTCACAAATTGCACACTTAGCCATCATCGCACCTCCCTTAGGCTTATTTGAACCCTGCAGGCTCATAACTTTTATCATTCTATCAGAAAACGATTCAATTTGCAAGCAAAATTTTACTTTTTCTGCACTTTTTCAGACCAATGGATTACCGTTATACACTGATCCACTCCACCCGCTCTGCCTCGTACCGTTCCGGAAGCACCAGATTCTTCATCATTCTGCCGATCGCCTCTTCCGGCACTGCCTCTGCCCGGTTTTTGTTTCTCAAAAGCTGTTCCCCCCATCCGGTTTCCAGATAAACAATCCTGACCGAAGCATGGTAAGCCTGAAACAGCCGGATCTGCTTCTCCCGAAGCGCCGGTGTGACATTCGTGGCATTCCATACAAAAGGCTCCTGTCTTCGCAGATATTCCTTTGCTTTTTCCCTGGCCGCCGCTGCTACAGGTCCCTGCGGCTCCTGAGGAAGCACATGCATTTCTTTTCTGAAAACATCCAGAGAAACCGTGGGCAGACCGTCAAGATGCTCCCGAATCCAGGTGTCTTTCCCGGTGCCGGGAAGACCGGACATGAGAATGACCTCCCCCCATGTATCGTCGTAAAGATCCTGCCCCAAAGCCAGATTTCTTCCTGACAGATATGCATGTTCCGCATAAGGAGAGGGAAAAGAAAACGGAGCCTTCCGACATCCCAGTTCTTCTGCAAGCCCCGCGCAAAGGCGGACCGTCTCCACGGACCTCTCCACATCTTCATGAATTCTCCCTCTCATGTCCGCTTCTTCCAGGATACAGAGAAGGTCCATCGTGAAGTCTTTCATAAGCTCTCCATTTGCCGCAATCTTCAGGATCTTAAGCTCCGGTTCCTTTTGATCCAGAATATGGACGGGAACCGAATGATAACGGATCAGACTGCAGACCGTTTCCCGAAACTCTATTCCATCCTGTGTACTGCCAGGGCCGCATACATTGCGCAGGAATTCCCTTGCCATCTTTGCGCCTGTCACCGTATGATTCGGTGATATCAGACATCCGTCTTCCAGCTTTGTACAGACGATCTTGCCGATATCATGCAGCAGCGCCGCAAGAAAAACCTCCTGCCGCCGTCTTTTGGAAAGCGCCCGAAAGGAACGCATGGCCGCAAGTTCTTCACAGACCATCTGCGTATGGATCCAGACATCCCCTTCCCCATGCCATCCCGGATTCTGTCCCGTCGCTGCCATTTTTGCAAAAAAAGGCTGAAACACGGAAGCTTTCCATGCGCTCCAGTCGATGCTCCAGCCCGGAGGTTCCGGCACCAGTGCCAGAAGTTCCATCCATCCGTCCATATTCCGTCACCCCTTTTCCGGTAACTCCGGGAGAAAAAGCGCGTCCAGCGGAACAGCAAGCCGATTCGGCACAATGGGACGGTCAATCCAGTGGGAATCTGATGCCAGAATGCACTGCATAAAGGAAGCCCTTACATATTTCAGACGTTCCGTCACGCATCCGTCCTGTTCCACTTTCAGATACAGCCCTTCCATAAGACCCGATCCCTCTGTCTCCCGGCACTGACGGTCTGCGTCCAGTCCTTCCTTTTCACACCAGCTCCGCAGACGCTCCATATGTCCGGGACGGATATAGAGGGAAGGCCCCAGCAGGGACAGAAGTTCTTTCTGGTTCGAGAATTCTCCCTCCCGAAGCACCGGTACTGACGCCACCGGCATCCGACAGGTCAGCTTTCTTCTTGAAGGAGTATCCAGAAAAAGGCCGCTTTCCCGGTCCAGAATATCAAATTCCAGAAAATAATGAGGGAGTGCATCATAATAGACACTGTGCTTGGCATACATCCATTCTCCATACATGACATATCTGCTGCCAAGCACCTGATAGAATACTTCTCTGTGTACACTGGCCCACTGCTTTAACAGATCATAGTGCCTTTCTCTGTAACCGCCGGTCAGATAATGCCCCCTGCTCTGAAGTTTCAGTTCCCCGTCAGGACCAAAAGATATGGCGGAATTGGCTCCGTCGCATTTTTCCTCCACTACCAGATGCTTTTCCCGAATATCAGAAAAAGGAATCTGGCTTAAATCCTCGTCGCCCGGCTGAAGCCTGGAGCCGGACAGATGAGGCGTTCTTGGATATTTGATCAGTTCCATATTTTTGTTCACATTCATTTTCCTGTCGAATTCAGAACCTCATCCACTGCTTTGTCCACTTCCGGATCAGAAGCGCCTTTGGATTTTCCGGTCGTGAACCTGTTGATCACATCCGGAACCATATCCAGGATCTTGGTTACTGCGTCCTGATTCTTTACATTAACAAGACGGATATTCCCGTCTTTGATTACAAGCACGGCACTGGGCGATATCTTACCGCCCAGTCCGCCCGCGCCGTTGTTCTTACTGTCGCTGGAACTGGCTCCGGCGCCGACTCCGAATGACACGTCCACAAGCGGAAGGATGATCGTATCACCCACTGTGATTGCATCGCCTACCACTGTCTTGCTGGAGATAAAATGATCCATCCCCTGAAACAGAGAAGACACGGTTGTCTCAAAATTATTACTGTTTTTTACACTCATTAAGAACCTCCTATAATTCCTGCCAGCTGTGATACATAGAACGAATATCCTCATTCACATAGATTCTCCACAGCACACGGACTATTACATAAAAACGTGCTTTCCCTTTCATCAGGAGTTCCCCTTCCAGGATCTCCCTGTCAAAATCCGGCACGATTTCAAACTTCTTCGGATACCATGCACACAACATGCCTGCAGCGCCCATACAAAGTCCGGTAACTGCCGGATCTGCAAATCCAAAGGTGATCTTTCCCCTGACTTTCTTTGGTCCAAGCTTCTTCCACAGATAACAGGCCTCTCCAAGAACAGCCCCTCTTGCGCGTCTGTGTTCCTCCAGATTCCAGAATTCCAGAAAAGCATCCCTTCTTCTCAGAATTTTCCGGACTGCATCTTTGATTCCTGTGATCTTTTTCCATATCCGCTTTATTTTATCACAGACGCTCTGGACTGCACAGCCTGATTTCTGAAAAACCTTCTTCTTCTGTTTTTCATACGGAATATCGTTTTTCTCGGGCCTTTCATATTCCGGTACTTTCTCAGCTGCTTCTTCATCCGGAAATTCCTTCCGTTTTTCCATGTTCTGTAACGGTTCTCCTCCGACCGGCTCTTCTGTATCCGGTTCCGCCTGTCTTTCCGGCGCTCTGCGCCTCCATCGTGACTGAAACTTTCTTTTCAGCCAGTTCCGTAACCGCTTCAGTCTTTTCCATCTCGATGCTTCTTCTACATTCTGCCACAGCAAAAATCCAAAAAAACGCATCTGAAATACCGGTTCCCAGCCATTCTCTTCATCCAGAAGAACACGGACCGTAACAACCCGGAAAAACCATGAAGCCCAAAACAATGCATGGACTTTCTCCCGCTTTTCGGCTTCCATCCGATAGGGAATCGCTGAAAAGAAAACTGCATACAGAATCAACAGAAACAAACCGGCAGCTACAAGAAAAATAATTCCCAATATTTTTAAAAATAATAATATAACATGCAGCATATGGATTCTCTTTAATCCTCCACAAAATCCTCTGAGGGAATATACGTCCGGATATCAAATCCCCCTGTTTCCTGATACAGCTCCCATATAATCTGTTCCGCCAGCCTGTAAGCCTCCATCCTGCCCAGAGCCACGCCAATGACATCCATGCACTGAGTTTCCAGAAACAGAGGCTGTTCAAGCATTCCATTGTGGAAGATATCCAGAAGGTTTCCTGGAACAGAAGCGAGTGTAATATAGTACACTCCTGCCATCCACTGACCGGCAGATGCCTTTTTTCTGATTTTCTGAATATTCTCTCCCGCATTCGGTCCCATATACAGATTCCGATACCATCTCATCTCTCATCCTGCCTTTTTTAAGGAGCTGCTGCAAAACACGTTCCATCCTGCGTACCCGGCAGCGCTGCGTGGACTGGAATGGAAAAAGGGACGTTTTGCAACACCCCCTTCCTATTCCTGACTCTGCTGTCTACGGCTTCCCCATAGATTACTTTTCTTCATCTCGATATATACATTATACGCTCTTTCCAGAATCTGCTTTTCATTTGGAAACTTCAGTAAATGATATGCTTCATGAAACTTATAATATCCGGAATCCATAAAGTATTCTTCACGCTGTGGTTTGCTGTAATAACTGTCTGACGTCATCAGATACCAGTATACATCTTTTTCCACCACATCCTCCGGAACATTAAACGTATACTGGCTCTTTCCGACGTATTTTACAATTCTCGCATTTACTCCTGTTTCTTCCCGGACCTCCCGGACTGCCGTCTCGCAATGCTCTTCCCCCGGTTCCACAGTTCCTTTCGGCAATACCCAGCCTTCATATTTATTCTTGTAATTCTTATACAGGAGCAGGATCTTACCGCGAAATATTACCACACCGCCACAGCTCGTTGCTTCTATCACTGCAATTCCTCCTGTCGATTGGTGTGTCCCATAGACTAGGTATAGTCTATCACCTTTTGGGACAATTGGCAAGGCTGGGTTGTGCAAAAAAATATCCCCTCCGGAATCTGCGGTAATCAAATGCGTGCAGATTTCGGAAAGGATATCCTTCTATTGTCTTTTTCAGTTTGCCTTTGCTTCCTCCGGAATGGAGATCTCAGTTACTCCGTTATAATTGGAGCAGGTCATGCTGACCACCATCTTCGGAATGCTCATGGAAAGCCCTTCTCCCTGCTCTCCCATGGCAGCGATCATATTGTTCATCAGCGTATCCATCGCCTCTGTCATATCGATCTCGTATTTTACAGGATAGAGAGTCGCTTCATCAATCCACAGGTTAATTGCAAGGTCTCCCAGGCCGTCCAGCATGCCGTCAACCTGGCTGGTATCCAGGCCGATCCTGCTCACGGAATCCAGAGCGCCGGAAGAAAGCATCAGATCTTTCATTTCGTCGCCTGTAATGGATCCTGTATATTTATATGCGGCTGCACCGTTTACTTCGTCTTTCCCTTCTGCCTGGAAGCCATAATCTCCGTTCAGATAGACGCCCATATCCGTGCTGAAATCATACTGGTCCACGTCTGTTACGGAGATCTCCTGAGACTGCCAGCCGCTTCCGTCGTTCATGTACGCCATGCAGCCGTCGTCTGTGTTCTCCACATACATGGTCGTGGTCATGCTTCCTGCTTCACCGGCATCCACCGTCACGTCCATGCTCATCTGCAGCGGATCATAGATGCAGCTCATGGCCATCGTCGTAACGCTCTCCAGGCTCTGCTCCTCTCCGTTGGCGCCCACTACCATATCCATCTCCATCTCCGTTGATGCATCAAGGCTGGTGATCTCTTTCATGTTCTCCTGCGCAGCTGCAAACGGATCTGCTTCCTCCTGCTCTGCGGGCTCTTCAGCATCCTCTGCTGCCGCATCGCTGTCAGCCCCTGCATCCGCCTCCACGCCGGCATCTGTCGATGTCTCGCTGTCTGCTCCGCTCTTCCCGCATGCAGCCATCGACATGGATACTGCCGCTGCAAGGATCAGTGCCAGAATTCGGTTTCTCTTTTTCATAATCTTCTCTCCTTTTTCATTTTCTAAGGAAATATCCTCACCCGCTTATCATACCATTTTTATACGGTTTGTCAATATTCAAAATTCTGGTCTTTTCCGCCGGTTTATTCATTAGCTGCCGTTCGCGGGGCGGTCTGCGCCCTGGGCCTCTGTGTTCTGCAGCGCTGTGTGGACTGGAGCGGAACAGCGGAGCCGTTTTGTCCGTCACAGGCGAACAGACCTGTCCGAATGAGACGGACAAAACGGCTCTGGTGTTCGATACACTCCATACGAGCGAAGAACACAGAGGCCCAGGGCGCAGACCGCCCCGTGAACGATAACGTTCATTCCTTTCTGCTCCCGAACATCTTCATGGGTTCCTGGCGAAGATTCAGGACGATTCCCGCACCCGCGATCATGCTGCCCGCCGCCAGGATCAGAAGCATGTTCTGAAACGCGGCCGGATACGGGCTGCCCGACACCTCTTCCGCCGGGTCCTGAGACGCCGCCGCTGCCGTCAGAGCCCTCCCACTGTTGCCGAACGAGGTATCGTAATAGACCGTCTGTCCCAGGCCGTCGGAGAGCCTTCCCGCCAGACAGCTTCCCGCAGTACAGCCCGCCGCGCTTCCCAGAAGCATGACCAGGAAGATTCCGCAGAACAGGGACAGGAAGCTGTGCCGTTTCCGAAATCCCAGGGAGCGTTCCACGGCCGTCCGTTCTCTCTGGCGTATGATAAAGATCCAGGAAAAATATCCCAGGACCAGCAGCACCATAACGATGCCCGCCGCGATCAAGATCCTGGAAATCTGCTTCATGTTGCTGATATTCGCCTCCAGCTCCGTGTATCCCTTGTCATAAAACGTGATTTCTATATCGTCGATTCCCAGCCGGTTCCATTTGGACAGATACTCTTCGATGGTCCCGTTTTCGATCCGGAAAGAGGTTGTGCTGCCCCGCATGGGGCTGTAAAACACGATATTGTCCTCGTCGCTGTTTTTCACCGAGCGGCTGGGAATGACAACCTCCTGATACCCCATTCCATATTCGTCCATCTCGCCGGCAGCTCCGCCGTAGATTCCGACAACGGTATATTCGCTGTCCTCAAACACCTCATACGGCTCTCCTTCGGCATTCAGATACACATAACCGCCTCCGCCATAGATGGAGTAATTGATCCCCGCCGGACGGCTGTGGTCTGCGACCAGAAGCGGAAGGCGGACCTGATCCCCGACTGCAAGCTCTCTCTTCCGGGCAAATGTCTCCGGAATCAGGCAGACCTTTTCTCCCTGCGCATACTCTTCCTCTGTAAACTCTCTGCCGGAAACAAGATATGCCTCCCCGGTATAAAAAGGCATCATCAGCTGGATGTCGCAGGTCCCGGTCACCGGAAAGATATGATTCGGATAATCATATACCTCGATCCAGTTCCGCCACCGCCTGCTGCGTTCGGATTCCCAGAAGCCCTCTGTCACCTCCTCGCAGAAATAATCGTCGCCCACTTCATCCGGCAGCAGTTTCCCGTCCGCCCCCACCTGCGTCGAACGGATGTCATCCGGACAGAATTCCAGCCCGCCCTCCACATGGTTGCCGGAAGCATCATACAACGACATCACATACGTCCTGTCCGCATAGAGCATACCCGGCTCCGGATTGTAATGATCGCATATCCGAATGATATCCCCTTCCCGGACTCCGGTACCTTTCCATACCTTATTGACCTGAGCCTTCATATGGTTCATGACGCCGTCCTCCAGAGGCGTCACTTCCATTATAAAGCCAAGCCGCAGGCCGCCGCCGATCTCGTCCTCCCTGCCGTATACATCATAATCCGGCAGATACGCTCCATAAGCAACCCTCTTTTCCGGACCGGACAGATAGCCGGCCCCTTCAAAATCCAGTACCTCCACCGGATGATACGAACCATAGACCTGACGGGGATACATCGTGTAATCCCCCCTCTCCGGATCCCACTCTTTTATCTTTTCCACCGCAACCGCCTTCTGTTCCACCAGTCCGACGGTCATAAAGGTATTCTCATACGCTTCTGTCTTTTTCTGGTTGATGATCCAGAATCCCCTGCCGACACTGAAAAGTCCCGAGGCGAAAAGAAGCAGAACCAGAAACAAAACCGCCCTTCCCTTCATCCGCAGAAGCTGCCGGATACTGTTTTTGATAATCATCCTGTCAATCTCCTGTCCTTGTTTTTCACATACAGAGGCGGACGCCTCCGCTGCACCCGCCGCTGTCTCAGCGCACCTGTGTAAGCTCTCCGTCCTTCATCCGGAACACATGGTCGGTCTCCTCCGCCACATTGGGATTGTGTGTGATGACAATGACCGTGTAGTTGTCCTCATGGGCCAGATCCTTTAAAAGCGCCACGATCTTCTTCTCGTTTTCCGAATCCAGATTGCCGGTTGGTTCGTCGGCCAGGATGATCTCCCCGCCTGCCGCCACCGCCCGGGCGATGGCTACCCGCTGCTGCTCTCCGCCGCTCATCATCTTCGGAAACTGCTTTAAAATCCTCGGTTCCAGCCCCACCCGTTCCAGAAGCCGCTTTGCCCGTTCTGCCGCTTCCCTTTTTTTCACTTTTTTAAATTCCATGGGCAGCATCACGTTCTCCTGCGCCGTCAGAAGCGGAAAGAGATGAAAGGACTGGTAGACCACCGACGCCTGGTTGAGCCGGTAGGCGTCTCGGTCCATACTGCCCAGCGACTGCCCCTGTACATAGATCGTCCCCTCCGAAGGCACATCCAGGCCCGCCAGCAGCGACAGGAACGTACTCTTGCCGCTCCCGGACTCTCCCACAATGGCATAAAACCCGCCCTGCTCAAAGCTGCAGCTCACATCCCGCACTGCCTCCACTTTCTGGTATTTGGTCTGATAACTGTAAGATACATGTTCCGCACGTAAAATTTCCATAAAAGAAACCCTCCAACTTTCTGTTTTTCCCTGACCATGGGCAGCCGGGTACAGGGACTCTCGGAAACCTTCTTTCCCTGCCCGGCTCCGCATGGATGTCACTCTGCCTGAAACAGCGCTTCCATCACGCTGACCTGCATCAGCTTCCAAAGCGCCAGGCTGTTGCCCAGCATATAGAAAACACCTACCAGACAGCCGGTCAGCACCGAACTTCCTCCGTAATTTCCCTGAAGCAGCACAGAGAGCACGCTCCCGGCCACAATCCCTGTAACCACCAGGATCAGCTGCTCGGTAAAGAAGATCCGGAAACATTTCCACTTTCCGAGGCCCAGGGAACGAAGGAGCGCCATCTCGTTCCTCCGGCTCTGGAGCAGGAGCAGGGTCACCAGATAACCCACGCAGACGATCAGAATCAATACAAACGGGAAAAATGCCCGCACCACATCAATCACCCTGCGCAGATAGGTCGCCGCGTTGATGAACACCACATCATTCAGATTCAGGGCGTCGCCGTTCAGAGAATAATCCTGCGTAAACGGCGACGCTCCCCGCAGCGACAGATCCCTCATCTCCTGTTTAAACTCATTAAGCTCCAGCGAATCCGCCACATGGAAGGACGCCGAGTCCGCGAAAAACGGGATCTCCAGCCTGTGGAACGCCTCCCGGACCGTCTCAAAAGGAAGTACCACATCCGGAAATACCATAAAGGTGTCCAGCTTTGTCTGCTGCAGATCCGCATACCCGGCAATCTCATAAACCGCCGTCTCCAGAGGCTGAAGCTGCGTCCACATATACCGTTCATCCTCCCGCACGTAATAATACTGGCCCAGCGTAATCTGCTCCCCCAGCTTCCAGCCGTTCTGTTCAAACAGCTCCTGGGACACGATGCATTTTGCCTCCGCGCCCTGAAGAAAGGTCCCATCCTCCCCTTTGTTCCAGACAATGTCCGTCTCCTTGATGTCCCCCAGCGCTTCCAGGCAGTTGACTCCCTCCAGATACAACTCCGTTTTCTTCTCTCCTCCGGAAGAAAGCGCCCCCGATTCCGCTTCCATCCGCACGGTCAGCTTCAGGTCCTTCACGTGCCCGGAATTCCGAAGGCCATCCACCACTTCCTCCCGGATGAAGAGCCCGGCCTGCCTGCTGCCGTCCGAAGTGCTTAGAAATCCCTGGATGGGAAGCAGCTCGGGAAGCCGCGCCAGCTGCTCCTGATTATTGGCGATGCCTGACAGATAGGTATGCAGCAGCAGGACCACCAGCATATCCATCAGGATCGTCAGAGCGCCTTTGATCTTATGCCGCCCGATCTTCACTTCATTCAGCTGTTCATCCTTCCACAGGATATAGACGGCTGCCGCTCCGCACAGGATCACCAGCAGGCCCGCCCATACGTAGAACGTCACCGGATTGCCGTACCACGCGCTTTCATTTACCCGCATTTTCTCACCTCCATCATACAGATAACGGATTCCGATCCATACCAGATACAGGGTCCCGCACGCGCAGGCGCCAAGCAGAAGCTTGACCTTCCACATGAGCCGCTTTCTCTCCTCCGCCTGCTCCGACCGGGAGATGGTCTCTGCCACCGCCTGCTCCGCGTCCGACCGGTCCACCTTCGCCTCGCTGACCCGCTCGCTTTGCATCAACTCCAGCAGGCTCACGCCCAGGGCGGAGGCCAGCGGCTCCAGAAGCTTGATATCCGGAAATCCGACGCCGTTCTCCCATTTGGAGACGGTCTTATCTGACACATGGAGCAGATCCGCCAGCTGTTTCTGAGTCAGTCCCTTTTCCTTTCTGGATTCCCGTACGAATTTACCAAATATGACATTGTCCATATACGTTTCCCCCTGATCTGCATCCGCCGCAGACGATGTAACTTTTCCTCTGTTTTCCGGTGCCGGTTCCTGTGGGTTCAATCCCGTCGACCCGTTACCTGCCGCCGGTGTTGGGACACAATGCCCTGCATTGTGATCCGGCAGACGCAGGTACCGGAACCTGCAGGCAGGAGCTGAATCCACAGGAACCGGCGCCGTCTTGCAGATCTTTCATGTCCGGATTGTAGCACAGATACGGCAAAAAAGGCAATCTACGCAAAGTAGAGTGCCTTTTTTCCTTTTATTTTTCACGTTTTCTGCCCGTACTATTCTTCCGCATAATACGCGTCAAAGATCCGCTTCGCCACCGGCACTGCGTACTCGCTGCCGGAGCCTGCGCCTTCCACGAGGACGCAGACCGCCAGATCCGGTTTCTCACCGGATACGTACCCTGTAAACCAGGCGTGGCTTTTGTTCTTGTCGCTGCTGTATTCGGCGGTTCCGGTCTTGCCCGCCGCCAGATATTGGTCGCTCTGAAGTCTGGACGCCGTTCCCTCTTCCACGACCCCGCGAAGATATTCCTTAAGGATCTCTGCTTCCTTTGCAGTGATCAGTTCCCCGTATTCTGTAACCGGATACCGTTCTACCACCACCGCTCCCGTGTAGCTCTCCGTCCGGTCCAGAAACCGGGGCGTCATCAGCACTCCGTCATTGACAATGGCCGACATGATCATAACCATATGCATGGGCGTCACCAGCGTATCTCCCTGTCCAATAGCCGTCATCATGTGCAGCGCCTCCGGATCCGACGCCTGCAGCTTAAAAGAACTTTTACTGTAGGGAAACGCCAGAGGAAGCTCAGAATCAAACAAAAGCAGCTCTGCCAGATTCCGGAATGACGGAACATTGAAAGAACGCCCCATATCCGCAAACGCGCTGTTACAGGATTTTGCAAATGCCGTCTTAAGATCCAGCTGTCCGTGTCTGTTCCCATGATAGCAGCTGATGGACGTATTGCCCACCGGCACCTTCCCTTCACACGTAAAAGAGTATTCTTCATCCCGGAACTGATGTTCCCGCAGATACTCCAGCAATGTAATTATTTTAAATGTGGACCCGGGCGGATACAGCCCCTGCATGGCACGGTTTAAAAGCACGCTGTCCGCAGAACTGCTCAGCTCCCCCCACTGAACTGCCACCTGCCCCGGATCGTAATCCGGTTTCGACACCAGTGCCCGCACGTTGCCCGTAGACGGCTCCAGCACAATCACCGCGCCTTTTTTGTCTCCCAGCGCGTCGTGCGCCGCCGTCTGAAGCTCCACATCCAGCGTGGTCACCAGCGTGTCGCCGATATTTTTCTGCTCCTTCAGCTCATTGATGAATTTTTCTATAAAATAGGCGTTGGACGTCAGAAGCTGAAAATTTCCCAGCTCCTCAATCCCGGTTTTTCCATATTCAGAATACCCGAGTACATGGGAAAACGTGCAGCCAAAGGGATAGACCCTCGTCTCTTTTCCGTCCTCTTCGATTCTGGTATACGCCAGAAGCTGCCCGTCATTTGCCAGAATGCTGCCGCGGATCACCCTCTGTTCAAATGTTTCCAGTCTGGCATTATATGGATTATTGATCGTTTCCCTGCTTTTTACCACCTGAAAATGCACAAGATACCCGATCATCAGAACAAAAATTCCGGTAAAGATCAGCAGAATATTGCTGTATTCCCGGTTATTTAATCTTTTTGCCTGCTTTTTCGTTCTTTTCTTTTTTTTCATCTTTTTCACTGCCCGCCACCTCATCACTTCGTTTCAGATACATTCCCTGTATAACCGCCCATATGGCAAACATACTGGCCAGAGAGCTTCCCCCATAACTGATAAACGGAAGCGTCACTCCGGTTGACGGAATAAACTTGATGACGCCGCCGACAGACAGAAACGCCTGAAAGATGACCAGAGTGCCAAGCCCTGCCGCAACCAGCTTATAATAACCGTCTTTCAGACACATGGCTATATTAAAAATCATATAAAAACTGCAAAGATACACGAAAATCAGAAAAACTGCAAAAAGAATTCCGAATTCTTCTGCAATGGCCGCAAAGATAAAATCTTCCTCTACGACGGGGATCTTATACGGCATGCCCTGCCCCAGTCCCAGACCGAACCAGCTTCCGGTCCCGATGGCAAATAACGACTGCGTGACCTGATAACCGCCATGTTCAATCACGGAAAACGGATCGCTCCATGCCTGTACGCGGATCTGTACATGGGAAAACAGCTTCCAGGCCACCCACGCAGCGCCGCACCCTGCCAGAAGACCTGCCAGAAAATAAAACGGCTGCCTGGTGGCAAGATAGAGCATCACCAGATAAGTAACAAAGAAAATCAGCGCACCGCCCAGATCTTTTGACAGTACCAGCACCAGTACATGTGCCGCTGCTGCACAGGTTGCAATGGCCACCTGCCGCAGATCCTGCCGCTCATAAAGCATCCCCGCCACAAAAAAAACAAACAGGATTTTCACAAACTCTGAAGGCTGAAAGGTGATCCCATGTATGGTAATCGCAAGTTTTGCGCCAAAACTTAAGCTTCCCGCAATCAGAACCGCCGTCAGAAGTCCAAATCCTGCCGCTCCATACCACCAGCAGTATCTCCTCAGCCTTCCTGCCTTCCGTATGATCCACGGAATCAGGAAGGTAATCCCTGCAGCAAATACCGCAAGTTCAAACTGTCTGGCCGCCTTGTCAAAGGAAAGACGGGACAGCATCAGAAATCCCACGTTCAAAAGAACCAGCAGATTGTGCGTTAAAAGACGGTCTGACTTTGGATAAATTACATGCTGCAAGGTCAAAAAGAACATTGACAAAAGCAGCTGTACTCCGCAGAAACAGATCACTTTCTCATTCCCGGTATTCAGATACAGGATCATGTTTCCCATAAGAAGCAGAAAGAACAGCAGAAAGTTCTGCTGCCACAGCGCAGCGCGTTTTTCTTCCTCCTGCTTTCGTACCAGCCAAAAGCCCAGCAGTGTATACAATGCCAGAAAGAAAGTCATGGCATATCTGGATAATTCGGTAATGACATTCACCATTTTATTTAACGCCCCGTTTCCAATGTCCTCTTGTAAAATCCGTCTGAGCCTTTTCATGCTCTGTCCACTGTGCCAGGACCTGTTTCACTTCGTCTCTGTTTTCTGTCGTAAACATGATACGGTATGCTCCTGCACCTGTTTTCTTAAGTTCCTCCAGACGGTCCAGAAGATATACCGGCTGACTGTTGTAAATAATATTATAGCAGTCCCTGCAGAAATTTTTTACCGGAAATCTTTTATGATACCGGTCTTTCAGATGCCAGAGTTCTTCCCTGTGCCTGCAGCAGTCCAGTGTTTTATGAAGGCATCCGGCGGTAACCATCATCGGATATCTTCCATAAATGATCTGAATGCTGTCTTCATCCGAGAGCTTTGCAAGCTCTTGGCCGTTAAGCTCCAGCGGACTGGTCTGCAGCCGGACTCCCTTTTCCTGCCAGTATCTGCGGCTGCTTTTATTAAAAGTATAGACATTATGGTCAAGGATTATCTCTTTTCCCTGATATCTGATATATTCATATTCTTCCAGATTTCTCACAACATAACCGTCGGCAGGAAGGGCGGCCCAGAAATCTTTCCTTTTCTGATATCTTTCTGCGGTTTCCATACGGAAAACAGCCGGAAGCAGAACGTATGCCTTCAGTCCTTCTCTGTGGATCCGGTCTATGATGTCTGCAAGGTCTTCCTCCATTTCCTCTGCATCCACATAGATCGAAGTAAGCGGAATATCCTGTTTCTTTTGCAGACCTTCTGCGCGCGTCAGCACTTCCTGAAGCTGTTCCTTCGTTTCTGCAGAGATATGAAGACCGGTCCTGCACCCGCCGGTTTTCAGTCCCTCCTGTCTGTCAAAATCTGCTGAAACTGCAAAATCTTCCTTAAGCCGCTTATGTTCCTCAACGCCGGCACATAACGCAGACCTGCGAAAACATGCCTGCACCATGCATTCCTGAAGCAGTGCAAGAGCATCTCTTCGAAGTCGGTTCAGCTCCTGAACCGGAACGAACAGCGGTCCGTTCACATGTACGCAGAGTTCCGTCCACTCAAACGGGGTGTTTCCGGTCTTTTTTAACTGTTTTTCCAGCTGTCCGGCTTCCATGGGACGATTCTTCGGAAGCTGCGGACACACGCCCAGGACCGTCTGTCTGTATGATCCTGCATTTTCTCCTGCCGTCATAACCTCCAGTTTTAAAGGAACGCCTGCCTCTGCATACAGGCATCCCTTTATGGGGATCTTTTTTTCTGTCTCTATATATTCTCTGCGAAGAGACAGAAGCAGTTCTTCATAAGCCCTTTTTTCCCGGTCCATGGGTTTATGTTCTGAAAGCGCCATCATGTTCCTGCCATTATGCTGCGTATAATACCCGCTGGAAAATCCGTCTCTGTTAAACAGAAGCAGCAGTTCTTTTCTGTCTTCTTCCGATACCCTGTAACCGTTTCCACCGTTCCTTAAATACCCGTCCACATATTTCCGATAGATGCGTACAACACCCGCCGCATATTCCGGCCGCTTCATCCGTCCCTCAATTTTCAAAGAATAAACGCCTGCTTTGGCAATCTCCGGAAGAAGATCCAGGGCACAGATGTCCCTGGGACTCAAAAGCGTCTGTGCTCCCTTTTCAGACATCTTCTTTTTATCTGCCACGGCTTCATATGCCAGACGGCAGGGCTGTGCACAGCGTCCGCGGTTGCCGCTTCTTCCGCCCAGAATACTGCTGAACAGGCACTGTCCGGAATAACAGTAACAAAGCGCACCATGGACAAAACACTCCAGCTCCATCCCTGTATCCTGATAGATCCTGGCAATCTCCGCAAGAGAGAGTTCCCGCGCCAGCACCACTCGCTGAACCCCTGCTTCTTTTAACAGCTGTACACCGCCTGATCCGCACAGAGTCATCTGGGTACTGGCATGAACGGGAAGGTCCGGGAACCATTCCCGGACTGCCCGCATAACCCCCATATCCTGTATGATAACCGCATCCAGTCCATGCTCATAGCAGGGAAGAAGATACGCATAAAGCTCCTCATAAAGCTCCTGTTCTTTTAAAAGCGTATTAACCGTCAGATACAGCTTTACACCGTGCAGATGTGCATAATCAATTGCCTCCAGAAGCCTGTCCCCCTGAGGATTATCCGCATATGCACGCGCCCCGAAACGGCTGCCTCCCATATAGACCGCATCTGCACCCGCCATTACTGCCGCTTTTAAACTTTCGAATGACCCCGCAGGGGCCAGTATTTCCAGCTTTCTGTCCATAATTCTCTCCCTGACAATACCGGTTATATATACTCATTAACGCTTTGTTTTGCCGATACATAAACGTATAACGAGCAAACGCGCTGTTATCTGACATGAAAGAACGGCATGTAATTGCGTTTGCGAGTATAAAAAGGAGCTGCCGCAAAATATGGTTCCTCCTCTGTTGGAGACAGGAACTGTTTTGCAACAGCCATAAAGATCTGTCTGTACCTGATGTCTAAAGTCTTCGCTCCGGTTTATGAAGCTTTCTTGCCTCTGCCGATTTCATCATACGGCTCTGACGCTTCTGTTCTTCTGCAAGCTTTTCCTTCAGCTCCTCGATCTGCGAAAGAAGCCGGTCCTTCTCCATTCTTGCGTCAATAAGATCATGCTTCAGGCTGTAAATCTCCCTGTCCTTTTCTTCCGCCTGGCGCGCCAGTTCCTCTCTGGCATCATTTGCCTTAAAATAGACATCTGCAAGATTCATGTTTTTCAGAAGCTGCTTTTCGTCAGCAGAAAGCATATTATAATTCCCCGCCTGGGAAATGTCTTCTTCCAGTTCATTGAGGAAAGTTGCGACCTTGTGCAGATATGCAGTGCTCTCATATCCGCTGATTGTATATACTTTCCCGTTAATCAATACTTCCGCTGCATTTTTCTTCGCCATAAAATCCCCTTTTTGCGTACATGCGTACCGCTACCTATGTGAATATTATACTCAACTCACCCCGGGAAAGCAATCCCCAAATGACAATAGGACTGTTCTGTCGCAACTCTTCCCCGGGAGGTACGGTTCAAAAACCCGTTCTGGATCAGATACGGCTCATAGACATCTTCCAGCGTCCCTCCGTCTTCTCCCAACGCAGCTGCAAGGGTATCAAGACCTACAGGACCTCCTGCAAACTTTTCAATGATGATCCGGAGAATGCGCCGGTCCAGCTGATCCAGGCCATGACGGTCCACTTCCAGAAGATCAAGAGCGAAAATCGCCACCTCCTGCGTAATCCTGCCGTCATATTTTACCTGTGCAAAATCACGGACTCTTTTCAGCAGACGGTTTGCAAGCCTTGGAGTTCCTCTGGAACGCCGTGCCAGCTCCGTTGCGCCCTCCCTGTCGATCTCCACGTCAAGCACTTCTGCAGACCGCCGGATGATCGTCGTCAGTTCAGCAACCGTATAATACTCCAGATGATGCACGACTCCAAAACGGTCCCGGAGGGGCGCTGTCAAAAGTCCTGCCCTTGTTGTCGCGCCTACCAGCGTGAATTTCGGCAGATCCAGACGAATGCTTCTGGCAGAGGCTCCTTTCCCGATCATAATGTCAATGGCATAGTCCTCCATGGCCGGATACAGTACTTCCTCCACCTGCCGGTTCAGCCGGTGAATCTCATCCACGAACAACACATCCCCCTCCTGCAGACTGTTCAGCACTGCTGCAACCTCTCCTGGTTTTTCGATGGCCGGACCGCTCGTCACTTTCATATGCGTTCCCATTTCATTGGCAAGAATTCCTGCCAGCGTTGTCTTTCCAAGTCCCGGAGGCCCGTAAAACAGCACATGATCCAGAGGCTCGCCCCTGGACTTTGCCGCTTCTATATATATTTTCAGATTACTTTTTGCCCTCTCCTGGCCGATATATTCCGCCAGGCTCTGCGGCCTTAAGCTTCCCTCAATCCGGATATCCTCCTCCGCCGCATCTGTTGTAATGATTCTCCGATCACTCATTCCTGTCTCATATTCCCCTGTTCCATCATACTTGACATTTCCGCCTCACCTGCCGGACTCCTGCCTGTTTCAAAATGCCATCCGTTTCAGCGCTTCTTTCAGGATCTCTTCCACATCCATATCTTCCGTCGGCTTTACGGAACGCACCACCTTCAATGCCTCTGTGCTTCCATAACCCAGTGCAACCAGCGCTTCCACCGCATCTTTAACAACCTGACTCCCGGAAACTGCAGACACTTCCTCGAAATCCTGCCCGGAAGAAAGCTTTTTCTCAAAGGCTTCCTCCAGATCCAGCCTGTCCTTCAGTTCCAGAATGATCTTCTTTGCAGTCTTGGCTCCAATCCCGGGAGCTTTCGAGATCCTTTTCGCGTCATCCGCCAGTATGGCAAAACGCAGATCATCCGTTCCGACCGCAGACAAAATACTGAGTCCCGCCCTGGGGCCCACTCCGTTTACACCAGTCAGCATCCGGAACATCTGCAAATCGTCCTTTTTAAGAAATCCAAACAGCGCCACAGCGTCCTCACGCACCTGCATATACGTATGCAGCTTCACCGTCTGCCCGATTCCTTTCACCATAGACAGAAGCTGTGCCGGAACCAGCACTTCGTAGCCGATCCCGTTCACATCCAGAATCAGGCTCCCCTCCGTCATATCTGCAATCTCGCCCTTTAAAAATGCAATCATAATCCAGCTTCATCCTTCAGCATATTTTTTCATCCTGTCATGATTTTCATTCAATCACTTCCACCACCACCCGGTTCGGCATGCATACGATCAGCTCATGAGCCTCACAGACCGGCGCCGTCTGCACACAGAGCTGATCCGGACAGTCCGCATAAATCATGAATGCTTTTCCTTCTCTGATCTCCAGCCTGTTCGTTTCTCCGATCTCAATCACCTGCTCTGTTCCCAGATCATATCTTCCATATTCCACGCCATCCACCTGTATGGATACGCCGTTTCCTCTATTCCGTCCGCTGTAAAAAAACCATGCCGACAGACTGACTGCCAGCAAAACCGCCCCTGTCAGTATCCAGTCGTTTTTTTTCACTGCTGCTCCTTTCTTTCAGGCAGCAGCTGTCACCACAGCCGCCCTGCCAGAAATGTCAGGCGGATCAGAGTAAAACCGTCCCCTTCCCGGATCCGGATCGGATCATCGAGACGCTCCAGCTCCCGGTCATTCTGAAATACGCGAACCAGTCCGTCTTTAAAACACTGCAGCGCATTTTCTGACGCCTTCGTAAAGTCCGCCCGGTTCTCAGAATAAATCCTTCCAAAACTCACTTTTCCGGCTTCCGCCTGATCCCCGATCTCTTCTTTCGTCAGATATGGGACCACCTGCACATCTGTTCCCTTCTCATTATACCGTTCCACTTCGATGCGTACCAGCTCTTTTAACAATTCCCGAAGCGTGGACACATGTTCCGGCAGTTCATAGGGAACATGCTGAAGTACAGGCTTTCGTTTACCGGCTGCTTTCATCTGTATGTAAATTTTCATAAGCCCTCTCCTTTCATCCCACTGCCAGCAGAATCACCGGTACCGTGAATACGCAAAGCACCGTTGACAGAATGATCGCCGCGCCGCACGTGGTTCCGTCTATCCCTCTTTCATTCCCCAGCATAAGGATCATATTTCCGACCGGCATCCCGAACATGACCATGCATACAGATATAACAGCTGCATCATCCGTAACCATCCGCAGTACAGGAAGCATCAGAAGGGGCAGAATCAGAAGCTTGATCAGGGAAAAAAGATACAGCCTGGTCTCTTTCAATATGGATTTTATATCCGCATGCATCAGCGAAAAGCCAACCAGAACCAGTGCCAGCGGAGAGGCCGCATTTCCCAGATACGTCGCCGCCGTCTTTATAAATTCCGGGACCTGAATGCCGAGCAGGATCACCGCCATGGCAAGGACAGAACAGACCATTCCCGGATTCACCATGGTTTTTAAGGAAGACAGGGAAAAACTTCCATCCATGACGGTGATTCCGTAGGTATAGAAAAAGATATTGTATACCACCAGAAATTCCGTTACATACACCACATATTCGGATCCAAGGATGCTGTTGACCACAGGGATTCCAATAAATCCCAGATTCGAAAATACAAACATCATCTGGTAAATCTTCCTCTGATCCGCATCTTTGTCAAAAAACGGCGTCAGGATCATCCCCGCAATAATAAAAAACACAAACATACCGACTGCAATCAGAGAGATCTGGAGCATGGTATCCAATGCAATTGATCCGACTGCATTCGCAGCACTGGAAAAAAACAAAAGCGGGTTGAACACATTGACCACCATTTTGGACACCTGTCCGCTCGTATGTTCATCCAGCATTCCTTTTCTGGTCATCAGACAGCCTGTTCCGATCATAAGCAGAAGCGACAGCATCTGCAGAAATACGGTCAGCATAAAATCTCTCCTTTTCTGGTAATTTCCATGGACTGACGCAGATAGCCCATGCTCTCTCTGTAAAACTTCTGGTATGAATAACCGCCCTTTTTCAGTATCTTCCCGATGAATGGCCAGACTGCCCAGATCGTCATCTGCATCATGCAGATCCGTACCGGCTCCTGCAGGATACTGCTTCTTAATTTGTACAGTGTAACGGACTGAAATACCACATGCCTGAGTTCATCGTGCAGCATCTGCCTGCAGATCCGTTTCAGTACTGTAGAATCTGTACATCCTGCAAGCGCGCTGTAATAGGACAGCGCGATGATCTCCGCCGTCACCAGCACAATGACTTCTCCTTTCAGTCCGCCCAGCCTTCGAAGTCTACGGAACCACCCATCCAGCCAGACCTTTCTGCGGGGCTTTATCCCATAGTACTCCATATATTTCTCCAGATAACAGGAATGCCGGTTCTCCTCGGCAACAAACCATTTCATCGCATCCAGGTACTGCCTGTCCCCGCTTTTTTGGACATACTTCTCTGCGGTTTTCAAAAGGTGCCTCCCATCCGATGCTTCTCCTGTTTGAAACATCCGAACAGACGGAAAGATCAGACTCTTTTCCCGTTCTGTCAGCCAGGTTTCCGTCGTAAACTCGATCACCGGCTTCCGGCGTGCATTACGGCTGAAATACGCCGCCCAGTCATAGTGCATCGGATCCCTGATCCGAAGCCTTGATAATTCGATCATCTCTTACCTCTGTGCTTCCTTCTGTACTCGCAAATCGTTTCTTCGATCATCTGATAGTCCCGCTCAAACAGCTCCTGACAGACCTGCACCTTCAGTTTCTCCCCTGGAACCTTCTCCAGAATCTTTTCCACAACAAAAGCCTTGCTTTTCTGTCTGTAGCCCGGCAAATGGTTCTGTTCCAGAATATGAGAGAGTTCCGGACGCCAGAGAAGTCCCAGTTTTTTCTTCGGTACCATCTTCGGATTCGGGGATGTTTTTCTCAGAATATACAGATCCACTCTCCCGCCGTCCGGCTCCGCCGTGATGATCCCCCACCAGGATGGGACATGTTCTTCGATATGCATGGCATGGCTTACTCCCACCACCACATAATTGGCGTCAAAATACTGATCATAATCTCTCACCTGCCGCTCCAGCCGGGCATAATTGTCCGCATCGCTCTTGATTTCGATTCCGATCACGGCGTCCGGAACAACCATCACTACATCCGCTCTGGATCTTCCCATCTGCTTTTCTTCGATGATCCGGACTTTTCCATACGTTTCTTCCAGAAATTCAAAAAGCGGCTCCCTGATATCCCTGTCATATAACATTCAGAACATCCCCGCCAGCCTGCAGAAAAGCACGGGGATCACCAGCGCAGGCAGCATGTTCATCGTTCTGCAGTCCCTGATATTCAGAATCGACAGGCCGGAGCTGGCAATCAGAAAACCGCCCACAATGGACAGTTCCGTCATCATATCCGTCGTCATAAAATTGCCCAGCACCAGTGCGGCTCCATAGATGGCTCCCTGCCAGCAGAACAGCACCGGCGCCGTCAGCATCATGCCGATCCCGTATGTGGACGCCAGCACCATGGAAGTCACAAAATCCAGCGTGGCATTCGTAAACAAATAGGTATGGTCTCCGTACAGAGCGCTCTGGATGGGGCCCAGAATCGACAGCGTCCCGATACAGAACAGCAGGATTCCGGTGGACAGTCCCCTGCTAAGCTGCCCCACGGAAAGTTTCTCCGTCAGCTTCTGAAACCGTCCGTCGATGTTGATCCATGTCCCGATCAGGCTACCCAGCGCCAGGCTCACAATAAAGAGCACCGGATAACTGCTCTTTGGCATATTCTGAACCACCGCGTTGATGCCAAGCCCCGTAGCCGCCAGTCCCATGGCCGTATACAGCGCATTCTGCTGATCTTCCCTGATTCCCTTCTTAAAAACACTTCCGATCAGGCTTCCTGCCAGAATCGTGCAGGTATTTACGATCGTTCCCGTCATCTTTCCTTCCTCATCTTCCGGTTCAGTGTAAAACAATTCCCGCCCGTGCAGGGCGAAAATGACATGATATTTTATAGCATAGCATCTTTTTTTCTCTTGTCAATATGTTTTATTGGTACTTTTCAGAGGCACTTGTCATATATCTGCTCATGCCCGGCCCGGCGGCGTGGGTGTAAAAGTCAGCGGAAACGTAGCGTTTTACCGAAAAATCACAGAACCCATATTGCTATTTTCTCTCTTTTTCGGTACACTGATAACAGAAAAAGCAACATGTAACATATAAGGAGAAAAAACATGAAAAAAGCAATGAACCAGTCCAGACTCATTTCCATATTAAATGGAGTCTCTATTGCGGCGCTTGTGCTGATGATGCTGCTTCTGTTCGTCTATGCACGCACCAACAGCCGGCTCAGTACGGACAGCGAGAACCGTTTTAACCTGACTTACAATGCCAACCGGTTTATGAACGGTTCCGCCTATCTGACCAACGAAGTACGCGCCTATGCCGCCACCGGAGACCAGGTGCATTACGACAATTACTGGAACGAAATCAATACGCTGAAAAACCGTGACCAGGGCGTCGCTGCCATGCAGGAGATCGGCATCACAAAGGAAGAGCAGGCCATGATCGATCAGATGTCTTCCATATCCAATAATCTGGTGCCTCTGGAAGAACAGGCCATGGAGAATGTGCAGGCCGGAAGGCTTCAGGAAGCGCTTAACTACGTATACGGCACAGAATATACTTCCGCCATCACAGAAATCAACGCCCTGAAGGAACAGTTCCTCACCACGCTGGATTCCCGCACCATGGCAGATATCCGGGTGCTGAACATCCGTTCTTCCATCCTCCAGGGACTGATCTATCTGACTCTTGTTCTGGTAGCCGTCATTCAGTTCTTTATCATGACAACTGTAAAAAGACGAATCTTGAGCCCGGTTCTCCACGTCCGGGACCAGATGGGGGAAATCTCCAGAGGAAACCTGTCCGCGGAATTCCTTCTGCAGTCCGATACGTCTGAGATCGGCATGCTGGTGGAATCCATTCACGAGACCAAACGGGAGCTGAAAAAATACATAGATGATATTGACTCCAAACTGGCGGATATGGCCCGTGGAAATATGGATCTGACCATCGGCAATGACTACCGCGGAGAGTTCCTTCCGATTCAAAACGCCATGAGGCAGATTCTGGATGCGCTCAATACCGCGCTCTCCCAGATCCGCGCTACTGCCGACCAAGTATCGGTGGAGTCCGAACGGATGGCATCGGATGCGCAGGTCCTCTCAGACGGCGCCACGGAACAGGCGTCTGCAGTGGAGGAGCTGTCTGCCAGTATCCAGACTCTGTCCGAGCAGGTGAAAAGTACTTCTCTGGATGCAGACGACGCGAGAAAGTCCTCTATTGATTCTGCAGAACAGTTAAAAGCCTGCAATCAGAAGATGCAGGAGCTGACCTCCGCCATGGAGGACATCTCCAAATCCTCCCAGCAGATCAGCGGCATTATTAAAACGATTGAAGACATCTCTTTCCAGACCAATATCCTGGCTCTCAACGCCGCGGTAGAAGCTGCCCGCGCGGGAGCTGCCGGCAAAGGGTTCGCGGTCGTTGCTGATGAGGTACAGGGACTTGCCACCAAGAGTTCCATCGCTGCAAAGGATATTACCAGGCTCATCGAAGACTCCCTGCAGCTGGTCAGGCATGGCACCACGCTTTCCGGAGATACGACCAGTTCTTTAAATTCCAGCGTACTGAGCGCCCAGCAGTCCGCGGATCTGATTCAACGGATCGCAGACTCCGCACAGCAGCAGTCTGAGTCTCTGATACAGCTTTCAGAAGGCGTCGAACAGATTTCAGATGTCGTCCAGACCAATGCCGCCACCGCGGAAAAGTCTTCCATGTCCGCCAATGAACTGTTCAAACGTGCAGATGACCTGAAAAAATCCGTTCAGAAATTCCAGCTCCGGGGTTAAAGGAGCAAAAACAACGTTTGCCGGAAACACAGAGGGGTGCTGTAAAACGCCTCTGCCTGTATGAACTTCACACAGGCAGGAACGTGTTTTGCAGCACCCCCTGACAGTTCTTATAAACGGATAATCTTCCGCGGACACTCTTCCACGCATTTCCCGCATCCGGTACATTTCTCATAATCCACATGCGCCAGATTGCCTTCCACTGTGACTGCTCCCGCTTCACAGGTCTTCACGCACTTCATGCAGCCGATGCATCCGGCCTTGCACGCCTTGTTGACATCCTTGCCCTTGTCGTGGGAGTTGCACTGGACTCTGGACACGCCGGACACCGGTACAAGTTCGATCAGTTTCTTCGGACATGCGGCCACGCATTTGCCGCACGCCTTACATGCATCCGGGTCCACCACGGCCACGCCGTTTACGATATGGATCGCGTCAAACTGGCACTCGGTCACGCAGGCGCCGTAGCCCAGGCAGCCGAACGTACAGACCTTGTCTCCGCCGTTCTGCATCATGCTGACAAACCGGCAGTCTCCCGCGCCCGTATACTCATAGTTTCTCGGCGCGATATCACAGGTTCCGGCGCATTTTACAAATGCCACTTTACGGACGCCCGCGTCCGCCTCCACTCCCATGATCGCCGCGATCTTCTCGCCCACGGGAGCGCCGCCCACCGGACAGCCGTTCACCGGAGCCTCTCCTCTGGCGATGGCCGCTGCCAGGCCGTCGCAGCCGGCATACCCGCAGCCGCCGCAGTTATTGCCCGGAAGGCATTCCCGGACCGCCACTTCTTTTTCATCCACTTCTACCGCAAATTTCTCACCGGCCGCCCCAAGAAACAGGCCGATGAAAATGCCAACACCGCCTACAATGACTGTAGCGATGACGATTCCTGTTATACTCATTCCTCTACCCCCTTAGATGATCCCTGAAAATCCACAGAACGCGATTGCCATCAGTCCCGCGGTCACCAGTACGATCGGTGATCCTTTCAATGCCGGAGAAATGTCATTGTATTCCAGTTTTTCACGGATACCTGCCAGCAGAATGATGGAGATGGTAAATCCGGTCGCTACCGCAAAGCCGTTCACCGTGCTGGTCAGGATGCTGTATTCTTTCGTCGCATTGGTCAGAGCCACGCCGAGCACCGCGCAGTTGGTGGTAATCAGCGGAAGGTACACACCCAGCGCCTGATACAGAGACTGCATGGTCTTCTTTAAAAACATCTCCACAAACTGCACCAGACAGGCGATGACCAGGATGAATACGATGGTCTGGAGATAGGTCATCTTCAGCGGGATCAGAAGCACCTTGTCGATGACGCTGGTTACAAAGGACGCCAGGGTAATGACAAAGATAACTGCCGCGCCCATGCCGGCCGCCGTCTCCACCTTTTTGGATACGCCCAGGAACGGGCAGATCCCCAGGAACTGGCTTAAGACCACGTTATTGACCAGGGCAGACCCGATGGCGATCATTAATAATTCTTTCATTCCTCTCTACCCCCTTATCCCTTCGCGTTCCCGCATTTTGCGCCGCAGGAAGCACAGTCTGAGTTACAGCCGCTCTGGATCTTCGATACGTCCTTCCCCTTCTTCGCCATGTTCAGCTTCACTTTATTCTGAAGCCCGGTCAGGAGCGCCAGCACGAAGAAAGCGCCCGGAGCCATGACAAAGATGGATACCGGCTCGTAGGAGGCCGGAAGCACGGCCAGCCCGAAGATTTTGCCGGAGCCGATCAGCTCGCGGACAAGGCCGATGCTGGTCAGGCCGATGGTAAATCCAAGCCCCATGCCGATGCCGTCAAAGAGAGAGGCAATCATGGGATTCTTGGAAGCATATGCCTCTGCACGGCCCAGGATGATACAGTTCACGACGATCAGCGGAATGTAAAGTCCAAGGCTTTCGTTCAGGGACGGAATGTACGCCTGCAGAAGGAACTGCACGATCGTCACGAAGGACGCCACGATCACGATAAACGCCGGTACACGCACATCGTCGGGAATCGCCTTCCGGAGCATGGAGATGATCAGGTTGGACATGGCCAGGATCACCATGGTGGTCAGTCCCATACCAAGCCCGTTCATGGCGCTGGTGGTGACCGCAAGCGTCGGACACATGCCCAGCATCATCACAAACGTGGGATTTTCCTTGATAATACCATTATATAAACGTTCACCTGCTGAATTCATATATGTACGCCCCCTTTACTCAGCATAATGTCCGGCAGCACAGAGCGCCGCATTGACCGCACCGGTGACTGCTTTCGTGGTGATCGTCGCGCTGCTGACCGCGTCGATCTCATTGGGTGCGGATTTCCCGGACTTGGTGTAGGCGATCTCGTCCGCCTGGATGCCCGCAAACTGCGCTTTCCAGTCATCCGTATCGGCGTTCATGCCAAGTCCCGCCGTCTCGCTGATGGACAGAAACGAGATGCCCATCATGGTCATGTCATTGGCGACTCCAACCGTCATCTGGATGTTTCCGCCGTAGCCTTCCGGCGTCGTGATATTGATGACATGGCCCACCACGTTTCCCGATGCGTCGCATGCCTCCGCCACTTCATTGATGACCTGGGATGTATAACCCTGCTCCGCAATATACGCCGCAACCTCGGTGACGTCCTCCATCTCGTTAAAGGATGCCGCCTCCGGAAATACCTCCTCGTAGGCTTTCGCCTTCGCCAGAGCCTCCTGCTCCGCGATGGGAGCCGCCGTCAGCTCGTGGACGAAGCCCAGGAGCAGGCCGGACACCAGCGTAATTGCCGTCAGGATCAGGGTGTTCTTAATAATCTTATTCATTATTTGTTACCCCCTTTTGCTTTCACTTTGCCGAACGCCAGCGGAATCGTGTACCGTTCGATCAGCGGAACCAGCAGGTTCGAGAAGATGATCGCATAGGACACGCCCTCCGGAGACGCTCCGAAGCACCGGAAAATACCGGTCAGGATACCCAGCGCCACGCCGTACACGATCTGTCCCGTCGGCGTGATGGGACTGGTTACATAATCCGTCGCCATGAACCAGGCGCCCAGCATCAGCCCGCCGCCGGCCAGCTGCGCCGCCAGATATGTCCCGTCGAATCCATGCCCGCCGAACAGCAGCATGAACACCGCGAAGGTCACAAGATAGGTTCCGGGAATTCTCAGGTTGATAACGCCTCTCCACAGCAGATACGCCGCACCGATCAGGATCGCAATAGCGGAAGTCTCTCCAATCATACCTGCAGTCGTACCAGTCACCATCTGAAGCACATCTACACTTCCGCCGTCCCGTAAAACTGCCAGCGGCGTTGCACCGGTAAAGGTATCATAGGCATAATTCGTCATACGCCCTGCAAAAGAAATCATCAGGAAACATCTGCCGGCAAGAGCCGGGTTCATAAAATTCTGTCCAAGTCCGCCGAACAGCTGCTTTGCCACCAGGATCGCAAAAACGCCGCCAAGCACCGCCATCCACCAGGGTGCGCTGCACGGAAGGTTCATTCCCAGCAGAAGCCCCGTCACAACGGCACTGAAATCTCCCACCGTAATGGGTTTATGCATTAATTTTTCATATATGTACTCCGTCGCCACACAGGTTGCGACTGTCACAAGCAGCACGATCAGCGCGTTTACGCCGAAATGGACTACGCCGAAGGCTGCTGCCGGCAAAAGAGCGATCACTACGTCCCGCATAATGTTGGAACTGGTCGCCTTATCTCTGATATGTGGTGATGAAGATACATTTCTAAGATCACTCACACGACTCACCTCTTTCTCTCTTCACTGTTATTTTTTACGGTTTGCCATAACCATACGTCTGACATTCTTGATCATCTGTGCCAGCGGTCTCTTGGCCGGACAGACATAGCTGCAGCATCCGCATTCCACACATTCCATGCCATGCCATTTCTGGAAAGCTTCCAGATCAAATTTCTCGGAAAACTGTGAAAGGCGGGCCGGAATCAACCCTTCATCACAGGCCTCCACACAACGCCCGCAGTTGATGCAGGCCGTGGTCTGCGACTCAGATACCGCATCCGCTGCCAGACAGGTAATGGCCGAGGTGGTCTTTGTCGTCGGCACCTCCAGGTCAAACATGGCGAATCCCATCATGGGGCCGCCGGAAATGACTTTTTTTGCCTCGCTCTTAAATCCGCCTGCCGCTTCGATCAGTTCCGCCACGTTCGTTCCCATCCTGCACTCAAAATTGGACGGATTCGCAATCGCCTCGCCGGAAATCGTGACGACTCTGGAAATCAGGGGCTTTCCAAGAATCACGGCGTCATAGATGGATGTGATCGTATCGCAGTTGTCCACCACGCATCCCAGATCGGCAGGAAGCATGGTCGAGTTCAGATCCCTTCCCGTCACTGCATGGATCAGCATACGTTCTGCGCCCTGGGGATATTTGGTCTTCAAAACCTTCACCTGGATGCGCGTTTCATTTTCACATGCTTTCTGCATGATCTTAATCGCTTCCGGCTTGTTGTCCTCAATACAGATGCAGCCCTGCGCATTACCGAACAGCTCCAGAACTACTTTCAGACCGCCTACCACTTTCTCCGGACGCTCGATCATCAGCCGATAGTCGGACGTCAGATACGGCTCGCACTCTGCGCAGTTCACCAGTACATAATCAATCTTATCCGGATCCTTGGGAGAAAGCTTTACATGGGTTGGAAAGCCTGCTCCGCCCATACCCACCACGCCGGACTCCTTGATGATGCCGATGATGTCTTCTCTGGACAGCTCTTCAAACGGTTTGATGGAAAGGCCCGGCGCCTCCTCATACAGCCCGTCATTCTCCACCACGATCGAATTCACCTTTGCACCGGTGGATACGAAATGCGGTTCGATCGCCTTCACCGTACCGGATACGGATGCATAGACCGGCGAGGATACAAAGCCTCCCGCCTCCGCAATCTTCTGCCCCACAAGAACCCGATCGCCTTTTGCCACGACCGGAGCTGCGGGAGCTCCGATGTGCTGGGAAACCGGATAGATCAGATCCCCCTTCGGCTGATATGGAACGATCTCTTTGTCTTTTGACAGTTCCTTGCCGTCATAAGGGTGTACACCACCCTTAAAAGTTAAAGTAGCCATAAGAACCCCTCTTTCTTATATTTCTGTAGAACTGTGTGAAAATTTCAACAATCCTTTTATACTAACAGAGGACACACGAACGCCGGTCCGCATGTCCTCTTGTTAATTCATGTTTATCGTTTATTCGTCCGCATCCTCCGCATAGTTCTCCAGCGCCTTCATACTCAGACTGATCTTCCGGTCTTCTCCGTTGAAATCCACTACCTTCGCGGTGATCTCCTGGCCAACCTTCAGTACATCGGACGGCTTCTCCACATGATCCCGGGAGATCTGCGATACGTGAAGAAGTGCATCTACGCCGGGCTCCAGCTCCACAAATGCACCGAAATCGGTCATGCGTGCCACAACGCCGTCTACAATATTGCCGACTGCATATTTTTCATCCGCTGTCAGCCACGGATTCGCATCGTCAAACTTCAAACTCAGCGCGATCTTCGTGTCCTTGATCTCCTTGATCAGAACCTCCAGCTTGTCGCCGACCCTGAACAGCTTCTTCGGATGGTCGACTCTGCCCCAGGACATCTCAGAGATATGAAGCAGTCCGTCCGCTCCTCCAAGATCCACAAATGCACCAAAATCTGTTACATTCTTTACAACGCCTTCAACAATATCGCCTTCGTTGATCCGCTCGAACAGCGCTCTCTGAAGCTCTGCCTTGCGTTCCACCAGAAGCTGCTTCCTGTCGCCGATGATCCTCCTTCTCTTCGGATTGAACTCGGTAATCACAAACTCAATCTCCTGATCCGCATACTTACCAAGATTTTTCTCGTACGTATCGGATACCAGGCTGGCCGGGATAAAGATCCTTGTCTCATCCACTACGACGCTCAGGCCGCCGTCCAGTACCTGCGTTACCTTTGCCGTCAGCACTTCCCTATTCTCAAAAGCTTCTTCCAGTCTCTTGCTGCCTCTCTCCTGGGCAACCCTTCTGTAGGACAGCTGAACCTGTCCTTCTCCGTCATTTACTTTCAGAACTTTTACTTCCATCGTATCGCCCACGGAGACCATGGTCGTCAGGTCCGCATTGGATACATTCGTATATTCATTTCTGGTTACGATACCATCTGATTTGTACCCGATGTTCAAGATGATCTCATCTTCTTTGACGTCAATGACCGTACCTTCTACGATTTCTCCTGTTCTGATAGTTTTTAATGAATCTTCCAGCATTTGTTCAAAACTTAATTCAGACACCTTGTTTGAACCTCCTCAATAATTTTCTTTGGGGTGGAAGCCCCTGCTGTAATACCTATAAGCCCAGTAGATCGTAATACTTCTAAATTCAGGTCGTGGACAGTCTGTATATAGTAAGTATTCCTGCACTCGTTTCTGCAAATCTCAAACAGCTTCTGCGTATTCGAACTGTGGCTGCCGCCAATCACGATCATGGCGTCTACTTCTCCTGCAATCCGGCGGGCTTCGGTCTGCCGTTCCTCCGTCGCATTACAGATCGTATTTACAACAACTCTATCATACCTCTTTTTATCAATAATTTCAACTAAATCTTTAAATTTCTTGTAGTTAAATGTCGTCTGCGAAACAATACATAATGGAATCGGTTCCAATATACGGAGATTTTCCGCCTGCTGTGCAGACTCAATCACCACTGCCGGCGTGCTGCACCAGCCTTTGATTCCTTCCACCTCCGGGTGCCGGTCGTTGCCGATGATCACGATCTGTTTTCCCGCCCGGCTCTCCTTCTCCACCGTTCGGTGAATCTTTTTTACAAATGGACAGGTAGCGTCTACACAGTGAAGCCCCTGCTTTCGGATCAGCTCATAGATCTCCTTCCCCACGCCGTGAGAGCGTATGATCACGGTTCCTTCTTCCAGTTCCTCAAGCTCCTTTCGGCTGCCCAGCACTTTTACGCCTTTTTCTTCCAGATCCTGGACGACCACCTCGTTGTGGATGATGGGACCATAAGTATAAATGGGGCGGATGCCCTTCTCCACCTGCTCATAGACCGTGTCCACCGCCCGCTGGACGCCGAAACAGAAACCGGCGCTTTTTGCCACTTTTACCTGCATAACGACGAGATCCTTTCCACCACCTCATCAATGGTCATGTCGGAAGAATCCACAAGCACTGCGTCTTCTGCCTGTCGAAGCGGCGAATGCTCCCGGTGCATATCCTGATAATCCCGGTCAATGATCTTCTGCTCGATCTGTGCAAGATCTGGTTTTTCTCCTTTTTCCAGCAGTTCCAGATACCGGCGTTTCGCACGGGTGGCGCTTCCTGCCGTCAGGTACACTTTCACGTCGGCATCCGGCAGAACCACGGTGCCGATATCCCGTCCGTCCATGACCACATCCGCTTTTGCCGCCAGTCTTCTCTGCAGCTCCACCAGTTTCTCACGGACCGCCGGCACTGCCGAAGAGCAGGAGGCCATGCTTCCGATCTCTTCTGTCCGGATATATGCATTTACATTCTCTCCGTTCAGGAGCACCACCTGCTCCCCGTTTTGGTATTCAATAGAAATGTCCGCTTCCTGACAGACCTCCGCTATGCGGTCGGCATCCGCAGGATCAATTCCCTTCCGCAGAAGATACAGAGCCATGGCGCGATACATGGCACCCGTATCCACATAGATAAAATTCATCTTTTTCGCAATCTTTTTTGCAATCGTACTCTTCCCTGCTCCCGCCGGACCGTCGATCGCTATATTATATCCTGTCTTCATGATATATCCTCCAAATCCATATAATTCAGTTTCTTCCGATACTTTCTGCAGCAGCAACCGCCGTGGACCACGCAATCTGCAGATTAAACCCTCCGGTCAGCGCATCCAGATCCAGCACCTCTCCGATAAAATAAAGTCCCGGAACCTTCTTTGACTCCATCGTAGCCGGATTGATTTCCTTCACGGACACGCCGCCCTTTGTAACTACAGCTTCATTATAACCTCCGGTACCGGTGATGGTCAATTCCAGTTCTTTCATGTTGGACAAAAATCTTTGACGCTCCTCCTTTGTGATCTCATGGATCCTTTTATCCGGAGAGATTCCACTCAGGGCAACCATGACCGGAGTCAGCTTTGCGGGAAAAAACACGGATGCCGCATTTGCGAACTTTTTATTCTTCGCCGTCTCAAATTCCCGCAGGATCCGGGCGTCAAGCTGCTCTTTCGTGAGCGCCGGTTTCAGATCCAGAAGCAGTTTCAGTTCCTTCTCCTGTGTTTTCTTTCCGCATATGCTGCTGGCAGTCAGGATCACCGGCCCGCTGACACCAAAATGCGTGAACAGGAGTTCGCCAAAATCTTCACAAAGTATTTTTTTCCCATCCAGAATACGTATGGCAATATTTTTCAGCGCCAGCCCCTGCAGTTCTTTTACAAATGTTTCTTTTATATGGAAAGGAACCAGAGACGGACAGCATTCTGTCACCTTCAATCCCATCTCTTCTGCAAAACGGTATCCGTCTCCTGTCGAGCCGGTACTCTCATAGGAAAGTCCTCCCGTGGCTATGAATACCCGGTCCGCTTCCACCGTTTTCCGACCCTGCAGATCCAGGAAAAAAAGCTCCCCTTCCCTGTGAACGCTCTCCACCCTGCCGTTCAGATGCACATGCACTCCGGCTCTCTTCATGGCGCGGCGCAGCGTGTCCAGTACATCTGCCGACCGGTCGGATTCCGGAAACACCCGTTTCCCCCGTTCCACCTTGAGCTTCAGACCCTCCTTTTCAAAAAAATCCATTGTATCCTGATTGGTAAATCTGTAAAATGCGCTGTATAAAAACCTTGGGTTGCTCCTGACGTTTCCCAGAAGTTCTTCCATGTCGCAGGCATTGGTCAGATTGCATCTACCCTTGCCTGTAATATACAGCTTTTTGCCAAGCTTCTCGTTTCTCTCATACAGATCCACGAAAACGCCCTTTTTCGCCGCAAATATCGACGCCATCATTCCTGCCGCTCCGCCGCCAATGATCGCAAGTCTCATGTTTACACCTTCCTTCTAATTCAGACGCAGACGTTCTGCAAGCTTCGTATTCCGTTCGGACGTCGTCTCATTTTTAACGGCATACCAGACTGCCTTCTTTTCCCCGATCAATACCAGGATTTTCTTTGCCCTGGTCACGCCGGTGTAGAGCAGATTTCTCTGCAGCATGACATAATGGCTCATGGTAAACGGCATGACCACGATCGGATACTCCGAACCCTGTGCTTTGTGAATCGTAGTGGCATAAGCAAGGGACAGCTCGTCCAGCTCGCTGACATCATAGAGGACTTCCCGTCCGTCAAAATTCACTGTAAGCTCCCTCTCTTCCATATCCACTCTGAAAACAGTACCAATGTCTCCGTTAAACACCTCTTTGTCATAGTCGTTGCGGATCTGCATCACTTTATCCCGAAGCCGGTACTGAATTCCTCCCCGGTTCAGAAAGATGCTGCACGGATTCATGGCGTCCTGCAATACCCGGTTCAGATTCGCCGCGCCGCAGATCCCCCTCTGCATGGGAGTCAGCACCTGAATATCCCGCAGAGCATCCACATGATAGTACGACGGCAGATTTCTGGTACAGTATTTTACCAGCGTGTCCACCACTTCCTCGTTCGTCTCTTTTCCTGCAAAGAAAAAGTCTGCATCTTTTCCTCCGCGCAGGTCAATGGCCTCGCCCCTGTTGATCCGATGGGCGTTCATGATGATCCGGCTTCCCTGCGCCTGCCGGAAGATCCGGGTTAAACGCACCACAGGAATCCTGCCGGAGGCAATCAGATCCTTCAGTACATTCCCAGCTCCCACGCTGGGCAGCTGATCCGTATCCCCCACCAGGATCAGCGTCATATGCTCCGGAAGCGCCTTCAGCAGGTTGTACATGAGCATCACATCGATCATGGAACACTCATCCAGGATCAGGACATCTCCCTCCAGGGGATTCTCTTCCTTTTTCTGATAACCTTCCGGCGGTTTATATTCCAGAAGGCGGTGGATCGTCTTCGCCTCCATCCCTGTAGCCTCGGACATCCTTTTTGCCGCCCTGCCCGTAGGAGCCGCCAGAAGGATCCGGCATCCAGCCATCCGGTATGCCTGCAGAATCCCCATGGTCGTTGTTGTCTTTCCTGTCCCGGGCCCCCCGGTCAGGATCATCACCTTTGAGGATACGGCCGTCCGGATGGCCTTAAGCTGAATCTCATCATACGGTACTGCAGAACGGCTCTGAATCTGTCTGATCACCGCATCTGCATCAATCCGAACCTGACGTTCCGCCGAAAGCAGCTTCAACAGCCGCCTGGCGCATCCGGTCTCTGAAAAATAAAAAGGAGGCAGATAGATGGCTTCCTCATCCCGGATCACATCACTGGTCCGAAGCATCTCATCCAGCGTAATCTGAAGTTCCGGCTGTTCTACTTCCAGCAGTTTTTCCGCCGTCTCAATCAGCTGTTCCCGAAGCGCATAGCAGTGACCGCTCTCCGACAGTTTATTCAATGTATATAAAATTCCGCTCCGAAGCCGTATAAAACGTCCCTTTTCAATGCCCAGCTTTCCTGCGATCGTGTCCGCCGTCCGGAATCCGATCCCCCAGATATCGTCTGCCAGGCGATACGGATTTTCCTGAACCATCTGAATACTTCCGCTCCCGTAAGCCTTGAAGATCTTTGTTGCATGAGCGGTGCTGACCCCATGGCTCTGAAGGAACACCATGATGTTTTTGATCTCCCTCTGTTCCTGCCAGCTCTTTTTGATCCGTTCCACACGGACTCTTCCGATCCCTTCCACCCGAATAAGCGCATCCGGATTTTCTTCGATCACATCCAGCGTATCCTTTCCAAACTCCTGTACGATACGTCTGGCGAACTTCGGTCCCACCCCCTTGATCAGTCCGGATCCCAGGTATTTTTCAATGCCATACACTGTGGCAGGCAGCGTCTCTTCGAATTTTTCCATTGCAAACTGCCTTCCATATCTGGCATCCACTTTCCAGACGCCTTCCAGCAGAAGGACAGAACCCACATGGATATCCGGCATGGTACCGACGACCGTCACCAGATCGTTGTAGTTTTTGGCCGCGCATTTCAGCACCGTATAGCCGTTTTCTGTATTCTGATAAGTGATCCGTTCCACCACGCAGCGCAGATGTTCCATATCCCCTTTTGTCTCCCCGGTTTTTCTTATGTATAAAACAATTATACTATAATTGTCTCCGCTTCACAATATCATCGTGATCCGGACACAGACCATATGAAAGATCCTGTTGCTATTCAACGGGGTGGTGGGTAGCCTGCGCCCTGGACCTCTGTGCTCTGCAGCGCTGTGTGGACTGGAACGGACAGCGGAGCCGTTTTGTCCGTCACAGG
>CAJTXP010000031.1:46608-48072 GCA_910583615.1 uncultured Lachnospiraceae bacterium | reverse complement strand
CCATAAATTTGCATGAAAGAGTTATTTTTTTGTTAGAACTTTTTACTGTCCAGCAATAGTAATAGAATGCAAAAAAGGACTTGACTTTCCTTCAGTCTGTGTTATAGTAGTCATTGATATGAAAATGCATGGAAGGTGTCAGTAGCAATCTGTTTTCCATCAGAGAGGAAGGGCCGTCGGCTGCAAGCTCGTCCGGGTTCAGACAGGATTGTGAATTTCCCACCGGAGCAGCACTCCTGAAATTTACAGTAGGGAGTGACGTTTTCTGTACGTTACGCAGCAGGAGTGCCCGACGTCGGTCGGGAATATGGGTGGTACCGCGGAGTAGAAGTTTCGTCCCTTTTCTGGGATGGAGCTTTTTTTATGTGCAGGGAAAGACGGCTCTTCCCTGCTCGATTGTTGATTTTCAGGAGGAGTACAGAGATGAAAGAAAGATTGCAGAGAATCAGAGAAGAAGCAATTGAAAAGATCAAAGCATCAAAAAATCCGGAGGCTTTGAACGATGTGCGTGTGTCCGTACTTGGCAAAAAGGGAGAGCTGACAGCCCTTTTGAAGAGTATGAAGGAGATCGCGCCGGAGGAACGTCCGGCATTTGGACAGCTGGTCAACGACACAAGGGCGGAGATCGAGCGCGTCATGGAGGATGCGAAAAAGCAGATGGAACAGATGCTTCTGGAGATGAAGCTGAAGACAGAAGTGATTGACGTGACGCTTCCGGCAAAGAAAAACAGCGTCGGGCACCGCCATCCGAATACGATTGCACTGGAAGAGGTGGAGCGTATTTTCATTGGAATGGGATATGAAGTGATTGAGGGGCCGGAAGTAGAATATGATCTCTATAATTTTGAAAAGCTGAACATTCCGGCAAACCATCCGGCAAAGGATGAGCAGGATACTTTTTATATCAATAAAGAGATTGTTCTGCGTACGCAGACCTCTCCGGTACAGGCGCGAACCATGGAAAAAGGAAAACTTCCGATTCGTATGATTTCTCCAGGCAGGGTATTTCGCTCTGACGAAGTGGATGCGACGCATTCTCCGTCCTTCCATCAGATCGAAGGACTGGTCATTGATAAAAATATTACGTTTGCAGACTTAAAGGGAACGCTGGAGGAATTTGCCAAAGAGCTGTTTGGCGAGGATACGAAGACGAAGTTCCGTCCTCATCATTTCCCGTTTACAGAACCCAGTGCAGAAGTGGATGTTTCCTGCTTCAAATGCGGAGGCAAAGGGTGCAGATTCTGCAAAGGGTCCGGCTGGATTGAGATTCTCGGCTGCGGTATGGTACACCCCCATGTACTGGAAATGTGCGGAATCGATCCGGAAGAGTACACAGGGTTTGCTTTCGGAGTGGGTCTGGAGAGAATTGCGCTGCTGAAATATGAAATTGACGACATGCGTCTCTTATATGAGAACGATATCAGATTCCTGCGTCAGTTCTGATGAAACAATAACGGCATCTGT
>CAJTXP010000031.1:0-46508 GCA_910583615.1 uncultured Lachnospiraceae bacterium | reverse complement strand
GTACGGAAATGCTTCCAGAAGCAGGGCATTGAGAGAGACAGATGCGGAACTATAAACAGCATCCGTCCGAACAATACCCGGAAGGATTTGCGGACACGTCTGTGTACGGAAATGCTTCCAGAAGCAGGGCATTGAGAGAGACAGATGCGGAACTATAATAAGAAGGAGAGAGATATGAACACATCTTTATCATGGATAAAAGCATATGTGCCGGAGCTTGATGTGACGGCTCAGGAATTTACGGACGCCATGACGCTGTCCGGTTCCAAGGTAGAAGGATTTACGAGGATGGATGCAGACCTGGAGCATATCATCATCGGGCAGATAGAAAAGATAGAACGCCATCCGGACGCAGATAAGCTGATTATCTGCCAGGTCAATGTGGGAAAAGGCGAGAACATACAGATTGTGACCGGCGCGCCGAATGTAAAAGAAGGAGACAAGGTGCCGGTGGTGCTGGACGGAGGACGTGTCGCAGGAGGACATGACGGTAAGATGACTCCCGGAGGCATTCAGATCAAAAAGGGAAAACTCCGCGGGATCGAATCGAATGGTATGATGTGCTCCATAGAGGAGCTTGGTTCCAGTCGGGATATGTATCCGGAAGCTCCGGAACTTGGAATCTATATTTTCCCGGAAAATGCTGAAGTGGGCGCAGATGCCATAGAGGCGCTGGGACTTCGGGATGTGGTGTTTGAATTTGAGATTACTTCCAACCGGGTGGACTGTTACAGCGTACTGGGACTGGCCAGAGAAGCCGCAGCCACCTTCCGCAAAGAGTATAAGGTTCCGGAAGTAAAAGTAAAAGGCAGCGGAGACGATGTAAACAATTATATTAAGGTGGAAGTAAAAGACACCGCTCTGTGTCCCAGATACTGTGCAAGAGTAGTGAAGAATATCCGGCTTGCGCCTTCACCGGAATGGATGCAGAGAAGGCTTGCTTCCGTAGGCATCCGTCCCATCAATAACGTGGTCGACATCACCAACTATGTGATGGAAGAATATGGGCAGCCCATGCATGCCTATGATCTGGATACGATTGCAGATCACAGGATCGTAGTCCGCCGCGCAGAAAAAGACGAAAAATTCGTTACTCTGGATGGACAGGAGAGAACGCTGGACGATTCCGTTCTGATGATCTGTGACGGAGAGAAGGCAGTAGGCATGGCGGGGATCATGGGAGGTGAGAATTCCATGATTACTGAGGATGTGCATACCATGCTGTTTGAGGCGGCCTGCTTTGACGGAACCAACATCCGTCTGTCCAGCAAAAAGGTAGGGCTTCGTACAGAGGCATCCGGAAAATTTGAAAAAGGACTGGATCCGAACAACGCAGAGGCGGCTATTAACCGGGCCTGCCAGCTGATTGAAGAGCTGGGCGCCGGAGAAGTGGTGGACGGCATCGTGGATGTATACGAAGAAAAAAGAGAGCCGGTCCGGGTGCCTTTTGAACCGGAACGCATCAATGCGCTTCTGGGAACTGCGTTAAGCGCCGAACAGATGCTTTCGTACTTTGGGCCTCTGGGACTTCAGTATGAGGCAGAGACAAAAGAGCTGGTTGTTCCGACATTCCGTCAGGACCTGCTGCGGACAGCAGACATTGCGGAGGAAGTGGCGCGGTTCTATGGATATGACAATATTCCGACAACGCTTCCGAAGGGGGAGGCAACGACCGGAAAGCTTCCGTTTTATTTGAGAGTGGAAGCCGTTGCAAGAGATATTGCAGAGTTCTGCGGGTTCTCACAGGGGATGAACTACAGCTTTGAAAGTCCGAAAGTGTTCGACAAGCTGATGCTGCCTGCAGATGCAAAGGAACGGCAGGCAGTCGTGATCTCCAATCCGCTGGGAGAGGATTTCTCCATTATGAGAACGGTTTCGCTGAACGGTATGCTGACTTCACTGGCGACCAACTACAACCGCAGAAATAAAAATGTCCGTCTCTATGAGCTGGGGAATATCTATCTTCCGAAGAGCCTTCCCCTTCAGGAGCTGCCGGATGAGCGGATGCAGTTTACCCTTGGCATGTACGGCGACGGGGATTTCTTCACCATGAAGGGAGTCGTGGAAGAATTCCTGGATAAGATCGGCATGCACAAAAAGGAGGTTTATGATCCCGGATCCGGCAGGCCTTACCTGCATCCGGGCCGTCAGGCAGATATTATTTATGACGGTACGCAGATCGGATATACAGGAGAGGTTCATCCAACGGTTGCAGCTTCTTATGGCATTGGAGAGAGAGCATACGTGGCGGTTCTGGATATGCCGTCTGTTGTGGAAAAAGCGACCTTTGACCGGAAATACGAAGGAATTGCCAGATTCCCCGCAGTGACAAGAGATATTTCCATGGTCGTTCCCAGAGAAGTTCTGGTAGGGCAGATTGAGGAGATCATTGCAGTCCGCGGCGGAAAGATTCTGGAGAGCTATGAACTTTTTGATGTATACGAGGGCGCTCAGATTCAGGAAGGCTGCAAGTCTGTGGCGTATTCGATCGTCTTCCGCGCAAAAGACAAGACGCTGGAAGAAGCAGAGATTACAGCAGTTATGAAGAAAATCCTGAACGGACTTAAGTCTCTTGGTGCGGAGCTTAGACAATAATGAACAGAAGGAAATCAGTCAGGGTGCTGCCTCTTATGGCAGTAACCCTGCTTCTGCTTCTTGCGGCGGTGATCAGTCCTTCTCAGGCAGAGTCCATGGAGCAGGAGACCCGCGTGACGGTATCGCAGGATGCTTCCTTTTGTGAAGGAGATCTGATTCTTGAACTGTCCTGTCCAAAAGAAGTTCCGATCTTCTATACGCTGGATGGAAGCGTTCCTTCGCTGGACAGCATGCTTTATGAAGGACCGGTGATTCTGCCCGCCTCGGAACAGGTACAGAGCTGCGTGCTGCGTGCATGTACATATGATGAAGATACCGAGACGTGGGGAGAACTGTTTACCCGCACTTATTTCTATGCAGAGCAGATGGAGACGCTTCAGAAACGGTTCAGCACTTATATTGTATGTCTGACCAGTGATCCGTATAATCTGTATGATTATGAACATGGAATCATGGTGGAAGGCAGGATCCGGGATGAATACCGGACAGGAGAAGAATACATCTCGGGCAAATTGACGCAGCCGGCGAATTTTACACAGGAGGGGCGAGAATGGGAGCGGGATGCATGGGTGGAGATTCTGTCTCCGGACGGAGAGCGTCTGATATCCCAGAATGCCGGGATCCGTATCTTCGGGCATGCCAGCCGACAGTATTATTACAAATCCTTTAAACTGTATGCCAGAGAAGAATATGGAAAAAATACTTTTTCCTGCCCTTTTTTTGCAGATAATGCCCCCGGAGAAGGGGAGAAGATACAGGATTCTTACGAACGGCTGGTAGTGCGCGCCCATGGCTTTGACAAAAGCGTTACGCTGTTCCGGGAGGAGCTCTTTCAGAGGCTGTGCAGTCAGATCGAAGACATTGATACAAAGTCCGTAGCGGCGGCTTCCGTTTGGCTGAACGGAGAGTATTATAATTTTGAGTGGCTTCAGGAAGTCTATGACGACCGCTATATGGAGGAAAATTACGGACTGATACAGCCGGGAGACAGTTACCGGAAAGTAAAGTTAAGAGACGATAAAATACGCGAAGATGTAGATGCAGATGAGGAGGATCATCAGGCGTATGCAGATTATGAGCATCTGGCAGAATATGCAGAGCAGGATCTGGCGGATGACCGGATCTTTGAAGAATTCCAAAAACTGGTCGATGTGGAAAATATGATCCAGTATTTTGCCATTGAGACCTATATCGGAAACTGGGACTGGCCGCTCAATAACGTGAAGCTGTACCGATATTACAGCTCAAACGGAGTGTACGGAGACGGACGGCAGGACGGAAGATGGCGTTACCTGTATTATGACATGGAAGCAGGTTTCAATATCTTCAATGAACCGGAGGAAGAGTGGCTGTCCATTCAGACGGTCATGGAAGAAAGCCCGCTGTTCGGGGCGGTTATGAGACGTCCGGATATGCAGGAAAAATTTGCTGAATACATAGAACGCTGCATCCATGAATATTTTACGGAAGAAAAAGTCCGTGCGGCGATCCTGCAGCTTCAGGCGGAGCGGGATCAGGAGCTTTCGGAAAGCTTTGCCTATAAGCAGAGCATTGACGAGACCTATACGATGGATATGGAAGAAGTGGAGCAGAATCTGGAGACGATCTATGAATTTGTTGAAAAACGTCCGGAGATAATGCGGTCAGAAGTGGAGTCGCTGTTTGGAATCCGGATAGAATGAGAAGACAGAGGGCTATCTATGAATTTACATGATTTTTATTACGAACTTCCGCAGGAGCTGATCGCACAGGATCCGCTTCTGGACCGGTCATCTTCCAGGCTTCTGCTGCTTGATAAAGCGACTGGAGAGACGGAACATCACATATTCAGAGATATTGTTGATTACCTGTATCCGGGCGACTGCCTGGTGATAAATAATACAAAAGTTATTCCGGCCCGTCTGATCGGGAGCAGAGAAGAAACAGGCGCCAGGATTGAGGTGCTTTTACTGAAACGCACAGAAGGCGACGTGTGGGAGACGCTGGTAAAGCCAGGGAAAAAGGCCAGGCCGGGTACGAGAATCCGCTTTGGCGACGGCCTTCTGACAGGGGAAGTGCTGGAAGTGGTGGAGGATGGAAACCGGAAGATTCGGTTTCACTGTGAAGGGATCTTTGAAGAGATTCTGGATCAGCTGGGGCAGATGCCGCTTCCGCCGTATATTACGCATCAGCTGAAAGACAGGAACCGCTATCAGACTGTTTATGCGAAACATGACGGCTCTGCGGCGGCGCCGACGGCGGGGCTGCATTTTACGCCGGAACTTCTTCAGAAGATTGAGGAAAAAGGCGTTCACATCGCCCATGTGACGCTGCACGTAGGACTTGGGACATTCCGTCCGGTAAAGGCGGAGAATATTCTGGAACACCATATGCATTCGGAGTTTTATATGGTGGAGGAAGAGCAGGCCCGTCTGATCAACGAGACGAAAGCATGCGGCAAAAGAGTGATCGCAGTGGGAACTACAAGCTGCCGGACACTGGAATCGGCAGCGGGAGAGGACGGAATCTTAAAAGCCGGAAGCGGCTGGACGGACATCTTCATCTATCCAGGATATGAGTTTCGGATGATTGACGGCCTGATCACGAATTTCCATCTGCCGGAATCTACCCTGCTGATGCTGGTTTCTGCTCTGGCCGGAAGAGAAAAGATCCTGAATGCCTATGCAGAAGCGGTGAGAGAACGGTATCGCTTTTTCAGTTTTGGGGATGCCATGTTTATTAAATGACATCCGGATTTAACTGCTGTTAAACGAAAAAGAAAATCAAAAGAATGAATCCCCGAACCGTGGTGCAGCACCGTCCGGGGGTTTTTTATCTGGAGATTATCCGGATCAGGGCGCCGCCGATTTAAAATCCTGCGTCTTCTTCCTCAAGCATCAGCTGGATCCTGGAGCGGACGATATCAAAAGCCACATTATTCATACCGCTGTTGATGACGATGTCTGCCATGGCGCGGGTAGGTTCCACATAAAGGTAGTGCATGGGCTTGACCGTAGTCAGGTACTGTTCCACAATATTATCAATGTCACGTCCCCGTTCTTTTACATCCCGGACGACTCTTCTTAAGATCCGTTCGTCAGCGTCCGCTTCCACATAGATTTTGATATCCAGAAGATCCCGGATGCGCTTGTCAGCAAGAAGGAGGATTCCTTCTGCAAGAATGATTTTCCTCGGTTCGATACGTACCGTCTGGTTTGACCGGTTATGGAGGCTGTAGTCATAGACCGGACAGTCTACCGCCTGACCGTCTTTCAGCATATGGAGGTGTTCCAGAAGAAGCTGTGTTTCCAGTGAATCCGGATGGTCATAATTGACTTTTTTGCGGTCTTCAAAAGAGACTTCATCCTGTCTGCGGTAATAGTTGTCGTGGTAAATCACAGCGACATCGTCTTTGAACTCCTCCTTCAGACGATTGGTGAATGTGGATTTTCCTGAGCCGGTTCCGCCGGCGATTCCGATGATGATACAATTCATGACTGTTCCCCTTTTTGAGCGCTTTTTCGAGTGTGTTTACTTTATTTTACAATGTTTTTGAGAAGATTACAACAGTTCCCGTTGAAAACCCATATGCCGTTTGCTACAATAGAAACAAGAATCGTTGTAAAAGGAGCATGCAGGCTATGGCAAAAACATTCAATACTACGGCAGTCTTGCATATAAAGAACGCGGGGAAAAACAGCCTGCTGACTATCTGGACTATTATCACCTGAAGAAAGGTTATATGCTGAGCTTCAATTTTAACAAAATTCAGTTCCGGCAGAGTCTCCCCAGATCTTCATAAAAATCCGGATAGCTGATGCGCACACAGTCAGCATTGACAATCTCGGTTTCTCCATCCGCTGCCAGTGCTGCGGCAGCGAAGGTCATGGCAATGCGGTGATCCATACAGCTGTCAATGACCGCTCCATGCAGCGGATACCCTCCTTCAATGATCATGCCGTCTTCGGTGGCAGTGATATGCGCTCCCATGGCGCTTAAATTTTTCACCATCACATTGATCCGGTTGGATTCTTTTACTTTCAGTTCCTGTGCGTCCCTGATCACCGTTGTGCCTTCGGCAAAGCAGGCAAGGGCGGCCACCACCGGAAGCTCGTCGATCAGAGTCGGAATGACGGCTCCGCCCACGGCAGTTCCATGAAGCGAACTGTACCGGATCAGCAGGTCTGCAGTCGGTTCTCCGTTTCCGGCGTTTTCATTCAGTAAAGTGATATCCGCTCCCATATCCCGGCATACTTTTAAAATACCGTCCCTGGTGGGATTGACTCCTACATTTTTGATCAGGACCTCAGAATCCGGAACCATAAGCGCAGCTGCGATAAAGTAGGCGGCAGAAGAGATATCTCCGGGCACCTGGATCCCGCGGGCGCTAAGATCCGGTTCCGGCAGGATCGTAGCGGTAGTGTCCGCGCTTGTTACAGATGCTCCAAAATGCTGCAGCATCAGTTCCGAGTGATTCCGGGAGAGGTACGGTTCCGTTACGCTGGTGGGACTGTCTGCATAAAGTCCGGCCAGCAGGATGCAGGATTTGACCTGCGCCGAGGCAACTCTGGAAGTGTAATGGATGCCGTGAAGTCCTGCTCCCTGGATCCGGAGAGGCGCACAGTCGTTGCCGCGAAGGCTTTCGATCCGGGCGCCCATCAGGGAGAGCGGTTCCATGATCCGTTTCATGGGACGGGACTGAATGGACTCGTCTCCGCTCAGCTCTGTCGCAAAATTCTGTCCGGCGAGGATGCCGGAGATCAGCCGGGTAGTTGTTCCGCTGTTGCCTGTATAAAGAGGACTGTCAGGGGCGCAGAGTCCATGGAGGCCTTTTCCATAGATCAGGATTTCGTCAGCATTGTTTTCAATGCGGATACCAAGTCTTTGAAAACAGGCAATCGTAGAGAGGCAGTCCGCTCCCCGCAGAAAATTGGTGATTCGGGTCGTTCCTTTGGCCAGTGCGCCGAACATGACGGCGCGGTGGGAGATGCTCTTGTCTCCGGGAACCGTAATGGTTCCTTTCAATGCAGATGCTGCTCTGGTAAATCTCATAAATTCCTCCGTTTCTCTGCCGGTATGGCAGGAAAGATGATATGGAAAGCCTGTCCTGGTCAGAAAAGGCTTTGATCAGCGTTCGTAGATCACATAGCGGTATTTTCTTAAAATGTCAGCAGCCTGCTTCATAGCCTGCTCATCGTAAAATTCAATGCGCAGGACGGCTTCGATAAATTCGCGGCTGTGAACGATGCCGATGTTTTTCAGGCTGATCTGGTTGCTGGCAAGGATGGTGGCAAGCGTGGCGATTCCGCCGACCTCATCCACCATGTCGCAGTAGATCTCGTAGATCCGCTGGATGGGGCCGCTGCCTTTTTCAGGAAGACTGTTTCGGTAATCCCGGGAGGTCTCGAACAACTGATAAACGGCTCCTGCTTCTGCATCATCCAGCTGCTGCCGGATCCTTAAGAGGGATTCTATGTAATCCCTTAATATGGAAGAAATATTTTCCCGGTTGGTCATGCAGATCTGCTCCCACATTTCCGGAGAGGAGGAGGCGATTCTTGTAATATCCTTGAAGCCTCCCGCTGCGATCAGCTTCATGATTCCGTCTTTTGTATCGGAATCCCGCACAAGGTTCACAAGAGAGGATGCGATGATATGGGGCAGATGGCTGACCCCTGCAGTCACATAATCATGCGTCCGGTAATCCAGCACCAGCGGCAGCGCTTTCAGGCTTTCAACAAAGTTCCGGTACCGTTCCACGGCATCCGGCGGAACCTGTGCAGCAGGCGTAATGACATAGTAGGCATTTTCAATAAGAATCCTTTTGGAATTCGCATAGCCTGTCTTTTCAGAACCGGCCATGGGATGCCCGCCGATGAAGTTTGCTTCCATGCCAAGCTTTGTAACCTGTGCGTGAATATCCGATTTGGTGCTGCCCACGTCTGTGACGATGCAGGAAGGGCCGATCAGCGGTTTCAGCTGCTTTAAATATGCGGCGTTGCTGGTGACCGGAGCGCATAGAAATATGTAATCGCAATCGCTGAAATCCTCGTCAATCCCATCCGGGATCCGGCTTACAATTCCGTCGCGGACCGCCTGCTCGACAGAAGCACGGGTGCGGGAGCAGGCGATGATCTCCGCATCCGGATAAAAATGACGGACTGCTCTGGCAATGGAACCGCCGATCAGGCCCAGTCCGATAAAACCGATCTTCATAACAAGTCTCCTTTAACACGTTAATGTATTGAGTATAGCACGGATTGAGAAAAATGGGAAGAGTAAGAAAAGTTTGACAAACTTTGCCTGTTATATTACACTGATAACGTTATGAACGTTTGAATCGTCATCGTTTTTATATAGAACAGGAGGGCATGCGAGATGAAACATAATTTCCGGAAGATAGAAGGAAAATGGCAGCAGAAATGGGAAGAGGCAGGGATCTTCAAGGCGGTGGACGGCAGCGATAAGCCGAAGTTCTACGGCCTTGTGGAATTTCCTTATCCCAGCGGCGCCGGTATGCACGTGGGGCATATCAAGGCGTATTCCAGCCTGGAGGTGATCTCCAGAAAGCGCAGGATGGAGGGGTACAACGTGCTGTTCCCCATCGGGTTTGACGCCTTCGGACTGCCGACGGAGAACTATGCCATCAAGACCGGGACCCATCCCCGGAAGATCACGGACGACAATATCGCGAAATTTACCGACCAGCTGAAGAAGGTGGGCTTCTCCTTTGACTGGGACCGGGTCATTGATACGACGGACGAGGATTATTATAAATGGACCCAGTGGATCTTCTTAAAGCTCTTCGAGCATGGGCTGGTGTTCCGCAGCACGGCGCTGGTCAACTACTGTCCGTCCTGCAAGGTGGTGCTCTCCAACGAGGACAGCCAGGGCGGAAAGTGCGACATCTGCCACAGCGACGTGATTCAGAAGTCCAAGGACGTGTGGTATCTGAAGATCACGGAGTATGCGGACAAGCTGCTTCAGGGTCTTGACGATGTGGACTATCCGGCCAATGTGAAGCAGCAGCAGGTAAACTGGATCGGTAAATCCACCGGCGCCTTTGTGAACTTCAAACTGGAAGGCGCAGATGAAGAACTGGAGGTCTACACCACCAGACCGGATACGCTGTTCGGCGTGACGTTTATGGTCATCGCTCCGGAGCATCCGCTCATTGATGAGAACAAAGACCGGATCGGAAATATGGATGCCATCGAAGCTTACCGGACCGAGTGCGCGAAGAAGACGGAGTTTGAGCGTACCCAGCTGGTCAAGGATAAAACCGGTGTGAAGATCGACGGTATCGAGGCGGTCAATCCCATTACCGGAGGGAAGATTCCGGTCTTTATCGCCGACTATGTCATGATGGGTTACGGTACCGGCGCCATCATGGGCGTGCCGGCTCACGACCAGCGCGACTATGAGTTTGCGAAGAAATTCGGCGCGGAGATCATCGAGGTGATCAAGGGCGGCGACATCTCTGTGGAAGCCTACGCAGGCGACGGGGAGATGGTGAACTCGGATTTCCTGAACGGCTATACCAATAAGAAAGAATCCATCGCCCGGATGCTGGAAGAGATCGAAAAGCGCGGCATCGGACACGCGGGCGTTCAGTTCAAGATGAAGGACTGGGCGTTCAACCGCCAGCGGTACTGGGGCGAGCCGATTCCCATCATCCACTGCGACAGTTGCGGCGTTGTTCCGGTTCCCTATGAGGAGCTGCCGCTCCGTCTGCCGAAGGTGGAGAATTTCGAGCCGGGTGCGGAGGGAGAATCCCCGCTGGCGAAGATCGAATCCTTCGTCAACTGCACCTGTCCGAAATGCGGAAAGAAGGCGAGACGGGAGACGGATACCATGCCCCAGTGGGCAGGGTCTTCCTGGTATTTCTTAAGATATATTGATCCCCGCAACGATCAGGCGCTGGCGGATCCGGAGAAATTAAAATACTGGATGCCGGTGGACTGGTACAACGGCGGCATGGAGCATGTGACCAGACACGTGATTTACTCCCGGTTCTGGCATCATTTCCTGTATGACATCGGCGTGGTCAATACGCCGGAGCCCTACGCGAAGCGTTCCATTCAGGGACTGATCCTTGGGCCGGACGGGGACAAGATGAGCAAGTCCAAGGGAAATGTGGTGGACCCGCTGGATATTGTGAAGGATTACGGCGCGGACACACTCAGAACATACGTTCTGTTCATGGGTGATTACAGCGCGGCGACGCCCTGGAATGACAATGCGGTGAAGGGCTGCAAGCGTTTCCTGGAGCGTGTCTCCGGTTTTACGGATCTGATTTCCGAGGATAAGGAGACTCAGAAGCTGGAGACGCCGTTCCACAAGACGATCAAGAAGGTGTCGTCTGATCTGGAGGATATGAAATTCAATACGGCCATCGCGGCGCTCATGACGCTGACCAATGACATTTATAACCTTGGAAAGGTCAGCCGGGAGCAGGTGCAGACCTTTGCGAAACTTCTGTGTCCCATCGCGCCCCATGTGTGCGAGGAGATCTGGGAGGTGACCGGCGGAGAAGGCTTCCTGTCCCTGCAGCCCTGGCCTCAGTATGAGGAGAGCAAGACCGTGGACGCCCAGACAGAGATCGGCGTGCAGATCAACGGCAAGCTTCGGGGAACCGTCGTCATTCCCACCGACGCACAGAAGGAAGAAGTGTTTGCCATCGCGAAAGCGGATACGAGGATCGCGTCCCTGACCGAGGGCAAGACGTTTGTCAAGGAGATCTACGTGCCGGGCCGCGTCGTAAATTTTGTAGTAAAATAAAAGACAGAGCCGATCCTTTTGTCCGCTCCAGTCCATACAGCGTTGCATTTGCTGTAGAAATGAAACCGAATAGAGCGTCTTTTTCTGTATATAATAAGACAGAAGAAAACAATCATGATGAAGGAGGCGCTCCATGAAGGCAGTACAGCTAAGAGACGGATTTTACTGGGCAGGAATAATGGATACGGAACTTCGGGTATTTGATATTATCATGTACACGGAATTCGGAACGACCTACAATTCCTATGTGATGAAGGCAGGGGACCAGACGGTCCTGTTTGAGACGGTAAAAGCTGGTTTTTTTGAAGAATATCTGGAAAAATTAAAAAAAATAATCGATGTGTCTGACATCGATTATCTGGTGGTGAGCCATACGGAGCCGGACCATGCGGGCAGCGTGGAACGGCTCCTTGATTTCAGCCCGCAGATGAAGATTCTGGCAACGCCCTGTGCCCTTGGATTCCTGGGGGAGATCATGAACCGGGATTTTACAGGGCTTCCGGTGAAGGACGGCCAGACGATGGGGATCGGGAACCGGACGCTTCATTTCCTGCATGTTCCCAACCTGCACTGGCCGGATACAATGTATACGTTTATAGAAGAAGAACAGATTCTGGTGACCTGTGATTCTTTCGGCGCACATTACTGTCTGGAAGATGTGGTATCAGACGCCATCAGCAGGGAGGAGGATTACCAGAAGGCGCTCCGGTACTATTACGACAATATCATAGGACCGTTTAAGCCGTATATGCTGCAGGCGCTTGACCGGGTGGAGCATATGGATATTACCATGATCTGCACCGGCCATGGACCGGTACTTACCGGAGAACGGGTCAGAAAGGTGATGGAACAGTATCGGGAATGGTCTGCGGCCGTGAATCCGAACACGAAAAAGACGGTCATCATTCCCTATGTGAGCGCCTACGGTTATACCGGCCTGCTGGCGGAAAAAATTGCCGAGGGCATCAGGGACAGCGGGGATGTGGAGGTGCGTCTCTATGATATGACAGAAGCAGATGCCGCCAGGGTACAGGAAGAGCTTCTGTATGCAGACGGATTTCTTCTGGGAACGCCCACTATTCTGGGAGAAGCGTTAAAGCCGGTCTGGGAGCTGACGCTTTCCATGTATCCGGTTACTCACGGAGGAAAATATGCAGGAGCGTTCGGCAGTTACGGATGGAGCGGAGAAGGAGTCCGACATATGACGGAACGTCTGAAGCAGCTGAATCTGAAAGTGGCCGACGGATTCCGGATCCGTTTCAAACCCGGGGAAGCAGATCTTGTGAGCGCTTATGAATACGGGTACCGGTTTGGGTGCATGGTACAGGACAGAGAGATGAGTTCTTCACAGAAAAAGGGAACAAGAAAGCTGGTAAGATGTCTGGTCTGCGGTGAGATCTTTGATGCGTCCCTGACCGTCTGTCCGGTCTGCGGCGTGGGAAGAGAACATTTTGTTCCGGCGAAAGAGGAGGAGAGCGGATATGTCAGGGATACAGAGAATCAGTATGTGATTCTGGGCAACGGAGCGGCAGGTTTTTATGCGGCGCAGGAGATCCGCAGAAGAGACCGGACGGGTTCTGTCCTGATGATCTCGGAAGAGCCGTATCTGTCGTATAACCGTCCGATGCTGACCAAAGCCATTGTGTCAGGACTTACAGAGGAGCAGATCGCCATCGCAGGCCGGGACTGGTATGAGGAGCAACGGATTCAGCTGGTACTGGGAAAAGAAGTGTGTGCGGTTGATCCGGAACAAAAGGAAGTGGAACTGACAGACGGAACAAGATACGGATATACGAAGCTGATCTGCGCACTGGGAAGCAGATGCTTTATTCCTCCGATTCCGGGAAGCAGTCTGCCGGAAGCAGTGGCGATCCGCGGTCTGTCAGATGTGAAAAAGGTAGAAGGTCTGATAAAAACAGCCAGGCATGCAGTTGTGATCGGCGGAGGCGTACTGGGTCTGGAAGCGGCATGGGAACTGAAAAAAGCAGGACTTTCCGTAGTGGTTCTGGAAGCGGCTCCCGTTCTTATGGGACGGCAGCTGGATGAGTCTGCCGGAGAATGGCTCAGAGGCGAAGCCGGGAAAAGCGGAATCGAGATCCGGACAGGCGTCAGCGTCAGTTCTCTGGACGGAGACGGCCATGTGACCGGGGTGACGCTGAAGAGCGGAGAACATTTTCCGGCGGAACTGGTGATCATCTCAGCCGGTGTCCGGGCCAATACAGAGCCTGCCGGGAAGGCCGGAGTGAAAACGGGAAAAGGGATTATAGTAAACAGCAGAATGGAAACCAACATCCCGGATATCTATGCCTGCGGAGACTGCACGGAATATCAGGGAATGAATTACGGCGTCTGGTCCCAGGCGGTGGAACAGGGAAAGACGGCGGGAAGCAATGCGGCAGGAGAGGAACGGGAGTATGAGCCTGTGGAACCTGCGCTGACCTTTTACGGTATGAATACGGCTCTTTATGCCGCCGGAGATAACGGAAGAAATCAGAACCTTCTCTATAAGACGGTGGAATGTAAGGATATGGGCAGGAAAGAATACCAGAAGTATTATTTTCTCAATAACCGGCTGTGCGGAGTGATCCTTCTGGGAAATCTGTCCGCCATGGCGGAAGTGTCAGAACTGCTGTTAAAGCACGTTTCCTATGAAGAGATGATGGAGCGGCCTGCGGGTTCCGGCTATGGAAGAACAGCGGACACTGCATCATAAATGAAACAAATTGTCATATATTTTTAATATATATGATGCTCTTTCGATGCATGAAAAATCTATAATAAGATCAGTACAAATGAGAAAGGGAAAGAAAAAGGTAGATCCATGGTTTTCAGCAGTTTTACATTTCTTTTTCATTTTCTGCCGGCGTTTCTGATCCTCTACTTTCTGGCGCCGTCCGCCTGGAAGAATGCAGTGATCTTTCTTGCCAGTCTGATCTTTTATTTTTATGGAGTGAAAGAGCATCCGTTTTATCTTGTTCTGATGCTGATATCCATCCTTGTAAATTATACGGCGGCCCGGCTCATGACAGGGTGCCGGACCAGGAGAACGCGGAGCGTATGGCTGGCCGCCGGCCTGACCTGGAATCTGGGCTGCCTGTTTGTATTCAAGTATCTGGATTTTCTGACAGAGAATATCAACCGTCTGTCCGAAAGACTGGGAACGGGAGCAGGACTTCCTTATGCGGAGCTGGTTCTCCCGGTGGGGATCAGTTTTTACACTTTTCAGATCAGTTCCTATCTGATAGACGTATATAGAAAGAGCGTGCGTGCAGAGCGCTCTTTTCTCACCCTTGGAACTTATCTGTGCATGTTTCCTCAGTTGATTGCAGGACCCATCGTAACTTACAGCCATGTAGAGAAACAGCTGCGGGAGCGGACGCATTCATTCCGAAATCTGGAGGAAGGCCTTCGGGAATTTACCATCGGACTGTCTCTGAAGGTGCTGATTGCCAATCAGGTGGGAAACCTGTGGACGCAGGTGAATTCCATCGGCTATGAGAGCATCTCCTGCCCGCTTGCCTGGATGGGGCTCCTGGCATATACTTTCCAGATTTATTTCGACTTTTACGGGTATTCTCTGATGGCGAAAGGTCTGGGACGGATCATGGGATTTGATTTTCCGGATAATTTTCAGAATCCCTATCTGTCCCGCTCCATGACAGAATTCTGGAGGCGGTGGCATATGACGCTTGGATCCTGGTTTCGGGAATATGTCTATATTCCCCTGGGAGGAAACCGGATCCATACATATCGGAACCTGTTCCTTGTCTGGATGCTGACCGGACTCTGGCACGGGGCAAACTGGAACTTTGTGCTGTGGGGATTCTTCGTCTTTGTACTTATTATGGTGGAAAAGCGGGGATTTTTGAAAATACTTGAAAAATTTCCGGCGTTGGGGCATCTCTACATGTTCCTGGTCATTCCGCTGTCCTGGCTGATCTTTGCAGTACCGGACCTGGGACAGACCGGACTTTATCTTGGCCGCCTGTTTCCGTTTTTCGGACCGGCAGAAGGAACGGTATTTCACGGCGATTTTATCAAATACGGAACAGCTTACCTTGGCTCCATGGCTGCTGCTTTTTTGTGCTGTACCGGTATCCCCGGAAAACTGTACCAGGCGAAGAAATATACGCTTCCCATGACCTGCGGGCTGGTTGTTCTGTTCTGGTGGTGCGTATACTGTATGTATCTGGGTCTGGACGATCCGTTTTTATATTATCAGTTCTAAAGAGGAAATCAAGGATGAAGAGAAGAAGACAAAAAAGAAGACAGGAAAGATATTCTTTTACCGTATTTCTGGCGGTAAGCATGATTCTTGGGGCGGCCGGATGGGCATCCGGCGTCATTCAGAAGGAGGATGGGAGAATTGCGCTGCATGTGCCCATGCTGATTGACCAGGTACAGGCGGAGGAGGAACATCCTTCGGAAGAAACGGACCCGGAAGGAGCGGAAACGGTTACGGCAGAAGAAGAGATGGACGAAAAGGAAGAGAGTGCATCCTTTGAAGGGACGGAAACGGACGCTGAGACAAAGGAAGAGAGTGCGTCCTTTGAAGAGACGGAAACAGAGACTGAGACAAAAGACGAAGCGGAAGAAGCAGAGGAAGAGGAAATGCGTGAGCCGGTGATGGGCGCGGCAGACCTTTCTTACTTTGACGATGCACTGTTCATCGGCGATTCCCGTACCGTGGGGCTTTGCGAATACGGCAATCTGGGGAATGCGGAGGTTGTGGCGGATTCCGGCATGAATGTCTATAAGATATTTGAGAAAGAATTCGTGACCGTATCCGGGGAGAAAAAACAACTGGAAACGGTACTTCTGGAGCGGCAGTTCGGGAAGATCTATCTGATGCTGGGGATTAATGAGCTGGGATATGATTTTGACCGTACCGTATCAAAATATGCAGAGCTTTTAACAAGAGTCAGGGAACTGCAGCCGGAAGCAGTCATCTTTCTGGAGGCGAATCTGCATATTACCGGAGCAAAATCAGAGGATTCGCCGGTCTATACGAATGAAAACATCAACCGGTTCAATCAGGCGGTAAAACAGATGACGGACGGGCAGCGCGTGTTCTGGCTGGATGTCAATGAACTGTTCGATGACGGAAACGGGAATCTGGCAGAAGAATATACCGTGGATCATGCACATGTGCTTGGAAAATATTATACTGACTGGGTGGACTGGATTCTGGAACATGCCGTCACTTTTGCAGATTTTAATTGAATAAAAGCAAAAAGCATATTATAATAAGAAACAGAGCTAATGGCGGAGGCCATGCAGGTACGGAACGGAAAATGGAAGGAGATGAAGATATGGTACGTAAAGCAGAGATCAAGGTAGTGGAAGGGCTTCGGGGAGGCGTCGGCAAACTGGAGATGCATCACATTTTGAAGCCGGAGGAGCTTCATGGACACGGCAGGCTGTATGCGCTTGTAAGGATGGAGCCGCACAGCAGCATCGGTTATCATGAGCATATTGGAGAGACGGAGCCGTATTATGTCCTCTCCGGACACGGAACTTTTATTGACCATGACAAGACGAGGATTCCCGTGGGACCGGACGACGTGTGCGTGATCGAGTGCGGGCAGAGCCATGGATTTGAGAATGATTCCGATGAAGAGCTGGTTATGATGGCGCTTGTCTACAATGAGTAGAGGAGTGCAGGAATTCCATGCCGTTTATTACGAACAGGAGGACAAAAAGCAATGCCGACAGAAGTGAAGGCGCCGGGAGTATATCCAGAAGGGAAAAAGGAGGAGCTTAAGGCAGCGGATGCGGAAACTGCAGCGGAGGTTCGGAATCTGAAAGAAGCATGTATCCTGTATTCGCCTTTGACGAATCTGCCGTATGTAGAGTGTGAAGAAGAAAACTATAATGATCAGATCCGCCTGTATCAGAAGAAGGAAGATGCAGAGGCAGCAGGAAAGGAACTGGAGGAAAAGGGGATCCGCGTCGTCGTACGGGAGTTTAAGACCGTGGAGGTGCAGGTTCCTGTGAAGCCGGACAGGCCGGACGGAGAGAAGAAGAGGCTTTATCTGAATCAGGTGCGGCAGCAGCTGAGCATCCTGCCGTTTATGGGAGTGAATGCCGTGTGCTGTAAGCTGGCGGGCAGGAATCCGCAGACGCTTCAGCTTACCGGGCTTCTTCCTGAGGATTTTGAAAATAAGATAAACAGGAAGATGTATCAGCCCACGCTTCAGCTTACCGGACTGTATCTGATGCAGGAGGCGCGCAGGAAAAAAGAATATGTGGACAGGAAGAATCTGCAGGCGCTGGATGAGGAATTCTCCTCCAATCTGGTCAAAGCAAAGCTTTTTCTGGCGGTACTGCCCCCGGAAGGCCAGGAAAAGGAGCAGAAGATTGACCTGAAGCAGTGCAGACTTCCCTATCTGAAGCATCAGAACGGGGATACGTTTTTTCCGTTGTTTACGGATATATGGGAATATCAGAAATATATACAGGGGAAGCATACCCTGCGTCCGATCCAGGTTCCCTTTCCGGAGATTAGAAAGTTCTGGGTGAAGGATGCAAAAGCATATATGGTGAATCCCATGGGATTTTCTCTTCCGATTACCAGAGAAATGATTCCGCGGATCCTGGAAAAATTCGGGATGGGAGAAGAATCTTCAGAATCTGCTGCAAAAGAAGAATAAACAGACGGCCGTCAGAGGATCTTCCAGAAGTCCTTTGACGGCCGTGGTTTTATGCTTTTTTCTGCTCCTGTCTCCACCAGATAAAGGACATGAGTCCGGGGATGAAACAGGCGATGAGGACTGCGATGACGCAGACGGGAAGGACGCTTTCCGGCAGGAAGGCGCAGAGGATGAACAACAGTCCGGACAGGAAGAAGCATCTGCCTCCCAGACGGTGGGTTTTGCGCCAGACTTCATCACTGGAGAGCGTCCATGGCGTCTTGATGCCCATGTAGAAATTGCTCTTGAACTTGGGCATGAAATTCCCGATGATGACGAACAGGACGCCGACGCCGAGCGGGATGACCATGGGGACGGAAACCGTGCCGGGACGCAGCGCCTCGGTGATCATAACCCCGTTGATCATCAGCAGGAAGAGTTCCATCAGGACGCAGAACAGATCGTAAAAGCTGCCGAACTTCTCATAATTCTGCCGGCGGGGGTCGATCTTCGGAAGCACGTCGAACATGACGGCGAACAAAAGCCCCATGCCGGCGGTGATAAAGATCGTATACCGGCTGCCATAGGTGACGGACCCGTCCATATCCCAGTGGGTCGGGATCTGCTCCGGCAGGGACGGACAGAGAACGGCTGCCAGCAGGACGCCTGCCAGAGCCAGCACATAGGTAAGGATGCGCAGTTTACGGTTTTTCATGGTCGGATTCTCCTTTCTCAGTCCCTTTCAGGGACATCATCCAGTTCAGAATGTCATCCAGTACAGTAGTGTTCAGCGTATAAAAGATATATTTCCCTTTTTTCTCGTCGTCAATCAGCCCGGCGTGCTTTAAGGCTGACAGATGATGGGAGAGCGAGGCCCCGGTGATGGAAAAATGTTCCAGAAGCTCTCCGGCGGACAGAGGGCCCGCCCGCAGAAGCGTCAGGATCTGTCTTCTTGTAGGGTCTGACAGTGCTTTGAAGCTGTCCTGGAATCCCATGGTGGTTTTCTCCTTTTCTTTCCTTTATTTAGATATTTATCTAAATGTCTAAATAAAGGATAACACAGGAAAGGGGGAAAGTCAATGGAAATCATTGTTGCTTTTCACGGGTGGCGGCCTGTGCTCTGGACCTCTGTGTTCTGCGCTCGTATGGAATGTATCGGACACCCCGTGAATTGTAACATCATTAAATATGTTAAATGAAATGCGTACTTACAATGCATTGACGTGGAAAAGCCGGGGCAGTATAATAATCACAAAGATCAGGGAGTAACCATTAAAATCGCAGAATCTTCTTGCTATTTTGGGCATTTGTGTTATAGTATAGTAGAACGTCATTCGAGAGAAGATGTATCAGAAAACAAGTGCTGACCTTTTATGGGCGGCAACTTTTGCAGTACACATATTTCATGTCTGCCATCCGGCAGATGCTTTCTGATGCTCTTACGAATTCCGTTCGCCTTCCCCAGAATAAAAAGTGCTGAAAGACAGGGGACGCAGTATGCGCCGTTTTATCAGACAAAGAAGGAGAAAAAATGAAAAGCAACACCTCACGACAGACGCTCTATATGGTAGAGCTGGCACTGATGACCGCCATTATCTTCATTATGGCATTTACTCCGCTGGGATACTTTCGGACGCCGGGAATATCGATCACGTTTCTGACGGTGCCGGTAGCGGTGGGAGCCATCATTCTGGGCCCGAAGGGCGGCGCGGTCTGCGGACTGGCCTTTGGCATCACCAGCCTGATTCAGTGCTTTATGGGCGGATCCTTTGGCTCCATGCTGCTTGGCATCAATCCGGCAGGGACGGCGTTTACCTGTATCGTTCCCCGCGTGCTGGAGGGACTGTTCTGCGGCATGGTCTTTCAGGCAGTGCGGAAGGCAGCTGGAAACAGCGCGTATTATGCCGCCAGCCTGGCATGCCCGCTTCTGAATACGCTGTTTTTTATGAGCGCTGTGGTTCTGATCTTTTATCATACAGATTATATACAGGGATTTGTCTCTGCCCTGGGGGTGACGAATCCGTTCATGTTTGCTCTGGCATTCGTAGGCGTCCAGGGTCTGATCGAGGCAGGCGTCTGCTTCGCAATTGCAAGCGCAGTATCCAGAGCGCTGGGCGCGGCGCTGAAGATGGCATAACGGATCGACCGTTTCTTAAAGAACTGAATGGAGGCGATACTGTGAAAGGTATTGCCTCTTTTGCATATCAGGCAGATGCAGAAGGAAAGCAGGAGGTATAGAAAAATGATAAGAGAAATATCCATAACAGAGATCGAGGGCGTCCGGATCGGAAACGCCCAGGACGAGGAAGCGAAGACCGGGGTTACAGTGCTGCTCTTTGATCAGGGGGCAAAGGTCGGCGTGGATATCAGCGGCGGAGGCCCGGCTTCCAGAGAGACTCCGCTTGCCTCTCCCATTACGGCGGATAATCCGGTCAATGCCGTCGTATTGTCCGGAGGTTCTGCTTTTGGCCTGGCGGCGGGAGACGGCGTAATGCGTTATCTGGAGGAGCATGGAGTGGGATATGAAACCGGCTATGCAAAAGTACCGCTGGTATGTCAGTCCTGTATCTACGATCTGGGATGCGGAAGGGCGGATATCCGCCCGGATGCAGACATGGGTTATGCGGCCTGCGTGGATGCCAGGAAAAATCAGCCGCTTATGGGAAGCGTAGGCGCCGGCGCCGGCGCAACCGTGGGAAAGCTCTGCGGCATGGAGCGTTCCACGAAGTCAGGGCTTGGCATATATGCGGCGGCTGTGGGCGGTCTTCAGATGGCGGCGGTCGTTGTCGTCAATGCACTGGGCGATATCTATGATCCCCAAAGCGGGCAGAAGATCGCAGGGCTTCGCTCGGCGGACGGACAGGGTTTTGCGGATACCTGTCAGATGCTGTATCAGATCAGCCGACGGCAGGACCTGTTCAACAGCAATACGACCATCGGCGCAGTCGTGACCAACGGCAGTTTTTCCAAAGCGGAGATGAATAAGATCGCATCCATGGCGAGAAGCGCTTACGGACGCTGTATCCGTCCGGTGGGCACCATGGCGGACGGCGATACGATCTATGCGGCTTCCACGGGAAAAGTGGAAGCGGACATCAATGTGGCGGGAACGCTGGCGGCGGAAGTGATGGCACAGGCGATTAAAAAGGCGGTGCAGTAAAGCCGCACAGCTGCTGATCGAGAGGATGAAAAAGCAGTAAGACAGGTCACAGGAAAAGTTTATTTGAAAGGCTGAAAGGAGTGCTGTATGGGAATTTACGTAAACCCGGGAAATACATCTTTTAAAAAAGCGGTAAACTCAAAGATTTATATTGATAAAACAGAACTGATTGCAGCGGTTAATGACAGAGTTGGCACATCAGACTGTTATCTGTGCGTCAGCCGCCCCCGCCGTTTTGGAAAATCCATGGCGGCGGATATGCTTGCGGCATATTACAGTAAAGGATGTGATTCCTGTACTTTGTTTGCCGGGAAAAGAATAGCAGAAGAACCATCCTTTAAAATGCATTTGAATCAGCATCCGGTGATCCGGCTGGATATTCAGCGTTTTTTGTTTGATGAATCTCATTTGGATATTTTTATAGATGAAATTCAGGATCGAATTATTCAGGAACTCAGGGAAGTGTATGGTGATAACTTCCAGAGCGGTCCATACAGGCTTCCCGGTACATTGGAGCAGATACATGCATGTACAGGAGACAGTTTTATACTTATCATTGACGAGTGGGATTGTGTATTTCGGATTGCAAAAGATCGTATGGAAATTCAAAAAAAATACCTGGATTTTCTGCGCGGACTATTTAAAGGTGCAGAATATGTAGAACTTGCGTATATGACTGGAATCCTTCCCATCAAAAAATATGGTGAGCATTCAGCTCTCAATATTTTCAATGAATATTCCATGATCGAACCAAGAGGCCTGGGAGAATATTTTGGTTTTACCAAAGCAGAAGTGAGAGAACAGTGCGGGAAATATGGTGTGGATTATAGAGAAATGAAAAAATGGTATGACGGATATCAGTTGGACGATTTCCTGATATATAATCCTAAATCGGTAGTTGATGCGTTGACATGGAGAGACTTTCAAAGTTACTGGACCGGTACAGAGACTTATGAGGCGCTGAAAGTTTATGTTGATCTGAACTTTGACGGATTGAAGGAAGCAGTTATTAAAATGCTGGGGAACGGGCGCTGTCGGATTAATACTCGAAAATTTCAGAATGACATGACTACATTTAAAACAAAAGATGATGTGCTTACACTTTTGATTCATCTTGGATATCTGACCTATGACAGAAAGGCAGGAGAAGCGTTTATTCCAAATCAGGAGATTGCACAGGAATTTCAGAATGCCATCGAAGGTCCCACATGGGATGGAGTGATTCACTCTCTTGAACAGTCAGAAGCTCTCCTCGAATGCACATGGAAAATGGATGGAAAAGCTGTGGGCGAGCGTCTGGAAACAATCCACAGCGAAACCACATCCATTCTTAAATATAATGATGAAAATGCTCTTACCTGCACAATTCTTATGGCATATTACAGCGCGAAAGCGTATTATCTGAATCCTGTCATGGAACTGCCGTCAGGAAAAGGTTTTGCAGATGTTATCTATATTCCAAAGAGGAATATAGATCGTCCGGCGCTGGTTGTGGAATTAAAATGGAATAAGTCTGCCGAGGGTGCGATCGGACAGATTAAAGAAAGGCAGTATGTATCTTGGATCGAGAACTATACAGGTGAAATTCTCTTAGTCGGAATCAATTATGATGAGAATAAAGGACATACGTGTGTGATTGAAAAGTATGAAAAAAAGTAGTGGTACAGCACACAACAGTATCGTGTATACTTGCAGATATCAGTTTGAGTAATTAATAAAAACAGCATATAGAAAACCTCCCATATAACCATTGAAATGGCGGCATGGGAGGTTTTCTGTATTTTTAAGAAAGGTTGGAGGATTATTACTTAAAACGATAATGTGTATATAAAAGGTTCATTTTTATTCGCAGAGAATCCAGTCGCCGATCCATTCTTTGGTCTGGTGATTGTATAAGCGCCGATAGAATTTTCCATCCACTTCTTTAAATACCCATTCGATGATTGCGGCACGAGGCTGAATTGTAGTATCGTCTTCCGAGGTACTGGTTGGGACTGCAGCTTCCGCAGCATGTGCGGGTATGAGGGTGACAGGACAAGACAGCAGCATGGTCATGCTGCAAATTAAACAAAATGATTTCAGTAAACTTTTCTTTTTCATAATCAATCTCCATTTTGAAATACGGGAATATCTGAACTAAAGTATTCCATAGAATCTGTCGAATAAACATAACTGTCCTGGTAGTATATGTCGTACATACTACCATTCTGGATAACATAACAGTTACTTTGATTCATTATGATATATGGCTCTTCCGGTGGATTATACGGCTCCAACGTAAAAGAAGTACAGCACCACACTATGAGCAGAAGTGCACCAATCACAGTTGTCTCTCTCAGTTTTCCGGACGGTTTTCCAAAACCGATCACATCCATTCGCCTGCGCAGCGCTTTCTGATCTGCTCTCCCGAAGGAAAGAGCGAACGGAACCGGATGTCTGCATATGGCCCTGGCCGTATCTGCGAGACACTGCATATAATCAGCCTTTTCATCCGCAGTATAGTCCCTGGTCAGCAGACTGTCATTTCCGATCTCGATCAGTTCGAAGATTCTGCGCCGCAGCAGATAAAACAGAGGATTCCACCAGTAGAAGGTACACAGGATATCAGCTGCCATCTTGATGATAATATCATGGCGGATGCAGTGCAGCATCTCATGTTCCAGGATCATCCGGCATTCCGGCCTGCTGAATTCATGTTCAGGAAGAAGAATGACCGGGTGGCGCAGTCCGGTAATCAGCGGACTGGCATTCAGCCGGGTACAGACCACTCTCACATGATCTCCGGACGGATACTTTTCCCTGATGTCCGACCAGACTTTCATTACGGTTCTGTTTTCACAGTCAGGCAGTCTACGGACGATTTTCTGTAACTGGTAAAAAGCCCGGAGTTTCCTTACTGTCAGGAACAGGGCGACGCTCAGCCATACAAAAAGCAGAATCTGCCATATGGCGGTCTGGAAACCTTCGATGCCGACAGGATGCATTATGATATCCCGTATGGACGGGACGATCCTGCTGATCGGTATGGTTCTGGAAAAAGGGAATTCGATCGGGATAAGCGCCCGCAGCATAACGGCGATGCAGCATGCAGCGAGACAGCGGCCTCCCAGATTCCGAAGACAGAACCTGCAGTTCAAAAGCGGCAGCAGTACGATCAGAAGGACAGAGAGCGACAGGTTGATGGTAATCACTGTCATAAAGGAGATGTTCAAACAGAACCATCCTTTCTCTGCTCCCTGTATTCCTGTACAAACTTCTCCAGATCATCCAGAAGAATATCATTTTCTTCCTGATTGTTAATATGTACCAGAGCGCTTAACATGGCTCTGATGCCGGTCTTCTTGAGAAGTCTGTGCAGCTCTCCCTCCATATAATCCTGTCTGGTAATATCAGGTAGGAAGGTACGGGCGTACTTGGTATTCACGGGAATAAAACGTTCCACATGAATCAGCTCCTTCTTCAGCAGACGCGGCACCACCTGCGCTATACAGGGGATTGTCAGCTTTGGATTTCCGGAAATCTCGGATATTTCGTTGATCGTCAATTCTCTTTCCTGCTTCCACATGACATCCATAACCTCGTATTCTCTGTCCGATAATACAATGGGCTTCTTCATTTCATCACCTGCCTTTCATATCTTTTTTATATTTATGATTGTACAGGTGAAATATATATTTGTCAAGGAATTTTATTATTATATCTGAATATGAGATATAAATGTGATTTTAGAAGAAAAAATGCTAAATATTTTTTATATTAAATATTTAATCATATTTTTGAAAAATAATATTTAATATACATATATTTTCTATTGACAGAATCTGGAATCAATTCTATAATTTTCTAAAAAGTCGATTCAAGTCGAAAATCGTCGAAATAAGGTAAAGCAAAGAGGAAGAAATATGAGAAGACGGGCAGAATGGGTGCTGGCATGCTTAACTTTGATCGGATGTCTCCTTTTACCGGCTCCTGCTGTTCATGCGGATGCGCAGGAATTCAGGGGTGAAAGGAAGGGGCTGGATGTGGTTTTCGCAGTGGACTGCAGCGGTTCCATGAAGAACAATGATCCGGACCGGATGGGAATCCGCATGATGCAGGCGTTTATAGATACGGTCCACAGTGAAGACATCCGGATCGGATATGTGGCTTATGATCATGAGATCACGGATTCCTTTGAGCTTCAGTCAATGTCGGAGCCGGAGCAGAGAGAAGAACTGAAAGGCCGGCTGGAACAGATCGTCTATACCGGTGACACGGATATGGGACTGGGCCTGTCCGCTGCCTGTGATCTGATCCCGTTTGAAGAGGGACGCAGGCGGATGGTGGTTCTGATCTCGGACGGGGAATCTGATCTGGACGGCAGCAGCGGAAGAACGCTGGAGCAGTCGGACCAGGATCTGGAAGCGTGTGTCAGACAGTGCGGCGTGGAAGGGGTTCCGGTCTATACGGTTGCTTTCGGAGACTATGACGGAGACGGGAAGGTTCTGCGGGAAACGGCGGAAGCAACCGGCGCAGAGACGTTCCATGCGCAGAGCCCGGATACGCTGATCGAAATTCTGTACAGTATATTTGACGGGAATCTTTCCTGTCGGATCCGGCAGTTTTCCGATGCGGTCTATGCGGACGGAGAGCAGAAGATCCGGTGCATTCTGGAAGACGCGTATGTGGATGAGACAAATGTGCTCCTGGTATCGTCCGGCGGTCTGAAGGATGCAGTGCTGGAATATGACAAAAGAGCGTATCCCATGCAGTGCCGCTCCATCTATGCGGCAGGAAAGCTGGGCGCTTCGGAACTTACGGATGCTGTAAAGGATCTGACGATCCGGACCACCACAAAAGCCGGGGAAAACCTGAAAGTATATCTCATCAGTTACCGTGCCCTGACGCCGTCCATCACTCTGGAGACGAGCGCCGTCAGGAATGAGGAGATTCCCTGCCAGGTCTTTTTCAGAACCGCAGACGGCGGCAGGATAGAAGATGAAGCCTTTTATCATACCTTTCAGATGGAACTGTATCCAAAAGGAGATCCTGAGGCGTGCGGATTCCGGCAGACAGAGCCTTCCAGGGTCCGAAACGGCGTCCTGGAAGGAAGCGTATCCTTTGGACGCTCCGGCACCTGTGTTCTTCAGGGAACTCTTGCAGATTCCTGGGGAAGCTATGAGTTTTGTGTTCCTGTGACGGTCAAAAATACTCCGCCCCAGGGAAGTGTTCCGGTCATTCGGTGCACGTCCCTGAAAGAAGACGTGACCTGTGACCTGTCGGAATACATCAGCGACCCGGATGGGGATGAACTCCGATTTTCCATCGAAGACGCAGGAGAGGGGCTGGCTGGCGTTTCGTTGGACCGGACGGTTCTTAAGGTGTCTCCGAGGCGTCCCGGGACCGGACAGATCACGCTGCGCGTGTCTGACGGAGAGACGGCGCTGGCCTGTTCCGTCAGTCTGGAGGTCGTATCTCCGTGGAGGTATCTCTGGTGGATCCCGCTGCTTTCTGCAGCGGCCGGCGCAGTCCTGTGGCAGTTTCTGCACAGACCCAGGCAGGAAGAGAGCGGAAAAGGGGAGCTGGAACAGCTTGCAGACGAGAAGACGGGAAACCGCTTTGCGGGCAGGCTGGACGCGTATGTGATGGTGCAGCCGGATCATACAGAAGAGATTCCGCCGCTTACTTTTTCCATGTACCGGCTTTCGTCTTCCAGCGTATGTCTGGGCGGCCTGATGAAAGAATACCCGGATCTGTCCGGACATCTGGACCTTGGACAGATCCATCTGATCGCAGAGGAAGGACGGAGGATGCTGCTGTATCACAGTTCGGAATCCACCGTGATGGCCGGCAATATCATCGTGTGCAGACAGACGCCTCATCCGATATGCTTTGGAGACGTGCTGTACATCACATCCCCGGACGGGGCTTATGAACTGGCGGTTCATTATATTGCAGTATATCAGTAAGAAGATCAGTTCGCCGAAAGGCTGCGGATGAAAACGTACTTTTGGCGCTCTTATCATAAAAAGGAAAAGGAGCAGTGCATATGGAAACAATCACGCAGACAAACAGAACGATGCTGTTTGCCGAAGTCAATCCGGAGTGTCTGAACCTGCTTACTCTGATCGGGGATGTCAGAGGGAAGACCAGCCTGGATGACGACAAGATGAAGGAGATCAATGAAGTTCTGGCAGTCAGAAGTTTTGAGGAATTTCTGGAAAAGTTCGCACCGGTGGTCTATTCCTGGTGTGACGCGTCCTCCAGTTCCATTCAGTACAGCCTCGCCAGGCCGGAGAATATTCCGGAAAGCTGTATCACAGAGATTCCGATCAACGAAGAGAATGATCTTCTGAATATGCTGATCACTCTTCTGGACGCCAGAGGAGCACAGGGGCTTATGAACGTGGAGTTCAGATTCAGCCAGGTGCTGGACATGATATCGCCCAGGAAGATCATGGAGGATATCCGTCAGGTCCGGCGGGAGATCCAGTATACCTATGGGAAATATATGGAACTGGATGAAGAAGACCCAAAAAGGCTGGATGTCGGGGATCAGCTGAATTATCAGTTTGAGAGGGCGAGCCAGAATTACAACAATGTGCTGGCGATGCTTCCGCTTGCAATCGAGGATATCAAGACCCGCCTTCTTCTGGGAGAACATACGAACGGAAAAAGCGGACAGGATTTTAAAGCCGGGCTTTTAAGCATGGGCGATGACGGAGAGCTGAAGATCCTGGAGATGAAGCAGGAGGAGAGCACGCAGCTTGCCGTCGTGGACGATCAGGTCAATACCAGCCTGATGGAGACTTTCCGGGAAGACTATGACGCGCTGAACGAGGATCCGTCCGATTACGTCCGGGATCTGGTGGTCCGGACTTTCTGCCCGCTTGTTTCGACCATGGAGAGTACGGTGGACCGGGAAGTAGAGGTAAGGAATTACAACCATTATCTGGAGTTTTATAAAAAGAGCAAGGATGATTTTGTAAAAGCGGTAAAGCCCCTGATCGAGAAGATTCTTGGAGTAAAGACGTTCTTCGACCAGTATCAGGTGAAGGAGAAGGGAATGCAGCCCCAGCTTCTGATTACCAACACGCCGCTGGACATGATGGTAAAATCCAGCAATCTTCCAAGGCTTCTGACCTATCTGAATACGAGCAATGACAAGAATGAATTCGACCACACGATCTGGTTCGGCATCGTGCCGGACGTGGAGCTGAATCAGACCGGCGGAGGCAAACTCAAAAGGATGCGCTTCGCAGGAAACCAGAAGATGGAGAGGGCGGGGACCAGTTCCATGGAAAGCCTTGCGGTTCTGATGAACGCAGTCAGCCCGTACAAGGTGACCACGTTTTTCAGCTTTGCGGGAGGGGAAGAGACCTCCTTCAGTAGCATCGCCACCGGCGGAGTGGAGATCTTCAAGGAACGGTGCACGCCGCTGATGAAAAAAGAATACAGCGAATTCGTCGTGCCGTGCATTCCCAATGCCACGATTATCCCCAAGGATAAATCCGGACTCATCCTGGATAAGAAAATGGTCATTGACACTGAGGGCAGGGTATCCCTTTCTGAAGAAAAGGAAGACCTGATGAAGATGTGGATCGAAGGCGTCTATGTGGGAGCGGCATACGAAGCGGCAGGCATTGTTGCTGCATGGCAGTGCCCGGAATACCTGAAACAGAGGTTCAACAATACAAGCATGGAGTATCCAGGCGTGCGTTTTGACGTGGAGGCGGATGATAATTCCCTGCTGGCTGCTACCAGCATGACCAAGGAAATCTCCGGATTTACCAATGCCATTAAGAACTCCATCAACCATACCGGTTTCGGATTCGTGTTTACCTCGGACAACGCCCAGTATAAGGGCCGGGAGATCAAAAGCATCCGTGTGTATAAAGCGAGAAATCTGCGGAGCAGCGGCAGTGAATTCGAGCCGATCTACAAAACTCTGGTGCTTACCTATATTGAGCGGATGCTCAGGTTCTACAGCGGTGACTTCAAGCAGGACAAGGTCCTGCAGTTCTTCAGCAATAACCCGAACAGCCAGAAGAGCCGGTGGGATACGAGCCGCCAGTATGTGAACTCCATCCTCCAGGATGGAGACGAGCTGGACTTCTCCATTGATGAGAAGAACGGACTGTGCAACGTACAGGTGACGTTCAGCAATACCACAAGGAACCTGAAAGTAGAACTGACAAGGAAGGCATAAAAAGAAAAAATACAAGGAGGAAAGAGACATGGGATTTCGTTTGAAAATCGAAGGAAGCGAGACGATCAGCCTGCAGGAAAGCAGTATCGAGAAGGTACGGTTCCGGGCGGACATTCCGCATGATTCCAATGCGCGGTCCACGGATCTTGGAAGCACGATGGAGATCACGGGCAAGATTCTGGCAGCTGTAGGAGGAGAGGCGGCGGATGATACCGGCAAGATCGCCAGATGGGCGCTGGTGCCGGCGGAGAATTCCGACTGCTACCGCAATGTTCAGGTGGATGTGGTCAGCGCCTCTCAGATCGTCCGTCAGATCCAGGTGCCCAATGCGTTTGTCGTGGGCTATAAGGAGGATTTTGACGACGAGACGGGAATCGGCGTATTCACGCTTCTGATCAAGCAGAAGAAGGACAAGATGACGGCGCTGAAGTTCGAGGGCGGATTCAGCGGAGAATGAGAGACGGCCTGACAGGCAGAAAGGAAGAACAGGAACATGGGATTTACATTGAAAGTAGAAGGACCAAATGAGATCAGCCTGGGAACCACCAGCATAACCGGCGTGAGATTCGGAGCGGATATTCCGCTGGACTCCAATGCGCGTTCCACGGATCTTGGGAGCACGCTTACCGTCACGGGCAAGATACTGACCGCAGTGGACGGCGATCCTTTTGATGCAACCAAACAGATCGGACAGTGGTCACTGGTACCGGCGGAGAAGTCGGACTGCTACCGGAAGGCAGTCGTGGAAGTGATCGCAGCTTCCCAGGTAGTCAGAAAATACACGTTTCCCAATGCATTCGTGGTGGATTACCAGGAGGATTACGGGGATGCGGAAGGCGTCGGCGCCTTTACCCTGATCATCAAACAGAAAAAGGATAAGATGGCGCAGGTAGCGGTAGAAGGCGGATACAGCGCATAGAAGCAGAGAAGCGGCTGCCGCAGAGCGAAGATCTGTCAGCATGTTCAGCAGCTGTTACGGAATGAAACGTTGCTGAGCATGCGGACAGCAGCGTGTTCTGCGGCAGTCCGTTCGGGATAACCGGACAGAAAACAGAGAGCGTGGCAGATATGGCGGATTACTATAAAGTGCTGGGGATTGCTTCCGACGCCTCCGAAAAGGAGATTAAGGCAGCCTATCGGAGGCTGGCGAAGGAATATCATCCGGATGTGGTGGGGGACGACCCTCGGAAAAAACAGCGGATGTATGAGATCCAGGAGGCTTATGGAGTACTTGGAGATCCAAAGAAAAGGGCAGACTATGACCGGAAGCGGCAGAATGCGTCCCGGGCGGAACAGAAGGCGGGAACAGAAGAAAAGAAAGGTCCCGGTCCGGTTCCGGACAGAAGCGCTTTTGAGCGTTTCTTCGGGTTTCAGCCAGGAAATGGCATGGAGACTTATCAGGACAGGAAGAGGGAAGATCCCAAAGGAGCCATGAAACCGGAGGAACGGTTTGCCTCCTTTTTTCAGCATATCAGATGACGGGTAGAGAACAGATGAGAAAAAAACAGATGATCAAGGCGGCCTGCGACGGGTTCATTCTTCTGCAGACATTCCTGCTGGCGGCGCTGGTCTGGCATCAGCGGGCGGATTCCGATTATCTGCCGTGGTATCTGACGGCGCTGTTTTTGTGTGCCGGAACAGCGGCGGCGGATCTGTGCCACCAGCTGTTCCGCAAAGGAACAGAAGGACAGTACCGGCAGCAGGAGGGGGCGCCGACAGTACAGGAGCTTCTGCTTCTGGATGAGCAGAACAGGCCGGTAAAGTCATGGAGCATGGCAGGGCGTACCTCCATGGTGATCGGGCGCAGAAATGACAAAGAAGAGGTGGATGTAGATCTGGAGGACTGCGCATACAGCACCTTTGTAGAATGTCAGCATGCGGCGCTGAACTGCTGCCTGGACCGGTGGTATCTGGAGGACCTTGGCTCCGTGAACGGAGTGCGGGTGCAGAAGGTGGGGGACGGCTGCTGCTATCAGGTGTCAAACCGTCCCTGCCGGGTGGAGGCAGGAGATATTATCCATATAGCGAACACAAGACTTTTACTTTCCTGAAGCAGAAACGAGATCGGAGGAAGAGGACCATGAGCCTGGTGAGATGCCCGAGCGGGCATGTGTATAATGCAAGGCGGTATGGAAAGATCTGCCCATACTGCAATATGAAGCTTTCAGAAGAAGAGAAGGACGTAAAGCCGGCCGGTTTTGAACCGCCGGTGGAGCTCCTGGAAGAGGAACTGGAGCCGGTGTGCGGATGGCTGGTCTGTATCGAAGGCGCGCGGGTCGGGATGGATTACAAGATCCATGATGGCAAGAATTTCGTGGGGCGCGGAGACGATATGGACGTCCAGATCCTGGGCGACAACACGATCAACCGGCGGAATCATGCGGTGATCGTCTATGACCGGAAGAAACGCAACATGGTGATCCTGCCGGGAGACTCTTCCGGAATCGCCTATCTGAACGGAGAAGCCGTCTATGTGCCGACGGAGCTGAAGCCCTACGATTCCATTGAGATGGGAGAGAGCCGCTTCCTCTTCCTGCCCCTGTGCGGGGAGAACTTTGAGTGGACAGATACAAAGAAATGACGGAAATCATGGAAAACACAGGAACGATCCTCTTACTGGCCGCAGTCCTTGCGGGTACGGTCCTCATACGGCTCCTGATGCAGAGAACCGGAAAGGCGGCGGGTTCTTACAGCAGTCTGTCCGTACAGACGGAGGAAGAGGACATGCTGCCCGATATGGGCGTCAGTCAGACAACCGGGACCTGCGGGCTGCAGTCCGACTGCGTGCAGGCCGTCAGGACCCGGGCAGGCGTCATGGCGGTCATGGCCGACGGGATCGGCCGCGCCAATACCGGAAAAGTGTCGGCGCAGATCGCTGTGGATACGGTGCTGGACCGCTATGAACCGTATCAGGTGCTGAACCATCCGGAGTATTTTTTCCGGACCGCATTTCAGGAGGCGAACCTCCGGATCCAGAAGACCATCGGCGAACGCCGGGGCGGCGCCAGCCTTGGAGCCGTATATCTGAGCGGCGCTGCTGCCAGTTATGCGCTGGCAGGAGATATCCGTATCGCCCTGCTCCGGGGAGAGGAACTGATTCCCGTCAGTCAGGGACATACCGTCGATGTTCTGGCGGCAGCGTCTTACCGGGAAGGAAAGCTCTCCCGAAGAGAAGCGCTGTGGAGCCAGGAAGAAAAGCGCGTGTGGAATTATCTGGGCATGGACGGGTTCCGTCAGGTGGAGATGGGAGAGCTTCCCATCCGCTTAAAGACCGGAGACGTGGTCCTGATGGCGAGCCGGGGAATCTGGCAGGAGGTGCCGTCCGGCGATCTGGAGGATCTTCTGCTTGCAGGAGGAAGCCTGCAGGAGAAGGCGGAGCGGATCGTGCGTGCGGCGGAAGAGGCGGGAAGTCCCCAGAGAGAGAACGGCAGTATCCTGCTTGTGAGGGCGGAGGTAACAGATGAGACGGAGCAATTCTGAATTCCGGACAGGGTTCCTGTCGGAGGAAGGGCAGGAACTGAATAACCGGGATTACTTCGGTTATGCGGAGATGGACGACTACGCCTGCTACGTGCTGGCGGACAGCCTGGATGAAGAACCTCTGTCCAACAGCGCGCAGACGGCGGTGGAAAGCCTGATCCGAAGCTTTGGCGAACATCCTTCCATGAGCAGGGGCCGGCTGAAAAAATACATGCATACGGCTCACAGAGAGCTGAAAAAACAAAGAGGGGGCATGCGCCTGAAGGCGTCCGTCGTCATGGCGGTGACCGACTACCGGAAGATCCGGTACTGCCATGCGGGAAACAGCCGTTTCTATCTGATGCGGAACGGCCGCTTTTTCCTGAAGACAAGAGATCAGTCCCTGACCGGGAATTTGATCCGGGAGAAAAAGCTCTCTGTAGACCGTGCGGCGGCTCATGAGGAGCGAAACAACCTGTATTCCTGCCTGGGCGGCAGACACAGGCCGGAACTTCAGGTCTCAAAGAAACACCCGCTGGCGGACGGAGACACCCTGTACCTGATGAGCCGGGGCGTATGGGAAGCCTGCGGGGATCAGGAGCTTCTGGACATCTCCAAAGACGCGAAGGAGCCGACGGAGATTCTTGAACAGGTGGAGGACCTGATTCTGGGAAAGCAGGAAACATATCAGATCGACAACTATACGCTGGCAGTGACCTTTATCGACAAGGTTTACCGCTCCCCGAAGAAAAAGGTGTCTGTGAAGACAGTTCTGATGATCGCGCTCCCGCTCCTTCTGGCCGCGGGCGGCATAAGCCTCGGGCTGTGGCTCCGGCACCGGAACATCCGCAGCAGAGAGGAAAGCCTGGCACAGTGCATGGAGAGCGGCGAAGCATATATAAAATACGACAATTACGTACGGGCGGCAGAAGAATATACCGAGGCAAAAAAGCTGGCGGACGGTCTGAAAAATACAGAGATTTCCGAAGAATCCGGACAGTATCAGAAGCTGTCGGAGCAGATCTGCCTGGCGGACGAAGCTCTTCGGGAAGAGGAATACCAGAAGGCTCAGGAACTGTACCGGAAGGCGAGGGACCTGTCCTGGGAGGCGGGAAATGTGGGAAAAACCTACATAGAATCCAGGCTGGAGGAGACAGAAGGACATCTGGAGCTTCTGGACCTGATGGAGCTGGGAACCCGCCGGGAGGAGTCCGGAGACCGGGATGGGGCGATCGAGGCGTATAAGGAAGCGCGGAAAAAGGCGGCGGCGCTCTATGACGCGGATATCAAGGCGGAAGCGCTGGAAAAGCAGGCGGCGTTGGAAGCGCAGATCGCGGAGGAAAAGCAGGAAGAAGAGGCGGAGAGGAAAGTAGAGGAAGAACAGGAGAAGGCGCTTCTGGCTGAGCAGCGGGAACTGGAGAACGAGCAGAAGAGCAATGACCAGAAGAACGCCATCGATCTGGAGAACAAAGGGAATGAACTGCTGGCGGAAGGAAAATACGACAACGCCATTACGTACTACCGGACGGCGCAGTCCATCTACGAACGGCTGGAGCTTTCCGACCGCGCCGCCGCCCTGGAGGAAAAGATCGCAGCCGCACGCGCGGGGCTGGAAGGAGAGATGGGACCATGAGCCGATATACCTATACGCTGAATCCGGGCCGGGAAGAGCAGGCTGTCAGAGGGACCTACCGGGAGAGTGAACTTCAGAAGATGACGTTGTACCAGCTCCGGGAGATCTGCCGGAAGGAACGGCTGGTCATTCCCTCCGGCCTGGAGAGCGACCGGGAAGGCCTTGCCCGCCTGGTCATGAGGTTCCGGGGACAGAGAGAGTACCGGCATATCGAAGAAGCATGCGGGGGCGGACTTGAGAGACTGCAGGCGTTTCTTGACCGGTGTTCGGGGATTTCTGTTTCCGATGGTAGCATCCGCATTCCCGGAACGATCACCCTGTATGACGGGCTGGGGCTTACCGAACTGGACGATTATCGGATCGAGGCGGACAGCCGGTTATATGAAGGCAATCTGCTTCTGGTAGACGAACAGGATCAGATCTATACCTGCTTCTGTATCCGGGAGCGGAGAGGACGCTTTTATCTGTTTCAAAGCAGAGAGGTGCCGGTTCTGGAACTTCAGAAACGCCGGTATTCCATCCTGTACTTTCCGAAAGAGCAGGTATCCGAATATCTCTATGACTGCTACATGGGGAATCCGGCTCCGGAACCCGGGTATGTGCAGGGGCTCCGGATCCCGCTTCTCGATATCCGGCTCTGCCCGGCTGCAAAGACCGTATTTCCGCTGGTGCTGGACTTCGGAAGCTCCAACACGACCATGGGCGTCTGCCTGCCGGACGGATCTGTAAAGACGGCCAGTGCAGAAGGGGGACATGTGATCCCCAGCGTCATCGGAGTCACGGAGCAGAAGGACGGCGCTCCCGGATATGTATTCGGATATGAGGCGCTTAAGCTTGGCAGCCGGAGTTACCGGGATGAAGACGTGCCGATATTCCACGACATCAAGCGCTGGGTCAGCGACGCAGAGCGTCAGGAGAGCGTGATCCTGGAGAGCGGGCACCGGTACCAGCTCTCCAGAAAAGAGATGCTCCGGGCTTTCCTGCTCTGGCTGATCGATCTGGGAATGCAGCAGTTCAAGTGCCGGTTTCAGAGTATCCATCTGCTGTCCCCGGTCCGCCAGAAGGAAAAATTCCAGTCGCTGTTCAAGGAGCTTCTGCCGGAGTATCAGGTGGACTGCGTGCTGGATGAAGGCATGGCGGTGCTGTTCCACAGCATCCAGGAGCTGATCGATCAGGGACGGTATGAGCAGGGGCGGACGTACCGCGCGCTGGTCATCGACTGCGGCGGCGGGACTACGGACCTGACCTCCGGGCGTTTCCGGATCGAAAACAGCAGAGTGTCGTATCTGGTGGATATCCGGACCAGCTATGAGAACGGAGACACCAATTTCGGAGGCAATAATCTGACTTACCGGATTCTGCAGCTTTTAAAGACCTGCATCGTGAGAGAACTGGGATACGAAACCGGCGGTCCGGGCCCGTCCCGGGAACTTCCGGAGGATCTGGAAAGAGCATATCAGCAGGCAGAGCAGTACCTGCCCACACGTTTCAAAGACTATGAAGGACGCGGCAGGGAGGAATATTTCTTTGTAAAAAACAATTACTACTGCCTCTTTGACCTGGCCGAGCAGGTGAAGAAAAGGTTTTTCCAGACACGGTTCCGCTATGAGCTTCATGTCACCACCAGAAAAGACGCAGCAGAGGATTCCGTCTTTCTGGACCGGTGGAGGCTGTCCGTGCTGGAAGAGGGACAGCTGCGTCAGATCCGGCAGGAGCTGGAGTTTCCGGTCTGGCTCAACCAGCTGGAGGAACTGCTGCGTCCTGACATCTACGGGCTGATGGAGCGGTTTCTGGAACAGAAGTTCGTATGCGGAGAGCTGCAGGATTACGAGATGATCAAGCTGACCGGGCAGTCCTGCAGGTCCGGGCTTTTTCTGGAGGCGCTGAAACAGTATGTGCCCGGGAAACTGATCCGGACCGCGAAGAAGGATGCGGACGGGACCGAACTCAAGATGTGCTGTCTGGAAGGGGCCCTGTCCTACATCCGGAACTGCAGGCTTGGTTACATGAAGGTGGCGCAGGAATATCAGGTGGGCGCGCTTCCCTATGAGATCATGGCCTATACCCATGAAAACAAAGAAAAGATTCTGGTGAAAAGCCTGGATCCGGAAGACCATATCGGCTGCATCTCCCGGTTCATGATCGGAAAGCAGCTGGATCTGTACCTGAACGACGGACAGGGCAGGCGGCTTCGCCCCTGTTATTTTATCTATGACACGGCGGAGTTCACGGAGACGACTCAGGAAGCGATCGACCAGGAATACGGCGGGACCGTCATTCAGGAAGAGACGGACATCATTCTGGAAGGCGAGATGAAGTTCTTTGTCTGGGTATCGAGAAAACGATGGGGCTTCACGGTGCTCCCTGTCCTGCGGGAGGGAGAGAAGCTGTACCGCGGCGCAGAGGCTTTCTTCGACTTTGAGGACGACACCTGGGAGCAGAACTTCTTCGACGGGAGGAAATAGGATGGACCGGACAGAAGAGATGAAAGAGATGATACAGCGGGAGATTCAGAACATCCGGAATCTGGAGGAGCGCGTGGCGTTCCGGGAACTGATGGAGGGAGTCTTCCTGCCGCTGTATGAGACGAACCAGAGGATGTATGAGGATCTGGAGGACCGGATCCAGGAGGAGCTCTCCTGCGATGTGAACCGCTGCCTGATCCGGACGGGTCTGGTGGAAAAAGGATACGTGGATGTGTCGCATCATCTGATGACGCCGATGCTTTCGGAGGATCTGGAAGAACGAAGCTGCAGCATCAAAGAACTTAAGGAGGCGCTGGTCGAAAAGGGCGGCTTTCCGCTCATGACAGTCCTGCTGCAGTGTGATTATCTGGACATTCAGGAACTGTGGAGCAAAGATCCGGAGTTTCAGGGAACACTTAAGACCGAACAGCCGGATCGGACATGGAAGATCAGGGTCAGGCTCAGAAGGAATACCAGGTATCTGGATGAGGTGGCGAAGCTGTATAAGCTTTTCCTGAAAAACGGAATCCCGTGGCAGACGGTGAATGCGCCGTATCTCTATAAAATGGCGGACGTCATGCTTACCGGGCTGGAAGAGGGGCTTACCGGACAGGAGAAGATTCAGAAGATCGAGATCCAGTTCGGGACGTGGAGTTCCGTGATCCGGTATGATCCGGTGCCGGTGTGGAATGTCAGAAGGCTGGTTCTGGACAGCGTCGGTTTTCCGATGCCCTGTGAGGATCACAAAAACTATGAACATGTGCTGTCAGTACAGGAATATGGTGCAGAGCATGCATATCTGGCAGAAGAGGACGAAGAACTCCAAAGCATTGTCCAAAGAGATGAAAAACTGTGTATTGTGAGCAGCTGCAGTGAAGCGAAAAAATGGAGTATCCATATGATTCAGAACGGCAGAGACAGCAGGATTGACCGCTATACATGGCCGGTGCTTGAAAACCGGAGAAAAGAAAATTTTTCAGAGAAATTTCAGAGAAAATGGGGAATGAATATCCGGACCCGGGCAGAACTGGCGCGCTTTATTCAGGGCTTTGGCATGGAATCCTATGTTCGGTATCAGGACTGTGAAGTACTGGAGCAGTTTCCGGAGGCTCCTCAGACCTATTCCATGAATTTTTTTGTGGAAGATGAGATTCGGGATACAAAAGCGCAGAAAAAGCTGCTTCTCTCTTTTTATCCGGGTGACAGAGAACCGTGGCTCCAGAGGGATATCGCCAGCTTTCTGGTATCGGAAGTGCAGCGGCTCTATCCGGAATACGAATGCGGAGGGAAGCTTTTGTGATGTATCTGTGGGAAGCAGTGCTGGGAGCTGCGGAAGAAGGAATTTCGCCGAAAGATCTTCGCTTCATTCATTCGGAAAGAGGGAGCGCCTATATGGAAATGGCACTTCCGTATTTGAATCAGGAAGGCCCTTTGGGGAAGCGTGTGCTGGAAATCAATACTTATTGTCGGTTTTATGATATTTTTAAGGATCTGTTCCGTCCGGATCTGACAGAAGTTACCGCGTTGCGGGAAAGTCTGACCAACCTGACGCTTCATATGCTGGCGGAAAATGATTTACGCAGAGGGATGTGCAGAGAAGAGTATTACAAAAAGCTTTTAAAAAGAGAGATTCTGGAAGGCGTTTACGGAAGGACAGCCAAAAGCGTCTGGAAGAGCATGAAGAGGGAAGAACAGGAGATACTGCTTGGAGGACTGCTCAGGAATTTTCGGACCGGGAGTTCGCTTTTGCTCTTTATGGACATGGTCAGAGGGCTTGTTGCGGACAGCATTATTTACCGCAGCAGAGAATGTCCGGATGATGTGATTATTTATACTGGTCTTAAAAAGTCCAGAATGCTGGAGCAGAAATTCAGACTTCTTCAGGACCTTTTTCTGGATATCCGGTATCATACAGAAATCTTTTATGAAGCACATTTTGGAATTATCGGAATCGACTGTACCATGAGGACAGACGAGACAGCCATATACTGAGCAGGAGGAGCGGATGTTTAAAAATACATATCCTCTGTTTGAGAGGAAAAAGGTTCTGAAAAAAGAGATGCTGGAAAATCTCAGAGACTATCCCAGAGATGTTTTCCATATTCTGTATCAGGATTATTCAGACGGAATATTAGTCGGATGCGAACTGAAGGTACAGGAGCCTTATGTGTGTGTGGAACCGGGAATCCTGTACTATAACAAAGAATTTTATATTATGAACAGCCCGGAACGGCTGCTGTACGAACCAACGGGAAAGGAACAGTATATCAAAGTCCGGTTTCTGGAAGCGGCAGGTGGAATCGAAAAAAGAGAAGCAGCAGCACGGATTTATATAGATGACAGACCGCCCGATAAAAAGGACGAACTGGAACTGGCCCGTTTTAAGCTTCAGGAAGGAGCGAGGCTTCGGGACCAGTATACCGGTTTTTATGATTATGCTACGGAGTTTGATACGCTGATCCTGATCCATGCGCCGTACGCTTCACCGGTAAAGAGCACGGTCCATCCACAGATTTCAAAGGCTTATGCAGCCAGTATGATGAAACATCCGGTCAAAAACTTCTGGGACAGCGCATTCTGCCTTCATTGTCTGCAGGAGGGAGACGCGCTGCCCCACGCCATGATTCAGGGCTATCTGAATGTCCGCCTTATGCAGGATAAGGAGACTTATCGGCCGGAGGAGATCTATCAGGCTTTTCATAAGCTGCTTGCCGAGGCGGAAGGAAACGGCCTGTCTGCTGACCGCAGAGTAAAGGCAAATCGGGACATGTTGTTGCTGTAGACAGAGAGGAAAAGAAATGTTTTTAGATGAACAGCTGCTTCAGGCAGAATACAGCCGGAAGGAACAGGAAAAGCAGGAACAGCGCCTGACGGAAATCAGAGAGGATATTCTGCGTCAGGAGCGGGAACAGAAAACGGTGGAGGAACGGATCTGTGAGCTGAAGCTTGGAAGGGTAGAACTGGACGGCAGAGAATTTCAATGTGAAAAGAGACGTCTGCTGAACAGCCGCATTCCCGTATTTGTTTTCCCGGAGGATGTGGACAGAATCATGGAAGAAAACAATGTGGCGACGGTTTTTTACCGGACACTGGAGATCGGAACCAACCTTACGTTTATCAATCAGCCGGCAGTTATAAAAAATGAGGCAGAATTCCAGAAAAAAATAACAGAACAGTATTTCAGGGATAAACTGACCTATTATCCTCTGGAAACAGGAAATTTCCGGTCGGGAAATTACAGAATCTGCTGTGCGGAGGGGGCTTTGGCCAGCGCAGTGGGCGGCGTATTTATCAATAATTTTTACTGCAGCGGAAAAAAGAGGACAATTACAGGAAATTATACATGCAGGCTGGCAAAACGGTATACATTTGGACATTTGTTTCAGGCGATGATCAGCCGGATGTTTCAGGAGGATGAATAAATGGGAGACTGTGCAGTTACTTATGAAAGAATCAGATTAGACGCATATCAGACCGAACATATCCTGACCCTTGAGATGGAGGAAAACGCAGACAGCCATGGCAGTCTTCATATGACGGCGGTTGTTCCGGAAGAAACGGCGGAGCAGTATGTCTATACGACTGCGCCCATGATGCCGGTGACCTTAAGTTATCTGAGTGAGACCGGCAGTACGAAGATTCTGTGCCGGGGGATCGTAACAAATATCCAGATCAGCTGTCAGGGGAATACATACTATATGGATCTGACGGCAAAGGGAAAAACCTGCGTCATGGATATTGTGAAGCGCTCGCGTTCCTTTCAGAACCCGGCCATGACGGTACATCAGCTGATTCGGGAAGTCATGTCGGGGTATGAAAACAGCGACTGCATCATACGGATTCCGGATGAGCCGATTGGAAGGCTTGTGTTACAGTACCAGGAGACAGACTGGGAGTTTTTGAAACGGTTTGTTTCCCATTACGGGGCGGTTCTGATTCCCGATATGGTATCGGAAAAGACTGCGCTGTTTGTGGGTGTTCCGAAAAACGGAGAGACATATACGGTCAATCCATGCCGGTATAACCTGGTGAAGAAGGTGGATGAATATCTGTATGTAAAAAGAAACCGCTGGCCGGACGCACTGGAAACAGATTTCACGGTTTTACAGATTCAGGATTATCAGATCTATCGGGCCGGGAACCGGGTTCAATTTCGCGGCATTCCTTTGATCATACAGTCACTCAGGCGCATTCTGCAGGACGGGATCCTGAAGAACCAGTATGAGTTAAGGCCGGAAAGAGGACTCAGAGGGATGGAACTCTACAATGAACAAATCGTCGGAGCATCGATTACCGGGCAGGTTACGGACATTTCCAGAGATAAGGTGATGGTACAGCTGGCAATCGACGAGGCAGGAAGAGCAGCCTGGTGGTTTCCATATTCAACCATGTCGGCTTCGCCGGACGGAAGCGGCTGGTACTGCATGCCGGAGAAAGGGGATCAGGTAAGGGTGTATTTTCCCACCTGTCAGGAAAAGGATGCTTATGCGGTCAGCGCCGTCAGCGGACACGAACCGGAACCGGGAGATGAAGAGGATCCGATGGGAAATCCCAATGTGAAATATCTGAGGACAAAGGCAGATCAGGTCATTCAGTTTGCCGAGGATGGAATCATTATCAATTCAGGAAGCGGACAGGCTACCATATTTCTGGGCAATTCCGGAGAACTGACGGTATATGGAAGCACCGATGTGAATGTAACTGCACAGAATACGCTGTCTCTGATTTCCAATGGCCAGGTTCTGGTGGGCGCGACGAATTCCATCGCCATAAAAAAGGGAGAGGGAACGGGCATCACACTGGATAAAGAAGGAGATATCAGGATGAAAGGTTCCAGAATTTACAGCAATTAGCGGAGGACATATGAATCGGGAAGAAGCGGTACAGAAGTATCAGGAGGACGTGAAGGAGTATCTGCAGAATGTTTCAAAGCGGCTGAAATCCGGCTTTGCAGAAGGGGAGAAATGGTTCGTTAAGGCAGTGCGTAAGACAGTGTATCAGCTGTATTCCACTTATGAAGAAAAGGAAAAAATACGTTATCTTCAGCTGTCGCTTCTGCGTTCGCGGATGGACGAAGATCTCTATGAGATGCTGGTATCGTTTCACAGGGAAGCATACTTTCTGGATCCGGCTCCCCGGATGCAGAAAGCAGACATCAGTGATCTGTTTGCGCCTTTGAAAGCAGCCAGGACACCGCTTTATAAGGCACTGAGGAAATATCAGGGGAAAGTTCAGAAGTATGATGCGGACCGGATGATCCGGGAAACGGCCATGGCTGCTTATAAAAAACAGGCGGAACGCTGCCGGTTTCTGTTCCGTGATCTGGACCTCTGGCTGTCGGAAAGCGGACTGCAGGCAGTGCAGCGTCTGACAGTAAAATGGGGAGGATTCGAAGAGGCCTGCGAGACCGTATTTCTGACAGATACCGGGAAAAAAGAACAGGAGCAGTTTCTTACATATAATGAGCCGAATACGGTAGAACAGTGGGATTCCAGGTACGTATACCAGAGCTGGGAGACGGCGCAGTTTACAGACCTTTATGCAGAGAAAAAGAATCTGCTGTTCGCAGTCCTGCGATCGTGCAGGATGGAACGCTGTCAGTGGGAAAACTGCCTGATGCACGGCGTCGGATTCCGGGATTCTGATTTAAGACAGGTTACTTTTGCCGGATGTGATCTGAGCGGCAGCGATTTTCGGGGCGTCCGGATGGAACAGGTAACGTTTCTTGAGTGCAATCTTACCGAAGCGGATTTTACCGGAACAAAACTTCAGGATGCTGTGTTTACCGGTTCCGTAATGGACCGCGCCGTATTTTCAAGAGACGGCTTATTCTGCAAAGGACTGGACGCGGGCCAGCTTCAGAAGATTCGGATGGAGGAAGAGCCTTATGTATTTTGAACTGGAGCAGGACAGGAGAATTCAGAACCGGTTTCGGTTCCGTGACATGGAAACCGCCGTGCGCGGAGAGTTTGAGCCGGAAGAGTTTGAACAGATTCAGGATATGACCGTGCTGTTTACGCTGGGAGACGAAGACAGCGTTTATCCGGATGTGGTGGATGCGCCGGTCTTTATGGTATCCGACGCTCTGAAGAAGCTGTTATATGCCTATGATCCGGAGGTTCTGTACCGCAGAATCACACTGAATCAGGCGGGCGGGGAGATCCAGAAGAAGTACTGGCTTCTTCTGACCGAAAAGCTGGACTGTCTGGATGCACGTTCCGAAAAATATTCCAACGGCTGGGACAAAAGGATCGTGCTGAACCGGGAACGGATCGGCGCAAGACGGGTCTTTAAAGCAAAGGGAATACTGACGCCCAGAGTATTTGTAAATCTGGAAGTCTCCGAGAGCATTCTGCGCAGGGAGTTTCAGGGAATCTCATTAAGGCCGGTAGAAGCGGTCTGAACAGGGGAGGGATATGGATGGCCGGAACCAGAACGGAAATGGTGGACGGAGTAAGGATCACAGTTGTAGAAGACACCAGAGAGGATCTTCAGGATTTTCTCGGAACGGCTCAGGAGATTGAGAGTCTGGAAGGGGAAGAACAGAAGGAAAAACTGGAAGAGATATTCGGAAAAGAAGAGGAAGAAGATCAGGACGAAAAAAAGAAAGGGGAAAAGGCGGAAGAACCGGAAAAGAATCAGGAGAAAGAGACCAGTCCCAGACAAAGTTCAAGAGCGAATACGGATGTGGTTCTTGCCATGCAGATCGCAGATCAGGCGGCTGCAGAGGCGGCGGCCGAAACTCCCTGCTATGTGGTTCATGGAGCGAAAATGCTGTGTTCCATGGGTTCCAGAGAGGCCCGTCTGGTGGTGCCGCTGGATCACGGAGCGCTGCTGGAAGGAAATCCCCAGATGACCGTCAGAGACAGAGAAGCCCTGACGAATATCATGTGTTTCGGAAACTGCTTCAGCGCAGACAATCCAAAGATGGAACAGGCGGCAGTGGATGCGACAAACAGATATAATCAGGAAAAGTCACAGGGGTTCTGGGGGAAGGTCCGCTCTTTTTTCATGGGTTCGCCCAAAACCGTTGACTCTGCCAGCCGGGAACTGCAGGAACTCTGTATCTGCGAATGCGAACCATGCTTTTCAGAAGAGGCAGTCTGGGAGGAAGGCAATGAAAAGAGTCAGCTGGGAGGCGAAGCGACGCTGATCCAGCCGGATACGATTGTATGCAGATATGGAGGCGTCATCCGCATTATTGATAACGGACAGAACGGATAAGGAGGCAGTATGAGAAAGACATACCAGTCCATATGGATAGAACTGCCGTATGCTGTCATTCAGATCACGGATGTCCGAATGACAGAAGGCATGAACTGTCATGCCTGCCTGCAGGTTACAGCCATATATGAGGACGACAGAGAAAGCGACGTGCTGAATCAGCCGGCGGAACGGGAAAAGATACAGGCAGGCCACATAGAAGAAGGCAGAGAGAAAACGCCGTTTTTTACAGGGCGCATTCAGGAAGTATCCCTTATGTACGAGAAAGGACAGCTGATCCTGAAGCTGACAGCTGCATCCATGACACAGGAATGGGATATCGTCCGGCGCAGCAGAACCTTCCAGAATACAGACGCCTCCTATGAGGATGTCATCCGGCAGGTACTGTCAGCCTATCCGGGCGCCTCATGGATCAGCTCCGTCGGCACAAAGAGGAAGATTCCGGGTTTCCTTCTGCAGTATGAGGAAACGGACTGGGAATTTCTGTGCAGACTGGCTTCCCATTTTGAGGCCTTTCTTCTGGAAGAGCCTGCAGGGGAAGCCGGACAGATTTACTTCGGGATCCCGGAACAGAACCGGGGCGGTCAGGTGGACTCCAACTGTTATCAGATTTCCCAGAATCTGGAGACATACAGGCAGTATGCAGAGAATGTGACGCAGGGCATGATGCTGCAGGACCATCTGGACTGGCTGGTCTCCGGCAGAAGTGCATACAAACCGGGAGAGACCGTCCTGTGGAACCATGTATCCTGCCAGGTCGTCCATGCTGCCATGCAGACGGAAGGAGCGGAGATCCGGTACATCCATGGCCTGAAGCGGACGCAGGGAGTCAAAGCGGGATACTACGGGAACCGGAAGATCTCCGGCCTCAGCCTGCCTGCCGTCATCAAAGAGCGGAACGGGAACCGCCTCCGCGTCCATTTCTCCATCGATCCGGAGTATCGGCCCGGAAATAACCACTACTTTACCTATGCCATCGAGACGACCAGCTGGTACTGCCTTCCGGAACCCGGAAGCACGGTCCACATCTATTTTCAGAACCAGGATGAAACCACCGGGATCGCAGTGCAGGCCATGCGGCAGGGAAGCGAGGCGTCAGCGGCCTCTGTTTCCGCCAGAGGCGCGGTAGAAGACAAGTCCTTTTCCACCTCAGACGGAAAGGCCATGCAGTTTACCGGTACCGGGATCAGCTTCTCCTCGGTATCTGACGCTTCCTGCTTTACCGTATCGAAGGACGGCACGCTGAACATGGAAGCGGCGGATATCGTCTTTTCGGCTCAGACGGAGCTGAACATAGGAAAGGGCATGATCCGGATCGGGAAAGAAGTAAAGGAGATTATTCCCGAAGATACCGTGATTCAGTCAAAGACCGGTACGGTGGGGCTGGGAATTCTGGACGTTACCGATGAAGAAGTGACGATGAAGGAAGACCGCGGAATCCTGATCGACGAAAACTCGGATGTCTGGCTGATTGCATCCGGAACGCTCTTCTATGAACCCGAACAGATGGAACTGCCGGGAGTCCGGTATTCAGATGCGGAAATGAGAGAAGAAGACGCCGCTCAGAGAGAGGCGCACAATGCAGAAGTCTTTGCGGTCCGGGAGGAAGAATCCAGAGGAAAGATGTCCGTAGGAGGAATCGTGGCAGCAATCGGCGGCATCTGTATACTGGGAGCTGCTACCGTACTGTCAGGAGGGGTGGCTCTGGTCGCTTACGGAGCCGGAGCAGCGGCGTATGCATGCGGGACTGCGCTGGAAATGGAAGGAAGACAGGATCTGGCCAAAATGGAATCCGGAGACTTCTCCCAGTCCTGTAATTTCGTCCGAGACGGGCTTTTGGGCGGAAATCAGGAACTGTATGAAACGGTCATGTATGGAAGCGTTATGATCGGACTGGGCGCGCTTCTCTCGCCCCTTGCCAAAGTGCTGCCAGGTCTGCTGAAAGGCCTGGGAATTACGGGACTGAAGTCATACGGGATTCTTGCGGCAGGCCAGGCCCTGACGGCAGGCAGCCTGGCCGCAGGCACCATGTACCTTCAGGATGTCTCAGACGGCTACGTGGACGCCGGCTGGCAGGAATACGGCACCACCTTTGGCGTATCCGCCGCAGTCGCCGGGATCGGGTTCGCTCTCGGGACCGCAGCGGCAGCGGCCGGGAGCAAATCAAAGCTGGTTACGGGCATTCTTGCAAAATCCGGAAAATTTGCGCCGGCGCTGATCATCGGAGGAGAGACGATCATCGACGTTGCGGTGGACAAAGGAACCAGTGTCGTGTTTGACCGGGAATTCGACCTGAAGATGTCGCTTCTGACTTCCCTGGCCTCCAACATCGCCTTCTCCATCGACCCGGTCAACATGGCGACGGGCGGATTCTGCCTGACAGCCACGGACC
>CAJTXP010000030.1 GCA_910583615.1 uncultured Lachnospiraceae bacterium | reverse complement strand
AGGCGAACAGACCTGTCCGAATGGGACGGACAAAACGGCTTCGGTGTCCGATCCATTCCATACGAGCGCAGAGCACAGAGGTCCAGGGCGCAGGCCGCCACCCACCCCGTAAACAGTAACGTTTTCAACGATGAAAAGTGATCCGGCCGCAAAAGATGCTGGATAGTATTTCAGAAGTATGGTAAGATAAAAACAGACGGAGAGGGGCGTGAAATATGGCACGAACGGCAGGAATTGGACTGCAGAGTTTTGAAAAGATACAAGAACGTCATTGTTTTTATGTAGATAAAGCAAAATTTATTAAGGAATGGTGGGAGAACGAGGATGAGGTTACTCTGATTACCCGTCCCAGGAGATTTGGAAAGACGCTGAACATGAGTATGGTCGAGCAGTTTTTTTCCGTCAAATATACCGATCGGGGAGAACTGTTCCAGGAACTCTCTATCTGGGAGAATGAAAAATACCGGAAACTGCAGGGAACTTACCCGGTGATCAGCCTTTCTTTTGCAGCTGTAAAGGAAAAAGATTATGAGTCAACGATTCTGAGAATCAATCAGATCCTTACGGACCTGTATTATGAGAACAGTTTTTTGCTGGAGAGCGATCGTCTTCTTCCGGAAGAAAAGGAAGATTTCCGCCAGATTTCCAACGAAATGTCAGAGGTTACGGCAACCATGGCGCTTCATCGTCTTTCAAGATATTTACACAAACACTACGGAAAGAGAGTGATTCTTCTTCTGGATGAATATGATACGCCTATGCAGGAGGCCTATGTAAATGGCTACTGGGAGGAACTGGTTTCCTTTACCAGAAGTATGTTTAACGCCGCTTTTAAGACAAATCCCTATTTAGACCGGGCGATTATGACGGGAATCACCAGAGTGAGCCGGGAGTCTGTTTTTTCTGACTTGAATAATTTAAAGATCGTGACAACTACTTCGGACGAATATGCGGATTGTTTTGGATTTACGGAAGAAGAGGTTTTTGCCGCTCTGGATGAATATGGAAGATCGGACCGAAAACAGGAGGTAAAGAACTGGTACGATGGATTTACCTTTGGAAAACAGACGGATATCTATAATCCCTGGTCTATTTTAAATTATCTGGATACAGGAAGGGCCACTGCCTATTGGGCCAACTCCAGTTCCAACAGTCTGGTGGGAAAGCTGGTTCAGGAGGGAAGCGCAGGTTTAAAACAGGAATTTGAGGAACTGATTTCCGGCAGGCCGATTCGGGCGTCCATTGATGAGCAGATCGTGTATGGAGAACTGGATGGAAGTGAAGAGGGCATCTGGAGCCTGCTCCTTGCCGGAGGCTATTTAAAAGTGCTTCGGTATGAGGGATTTGATGATGTGGACGAGGATACGGATCCGGTCTATGAACTGTGCCTGACAAACCGTGAGGTGCGGCAGATGTTCCGCGCCATGGTAAAGGGCTGGTTCCGGAAGACCAGGAGAGAATACAACGGTTTCATTAAGGCTTTGCTGGAGGATGATGTAAAAGCCATGAACTGTTATATGAATCAGGTAGCGCTTACCACATTCAGTTCTTTTGATACAGGAAATAAACCCTCTGAAGCTGCGGAGCCGGAACGTTTCTACCACGGTTTTGTCCTGGGACTTCTGGTAGAGCTTTCCGACCGCTATACGGTAATCTCCAACCGGGAGAGCGGTTTTGGCCGGTATGATGTCATGCTGGAGTCAAAGAAAGGCGATGACGGAATCATTCTGGAATTTAAGGTACAGGATGCGGAAGATGAAAAGGAGCTTATGGATACCGTAAAAGCTGCGCTGAAGCAGATCGAGGAACAGAAATATGAGACAGCGCTTATCGCAAAGGGGATTCCGGAAGAAAAGATCAGAAAGTACGGGTTTGCTTTTTGCGGGGAAAAATTTTTGATTGGGAAAGATACAGAAAAGGGAGGCAGACGCATATGACCTTACAGGAAGCAGAATTAAAATTATCAGATCTGAACCATAAAATAGCCGAACTGTTAGAGGAACGGGAAAGCGCAATCAAAGAATGGAACCGCGCATTCAATTCGGAGAATCTGGACAACATCACCTGTATAGACGAGAATAAGCATGGATTTCATGAGCTGTATTTAGTCAATGGTGATTTCAAAATAACCGCCTGTCAATTCAATGAAAGAGACATTCAGGGCACGATCAACGACTTTTACAAACTCCTTGACAATTCCATCCACATTTTAAATCTGGCCTGTAAAAGAGAGTTTGAACTGCCGGAATATCAAAAGAATCTGGTCTATGCAAAGGCGATTGAGATCAGGGAAGGATTAACAGCAAAAAAACGCCGCACAGCCTGTAAATAAAAACTGTACAGCGTTTTACGATCCTGTTAATGGCAGGAGCAGAGGACGCGCTAAAGGACGCTTTCCGACAGTTCCTGCGTCATATCTGCGTAATACCACAGCTCTCCTCTTCCGGATTTTCGGATATAGTCCGTCTCGATCCGCTGGAAGATGGAACTGCAGTATTCCTTTTCCGTTTTGACCAGCATCAGGATAAAATGCCGGTTTCCGTAGCGGGTATAGGCGTCTCCTGTCCGCAGGGACTCTCCGATGGCGCTCTTTAAGATCTGCATCTGTTTCTGAAGGTCTATGGGCCTTGTGCTCTCCTTTTTTCCTTTCTGACTTAAAGTCAGGAACATCAGGAGAGCCGGAAACGTGCTCCGCTCTTTTGCCCGCGCGACCAGACGGCAGTAATCCACAAAGCTGGGATAGGTGCAGTAATACGCTCCCGCCTTCTCTTCTTCCTGAAAGATCGCCTTCTGGATCTCTTTTCTCCGCATCATAAACGCCCGGTCCATCTTGCGCCAGCTTCCCGGATCCACGGAATCCATCCTGTGATTCTCATCCGCCAGCTGCAGTTCCTCAAAGCACTCCTGCATCTCTTTCATGGGCGGAGTCCCCATCTCTCTGGCATACAGCTCCATCGTTTCATTATAAATATCCAGCGCCTCTTTGTAACGGTACATTTCCAGATTGCACCGGATCAGGCTTGTCTGCCAGTTCTCAAAGGGATAGATCGCTGCCGCCCTGGAATAGAGCAGCAGACGATTCTTATAGTTTCTTTCTCTCAGGTATTCCTGTTCCAGTTCCCGGATCGTCTCCAGGTACAGTTCCTTGTAATAATTGCTCTTATGGTAAAACCACGCATCCGACAGGTTGGCAGGAAGCAGTTCTCCCGTGTACAGCTCATTCGCCCTGCAAAAAAGCTGAACCCGTTTTACCCCCCGGTACATTTTTTGAGCCTTCTCCACCGCCTCTTCAAACAGCCGGGTGTCCAGCTCCAGGCTGACGCTGCACTGGAAACTGCACATACCGTCGTTGATCGCCACATATTCCCCATCTGGAAGCCCGCTGGAGATCAGCTGTTTTTTCAGGCGGTAGATCAGGTTGTTCAGATTTTTATTACCGTTTGCCATATCCTGTTTTTCATTCCATCCATACAGGTTATCGATCAGTTCGCTTTTGGATATCCCGTTTTTCAGAGACAGCAAAAGCATCTGCAGAAGACGGACGGATTTGGAACTTCCCATCTTATTAAAGACAACCGGGTCTTCCCCATAATAAATGGAAAATCCCCCAAGCATCCGTATCCGCAACACTTTTGAACCCATGGCTTTCCTCCCTCAGGATCACTTTGTAATCTGGAATGACCGGGTAACCGGCAGCGCCTGATAATTTCCTCCCAGAGTAACTACTGTCATGACATAACGTCCCGGCTCTGTCGGCGGAGTCGTCGTGCTGGAGTAAACTTTCCATTTGCTGGTAAATCCGGAATACAGATAATGCACGTTGTCCTGGCTGACGGTCACGTCTCCATTGCAGGACAGCGTCACGCCGAAATCAAAGTTTCTGGCGTCTGCAGCGCTGATTTTGCTTCCCAGATCCTTATTCCAGTTCAGTTTCACACCGGTGGAACGCATCCGGACCAGCAGCGCGCCGACTCCGACACCCGTATTGTAATTTTTATTATCCGTGATCACGGTCACACTGTACAGACCAGCGCGATTGGGCGCGCCAAAGCCGATTCTGGTGCCGTCCAGGACAGAGGGCATGGCATTGACGACCTTCAGAATCTGTCCGAACGCTCCGGTATCCACGCCGATTTTGTCCAGAAGCTCCAGAAGCTCTGTACTGTCAAAGAGTTTGCGCAGCTCTCCCACGGTGATTCCATCCTGCATCATCTGGCTGAAGCTTCTGCCGGTGATTTTCTCCACCACCGGATCCAGAATCCTGATGAGCCGGTTATTGTCGAATTTATCCGGAAGATCCAGATACAGGCCAAGATTCACATTGCTGGTCGCCCCGGCATAGATCGTGTAAAAGTCAAACTGATCTGCAGGATCTGTTGTGATAAAGCCTTCCGGCAGCGTCTGGTCTGCGTAAATATTGTCAGAGTGAACGCTGACTTTTACATTTGCCTTATTGACTGTGACTGCGCCCTCTGCCGCCTCGGAGGGACGGTAGTCGGCATTTCCTTTATAAACGATCTGTATCTGATGCTGCCCTGCTCCCATGGGCGCATAGGGAATCCCCAGATACTCGCCGCCTTCCACCGGCATCCACCGTTTGGTGCTGTCGTTTAAGCTTCCTGCGATCTCTTCCACGCTGCCGCCGATGCCTTCGAACCCCGGGATCTTATCCAGCAGGCCGCTCAGTTTTCCGGCGTCAAACCGGCTGTCCAGAACATCGATCTGCGCTTTGTACAGAATCTCGAAATCGGTCAGATCCAGTGTCTCCCTTGCCGGCAGTTCCGAATTTTCCCAGTCAATGGCCTGATCAAAGATCGCCTGTTCCATAACTGCGGGATCCATATGGTAGGTGAACGAAGCGCCGTCTCTCACAGACACGCTGCTGACGATCCGATTGTCAATGACAGTCACATACATCGTAACGGAATTGCCGCGGTATTCCACCGTGTCGCCGCAGGAGATACGGATCTCCCATGTGCCGTCCTTAAATCTGACCAGCCCGGTTGCGTCTTTCTCATTCAGCGGTTTGTAGCTGATATGAGTGATTCCGGTCAGATCTGTGTTATATTCCACTTTGACTGTTTCATAAGGTACTTCCGGGCTGACGGAAGCGATCACTGCGTCGTAGATGGCCCTCGCCGTCGCATCGTAATCATAGCCCTGTTCTTCCGTAAAGACCATTCCCACTTCAAAAGGCCCTTCCTGGAGTTCAAACTGTACCTGTTCGCGGTCCAGTACTTCCACATCCGCCTGGACAGTCGTGGGCGCATAGATCCTGCTGCCGGGCCATGAGATCCGGACCGTCTGTACACCGGCAGGGATACCGGGATATTCCAGACCGGATACTTTGCCGCCGCCAAGCGGTGCCCAGCCTTTACCAAGGCTTCCCACGCTGCCGGACTTTGCAGTTGCATAATATTCGATGGATACATTCTCTTTTGTCAGTACTTCGGACTCTGCGATGACTGCATCGAAGACCGCTTCCTTCAGCAGGTCATAATCCACCGTCAGGTCCTCTTTCACCGTCAGCTTTACATTGTCGGCGGGCTCTCTTCGTACATAAGGAGCTTCCGCCCGGTCGTTGACCGTGATCGTGGTCTCTGCCTGGAAAGCCGCATAAGTGCCGTCTCCGCTCCAGGAAAAACGAACCTGATGCTCGCCGGCAGAGATCGCCGGGTATTCCAGACCGGATACTTTGCCGCCGCCAAGCGGCGCCCAGTTTTTGCCCATGCTTCCCACGCTGCCGGTTTTGGCTGTTGCATAATATGTAATGTCCATATCCTCCGGCGTCAGTTCCGGAGTCGTCTCTGCAACCGCTGCCTGGAAGATATCCGTTTTCAGCTGCCCGTAGTCCACGGTTCCTTCTTCCGTCCACGGAAGGCTTACCGAAGTTCCTTCCCTCAGCAGGATACCGGAATCCAGTACGGCTTTTTTGCTCAATGTGACTTCCGCATCCGCGCCTGCAAGGCGAACCTGATATTCTCCGTCTTCGTTATCGGCAAGCGCCGGATGCATATACTGAGTCTTGATCAGCTTTCCGGTCTCCGTCGTAAAGCCTTCGACCGAACCCCAGCTTCTGTTGCCCCAGGTCCCGATCTTCGTCCTGCCCTCACAGTAATACTGCCAGTCCAACGCCAGCAGTTCTTCTTCTGTGAAGTCCTCCGGACTGTCAAGCAGAGCGTCCGCCAGAAGAAGCTTTACCGCCGCTGCGTCGCTGCCTGCCGGGATCACCGCCTCGCCGTTATGAAGAGCGGGCGTTTTCTCTTCCGATACCGTCTCTTCCTCTGCTGCCGGTTCCGGCGTTTCGGCCCCGTCTGAAACCGCCTCACTGTCTGCCGGATCCGCAGCGGGTTCTTCCGGCTCTGCATCCTCCGGATCTGCTGCTTCTTCTGCATCCGTCTGCCCGTTCTGATCTACTACCGGCTCTTCAGACTCTGCATCCTCCGGATCTGCCGTCTCTTCTGCGTCCGTCTGCTCCGTCTGGTCCTCAACCGTTTCTTCAGACTCTGAGGCATCCAGGTCCGCCGCTTCGGCATCCGTCTGCCCGGCCACGTCCGTAACCGGCTCTTCAGATTCCATATCCACCTGCTCCGCCGCTTCTTCGGCGTCCTCCTGATCCGTCTGATCCTCAGCCGGCGCCCCGGACGGCATCTCCATCAGATCGCCGGACATCTCATCGTCCTGCAGATCCGCCTGCTCCGCCACTGGCTCCTCAGCCGATGCGGATACCGCCATAGGCTGTACCAGCATGGCTGCTGTCAGCAGCAGACAGAGAAGCTTCCTGTTTTTGCTGTTTCTCAATTCTTCTTCCTCCACTTCTTTCAATTTATGAATCACTGCCCGGAAGTAAAGGCAAAACCCCCATTCACACAGATTTCTTTTCCCTTACAGAGCATTTTCCGGCCAGTCTAATTCTATTATAGCAAAAACATAATCCCGCAAGCGGCCTCATACCTTGAGAAATGTCATATTTTTCCTGACTTTTGTTGAATAATACCAATCATTTTACCATCCGTTAAATTCTTTGTAAATAATACTGCGCAGGATTTTGAATATCCACTGCTCTGCAGCGCTGTGTGGACTGGAGCGGACAGCGGAACCGTTTTGTCCGATACACTCCATACGAGCGCAGAGCACACAGGCCCAGGGCGCATCCCCCCGTGAAAGGTAACCGATACTGACAGTAAGAATGTCCCCTGTCAAAAGCAAGTTGACAGACGTGTTTATACGTATTATAATTTTAGTTGAAAGGAGTATGTATGAAGACCCCAGAGCTGTTAAAAATACTGAAGAAAAACGGTTGCTGCCTCATACGACATGGCAAACGTCATGATATCTGGTTCAGTCCGGCAACCGGCAGACAGTTTTCTGTTCCCAGACATAAGGATGAAATAAAATCCGGAACCGCCGGAAGCATCCTGTCAAGTGCGGGAGTTCAATAATTCTTTCCTTAGTTTTAGATGATAAAAAAGAAAGAGGGTTTTTATTATGGCAAAATATGCTTATCCTGCGATTTTCACCCCTGAAAGCGACGGCGGATTCTCCATTCGTTTTCCTGATCTGGAAGGCTGCTTCACCTGCGGAGATGATATGATCGACGGGCTGACAATGGCAGAAGACGTTCTGGCTCTTGTTCTTTATGGATACGAAAAAGACGGACGGGAGATTCCTCCTCCATCAAAAGAATCTGATTTTTTTCTGTCAGATAAAGAATTCATCAATTTTGTAGTTTGTGACACCCTCGCCTATAGAAAAATGTACAATAATAAAGCAGTCAAAAAAACGCTCACTATTCCAGAATGGCTGAACGAAGCCGCCGTCTCCATGAATCTGAATTTTTCCCAGATTTTACAGGAGGCACTCCTTTCTAAAATCAAGATATAACAATCACGCAGACAGGAAATCCAGATCCGTCTGTTTTCCAAAAACCTGTGTCCAACACCTGTACGCTGTGCTATAATGGATTTTAAGATCACACACAGAAGAAAGCAGGAAATACCAATGAAACGTTTTGAGTTATGGCTGGATGAATCCGGCGAATTTGATAATGACAGGCAAAAAGTCCGCAGAGGTATGAGTGTGTCTCATATCGGCGGGCTTTTTGTCGAGAGCGGGACCTTTCCCATGTCCCGGGTGGGGAGCATCATCCATGAGAATTACTTTCACAGCACCGAGGAGACAAATCCGGATCTGCAGTTTGCCCGGTTTCAGAAACTGGCGGAAACCGACGCCCGTTTCGTCCTTTTCCAGAACGAGGAATGCATCCTGGTGCTGGACCACAACCTGACCTACCAGAACATGATGGCAGAGGGACTGATCAAGCTCATCAAATGCCTGAAGAGCGAATACGGCGACATCAGCCTGAAGATCCTCATTGCCAACCGGATCATCGACCGGAAGAAAAAACACGAGCGCGACCGCAGCAATCTGGTCCCGCCGGATCACTACGTCCAGCGTCTGAAGGAGCGCATCATCATGGCCGGACTCCGGGAATCCGTCCCGGAAACAGACTGGACGCTTCAGACCGCCTCCGCGCATACGGACAAGCGTCTCATGCTGGCGGATATCGTCTGCAATACCTTCCTGACCCGGAACACCAAGTTCCGGAAGAACCCGGCCCAGTCCGATTTTATCAACCGGATTTACGAAGATAAAGAAAAAACGCTCCGGTGGCCGGTGTTCGAGATGTCCGTGGAAAGCGAATTTTTAAAAGCCATGACGGAAAACCGGCTGGGCGAGGCAGTGGCAGTGCTGTGCCAGAGCGGTCGAAAGACCCTTCTGGACAAATACATGCCCACGGTCTATGCACGCCTGGAGAGCATGCCTTTCTACGATATGGATCTTCAGTACCGGTTTATCTCCGCACTCATCGACCATCAGCTCCGGGTCAGCCGGGATTACGACGCCTGTCTGCGATTACTCACCAGCCTCCGGCAGTATTTTCTCCCGGTTCTTCAGAAGATCCCGCAGAAATGGAGTCAGGAAATCGCAGACCGCCTGTCCGTCGACCTGTGCTTCTACCTGGATACCGTCTACACCCATCAGGGCAATGTAGCCGCTTCCCTGGAATGCGAAAATCTGTGTGACCAGGAGATGGCAAAACTCCCTTATGACTGGGACAGCGTCGCCTACCGGATGCGCTATCTCCTCCGAAAGATCATCACCCGTATCAACCGGTTTGATTTTCAGGAAGCTCTGACCCAGTGCGATCAGCTGGTGGCACGCTGCGAAAATGTTCGGGAAGCCCTGGAACTGACCAGCGACGGCGACCGGCCGATCCGGTTCGTGGAGCTGGCAAAGGCTCTTGGTACCCGCGTGCAGATCAAAGGCTTTCTCCTCCGGCATCATCCGGAATATTATTCATCTGCCTGTGCGGATTCCGACCGCGCCATCGAAGAGTTTGATTCAGAAAATGAAAAGCGACGCCAGTATCTGTACCGGGTCCATCTGGAGACCGAAGCAGGGCAGTATGAACCGGCTTTCCGCTGGCTTTTGCGTGCCGCAGGCATGGAAGCTGCCGATGCGAAGGCCCTGATCTCTTCCATCGCTTCTGCGCCCCGTCAGGATGACTATCTGCTGATGGCTTACATCCGTCTGATGGCAGAGGGGCAGAGAGCCGGATGGCCGCAGGCGGAGACCATGTATACCTGTCTGTCCCAGACGGACATCCTGCCCCGGCTTCAGGAACGGACGGACGTAAACCACCCCTTTGAAATCTGCATGTGGAAGACCGCGTCCTGCCTCGCCTGGTCCGGCAATACCCGCGCCGCGCGGAAATACTATGCCAGGGCATGCGACGCCTGCTTCGGCAGAGACAGCCTGACCCTCACATGCATCGGCATTGCCGTCGAGCTGGAACAGTATGCTTTTGAACGGAAGAACCGGATGCCGGAAGCGAAGAAGACGCTCCAGAGCCTGAAAAAGCATCTGCAGACTCTGGACGGACAGACCGCGCTCTTCGATGGCCTGACTTTTGACTCCGAAGACTGGACTTTCTACGAAAACATGAGCCGCCGGATCACCTACTGATGGTCCTGCTCAGGATAAGGATGGAACCATGAATCTGCTTCGTCGACATCACCATTTTATATTTGCCTGGCTGGGAACCCTGTTGTTCAACTGCCTCTATCTCCTGCAATGGGTACATACGAATTCCTCCGCTTTCGACCCGGTATCTGAAGCGGTCATCGGCATCGCTCTGCTCCAGTTTGTCTGGTGCCTGTTCGTCTACTCCATGTACCGGTCTCTGGAAAAGCGCCGGAAACACGCCGGTATTCTGTATGTATCCGCAGCTTTTGTTCTGGGCTGCCTCCTGCAGGTATTCAATTACATATCCTATGTGCAGTTTCAGCAGGTTGGATTCCACAATTATGTCCCCAGCCTGGCAGAGGCAAGGCTTCATTATATGGGGCTGATCTTTGCTGTCTGGTTCTGTTTTGTCCTGCTGATTGAACACGCCTCAAGGCGGTTGGTGAAAAAATCCCTGTATTCTATAGTGTTATCCCTGTTCCATCTGGAAATCATGTGCTTCCACTATGTCTTCTTCGTCTTCTATCTGGACAACATGTTCCGGTTCCTGACCGGATGGTCGGACTGGGAGGAATACACGCGGACGCTTCTCTGGTGGTCGTGCACCTCGCTCCCTTATCTGATCGTTTCCTGTTTCTTTGCGATCGTACTCGTCACATTTCTGGCCGTCCGGATCATCGGCGCTGCCGCCGGATTTAAAAAGGACCAGTTTCACCGGACGGTCTCCTCGGATTCCTGCCGCCGCCTGGTTCTGTATGTAACGCCTGATGATATTCTGCGGGTTCCTTCGGTCTCTCCATACTGGCTCTATTTTCTGTTTTTAAATGGAAATAACGCCTCCCTGACCCGTAATCTGTCCGCATTTCGGAAAGGAGACGATTATTTTACCTGTTATATGACTTACGCCAACCAGGAACTGCAGGAAGAAAATTATGAGGAGAAAGTCTGCCTTTATACCCACAGCTTTCTGCTCCCGCCGGAGTTCGATCCGGAAAAGGAACAGAAAATTCAGGATTTTCTACATTCCATAGAGCAGAAAGGCTTTCATGTGATTGTCCACCAGCATGGTTACGCAGGCGGCGGCGACGCATTTATGGAAATCCAGAAAAAGCTGCTGAACCAGAAGTTACTGTACAGCCCCTATCTGTCCGTAACAACCGAAAAGGCGCGGATTCCCCTTGACCATATGAACCAGTACAATGCACGCAGGCAGGCAAAAATGATTTATCTGGATATCCGACGGCTTCTTCCGGATCGGGACGGCGATCCGTTTCTGGAAAATGAATTGTACGGCCTCTGTGCCGGCAACGGCATCGTGGCGCAGTTTTACACGCTTTTAAAGATGGCGGAATACTGTATCCACATCCGCGCCCTGATCATGCTCTGCGGACAGTTTCCTGCCGACTCCAGGATTTATGAAAAAATAATCAATCCATCTTTCGGTACCCTCTGCGATCTGCAGGAGGAACCGGAACTGATCTTTCAGGATCCGGAACTGGCTGGCGCCCTTCGCTGGCTGGATATGCTCTCCTTTGCAAAGAACACCAGCCAGATCCGGACCAGAAGAGCCACCTATGCCGAACTCTGTCAGGTCATGGTCCGGCTCCGCAATCGTTTCGTGGGCCACGGAACCATGATCTACTCCATCAACGAGCAGGTGCTCGCCCCTCTGGCGACGGCTGTATACAGCCTTATTCAGGTATTTCTGGACCGGCCTCATCAGCTGCCGCCTGACGCCCGCATCCTGCCTTCCATGCCGGAATACTCCGTACCCGCTTTTCTGGAAACAGAGACCGGGCGCTGGTGTTTCTCCGGAATCGATCAGGCAGGGTATATCAGCTATCTGGATTTTTATACCGGAAGATATGCGTCCACCCACCGGGATCAGCCTCTAAAACCGGTTTATCTGGACCTTCCGGCCTGTGGGGACACCTCGTCCTGCCATGCGTTCGAGGCCAGCGACCGGATTCTGCCCCTGCCTGACCCGGTCCATGAAAAGACGCGCAGGCATTTTCTGCGGAAATGGTCCGCAAAACTGGTCACCATGTGGATGTTCCATCAGGACACGGATATTTTCGATCGGATGCTGACCGACCTGAACTGCCCGTATATGACAAAGCCATACTGGATCGAGGAATATATGAAAAAGATCCTGAACCGGGAAGCAACGCCCGGAATCTGTCATGACTTCCTTCTGGAAACGGCCCACTGTGTCATCCACCTGTTCGAGGCTCCCGTATGGGACCGTATTCTGGACTCCCGGAACGGAGAGATCCCTTTCCTTCGAGAATATATCATGGAACTGGCCGAAGAAGGAGAACTGCTCCCCGGTATCCCGCTCAAAATCGGCGTCCTCGGCATACCCTCCCAAGCCATAACGAATCCTTATCCGTGGATGCTCTCCCTTGAGGTGAAGAATTTCGATTCCTACGAAGCGCTTCTGGGCTGGGCCTCCAATACGTCAACGGACCGTTCCAGAAGAAGGCTTGGCAGGCATACGAAAGAACAGGGGAAGGAATGGTCTTTGTTCGCCCGGCGCACGGTATTTTACCGGACGCTTCTGGAGGAGCTGGACTGCCCGTCTCCCCTGATATCCCCGAATCTCTATTTTTCCGGATTTTTTAAAAACCTCTTTGACTATGACGATATCGAGACGTCGGCCATGGCGATTTTTGACTTTCTGGAATTTACCATGCTCTGCGTACAGTATTATCTGCTGGGCGCTCAGGGAATCCCCCCGGAACAGTCTCTCGTGAATCCGGATTTTCAGAGCATCGGAGAGATCATTCTCTCCTGCTGCCCCGAAGGCGCGCCCATCTTTGAAGCAATCCATGAACGGTATGTTGAACTTCCCGCCCATTGTATCGAGCTGCAGGAACGTCTGACTCAATATCTGCCTTTTGCCATCCAGGGCAGCCGGATGGATTTTGGAAATCTCACCCGCATTCTTCGCCTGCTTCGAAATGCCACCAGAGGCCACGGATTCATCCAGGAAGACAACGCCGCCATCCTGTGGCAGCTTCTATTATACTATGCGCTCATCTGCTGCAAATTCCTGAAGCTCCAGGATTTCCGGCTTGATGTCTCGGAGGACAGTGTCCTGATCGGATATGCGGACGATCTGGCGCCGCTTTCCGATTATTTCATTATCCAGAATGAAGTGCCCTGCCCGCTCTGGGAGCTGAAAAAACAGAAACGGCAGTATATCAACTATTTCCACGGCATGTATGTAGTGCCGGAGCTGGTACCTGCTTTATAACTCGTTACTATTCACAGGCGGTCTGTGAACAGTAGCCATAACTCCGGTCGTTTATGTATCTGAAAAAATTGACTTCTTTTCTCTCATGTGCTAATCTGATAAAAGCTGATATTTACGCATAAAATAAGGAAAAAAGAGGTAAACAGATGGACAGGAAAAAATATTACATGACCACGGCCATCGCTTATACATCCGGCAAACCTCACATCGGCAACACCTATGAGATCGTGCTGGCGGACAGCATCGCCCGTTACAGAAGATTTCAGGGATATGATGTGTTTTTCCAGACCGGAACCGATGAGCATGGACAGAAAATCGAGCTGAAAGCGGCGGAACAGGGCGTCACCCCCCAGGAATTCGTGGATGATGTGGCAGGACAGATTCATAAGATCTGGGACCTGATGGACACCTCCTATGACAAATTTATCCGCACGACGGACAAGGACCACGAAGCCATGGTCCAGAAAATCTTCAAATATATGTACGACAAGGGCGACATTTACAAGGGCTATTACGAGGGGATGTACTGCACGCCCTGCGAGTCCTTCTTCACGGAGTCCCAGCTGGTGGACGGCAAATGTCCGGACTGCGGGCGCGAAGTGCAGCCGGCGAAGGAAGAGGCGTATTTCTTCAAAATGAGCAAATACGCGGACCGGCTCATCGAGCACATCAACAACCATCCGGAATTTATCCAGCCGGTGTCCCGCAAAAATGAGATGATGAACAATTTCCTGCTGCCGGGCCTGCAGGACCTGTGTGTCTCCAGAACCTCTTTCAAATGGGGCATTCCGGTGGACTTCGACCCGAAACACGTGGTATACGTATGGCTGGACGCCCTGACCAACTACATCACCGGCATCGGCTACGAGTGCGGCGGCGAGAGCAGCGATCTGTTCAAGAAGAACTGGCCGGCGGACCTGCACCTGATTGGCAAGGACATCATCCGCTTCCATACGATCTACTGGCCCATTTTCCTCATGTCTCTGGACCTGCCGCTTCCGAAGCAGATCTTCGGACATCCCTGGCTTCTGCTGGGCGACGGCAAGATGGGCAAGTCCAAAGGAAACGTGCTTTACGCGGACGATCTGGTGGATTTCTTCGGCGTGGATGCGGTGCGCTATTTCGTGCTCCATGAGATGCCCTTTGAAAATGACGGCGCCATCACCTGGGAACTGATGGTGGAGCGCCTGAACTCCGAGCTTGCCAATACGCTGGGCAATCTGGTGAACCGGACCATCTCCATGTCCAACAAGTATTTCGGCGGCATCGTCACCAACGCGGGCGTCACCGAGGATGTGGACGAGGATCTGAAGAAGACCGTACTGGATACGCTTCCGAAGGCATCCGAAAAGATGGACCAGCTTCGGGTGGCGGACGCCATCACCGAGATTTTCAACCTGTTCAAGCGCTGCAATAAATACATCGACGAGACCATGCCCTGGGCGCTGGCGAAGGACGAGGCGAAAAAAGACCGTCTGGCGACCGTCCTTTACAACCTGGTGGAGAGCATCAGCTACGGCGCGGTCCTGCTGGAAGCGTTCATGCCGTCCACCTCGAAGCTCATTCTGGAGCAGTTAAACGCGAAGAGCCGCACCATGGACGAGATGGGCGTCTTCGGACTCCATGCATCCGGCACAAAGGTGACCGACAAGCCGCAGATCCTCTTCGCACGTCTGGACGTGAACGAAGTGCTGGAAAAGGTAGAAGAGAAAAAGGCAGCCGCAGAAGCCGCCGCGAAAGAGAAGGACCCGGTCATCGACATCGAACCCAAGGAAAATATTTCGTTTGATGATTTCACAAAGCTGCAGTTCCAGGTGGGCGAGATCCTCTCCTGCGAAGCCGTGCCGAAGGCAGATAAGCTGCTCTGCTCTCAGGTGAAGATCGGAAGCCAGGTGCGCCAGATCGTTTCCGGTATCCGCAGCGCCTACACCCCGGAAGAGATGGTGGGCAAAAAGGTCATGGTTCTCGTGAACCTGGAGCCCCGGAAGATCCGCGGGCTGGTATCCGAGGGCATGCTGCTCTGCGCCGAGGACGCGGACGGAAACCTGTCGCTGATGGCTCCGGAGAAAAACATGCCGGCGGGAGCGGAGATCTGCTGAAAATAAAACACGCGTTCTGAGCGCCGCAGGATGCTCTCCTATACACTGGAGCCACTTGTTTTGCAAGTGGCTCTTTTTAGCTTTCTGTCACATATTCCCCTCTCTCCTTTCATATACTTCCATGAAACGAATCCTGCAGAAAGGGATTATGAGATGCGCATATCATGGTTTTCCAGAAGGGCGCTGGCGGCGGCCTGCTCGCTTGTACTGGCCTTTCCGTTTTCCATCCGTGGATATTCCTTCGACCGTTTTACCATGGAGATCTTCCGCCATGAGCTTTCCGCCAGCACGATCAATCTGCACTACACCCTGACAGACCCAGAAGCCTTCGGCATCCGGGAAGGCGATCCGACCTTCGGTGTCCTTAATCAGGAAAGCGTCCGCCTGGAACTTGATTATCTGAAAAAATGCCGCTCAAAGCTTTCCAGCTATCTCAAGTGGGGACTGAACGACGAGGACCGGCTGACCGCCCGCATTCTGGACTGGTGGCTGGAAGGACAGCTTCTGTCCGAAACCTATTATTACTATCAGGAACCGATCAGCCCAACGCTGGGCGTTCAGGCGCAGCTTCCGGTCCTTCTGGCGGAGTATCCCTTCCGCAGCGAAGAAGACGTCCGCACCTATCTGACACTCCTGACCTCCCTTCCGGACTATTTCGAAGAGATCGCCGCATTTGAACAGGAGAAATCCGAACAGGGCCTTTTTATGCCGGATGAAATACTGGACAAAATACTGGCCCAGTGCCGCTCTCTCTTTCCCATCGGCAGCGATCATTTTCTCGTCACCACCTTTCGGGAGCGGCTGGAGCAGTGCGAGGTAACGGACCCGGACCGGCGGATCTCCTATGAGGCGGAAAATCTCCGAAACCTGAAACGCTGTGTGGAGCCTGCCTACGAAGAACTCGGCCAGGCTCTGGAACACTTAAGGGGAACGGGGCGGGAGCCTGGCGGACTTTACCATACCCCGGACGGGATCGGCTATTACGAGTATCTTCTGGCCTATTCGGTGGGCACCAATCTTGGCATGGCGGAAATCCATCGGCTGCTGGAGGATCAGATGGAAAGCGACTATGAGACCATGCTTTACGCACTTCATCAGAATACGGACCTTCTGCACATTACCGACGACGCGCCGGCCCTGGAGACGCCGGAAGAGATTCTGACCAGCCTCCAGACACAGATCGGGAAAGATTTTCCGCAGCCGGGGGACATCTCCTGGCAGGTGAAAGAGGTTCCGGATTCCCTGGCAGATTTTCTAAGCCCCGCCTTCTACATGACCCCTGCCATCGACGCCCCCCAGCAGAATACCATCTACATTAACCCTGCGTATGAACCGGATCGGACCGGGCTTATCACCACACTGGCGCACGAAGGCTATCCCGGCCATCTGTATCAGAATTCCTTTGAAAACACCGCGGACTATGCGCCTGTACGTAATCTGTTCTATATAGGCGGCTATACCGAAGGCTGGGGACTTTACAGTGAATTCTATGCCTATGACCTGCTGGGGCTTTCCGAGACGGAGGGAGACTTCCTGCGCGCCATGTCCTCCCTGAATTTCGCCGTCTGCGCCAGCCTGGACCTGGCCATCCACGGGGAGGGCTGGACGGAAGATGAATGCCGGACCTACCTCGCCTCCTTCGGCATCACCGACGAGGCGCAGATCCACGGGCTATACCTGAACATCCTGGAGGAACCGTCCAATTACCTGAAATACTACCTGGGTTATCTGGAAATCTGCAGACTAAAAGAGAGCGCCAAAGCACTCTCTCCTGAACTTACAGACTGTGATTTTCATACATGGTTTCTGGAAACAGGCCCTGCGCCCTTCTCCATCCTGCGGGAATGCTTAGATTCCCAGCTCCTTGAAGTATCTTCTCACCTTCTCCAGCGCCCGGGTCAGGACTTCCATCTCCTCGCCCTCGAACCCGTCCATGACCGTCTTTACCATCTGCCTGTGGAAAGCCGCATGCTTTTCATAGGCAGCGACCCCTTTCTCGGTCAGAGACAGAAGGACCACCCGCTTGTCCTCGGGACTGCGCACGCGTGACACATATCCCTTCTTCACCAGATTGTTGATGGCCGTCGTCAGCGTCCCCACCGTCACGGACACCGCCTTCGCCACCGTGGACATGTTCCTGGGCTCGTTAATGCCGACCGCGTCGATGATATGCATGTCATTGATGGAGATCTCCTTAAAGCTGCCCGTAATCAACGCCCGGTTCTCCATATCCAGCACTTCATTGAACAGCATCACCAGCAGATCGTTCAAAAGCTTTTCCTTCTCCATGCACCCTTCACCTCCGCGCGGAAACTCATCTGCGTCCCAGTATATCATAAGGAAGCTCGCTGATGCTCGCGCAGGTCATCAGCTTCCGCTTCGCTCCAGCTGGTGACATTATATCATATTTCCGGCAGGGGCGCAACGACCGATACGGTAGGATTGCCCCCACACTCATCCGTTTTCCAGATACCTTTTCACCATCCAGATCAAATACAGCGGAACACTGTATACCTTCGTTCCCTCCACTTCGTGATTGCCGACGTTTTTCATGGAAAATTTAAAACCGGTATCCGGATGATATTTTCTGCAGTATTCCCGAAAGCATTTGGCCCGTGTATGGACGTCGGCTTTCGCTTCCACCGGAAAAATCCGGTCCCCATATTCAAATAGAAAATCCAGTTCCGCAGTATTCCCGGATCTCCAGAAATATGCGTGAATCCCGGCCTTAATCAGTTCATTTAACACAAAATTCTCGGTAAAAGCCCCTTTGAAATTCTGATACAGCTCCGAATCCTCCAGGATCACCCGATGAGAAACGCCTGCTTTTCTGCGAAGCAGTCCCACGTCCGACATATAAACCTTGAAAAATGCCGCATCCGCATAAAAAGACAGCGGCAGTTCCGGATTACGAACCAGTTCCAGCCTGTACACAAGGCCTGCATCCACCAGCCACTCCAACGCGTCTTCCAGCTCGGAAGAACGTTTTCCGGCTTTTACATGAGAAAATACAAACTTATGATTGTCTTTGGCAAGCTGTTTCGGAATCGAATCCCAGATCCAGCCCAGCTTCGGAATGTCAGTCCTGGGCGCATACTTTGCAAAGTCACTGCTGTAATCCTGCAGAATATTCTCCTGAAGCCTGTCAATCTTTTCAAAACTGTGAGTCTCGGCCCATTTTGCCACAGCCTCCGGCATTCCGCCTACAATATAGTAATACTTCAGCGCCTTTTTCAGATTTTCCGTATAAAGCTCCGGAAGCTCCCGATCCATTCCATAGTTCTGAACGCCTTCATAAATGGCCTGTCTGCCGTCCGCACGCAAAAACTCCGAAAAGGAAAGAGGATACATCTGTAAGCGGTCAATCTTTCCAACCGGAAATGATATACTGTCCCGTTTCACCGCCACGCCAAGCAGCGAACCGGCGCACACGATATGAAGTTCCCGTTTATTCTCACAAAAATATTTCAGGGATGTAATTGCATTCGGACATGCCTGTATTTCATCAAAAATGACCAGGGTTTTCCCCGGCACAATTTCTTTTCCCCGAATGATATTTCCCAGCTCGTCGAGTATTCTGTCCACATGAAAATCATAGTCAAATACAGAAGCCAGTCCCTTATTTCCTTCAAAATAAAAATAAGCCGTATCTTCAAAATACTGTTCCCCGAAAGCCTTGCACACATAGGTTTTCCCGCACTGCCTTACGCCGGTCAGAAGCAACGGTTTTCTGTCAGGAGAATCTTTCCATTCCACCAACTGCTTCATAATGTCTCTTTCCAGATGATCAGCCCCTTTCTTTATCATTCTATACTTAATTTATCATATGATTCAAAGGAAAACAATTGTAATTCTGCATTTTATCCTATGAAATTTTGTGTTTTTTATTCATTTTTCCTATGAACATTTGTAAAATAAATAAAAAAGACGCATGGAACACCATCTGTCGTCCCATACGTCTTTATACTGCCGTTTTATACATGATTTATTATGCCTGTTCCGGATCCGCCGCCAGCTTCTTCCAGTATCCTTCCATCTGTCTCATGCACCGTTCCCAGCCTCCGTCCTGTGCGAAATAGGATCTGTGCCCTGCGTTCTGAAATTCTTTTTTCAGAACACTGATATCTGAAAAAAGCTGATCCGACTGCTGCTCTGTCTCCTCCGGCCCGGATGTTTCCGGCCGGGAATCCGCAGCTTCTCCTTTCGCTGCCGAAGACACGCCGTTCGTTACCGTGGCGTCCCCTCCCTGAAGCATGGCAATTTTGCCGAAATATGCTTTCAGTGCGTCCAGATACGCTGTTTTATCCTTTTCTGTATCAGGCGGCAGAAGAATCTGCCCATTACCGGCTGCCGCCGTTTCTTCTTCTGCGTCCGCAGCTTCTTCCGGAAAAGAATCGTCGTTTAAGATCTCATGCTGAACCCGCCGTTCATTGGGCGACTGATAACCTTCCAGCAGACTGCTGTTATACTGGTAAAACTGATCGATCAAAGAAGAAAATTCCGACTGCTGTTCTTCCGGCACATATTTTTCATTGAAACATCGAAGCGCCGCCGCTGACGACTCCAGCAGAAGCTGCCATTCATTGCCGCTCATATCCTTATAGGTATTCCAGTCAATCCGTTCCCGGTCTGCATAGATCAGGTCCGATACCCGTTTCAGCGGAGAAGCGGACAGGGAACGGCAGGAATGGAAGGTGTCCACAGAAGAAGTAATCTGTATCAGAAGCTGTTCTGTTTTCAGCACTTCTTCATCCGACATTCCTTCAAAGAAGCCATTCTTATAAAGCTGTTCGCTGAATACCTGCCACTGCCTGGTTCCCTTTTCCTGAAACACGCTGCCCGAACTGTTCGTCTGGCCGCTGCAGATATACCTGGAGTAAAAAATACTGCTGATCACTTCTTCATGAGACATGATATTGTTTGACTCCAGCTTCTCATACCGGTCTGATATGGTGAAGGAATCCATCCGGGGACTGCCTTCATTTTCCGACGCTTCCGGAAACGTCTCCGGCGTCCAGGTATCCGGTCTTACTGAAAACACTTCATCCATATGAATCAGACTGCTGCTGCAGCGTTCCAGATAAGCCCCAAGGTAATAATCGTTTCCGCAAATCTTCATAAAAATCACGCATTCCTTTCGTTTTACTCAGATAACAGGGAAGAACTTATTTTTCACATTGCTTCCTCCATCCTGCATTCAGTCTGAAAATCCCCACACACCTGCAGAAAATATTTCTAAATCTCCGCACTGCCTTACGCAGATCAGCAGCAGAGAACAAGTATAACTGTAAAAAGAACACAAAAAGCGCATGGTTTGCACTCTACTTGTCCATGCACTTTTATACCGTTTTGTTCTTTTTGGTTTAAAGGAAAAGAACATATGCCCAGATGAAGAAACGGAAAAACATCCGAATATTACTCAATTCTGTTCAGCGTCCCTTCATAAACTGCACAAAAATGAAAGCCTTTTTGCATCTCACCTTCTTTCATATATAATGTTCCTGCATATTCCTGCTTCATTTCATCATCATATTCTGAATACTCAATACTGACCGGGATATCGCCATCTCCGAATGAATAAGTTCTGGTGACCGTTTTTTCATACGAATCTACAATTGCTGTTTCTTCAGCTCTTACCGGAACAAAATTCATGCAAAAAATCATTATGAGCAACATCGCTGAGGCAAATAATATTCTGTATTTAAAAATATTCCATTGTTTAAGGTACTCAAAACATCTTTTATATTGTTCCACTTATCTTACCCTCATATGTTACTCTTATTACTGTGCCCAGCGTCACTGAATGTGTCATTCTAAGCAGCCCTGAACACTGTGTATCATATTTTTCACTCCACTCTGAATAATAATATGTCTGAGGTATAGAGCCCGTACTTAAGGCCGGGTAGTCTATTTTTATTGATCTCTCATAAGCAACCACTATACGGGGACTGATACTGTTTTCCTCCGTACTGTTCTCAAACGTCTTCGTCTCCACCCCTTTCGCATAACATGGTACTGATACCACGGCTGCCAAAACCATTACCACCATAATATTTACCATTTTCTTTAACATAAAATTTTCTCCTTAATCCATAAGTATTTTTATATGCATGGCCATGTCTTATCCATTATTATATTCTTCTCCATCAAAAAAGTCAATATAATTATTTAAAATAATTATATTGACTTTTTATAACGAATATGAACGAAACCGGATACCAAAGCATATCCAGCTCCGCATATGTACCGCATCCATCAACATGATGAATTTCTACATCACGGTAGCAGTCCCCTCCATATAAACGGTCCTGTTATTCAATGGCTCCACAAACAGCTCATAGGTTCCCGCCTTCGACATCGTGAACGTATGATCTATTTTACCACTGGTAGTCGTTACATACGTTCTCCTGTTGGCGCTGTTGATATATCCCGCACGAAAAGATACTGATGACGGATCGCCTTTCAGCGTAAAATGAATTTCATCCCCCGCTGACACTGTCACACTCCCCATGGATCTCGCACTGCTGATTTCCTCTTCGATTGTGCTCACTGTCATGGACCCGCTCAGCCACACCTCTCCCTGTGCGGGCGTCAGCTCAAAATCTTCCACCACGTCGGTCTCCTCCGTCAAAGTATTGCCGCCGTTCATCACCTCCTCGTGATCTTCGAACAGCACCTCCCTCACGATCACATCCTGCAGACTGCACATCCCCTCGGACGCTGCCAGCGTTGTAAGAGGGCAGGCTGCCGCGAGCATCGCCGTCATCGCCGCAAACGCAGCTTTCCCTGCTTTCTTTTTCCTGTTCATCATATGTTTTAATCTCCTTTCCAGCTGGCTTTCTGTATGACCGGTCATGGACACTGCATGCTCCAGGAATCCACCCTCCAGCCCCATGTCCGCCAGCGCTTTTGCGTAAAGATAACGTTCCCGCCTGGAACACCGTTCCAGAACGGCGTCGTCACAGGACATTTCGTTGATATCGGTATAGTATTCCGCCAGACGCCTCAGCGGAGGCAGAAACCAGTACAGGGAACAGAGCCAGAAGATCATCTTCCGATAGAGCGGATCCCTGCGTCTGCAGTGAATGAGCTCGTGTCTGAGTATCAGGCTGATCCCCTCCCTGCTCTGTTCTTTTCGCGGAAAAAACAACTCCTGCCGGAAGCACCCCGCCGCAAAGGGAGTCCCGACCACACCGCTGACCCTGATGGGAACCGGCTTCTCCAGGCCAAGTTCCCTGCCCAGCTCCTCCGACAGTTCCAGCATGTTACCGTCTTCACAGGGATCGCAGAGCGTCCGCAGTTCCCTCCATGCGTCCCGGTCTCTTCTAAAGGAACGGCCCATGCACACCAGAAATCCCGCGGCCCAGACCGCCATCACCAGCCAGAATACCAGCTGTGTCCAAAAGCCTGTGGCAAAGCTGACCGGATAATGTCTATATTCATGGATAAAGCCGTCCCCGAACTTTGGCGGGCCCACATAGCCAAACGTTCCCCGGTAGAGAAACACCATGGCCAGAACCGGCTGCAGACACAGAAGATACACGATCAGAAGCTTCAGCAGGCGGTCCATCTGCCCCGCGTTCAGGATCCGTTCCAGACCGTTTCTTCCATAATATAAAAGCAGGACCAGCAGGCCGCTAACCACAGCGGAGGTTACGACCCAGAGGACCGCGTCGCTGCCGTCCCACAGTTCAATCCACAGACTCCCCAGATTCAGCATCCTTCTTCATCTCCTCCAGAAACTTCCGTATCTTTTCTTTCTGTTCTTCTGTCAGCATCTCCTTCCCGCAGAAAGCCGCCACCAGTTCTTCCAGCGAGCTGATACCTACGGATCTCTGAAGCTGCTGCCGGACCAGCGCCTGCTCATACTCCATGCGGCCGACCAGCGCGGTATAGATATGGTGCAGCCCCTCCTGCCTCTTTTCCACATAGCCTTTCTGAGAGATATTGTACAGCACCGTGCTCTTGGTTCCCCGCACCTGCGGAAAATGTTCATAGATCTCCTCGCTGCTGATCCCGTCCGGATGTTCCCAAATATACCTCATGTATTCCAGCTCCATGGGAGACAGCTTCTTCTTTCCTCCAAGCATCTCAAGCGGTTCGTCCGGTTTTCTTGCCATTGTCTTTTCCTCACTTTCCTTATCTTATACTCGTGAACGCATTTATCTGCCGCTTTCTGTTCAACACTGCCGATGTGTTCACTCATTATACATTCAGGTCGGCAGATGTTTTCGTTCATAAGCATACATTATCTTTAAGTATAATTTTTTATATATGATATGCCAATATTATTTAATTATTTTGGGTGTAAAAATATAAATTCAGCCGGTCAGCAAATCCGGCATATACATTCCAGCGCTCCGCATCAGGTAATCCGTTGAAGCAGCGCTCTGCTGTATATCACTTTGCATATCTTTACCGCGTCATCAATCGGAAGCTTCTGAAGCTTGTCTCTCAACAGGTTTACGACCAGATTATAATAAAGCATATCCTCCATCAAATCGTGATGGTCGATCACATTTTTACAGTATCGGCCAACCTCGCGGTTTCTTCGCTCCGGACTGTTCAGGCCAAACAGCCTGATATGTCCCTCTATGATCCCGATCTCTTTCTTACTGTAGCCGTCTTTGCAGTCGCCCGGAACATATTTTCCTTCCAGAAGATCATATCTCAGTTTCAAAACATTTCCATTTTCATGAATTTTTGATTCAAACGGCTGTAAAATAATGTTTCCTCTGCGGACGTACTCGCAGCGCAGTTTTATGTATCTCTCACACGGTTTTCTGCAGGCATATTTTCTGCTGGAAACCGACTCGAACTCCCGGATCTGCTCTTTGGGCAGCTGCCTTGCTTTTTCGCCCCTTCTCTTATATTTCCCATTGCAGTTCTCGCATGCCAGCCCCAGATTGGGAACACAGTCTGTCAGATATTCCGGAGAATTCGCCTTTTCAATTCCATGCTCAATCTGGCCGCGCCTCTGCCCGTTGATCCAGACCGCATCGTAACAGTACATACAGTATCCGCCGGTTGTATCTTTCAGTAGATCCCACAGATCATCCTTGTATCTGCTCCAGCCATATAATTTCTTTTTGTCATAAGAGGGCACAAATACCGGAATATCCACAGAAAAATAATCCGTCATCATATCCACTCCTCAATCTGCTTATAGATCATTTTCTGATGCGGAAGAAGCGTCTCATACTCCATTTCCCCCAGTTCTTTCTGCATTTTTTCGTCCCACACTCCTGCAATTTTCGAATTCAGCAACGCACGCAGTCTTTCATCCTGCCAATCATTATCCGACGGATGAATCACACAATCCTCGAAAAATAAATCCGTAAATATATTTTCCGCCGATACCATGCTCTCCAGTTCCTGTCCTGTGTAAATCTCATATTCTGTGTCATGCAGAATTATCAGATCTGCCTGTTTCGAATTTTTTACCAGGTCCAGGGAATGCGTCGTTGCCAGAAAAACCAGCTTCGGAAATTGAATCTGCAGAAAATTGTAGATCTGTGCACTGTATTTAGGTGAAAGATATTCGTCGATCTCGTCGATGACCACCAGACCCCGAGTCCATTTCCTTTCCTCCATGATGTCGCAGAAATACAGGATCTCACAGAACAGCCGGAGAACCGCCTGATATCCGCTGGAAAGCTTTGCTCTGTTTCCGTCTATCAAAACCACATTTTCCGGAATCCCCATATCCACGATCTCCCGAAGAATCTGTATCTCCTTTCCCAGAAATTCTCTGCACATCTCTGTAATCCGGCTCTTATATTTATCATACAGCTGTTCAATACAGGAAGCGGCTTTAAATGTATCCTGCAGATTGAAATGAAACGGCAGAAGCCGTTCTGCCGTCACTTCGCCGGAATCCAGCTTTACCCTCTCATAGGATTTGCTCACCAGCTCTACCCGGTCCGCATCAAAGGTCCGGTTCACGGAATCAATCAGATAGACTGCATCCGGAAGTTTCTGCTCCACGACCCTGTGAAGAACATCCGATTTTCCCGAGGAATTATCCCCTACCAGGATAAAACTTTTTCCCATCTCTGAATTTTTACCTATAAGGTCCGTAATTCTTTCAACCATTTCCTGATAACTGCTCATATACGCTCCTTAACCTTTTCTCAATCTCGTTACGGGCGGAAGTGCTTCTGGATGTGGTACTGCGGTATTCTTCGCTGTTGATAATCTCTTCCTGTTTTTTTCTTGAAATGGGAATCTTTTCTTCCATTTTATCCCATGCAACGAACAGACTGACCAGCGCCAGATCCCGGTCTTTTGCTCTTACCCCTTCCAGAGAATCCAGAAATCGTTCCAGCGCTTCTTTATACTCTGCAACCTTCTTCTCATCGAAACGCTTTACCTCTTCTGAAAAATCATCCAGCAGAGTTGCGATCTTCCCTTTATACCCCGTCAATATAAAGTTATTCCCTTTTCTTTGCACATAATACTTAAACGCGCACATTCTCAAAAGCAGTTCCACATCCTTGCTTTCCTTGTTCACATCTGCATTTGGACTTCCGCTGTACAAGGTCCTCCATTTTTTTGAATGATCATTGATCTCATACAGCATCTGATAGAAGCTGCAGCCGTATATCCCGTTTCGCAGCTCCTGAGGCGATAACGGCGTGCCCCCTATATTCAAGTTGGCAAATATTTTATGCAGAATCTTTTCCTTCTGTTCCCTGCTGTCAACATTGATCTCGATCAGTGTCAGAGGCGCAAAATCGATCTTCCGCTTCATACGGTCACTCAACGTACCATAAGTAATATCGACCTCCTGTTCACTTCCTTTCGAATCTTTATACCGCATACAATAGGATTTGTCTTTCAGCCCGCACTGTTCCAGCTGCTCCCGAAGGTCTTTTCCGTTTCCCGCAGCCTTTCTGAAATCGATAAACGCGTTTCTCTTCTTTTTCAGGAATTTCCCGATAAAATAAAGATACAGGCTTAAGATCCTCTGCTGTCCATCCAGAATCACGAACTGCTGTTCGTCATTGCGGTAACAGTATATAGGCGGTATGGGCATCCCTCTCACCAGAGAAACGGCAAGCTCTTCCGCCTGGCTCTCATTCCAGCGGTACATTCTCTGAAAATCGGGAATCACATAATCCCCTCTCTCCAGCCCTCTCATCATGGAGCTGAACGCCATCTGCGTCGTCACGGTCCGGATCATCACATTCTCGACAATATCAATTTCTTTTGCGGTTTCTAACGCCTCCTGATATCTGTTTTCTTCTTCCATTAGGAAAACCTCACATGTTCTTCTTTTTTAAAATCATAGCATACCCCCCTGCAATTCTCAATCCAAAATGAAGCTTTATTTTCCCCGTAACATAGAATGCTGCTTTTCACAGGATGGGTGGTCTGCGCCCTGGACTTCTGTGCTCTGCAGCGCTGTGGGGACTGGAGCAGACAGCGGAGCCGTTTTGTCCGTCACAGGCGAACAGACCAGTCCGAATGGGAGAATCCGGCATCCTGCGCTTGTGAAATAAAATCCGGCATGCTAAAATAAGACCATACACACTACCATGACAGGAGCCCGCCCATGAAGATCACAGACCTGCACATCCGAAATTTCAAATCCATCCATGACATGCATCTTAGGCAGATTGAAAACGCCCTGATTCTGGTGGGACAGAACAACACCGGCAAGACCACCGTGCTGGACGCCGTCCGGGCGGTGGGCGGAGAATACGAGATCTGCCCGGAGGATTTCTGGGAGGACGGCTCCAACATCGAGATCACCGTCTCGCTTTCCTTTACGGAAGAAGACCTGAATCTTCTGCGGCGCAAAGGCGTCGTCGGCCAGTACCGCAGAAAGGAGGCGTGGCTTCAGGATTTCTGTAAGAAGCTCCCCTCCTTTTCCGGGGATACGCTCACCTTTACCATGTCCGCCAACCGGGACGGACGGATCCGTTATCAGGACGGCGTGCACAAGCACAATCCGTATATTCAGGAGGTGTTCCCGAAGGTGTACCATGTGGACACGGAGCGGCGGCTGGAACGGCTCCAGCAGGATCTGTTCCTTCTGCAGGAGGATGAGATCCTGCAGCGGATGCGTACGGGCTGCTGTATGTTCAACCAGGCCCGCCGGTGCAGCCACTGCTTTAACTGCATCGGTCTCATCGAGCAGAAACAGCCCCGGGACCTTGACGTCTTCGAGACATCCAAGCTTCTGGACTACAAACTGTACCAGCTGAATCTGGACGCATTCGCCAAAAAGGTCAACGAGAGCTTCCAGAAAAACGGCGGCAGAGAAGATATTATCTACACCATGAACCGGGACGTGGAGAAGATCCTGCAGGTCACGACGGAGATCCGCCTGCCGGCCCAGAGCCTGACCCGGCCCATCTCCCGGATGGGAAAGGGCATGCGCTCCATCTACCTGTTCTCCCTCCTGGAGGCGTACACGGAGGTGGAAGAGAGCCTGCCCAGCATTATCATGATCGAGGACCCGGAGATCTTCCTGCACCCCAGGCTTCAGAAAGTATCCGGGAAAATCCTCTACCGGCTCTCCCGGAAGAATCAGGTCATCTTCACCACCCATTCTCCCAATCTGCTGCCCAACTTCAGCCGCCGCCAGATCCGGCAGGTCGTGCTTGGTGAGGACGGCTCCTCCGATGTCCGCCAGAAGACCGACATCAGCGCCATTCTGGACGATCTGGGCTACACGGCGGGCGATCTGATGAATGTAAACTTTGTCTTTATCGTGGAGGGAAAGCAGGACAAATCGAGGCTTCCGATCCTCCTTCGGAAATACTACTCCGAGACCACCGACGAGCAGGGCGATCTGCTGCGCATTGCCATCATTACCACCAACAGCTGTACCAACATCAAGACCTACGCCAACTTAAAATACATGAACCAGATCTACCTCCGGGACCAGTTTCTCATGATCCGGGACAGCGACGGCAAGGACCCTGCGGTGCTGGGGCGTCAGCTCTGCCGCTACTATGAGGAGCGGAATCTGGAGGATCTGGATAAGCTTCCCAGAGTCCGCCCGGAAAACGTGCTGATCCTGAAATACTATTCCTTTGAAAATTATTTCCTGAATCCGAAGGTCATGGCACAGCTTGGCATCGTGGAGTCGGAGGAAGCCTTCTATGAAATTCTTCTGGAAAAATGGAAGGAGTACCTGCACCAGATCACCAGCGGACGGCACCTTCTGGAGGTGCTGGGACATGATCTGACGACCGTGATGGATATAAAAGAACATATGGAAGAGATCCGGACTTATATGCGGGGCCATAACCTGTTCGACATTTTCTATGGCCGGTATAAAGAGCAGGAGGCGGAGCTTCTGGAACGCTACATCGAACTGGCGCCCCGGGAGGATTTTCAGGACATTCTGGATGCCTTTGAAAAATTCCCGTATTTTGAAAGCAGAAGGGTATGACCAATTCTGCTTTCTGCAGGTTCAGATGCAGATTTTTCTACATCATCCCTGCCAGAACCACGCTGGCGGCGATACCGGCGAAAGTGCTGAACAGCGCGCCCGCCAGCGTCCAGCGGGTCTTCGTCACCTTTGCGGTCAGGAAATAGACGCTCATGGTATAGAACACGGTCTCGGTACAGCCCATCATAATCGACGCGGTCAAGCCGATGCCGGAATCCGTTCCATAGGATTTATAAATGTCCAGAGCCAGAGAAGTAGCTGCCGAGGAAGAAAACAGGCGAATGATGGAGAGCGGGATCAGCTCCACTGGAAAATGCAGCAGTTTCGCAGGCCCCGCCAGGCAGTCCGCCGCAAAATCCAGGAAGCCGGACGCCCGCAGCATCCCCACCGCCGCCATAAGCCCCACCAGCGTAGGGAGGATCTTCAGGACTGTCCGGATTCCGTCCGCGGCTCCGGCGACAAACTCGTCATAGACATGTACCTTCTCCGTCAGCGCATAAGCCACAATATAGAAAATGACAATGGGTATGATAAAGTCAGAGATATAATAGAAAAAAGTCATGCATCCGCACCCGGATTCCTTCCGGTTTCTATCAAATATATGCAGAAACGGCAGAAAATATTTCTTTCATTGACCTGTTCCTGTCCAGGTGATAGAATACGAAAAAAGGGAGGAGAACACGAACCATGTTATCATTTGAAAACGACTATGCAGAAGGCGCCCATGAAAAGATCCTGGCGCGGCTGATAGAGACGAACCGGGAACAGCTGCCCGGCTACGGAACGGACCACTACTGCGCAGAAGCAAAAGAAAAGATCCGGAACGCCTGTGAATGCCCGGATGCCGACGTCTTTTTCCTCGTGGGAGGCACCCAGACCAACGCCACGGTCATCGACGGGATGCTGGCGCCTTACGAGGGCGTGATCGCCGCTTCCACAGGCCATGTGAGCCTCCATGAGGCAGGCGCCATCGAATACACCGGCCACAAGGTGATCACGCTGCCTCAGCACGACGGAAAGATCCACGCGGCGGAACTGGAAGCATGCCTGCGCGGCTTCTGGGAGGATGAAAGCCATGAGCACATGGTATTTCCCGGCATGGTCTATCTTTCACACCCCACCGAATACGGGACGCTGTATACGGCCGCGGAGCTGGAGGACCTCTCCGCCATCTGCCACACCCACCAGATCCCCCTGTATATGGACGGGGCCAGGCTGGGCTACGGCCTCATGAGCCACGGCACCGACGTAACGCTGCCGCTGATCGCCCAATGCTGCGACGCCTTCTACATCGGCGGAACCAAAGTCGGAGCCCTGTGCGGAGAAGCCGTCATCTTCCCCCGCCGCGGCGCGCCGAAGCATTTCTTCACGACCGTCAAGCAACACGGCGCGCTGCTTGCCAAGGGGCGTCTTCTGGGCATCCAGTTTGACACGCTGTTCACGGACAGCCTCTATTTTCAGATCAGCCGCCACGCCATCGAGATGGCGGAACAGATGAAAAAAGGGTTCCGCGACAGGGGGCTTCCCTTCTATCTGGAGTCTCCCACGAACCAGCAGTTTTTGATCCTGAAGAACTCTCTCATCGACCGGCTGAAAAAACATGTGGACTTCAGCCTGTGGGAAAAGCTGGATGAGGACCGCACTGTCGCCCGCTTCGCCACAAGCTGGGCAACCACTGAAGCGCAGGTCGGCCGGCTGATGGAGATCCTGGATGAAACGCTGTCCGGCTGATCCGCTGCCCCCTCTCAGCTCCATCTCTCACACAGGGGCGGGGGACGCCTCCTGCCTCCATGCTCAGCAGCGCTGTGTGGATTGGAGCGGACAAAAGAAGCGGAGTGTCCGCCTCAGGCGAACCAGAAAGGTCCGAATGAGGCGGACACTCCGCTTCTTTTGTCCGATACACTCCATACGAGCACTGAGCATGGAGACGGGAGGCGTTCTCCGTCCCGTCCCCGTCCCATTTATTTCAGGCAGTCCACCGCTGCTCTTTCAATCGGGAATCCTGCTTTGTATCTGCTGATAAACTCGTCAAATCCTTTGACATCTTCCGGATTCGGATCCATCTTCTCTCCTTCGTCGCCGCCGAAGACCTTCTGCTGCAGATAATCTTCCAGATTCTCATCTGCTTCCTTCTGGATCATATAGGATGCCAGCAGTGCGATTCCCCAGGCGCCGCCTTCTCCCGCCGTCTTCATTACGGATACGGTTGCATCCATGGCGCCTGCCAGAATGCTCTGTCCTACCCCTTTTGTCTTAAAGAGACCGCCATGTCCGGTAATGCGGTCCACGGCCACCTTCTCTTCCTTCATCAGGATATCAAGTCCTACCTTCAGCGCACCCAGAGAAGTATAAAGGTTCGCTCTCATGAAATTCGCCAGATTAAATCTGCTGTCCGGCGTACGCACAAACATGGGACGTCCTTCTTCAAAGCCCGTAATATGCTCCCCGGAGAAATAGTTGTACGCCAGCAGACCGCCGCAGTCCTTATCCCCCTCCAGAGCCTTGTTGTACAGGGTTCCGAACAGTTTGTCCATATCCACGTCCATGCCGAAACTCTCCGCGAACTCTCTGAAAATATTTACCCATGCGTTCAGATCGGACGTACAGTTGTTGCAGTGAACCATTGCCACGGCGTCGCCGCTGGGCGTTGTCACCATATCGATCTCTTCATAAACCTTCTGAAGCGCTTTCTCCAGAACGATCATGGCAAATACGGAAGTGCCCGCAGACACATTGCCCGTACGCTGCTTCACGCTGTTGGTCGCCGCCATGCCGGTTCCTGCATCGCCCTCCGGCGGGCACAGCGGGCATCCTGCCTGAAGCGTTCCGGTGGGATCCAGTTTCTTTGCGCCCTCTTCCGTCAGAATTCCTGCGCGGTCGCCGGCCACAAGCACCTTCGGAAGAAGATCCGCCACCTTCCACGGAAAGCCCCTGGAAGCCACCAGCTCGTCAAACTTCTGAATCATGGACGCATAGTAATTCTTTGTATCCGAATCAATGGGGAACATGCCGGATGCGCTGCCAACGCCCAGCACCTTCTCGCCGGTCAGCTGCCAGTGAATATAGCCGTCCAGCGTCGTAATAAAGTCCACGTTCGGTACATGCTCTTCTCCGTTCAGAATCGCCTGATACAGATGAGCGATACTCCACCTCTGGGGAACATGGAACTGAAACGCCTCGGTCAGAGCTTCAGAAGCCTGCTGTGTGATCGTATTTCTCCAGGTACGGAACGGTACAAGAAGTTCGCCCGACCTGTCAAATGCCAGATATCCATGCATCATTGCACTGAAACCGATCGCGCCGAGCTTCTCAACCGCCACGCCGTACTGTCTCTTCACATCCTCCGTCATCTTCTGATAGCAGTCCTGAAGACCGCTCCAGACATCGTCCAGCGTGTAAGTCCAGATACCGTTTTCCAGACGGTTTTCCCAGTCATGCGCACCGGATGCAATGGGAGCATTGTTCTCATCCACCAGAACCGCCTTGATCCTGGTAGAGCCGAATTCAATGCCAAGTACCGCCTTTCCGCTTACAATCGTGCTTTTTACATCGCTCATTATGAAACCCTCCTGTTTTCACCTGCTGCACGCACTGAACTTCCGCCGTTCAGCCGCCGTACAAACTGTGCTTTTTTTCATGATACCATAGGAAATAAGTGATTTCAAAGAGATTTTGTAAGATTTAGATTATTTTCAGAATGTTTCCGGAACAGAATACGTACATCTTTCCCAAACTGGTTCTTCAGATGTACGTTTACCGTACAAACGGCAGAACCTGCTCTGCCACAAAGACCGCAAGGCAGGCAGCCGCTGCAACCGTCACCAGACTTTTCTCCAGAAACGCCAGAACGGCGGCCGCTGCCACACCCGCAAGCGCACTTGGAACGCTTCCTGTTGCATACAGAATGGCCGGAAACGTCATGGCAGTCAGACAGGTATAGGGAACATAAAACAAAAAGGAACGGATACGGCGATTCTCTATTTTCTTATGAAATACCGTCAGCGGAATCACACGGATCAGATAAGTTACAAGCGCCATCACTCCGATATATACATACACCATCACGCATCTCCTCCTTCTTCCGGTACCGGAAATAACACTGCTCCTGCCGCGGCCGCGGCCACTGTGCAGAGAATAATCGACATTCCGGCAGAAATACCGGAACATATGGGAAGATAATAAAGCGCACAGCTTAATACCGCTGACAGGATCACCGTATACAGAACCGGCCGGCTTTTCTTCGCCACAGGAATCACAACTGCCATAAACATACCGTACAGAGCAACGCTCAACGCGCTGTTTACCGAAGCCGGAAGCATGCTGCCTGCAGCCGCTCCGCAGGCAGTTCCCCCGGTCCATCCCAGTATCGGCAGTATCTGCAGACCGACCATATACGAAAACGTCAGTTCCTTCTTATGAGACATGGCAACTGCAAAAATCTCATCCGTATTGGCAAATGCAATGACAAAGCGCTGACCCATGCTCACTTCACCGGACAGCTTCTGGGACAGCGACAGGCTCATCAGCGCATACCGAAGATTGATAATCAGCTGCGTCAGCGCCATCTCCGCAAGCGCCCCTCCCGCCATCATAATCTGCAGTCCTGCAAACTGTCCGGCGCTTGTCATATTCGTCAGGCTCGTCAAAGCCCCCTGAAAGACGGAAAGACCGCCGCTCATGGCCATGATTCCAAAGCTGAAGCTTACGGAAAAATAACCAAGCGCAATCGGCACTCCATCTTTCAATCCCTGTTGTATCTCCTGTTTTTTCATTTTCCTGTATCCTGCCTGTAACTGCGCTTAAATTCTTCTCAAGATCATGGAGCATATGGGCGGAACCTTCAGATACAAAACTCCCTTTTTCACCGTATAGACGGCGTCTCCCAGGCTGAAACCATTCTCTCTTGTAAGCATCAGCCGTTCCATGGAAGCTTCTCTTGGAACGCCTGCTTTCCACACGGGGATGTTTACTTCCTTTTCTTCCGTTCCATTATTCACCACAACCACGATCTGTTCTTCCTCACTGAACCGGCCGTAGCTTAAAAACTGATAGTCCAGCGTCAAAAACCGGGTAGAACCGTGAGTCAATACCGGATTGTCTTTGTGAATGCAGATCGCTTCTTTATAAAAAGATATCAGACTGTAGTCTTCTTCTCCCCAGGGGTAGGTTCTTCGGTTATCCGGATCTGTAAAACCGCACACTCCCGCTTCGTCTCCATAATAGAGCGTAGGCGCTCCCACCCATGTCATCTGAATCACAATCGCTTCCCGGAACACTCCTTTATTAATTCCATCCGATGCAGCATCCGATCCGAGCTCCTGTACGCGCCCTGCTTTGTGATTCGTTCTGGTCAGAAAACGGGAGTGGTCATGGTTGGAAAGCTCGTTCATGGCGGTCTGCAGAGACGGCGCATAGAAATTCGCCATATGATGGATCATGGCGTTCTTAAACGCCTCCGCATTTCCATACATGTCTTCCCTGTACTGGTCGCTGTGCTTCTCCATGCCGGTCAGAAACCAGCTCACCGGTTCCATAAATGCATCATAGTTCATCAGCGTATCCCACTGGTCCCCGCGCAGCCAGGCATTGGCATTGCCGTAATGCTCCGCCAGAATCAGCGCGTCCGGATTGGTCTCTTTTACTACCTTACGGAATTTTCTCCAGAATTCATGATTATACTCCGGTGAAAATCCCAGATCCGCTGCCACATCCAGGCGCCAGCCGTCTACGCTGTAGGGCGGCTCCAACCATTTTTTTGCAATCCCCAGAATATACGATTCCAGTTCCTCCGACTGTTCATAATACAGCTTCGGCAGCGTGTCATGCCCCCACCAGCCGTCATAATATTCATTATAAGGCCAGCCGTGCTCATAATTGAATTTGAAAAACTTTCGATACGGACTGTCACCGGATACGTACGCTCCCTTTTCATAGCCCTCCGTATTCTCATACAGCCGTTCCCGGTCCAGCCATTTATTAAAAGAACCGCAGTGATTAAAGACGCCGTCCAGGATAATCTTCATTCCTCTTCGATGCACCTCTTCCACAAATCCGGCAAAAAACTCGTTGCTTGCTTCCAGATTTTTCTTATTAACCACCCGCTGGATATATTTGCTGGCATGGGCGTTATTGTTATCTCCCTCCGGCAGGCACTCTCCGCCGTCTTCCACAATGACGCCGTAATGAGGATCCACATAGTCATAGTCCTGGCTGTCGTACTTATGGTTGGAAGGAGATACAAAGATCGGGTTCAGATACAGTACCTCTACCCCCAGATCCTGAAGATAATCCAGTTTATTCCAGATCCCCTGAATATCCCCGCCGTAAAAGTCGCGGACGTCCATCGGTTCCGGAAGCCGGTTCCAGTCCCGTACTCTGCGAACCCCTTCGTTAATATAGATATATTCCCGGTCTTCCACATTATTGGAAGGATCCCCGTTACAGAAACGATCTGTATAAATCTGATACATGACGGCGCCTTTTGCCCAGTCCGGCGTCCGGAAGCCCGGGGCAATCTCAAAAGAATTATACTCCTGAAGATCCCTCGATACTCCCAGACTGTTGTAAAAGCATCTCTGATTCCCGGTCCAGACCTCGAAGAAATAACGGACCGTCCCCGTCAGCGGTTCCGTCGTATAGGTATAGTAGTCAAAAACCCCTTTGCTGTACGCTTTTGTCATGGGTTTCTTCTCGCTTCCGCAGATGAAAAACACATAGTCCACGTTATCCATCCATGTACGGAATTTGATCGTTACCCGGTCTCCCACCTCCGGCTCAAAGGGGGTTCGGTAATTGGCAGTCTCATCACTGAATAAAGCTTTTCTGTTAAGTACAGGTCTCATATTGATGGCATACTCTCTGGTGCGCATCGTCTGTGCAATCTTATTCATGTCCATATGTTTATCCCCTCAAAAGACTGTTGTCTAACTATCATATAACAGAAGTGGATACAGCACAAGGTTTTTTATGAAAAATTTACGGCTGTGACACCCCATGAGTTACTTTTCACACCCACGCCATCCGAACGCCCGCCGGGGACAGATAAGTCTTCCAGACAGGCTGAACACTGGCCGACGTGTGAAAAGTAACCTCCATGAACAGTAATCGCGGATAACCGGACAGTAAAAAAGACAGCGGGGGTTCATGCTGTCTTTTTTAGGAGAAGGTATTTCTTGTTTCTTATGGGGTGTAGCAAAAACTATATAATGTATTGGGGGTTTTTACAGGTATTATAGTACCACATCTCCCCAAAGAAGTGTGCACAAACTTCACAAAAATCACCCACAGTTTTTAGCAGTTCTGCACAAACAATTCTTCAAATTCTTCTCTTGTAATCTTCTCCTTCTCAAGAAGAAGCGCTGCGCAGGCATCGAGCACATCCCGATGCTGCTCAATGAGCTTTCTGGCCCTTCCATAACATTCATCCACGATCCGCTTCACTTCCGCATCAATCTCACCGGCTATCGTCTCTCCGTAACTCCTTGTGTGGGCCAGATCCCGCCCGATAAATACTTCCTCGCCGTCATCGCCGTAATGAATCAGGCCCAGCCTGTCAGACATTCCGTATTTTGTCACCATGGAACGGGCAATCGAAGTCGCCTGTTTGATATCCTGGGAAGCGCCGGTGGTAATATCGTCAAAAATCAGTTCTTCCGCAACTCTTCCTCCCAGATCCACAACGATATCCTGAAGCATCCTTCCCTTTGTATTAAACATCTCATCCCGCTCCGGAAGGGGCATGGTATAGCCTGCCGCCCCAACGCCCGTAGGTATGATGGACACCGTATAGACCGGCCCCACATCCGGAAGCAGATGAAACAGAATGGCATGGCCGGCCTCATGATAAGCCGTGATTTTTTTCTCCTTCTCGGATATGACGCGGCTCTTTTTCTCCGCACCGATCCCGACCTTGATAAATGCCTTTCGTATATCCTCCTGCATCATGTAGCCGCGGTCTTCCTTTGCCGCCATAATCGCAGACTCATTCAAAAGATTCTCCAGATCCGCACCGGTGAAGCCTGCCGTCGTCTGCGCAATCTGATGCAGATCCACGTCATCTCCCAGCGGCTTGTTCTTCGCATGGACTCTCAGGATCTCTTCGCGCCCCTTTACGTCCGGCCTTCCCACGCCGATCTTCCGGTCAAACCTGCCGGGACGCATGATTGCCGGATCCAGAATATCCACCCGGTTGGTCGCCGCCATGACAATGATTCCTTCGTTGATGCCAAAGCCGTCCATCTCTACCAGAAGCTGATTCAGCGTCTGCTCTCTTTCATCGTGTCCGCCGCCCATACCGGTTCCGCGGCGTCTCGCCACCGCGTCAATCTCATCGATAAAAACGATACAGGGCGCATTTCTCTTGGCGTTGGCGAACAGATCACGGACTCTGGAAGCTCCCACACCTACGAACATCTCCACAAAATCCGAGCCGGAGATGCTGAAAAACGGAACGCCCGCTTCTCCTGCCACCGCCTTGGCGATCAAGGTTTTACCCGTTCCGGGCGGTCCCACAAGCAGGACCCCTTTGGGAATCCTCGCACCCACTTTCGTATAGCGTCCGGGATTGCGCAGAAAATCCACGATCTCTTCCAGTTCGCTTTTTTCTTCCTCCAGACCTGCCACGTCCTTAAACCCGGTAGTTTTATCTGCGCCGGAAGTCATCTGCGCATGGCTTTTTCCAAAATCCAGCATCCGGTTGTTGCTGCCGCCATTATTCCTGCCCATGGTCATGACAATGAAAAATATCATAAGCCCGCACAGGATCAATGACATTCCATAAGTCTCAAAAAAGCCCGGCTCCTCCATCTGCAGAATCTCATACGACAGTCCTGCCGCTCTTAATGTCTGTTCCGCATCCGCCGTATCCAGTACAAAAGTCCTTCCCATGGAACCGTCCTTCAGATAATACAGCACGGATCCTGTGGGCGTCTCCTTGTTCGGCTGGATACTGGCTCCTGTCACCGTACCCTCTGAAATCATCTCTTCAAACTGCTGATACGTGTAGGTCGGCCTTTCCTGAAGCCTTCCTTCAAAAAACACAAGCACCAGGCAGATCAGTACCAGGAATACTACATAGGTACTGAGTCCTTTCCATTGTCTGTTCAAAATCTCTTATCCTCCTGTTAATCAAATTCCACCACGCCGATATACGGCAGGTTCCGATACAGCTGATCGTAATCCAGCCCGTACCCTACTACGAATTTGTCTTCTATCCGGAACCCGGTATAATCCACGTCCACGTCCACAACGCGTCTTGACGGTTTATCCAGAAGCGTACAGATCTTCAGGCTTGCCGGATTTCTCTGCCCCAGCAGATCCTTCAGATGGTTCAGCGTTCTTCCCGAATCAATAATATCTTCGATAATAATCACATCCCGGTCCGTAATCGCCATATCCAGGTCTTTGGAAAGCTTTACCACTCCGCTGGATTTTGTCGCCGCACCATAACTGGAACACTGCATGAAATCCATAATGACCGGTACAGTTATTCTTTTTGCCAGTTCACAGGTAAAATATACACTCCCTTTTAAAATGCAGATCAGGTAAACCTCTCTGTCCGCATAATCACGGCTGATCTGCTCTCCCAGTTCTTTGATCCGGTTATTTACTGCGTCTTCATCAATCATCACGTCAATATGGTGCTTCTCCATCCTCTGTTCCTCCGTTCTTCTTCATCTGTACTTTCAATATCGTCCTTGTCTGCTCTGTCACTTTGTAATATTCACTGATCCGCATACCCGTCACCCACAGGATATGGCTTCCATCCGCCAGAAGAATCCGCCGGCTGCGTTCCTCTCTCGGAATCCTGCAGTCTATAAAGTAATCCTTCAGCTTCTTGTGGATGCCGCCGGAAAGCTCCAGATAGTCCCCCGGATGCCTGGTGCGCAGAACAAGACTATTTTTAATTTTATCATAATCAAACCACTTCGTATAGCGATTTACCGGAATTTTCCCAATTTTATCACATTTTTCCACCTGCAGGCAGAAATCCGCACCCATATAATGATATTCCTCCCCAGGCACACAATATACCTCTTCTTCCTCTTTTTCCTGGCCGTAACCTTTTTTCAGGAGCAGTTCTTCATAACCAAGTACCGCAAAATAACCGCCCGGAAGCGTCAGCCTGCTTCCCCGCCTGCCCTTCGCCAGAGCGCAGATCTGTTCCATATGGACTGCTCCCAGATAAAGACTGCCGCCCGCAAGCTGCGCCATGCACTTCTGGACCAGCAGCTTCTTGAGGGCCGGATGCATATCGGCAAACGGCTTCAGAACGATCTTCACACAGTCGCTGCTTCTTTGGACGCTGTCCTCCCAGCACCTTTGCACCTCCTCGTCCAGAAAATCTTCGATTTCCAGCAGTCGCTCCGCAGTCTCTGCCATCCGGCGCACGCTTCCCGGACGGATCTCCTCCATGGCGGCCACGATCTGATGGCGAATCCGGTTTCTTGTGTATGCAGGTTCCTGGTTGGTGGAATCGTCCACCCATCCGATGCCCCGTTCCCGAAGCCAGTCTTCGATTTCACTTCTCTGTGCGCACAGAAGCGGCCGGATATACGGCAGCCGCACCGGTTCCATGCCCCGAAGCCCCCTAAGACCGCTCCCCCTCATCAGATGAAACAGCATGGTCTCCGTCTGATCGTTCTGATGGTGGGCAAGAGCCACCCGGTCTGCGCCGTTCTTTCTGAGCTCCTGTTCAAATGCGTCATATCGGATCATCCGACCGGCTTCCTCCAGGCCGATCCCTCTCTGCTTCGCAAACTCCGGCACATCTTCCCGAACGATCGTAAGCGGTATCTTTCGTTCCAGACAGAATTCTTCGCAGAAAGCCTCGTCTCTTCCTGCCTCTTCTCCCCGGATCCCATGGTTTACATGCAGTGCGCACACCTGAATTCCGTGTTCATTTCCATATTCCCATAAAAGCTGCAGAAGCGCCGTGGAATCCGCCCCGCCCGAAAATCCTGCCAGAACCGTCATCCCCATATCCACCATCTGCTGCTGTTTCATGTATTTATATACTTTATTTTTCATCCGCCGTTCTTCTCCTGGTCACTATATCATATCCCTGCCGCTGTACAGTCTGCCGGCGCAGTTACCGTCTCCAGATCCCCGCTACCAGAATCGTCATGTCATCCGCCGCCTGTCCATATGCTTTGACCTGCTCCATCAGGCGCTCCGCCATCTCCGCCGGAGTACCCGGCGCCAGATTCCAGATCAGTTCCTTCATGATCTCCTCCTCCTGTCCATGGGGCAGAGCGCCCAGAACTCCGTCTGTTATCAAAAACAGAAGATTCCCGTCATACATCCGCATCCGATAAGGCTCCAGCGCCAGCTGGCTGCTCACCCCCGCCGGAAGCCCTGCGCCCCGGATACATTCCACCCCGTTTTCCTTTTTCAGAAAGCTGGCACAGGCGCCAACCTTCAGGAAATCGCATACGCCCGTATACAGATCGATCGCCGCAATATCCATCGTGGAAAACACCGGATCTTCCGGCTGTAGAACAATCGACGAATTGATCATGCGTACTGCCGTCTCCCGGGAAAAGCCCGCTTCCAGAAACTGTTCCAGAAGATCCAGCACCAGATCGCTCTGCGTACATGCCTGCACCCCCGATCCCATCCCATCCGACAGTCCGGCATAAAACTGTCCCTCCGGCAGCCAGAATACCGAGAAGTTATCTCCGGACACCGCTTCATCCGGCCGGGTCTCTTTTTTGACTCCATAAAGCACATTGTAAGCGACCCCTTCCACAAACAGGATCGTCACCCGTTCCTGACTGACAAAGGATCTGCTGTCCCTTGCAGGCATCATCTCGCATTCCATCAGCTCTGTCAGGGCCGCTGCAATCTTTTTGGAAGGCACGCAGATCTTCCGTCTGGTATTCATTGTTACATAGACCTGGCGTTTTCGACCCTGGGGGTTATAAAAAAACACCTTGTGCACCTGTACTCCCATAAGCCGCAGCCGTTTTCCAATCTCCAGCTCCAGCCCTGTATCCTCTCTGGTACTGTAGATCCGTTCCATGGTCCCCACCAGGATCCGGCTCATCTCCTGAAGCTGCCCTGCCGCCGCCAGACGGCTCTCCATCAGCCGCTCCTGCATAATGCGTTCCCCTCTGGTGCCGCAGTCCGCCAACTGCGGCACCATACAGAAGCTTCTGGAAAGCTGTGAAAAACTTTCCTGATATTCCTGCATCCACTGTCTGACCGGGTGTGCGGCTTCTGAATCCGGAAAGCTTTTCCTCCTCTCAAACAGCCACTCCCATATATAGCCTGCCAGGACGACAGCGGAGAAAAAGGCCGTTGCCTTCATCATGCTTACAATCATTTTCCATGTCTCATCGCCCCACATATACTCTACCGTCAGTTCCATTGCCGCCAGACAGAGGCCTGCTCCGCCTCCCAGCAGCCACTTGTCTCTTCCGTCCTCTTTCCTGCCGAACAAAATCAGCAGGCATACGCCGACTGTTAAAGCCAGTACATATTTTGTCCATTCCATTGCACTGTTCCTCCTCCATATCATTGATTCCGGGGCCTGTCCTTCCAGATGCGCTGAACGGCTCTGTGCGCCAGAGCCTGTCCCGCCCGCTTCCCGGAAAGGATACCACGGATTGTATGGGCATTATAAAAAGAGGATTTTGCAATCTTTGTCAATTAGAAGTGCCTCGAAAAAAAATTTTTTCGACATGGGTTATGGGTGAAAATAAGGATGAGCTCCCTGCCCATCCTCATTCAGTCTAATCTTTTGATTTAAAAATAATCTCATCCTCATAGACAAGTCCCAGCTTTTCCTTAGCCACGTCCTCCACGTATTTCTTCGTCTTTGTGTACGCCTCAAACTCTGCAATCTCTTCCGCACGTCTCTCTTCTTCGGCGATTGCCTCCATAAGGGCTTCTTCCTTCAACTGATAGGTATAATTTTTCTGTTTTAACTGAATACCGCCGATCGTGCTCACGCCAAAGACAGCCAGGACAATCAGAATGATACTCCAGGCTCCCATGTGCTGCCTCCGCCTGTATGCTCTTCTGGTCTTTGATTTTACCGACATAAGCTTCACCTCTAAGAGAATAAGATAATTATAAACTCTTTCAGCCTTTTTTTCAATTTCTTTTTATAAAATCGTACTGCGATTCTGAAAACTTGTACTACTTTCTTCCATATAATGCAAACAGGTTTCAGGAGAATTCCAAAGCACCAGTTCAGAACGCCTGCGATATTTTCCACCAGCCAGCCGCTGACCGTCTGATGGTAGAACAGCATCCCGACAGCGACCGCAAACAGCGCATATCCCCTCACTGCACCGTCATTCTCCCTGTACAGAAGCTGAAAGATCAGAAGCGCCGTTCCCGCCCAGTAGAGCACATCTTCCAGCGCCACTGCCAGAACGCCATGGGGCACAACCCGCCGAAAGATCCGAAGCAGATCGTAGAGAACCAGGATCAGCACTCCTCTTACCACTGCAAGTCCAAAAAACTGCAGTTCTTTGAAAATTCCCAGACTCATAGCGCTAACGGAACAGCCGGTTCAGCAGCGACTCGCCGCTTTTTTTGAAATCTGAGACCTCTGAATACTGGATGCTGTCAATCCGGCCTTCCAGCTCGATCTCTCCTTTCTCCAGCGACAGACGGTTGACATGCAGATCCGCCCCTTTGATCTGCAGCATTCCCAGCTCCGTCTCCAGAAGGACTTCTGATATGTCAAAGGAAATCACATCTGATACGCCTGTAATGCTTCCGGTCCGCCGGTTCATCATGTTGAATTTATGAGCGCCTCTGCCCTGAGGATGTTCCTCTGCAGTCCCCATCTTAACCATAGAAAAAGACCTCCTATATATTCTTTTATAAATATATTAGGAGATCCCCGTGATTATTCCTTTTTCTGCCGGACAACAGCGCCCCGGCCATCATAAGTATCTGTAAAGCTCTTTTGCTTCTTCTTTCCTGACTGTTTCCTGTACATCCAGCACTTCTGCCTTCACAGTCCTTGTCCCGAACTGAATTTCCAGTACATCCCCTTCTTTCACATTCTGAGATGCCTTGGCAACCTTTCCGTTCACCAGCACCCTGCCGGCATCGCAGGCTTCATTCGCAACGGTGCGTCTTTTGATCAGCCGGGAAACCTTTAAAAACTTGTCCAGCCTCATTTGTCCCCTGACTTAGTTCAGAGCATCCTTTAAAGCTTTTCCTGCTTTAAACTTCGGAGCCTTGCAGGCTGCGATCGGCATCGGCTCGCCTGTATGAGGATTTCTTCCCTCTCTTGCCGCTCTTTCAAGCACTTCAAAGGTACCGAATCCGACTACCTGAACTTTCTCACCTTTCTTTAATTCTTCTGTAACTACATCAACAAATGCTTTAAGCGCTTTTTCTGCGTCTTTTTTCGTAATATCTGCGTTCTCTGCTACTGCTGTGATCAATTCAGCCTTATTCATGATATCTCCTCCTGAAATTTTTCTGAAAATACATCCTTACTGAACTGCAGAAGTTCAATAAGATACGGTTAACAAGCACGTATCATTAGTTATACCGTTTTTCCTGTTATTTGTCAAGCAGTATCCTGATATTTACCGGTCTTTCCGGTGTTTTTTCAGTTCTCTCTCCGCTTTTTTTATTTCTTCCCACCGGAGTCTGTTCTGCTCCGGAGAACCATACTCTTCATCTCCGAATACATGGGGATGCCGGCGCACCATTTTCTCAGCCAGAGTGTTCACCACGTCGCCCATGGTGAACCTGCCTTCCTCTTCTGCTATCCGGGCGTGGAGCAGTACCTGCAGAAGCACGTCGCCCAGCTCTTCGCAGAGGTTCTCGTCATCTTTCTGTTCAATGGCTTCGATGACCTCCTGGCATTCGTCCTTCAGGCAGGGGATCATGCTCTCGTGGGTCTGCGCCCTGTCCCATGGGCAGCCGTGGTCGCTGCGGAGTTCGGCGATGATGTTCAGAAGTTCCGGATAGGTGTACATTATGGATTCCTCGCTTTCTGTTTTGTCAGCGTTCGTGCCGGTGCCGGCGTTCGTGCTGGTGCCGGCGTTCGTGCTGGTGCCGGCGTTCGTGGCAGTGTTAGTGTCAGCGGCAAAGTGTAAGTGAAAAAGGAAGGGGGAGGGGTGCCGCAAAGTGGCGCTGCAGCGGGGATGCCCTCACAGACCCGGGGCAGCGCTTCGACGAACTAACTGCCAACTGCGACTAAGGCGCTCCGGAGAACCGTCGCGCCAAGTCTCCGTAAGCAGTGGATTTCGTCGAAACGCAAAACGCCCCCAAAGGGCCTGCGAGGGCATCCCCGCCCCACTGCAGCTGACTTCCCGAAGGCTTTCCTTTCCCCATACTGTAAAATACAGTTCTTCCGGCTCACTTTCTTTGCGGTCGGATCCTGCACAGAGTTGTCTCTGCATGAATTTTACTCCGGATGGCGGTGCACAGCTGCCGGGAGGGCGGGTATGGGCCGGCAGACCTTCTAAACTTCCGCAGTCTGCCGGATGTCATACCCGCCCTCCCGGACCGTCTCTCTGCAGCACAATACGTATTGCAGCGCAATCTCTTATATAGTTACAGCATCTTATTGATCATTGCAAGAACTTCCTCGCCGAGGGCTGCGCTCTTTGCGTCAGCGTCCTCGAGAGAGGCGCCTTTAATTCCGTAGTAGAACTTCACCTTCGGCTCGGTTCCGGACGGCCTTACGCACAGCCATGCGCCGTCGTTCAGATCGTAGTAGAGCACGTTGGAAGCCGGAAGTCCGGTGGGCTTTACCTCTCCGGTCGCCATGTCTTTGATGGTATCCAGCTTATAGTCTCTTGCGGATACTACCTTGTAGGAACCGATCGTCTTTGGCGTGTTGTTTCTCAAGGTCTCCAGGATCTCCTGGATTTTGGCAAGGCCTTCGATACCTTTCAGCTCAATGGATTTGACCGCATCCTTGTAGTAGCCGTACTTTTCATACATGGCGAGCATGGCATCCCACAGAGTCATGTTCTTCGTCTTGTAGTAAGCTGCCGCCTCACACAGCGCGACCGTTGCGGAGATGGCGTCCTTGTCACGGGCATAGGTACCGATCAGGCAGCCGTAGGACTCCTCAAGGCCGAACAGATAAGTTCCGTGTCCGGTATGCTCGTTCTTCAGGATCTGCTGCCCGATGAACTTGAAGCCGGTCAGCACTTCCACCAGCTCGCAGCCGTAGTTCGCCGCCACGGCATCCACCAGGTTGGTGGTCACGATGGACTTGACCACCTGTCCATCCGCCGGGATCTTTCCTGCCGCCTGCTTCTGGCTCAGCACATAGTCGCACAGAAGAGAACCGGACATATTGCCGGTCAGCGGAATATACTCACCGGACTTCGTATCCTTTACATACACGCCCAGACGGTCTGCATCCGGGTCGGTTGCAAGGACAAGATCTGCATCCACTTCCTTTGCCAGCTTCAGGCCCAGCGCAAATGCCTCTGCCGCTTCCGGGTTCGGATAGCTGACGGTCGGGAACTCACCGTCCGGAAGCTCCTGCTCTTTAACCACGTAGACGTTCTCAAAGCCCAGCTCTTTTAACGCGCGTCTTGCCGGAATGTTGCCGGTACCGTGGAGCGGCGTGTAGACGATGCGGATATCCTTCTGCATCTTGTCGATGGCATCCTGATTCACTACCTGCGCCATGACATGTCCGATAAACTTGTCGTCGATGGCCTGTCCGATGATCTCATATTTCCCGGCTGCCTCCGCCTCTGCTCTGGTCGTCGTCTTCACGGTGGACAGATCGGTGATCGCCAGCACTTCCTCCGTTACGCCCTTGTCATGGGGCGGCGTAAACTGCGCGCCGTCCTCCCAGTATACTTTGTAGCCGTTGTACTCCGGCGGATTGTGGCTGGCGGTGATGTTGATGCCCGCCACGCATCCCAGCTCGCGGACCGCGAAGGACAGCTCAGGCGTCGGACGCAGGGACTCAAACTTGTATGCCTTGATTCCGTTGGCTGCCAGCGTCAGCGCCGCTTCCTCCGCAAATTCCGGAGACATCCGGCGGGAGTCATAGGCAATGGCAACTCCCTTGCCCTGTCCGCCCTGCTTGATGATATAATTGGCAAGTCCCTGGGTCGCGCGGCGCACCACATAGATGTTCATACGGTTCACACCTGCTCCGATGATGCCCCGAAGGCCCGCCGTGCCAAACTCCAGATCCTTGTAAAAACGCTCTTTGATCTCGTTGTCGTCGTCCGCAATCGCTTTCAGTTCATTTTTTGTAGCTTCGTCAAAATAGGGATTGGAAAGCCACTCTTCATAGATTGCCTTGTAGTCCATTTTGTATAATTACCTCCCGAATTCTGTAGTATAGTTAGTCTTATTATACAATATCTCTCTGGAAAAGGAAACTCTTTTTTCCCTTTGAGACAAAAATTTTTCCAGTTTCTCCATATGTTTTCCGGGAACCCACGCTTTATTTGTATTGTAGTAATAATTAGCCAGCTTCCAGAATTTCTCCGGATACTGCATACGGAGACTCAGGTATTCCCGTTCTTCCATGCTCAGAGGGCGCACCTGCTCGTAAGAATCCAGGATCCTGCTTCCCAGACGGAAGTCATAATTCTGCTTTTCGAGAATCTTTCTCATGAACAGATACAGATCGTTCACCTGCACATCCAGCGCGAATTTTTCAAAATTGATAACCGCCATCTTTCCGTTTCCCACCAGAATATTGTGATGAATATACTCTCCATGACAGAAATGCCCTTCTGTCAGCGCCTGGTCCCGAAGCTTCTCATAGGAAGAATCCCGGAGCCTGCGTTCGACGTTCTGCGCCTCCAGAAGAACCTCCAGACAACAGGACAGATAAGCTGATTCAAATTCATTCTTTTTATTCTTTTTCCGGATAAAGGTATAGATCTTCCGGAGTTCTCTGTTATGCCGTCCAAGTTCCAAAACCGCATCGGACGCAGACAGACGCAGACGTTCCTCTTCCGTCACCTCACAGAATCCCCTCAGATCTTTATGAATACCGGCCAGCAGAGAAGCGGCCTTTAAGATCTCGCTCTCGCTTCTGGTATCGCATTCTCTTCCATCCAGGGATTCTTTCACCACGAACCGGAAATATTCCCGGTATACCGTCGCAAGCCTGCCCTCCTGATCCGGTTCCATCCGGTCCACCAGATAGCCGCAGTCCTTCAGATGCTGCAGAAGTTCCTGCTCCTTCTGAAGTTTGTAGTCGCTGCCGGAAAACTCCCTGATCAGAAGCCTGCCCGCACTGGTATCCAGCAAAAATGCTCCCCTCGTGCGCCAGCTTCCGTTCACGGTAAACGGATACTGCTCCAATACCTGCAAATCTCTCTCGTTCATAGAATCCCCCCACGCATCGGTCGTCTCGTACTTTCTATACATATGTGGAGGACATAAAAAATAGCACCCTTTCGGGCGCTGATTTTTTAAAAAATGCGATTGCATGTAAATAGTAGACAGGTTACGATTACACGGCGGCTACGAAAATGGGGCCGATCAAGTCTGTGAACCGCAGGCGTTTCTACCGATACCGTTCACACCGCCATCATGTAGCCGATAAACGATACCGTCCAAATCCAAAGCTGGTATTTTTCCCCATGTGGGTGACTTCGCCTGCCAGCAGAAGAGGAATCAGCTCCTCTGGTATCTCTTCCAGATGCAGCGCGCCTTTGGTCCCCCAAAGCGACATCTTCTGATCCTGTGTACTGGAATACCGGCAGACCGGGACCGGTCTGGAGTATTCCTGCAATACCAGAGGCCAGTCCCCGTCCCATCTGAGCTGCTCACAGTCTATCCCTTCAAAACAGTCCAGCATGTAAATCCGCCTGCACAGAGCCGGGATCATGGCCTCCAGAGACAGGGACTGCTGCATCTTTCCCTGATATTTTAAGGTCACAGGAGTCTGAAAGCGAATCAGGTCCGGAGGCCTCCGGGCGGTTAATCCCTTCTGACGGTATGTTACATAGTCCCAGAGCGTCAGCACCTGATAACGTTCCATGAACACTTCCGAACCTCTCAGGATGTCTTTTCCCACAGTGTTCCGGACCGACGCGACTGTATACCGGGCGTGCGCCTTTCCGACGCCTGCCAGCCCCAGCTGATGGACCGCCTGCAGAAACTGGCTGAAGTATACGATCGTCTTCCCAAACAGGATCAGATGAAATTCCAGTATGTCTCCTTCCTGAAAATCTTCGTTATAATTTTCACATTCCAGCACATATCCCACGCTGTCCCCGGAGGTCACAAAATCCGGCTTCTCTTCAAATCGGGAATAGAGGGTCCTTCTGACGATGCATTCAGATTCAAAATCGCAGCTTTTGCACTGCCGGTCCCGGATGCAGTTGGCGCGCAGCAGCATCTCTCCGATCCCGCCCCGGATGGCGGACACCTTATTCACGGGAAGTCTGGTATCCTCCGCGATCCTCAATCCAAAGCGCAGCTTTACATAGCGAATCTGCAGCGCCCTTTTTAACAGTTCCAGATCCCAGGACATTCCGTTCCCTCCTCTCTGATCTTCGTCCCGCCGCTGTGCCGCGGAATCCATACCGACGGGCAGTAAAATCCGCCGGTAATGCAGACTTATGAGCGTCGGCGTTCAAAGTTATGCGGAAAAGTTTAACATTCGTGAATATACATTTCAGCCGCAGGATCTTACGCCGTCCCGCTCCATGACTTCCTTCAACTCCTCATACCGCTTCACGAGATTTTTCTGAAGTTTGTCATAGCCGGCCGGATTCTTCTGGAATCCAAAATGATTCAGAGTATTACGCTGATCCGACACGGCCGAAGACACATCCAGCAGCTTTTCTGACAGATTCATGGCCATCTCTTCGATCCTTTTAAGATAATCTTCCTTTTCTTCTGCGTCCCGTTTTTCAAAATCGGGATCTGTGTGAAATTCCGCCAGCAGTTTCTCTTTTACGGTCTCTTTGTTTTCGTCTGACTGACTGGTCCGGGAAAGCTGCTGGTTCGCCAGAAATTTCAATGTCCGCCCGACGATCCCGTCTCTTTCCGCTCTGTCCCCGGCCGGAATCTCATAGGCCTCACAGAGATAAGTTTTGATGGTTTCCTCCAGCGCCGTAAAGCCCTGCTGCGTCAGGTTCTTGTCAATCGCCCATTGAATGGCAGCCATGCCTGTCGCCGTATTTTCCAGCTCTATGCGCCTTCCCTCTTTTTCGATCCAGTATTTTCTGTTAAAAATATTCACGTCCCCGCGGATATGATCCAGCAGCCGGATCAGCGGAGCATCGGAAACCGGCTGTTCATCTTCGCACATTTTTTCATAGGAATCATGAAACTTATTGTAGGCAGTCTGTATGCTCTTCTTCTCGTTTTTGTCGTTCTTATCGTATTTTCCCCGTCCGGTATTCAGGCAGCTGGTCAGATCGCAGAGTCTGTTTATCATCTGCGTGGCGTTCTTCTGCTCTTTCCTGGGTTTGACCGTCTCTTTATACAGGTCTTTCAGCTGGCTGCTGCTTCCGCCCTTGATGAAAGACTCCGCCGCACTGGTCCAGTCCAGAATCGTGCTGCAGGCCGACATGTCCAGAAGGTTGACATAATATTCTCCGTCCTCTCTCCGTTCTCCCAGCTCAAACGCTCCATAATACATCCCGCCTACCTGGATGTCTTTCAGGGCCTTGGCATAGTGAATCACCGTCAGCGCCTGCATAGGCAGATTTCTCAGGCCATGGGTAAAATCAAAATATACCGTTTCTTTCGGCCTGATCACCCCGTAAATCGCTTCAAAGATTTCATCGGTCTCCGCCTTGTTCCGCCCCTCTTTGATCCGCACGCTTTCGATGGGGATATCCGGATATTCCCTTTCCATAAGCTCCTTCAGCCCGATCTTCTGCTCCCCTGCCGCCGGCTGCCTGTTTTTCATTGCCGGATGCCTGAGCTCCGCCTCTGTATAGGCTCTCGTGCGCCAGTTCATCTCTTCGGCCCTTTCCGTCAGAAGCACGGTGATCCTGTCCCCTTCGCTGCATACGGGCATGATATATCTCAGCACCGCCATCTGGACAAACGGCGTGCGGTATCCAAAATCCGTCCCTTCCACTTCATAAATACAGTCCGTATAGAGACTTGTCCCTAATACGGTGATAAAATGTCTGCTCATAACAACTCCCTCCCTGTTTTCTTCATTATAGAAATTTGTACCCTCTAACTTAACAGCTTTTGTATCCTACTATATCACAAATCCAGAATTAATTGTAGTAGTTCAATACATCAAGCATTTTTTTTCGACAAATTTCATACTATCAGGCAGAACTCCAAACTATCACGGAAACTGCCGACTTTTGCGTGACAGTACGATTTTCTACCTGATTGCCCCTCTATCAGCAGCATTAAAGAGCATAAAAACGGGGTCCACCACCCACCATGATGAATCCCGCCAAACATCAAAATCCCTTGGTTTTAAGCCATTCTTCAATACTTTTGCCTGCGGGTACTTAAATTCCCATGGCATCCATTTCCAATTGCCGCCTTTCTCCACGCATCCTTTTCCTGCGCAATCAAAGAAGGATTCGCATACTTATGAAGCCCTCCTGCGGCTGACTCTCCTAAATCTGTATCATTTTCAATTGGAATCACAATCACCTTTTGATTCATTTGTAATGGCTCTTTTATCTGAACTGCTGTTCCATCATAATATCCAATCATAGACATACTTCCACCTGCCTCTCTGCTTATTGTTTAGCATAACATCAGATATCATATCCCGCAATACAAATTTCCATCAGATAATTTACTCAACTTTCCCACCAATAAAACTGGTGCAAATGCTTGAATTATCAAG